>CAWAVJ010000042.1:0-67486 GCA_963785355.1 uncultured Alphaproteobacteria bacterium
TCGAGCCCGGCCATGACAATTGAGTTTGCTGCGATGCCCTGCGGGACGTTAGCGCATCGGTAAGGAGCTATGGTCCACCATTGTGTCATGGGAAGGTGCAGACGCGGCCAGGAGGCTTGTCATGGCGTTATTTGCAGGAATGGGAGCAGGGCCGGGACTGCTGCCGGGAGGCGGGTGGCCAGGCCGGCAGCGCGGGCAGGGTGCCGCTTCCGGTGGGCGGCGCTTGCGCCGAAAGGTAAACGCGTGGTGCCGCGCTCAGCCGCTGAAAAACGCAGGAGTTGGGAGATCCCCCTATCGAACGTGACTAACAAATTGCTAAAAAACTTACGAGTATGAGGGGGTATTTTTTGCTGCAGCTCGCGGGAGGTAATCGAGCGGATCCGGCATAATTCATAGCGTTGCGGTTGACCCTCCACGCGAAATCGCCAAATGCAGGTCTGGCGAAGCGTGTGCGGAAGAGGAGAACAGCGCTCATGACAAGGCATTCCCCGGAGGGTCCAGTAGTGCCGGTCCATGCGGCCCAGCCAGGCGGCGGATTTCTGGACGTGGTGCCTGAGCCCATCGGCGAGATGCCCGGCTGGAACCTCAGCGATCTCTACCCTGCGGGGCGCCCGCAGCTTGACGCCGATATCGAAAAGGCGGCGCAGGCCGCGGCGCAATTCCGCGAAACCTATCTCGGCAAGCTCGAGACCCTAGCGCGGCAAGACCCGCAAGCGCTCGCAAAGGCCATCGCGGCTTACGAAGAACAGTCCGACCGCATGGGCCGCGTGGGCTCCTTCGCCTACTTGCATTACGTCACGAATACCGCCGACCCCGCCCGCGCCAAGCTCTTCGGCGATGCGCAGGACAAGCTCACTTCCATCAGCACGCAGCTTCTGTTTTTCGAGTTGGAATTGAACCGCATCGGCGACGAGGTCATGGACGCTGCGCTCGACAATGCGGCGCTCGCCCATTATCGCCCTTGGCTCACCGATTTACGGAAGGAGCGGCCCTACCAGCTTTCCGACGATCTTGAAAAGCTCTTCCATGAGAAGACCATGACCGGCCCTTCGGCCTGGAGCCGGCTGTTCAACGAGACGCTCACCAGCCTTCGCTTTGACATCGAGGGCGACACCTACACGCTCGAAGTGGCGCTGAATTTCCTGAGCGACGCCAACGGAGAGAAGCGCGCGGCGGCGGCGGATTCGGTGGCGAAGGTTTTCAAATCCAACGCCCGGCTGTTTACCCTGGTGATGAACACGCTCGCCAAGGACAAGGAAATCTCCGACCGCTGGCGTGGCTTCCCGGATGTGGCTTCCTCGCGGCATCTCGCCAACCGGGTCGAGCCCGAGGTCGTGGACGCGCTGGTGAAGGCCGTTCGCGACAGCTATCCGCGGCTTTCGCATCGCTATTACGCGCTCAAAGCCAAATGGCTGGACATGGACCAGCTCAACTATTGGGACCGCAACGCGCCCATCAGCCGCGATCCCGAGGCCATCACCGAATGGCCGGCTGCGCGCCGCACCGTGATCGAGGCTTACCGCCGCTTCTCGCCGCGGATGGCCGAGATCGCGGATGGCTTCTTCGCCAAGAATTGGATCGATGCGCCGGTGCGCGAGGGCAAATCGCCGGGCGCGTTCTCGCATCCGACCGTGCCCTCGGCGCATCCCTACATCATGATGAATTACCTGGGCAAGCCGCGCGACGTGATGACGCTCGCCCACGAGCTGGGCCACGGCGTGCACCAGGTGCTGGCCAACTGCCAAGGCGCGTTGATGGCCTACACGCCGCTGACGCTGGCCGAAACCGCCAGCGTGTTCGGCGAGATGCTGGCCTTCAAGGCGCTGCTCGCGCAAGCGCAGAACCCGGGCGAGAGGAAAGCGCTGCTCGCGCAGAAGGTTGAGGACAAGATCAACACCGTCGTGCGCCAGATCGCCTTTTATCAGTTCGAGCGGCTGGTGCATGAAGCGCGGCGCGAAGGCGAGCTGACCGCAGACCGGATCGGCGAGTTTTGGCTTTCCGTCCAGGGCGAAAGCTTGGGGCCCGCGATCAAGCTGAATGACGGCTACGAGAACTATTGGACGTATGTCTCGCACTTCGTGCATTCGCCGTTTTATGTCTATGCCTATGCGTTCGGCGATTGCCTCGTGAATTCGCTTTACGCGGCATACGAGCGCGCGCCGGAAGGCTTCGAGGGCCGCTATCTCGACATGCTGCGCGCGGGCGGGACGAAGCACCACAAGGAGCTCTTGGCACCGTTCGGGCTGGACGCCACAAACCCCGGCTTCTGGGCCATGGGGTTGAAGGTCATCGAGGATATGATCGCCGAGCTGGAAGGTTTGGAGGCTTGACGGCAGACAGCCAGGACGAGTTGCAGCGCGCCTGCGGCCCTCTCAGCAACCAAAAAGAGAGGGCCGCCGTTTCGAGTGGGAGCGGCAGTTCCGTATCACCTTCATCCAACAATATCGCAGCTAAGACTGACTAAAATAAGTAAGTTCCGATCTTGTTTTCCTTATGGCTACCTGATCGGTTGCGAAAATCACCTTATAGTCGCCCTCATAAATGTCTAAGAAGTGATCGATTGCAGGCGCCGGGTTCTTTCCTCGATAGTGCTCCCGGCTCCATCCATAATCGTCCCAAATCAAAATGCCGCCTGTTTTTAAGAGCGGCCACGCCATGAACGTGTCGAGAAGAACATGCCGGTGGAAGTGCGATCCGTCGATATAAATCACATCGTATTTTTCAACGTCGCTGGAGAGTTCAGCCAGCCTTTGCAGCGACGTGCCCTTCAGCACCCTAACCCTGTCTTTGACGGGCGCGATGTTGCGATAAAATCGGGATTCGAGATTATCTGTCACTTTATCTGAAAGCTGGTCGCCACCATCGAAGGTGTCGATGGCGGTGAGGGATGCATTTGGGAACAGATCGGCAGCATAGAGCAGGGACCGGCCTTCAAAAACACCGACTTCAAGGTATTCCCTGATATTGGTCCGCTCATTTTCGAAATAGACCGGCCATGCAGCACGGGATAAAAACCAGTCCTGGGTGAAGACAGCCTGCTCTGACGAAGGAAATTCGATCGCCGGTGCCCTCGCAATCAGCGAAGTGAGCGTTGGCCTGTTCCACCGGAGGGCCGGGTGCGCCCGCATTCTTTTTGCTACGCGATTTGGATAGGTGCGGTCCTTGATATCGCGCAGGAGCTGATTAAACGGGGTCTTTTTCTGTTTCATTGAACGGTATCCCAGAAGGCGCCTTTAGCGCAGCGATTAGACCAGAAGCAAATTCAATGCAATTGACTTAGAGCATATCGGCTTTCGATGGGATCGAAAGCCGGCTCTAAGTTGTTGTTTTGCCGTGCGTCTTACCGGAAAACCGCTTCGCACTTTTCCGGCCGCACTCTAGCGTGCCGGACGCGAAAAGTCCGCCCACAACCGCCCCAAAAAGACTTCGCCTGATTGGCCCGTTAAAATATGAGGGAAATCCGCAAAGCGATCTTATTTATCCCCTATGCCGTGCCCCGGCGCCATCCCCAGCGGTTCGGCGGCGGGCAGCGTGAGTTCTAAGCGGAGTGGACCTGTTGGCAGATAGTTCCGGCCGGGATGGCGAGTTCGAGGGCACCGAGGCGCACGACCGCGAGGGCAACCGCTTCTCGCGCCGCGTGCAGCGCTATGCCAGCATCGGCGGCAACGTGGGCGGCGTGGCGGCGCGGATTGGGGCCAGCTATTTGTTCGGCGGCAAGGACCACCAGAAGCAGGCGGCGCAGCTTGCCGCGGCTTTGGGGGACTCAAGGGCCCGCTGATGAAGGTCGCGCAGCTTCTCGCGACCATCCCCGACGCAATCCCGCCGGAATACGCCACCGAGCTGGCACAGCTTCAGAACCAGGCGCCGGCCATGGGCTGGCCCTTCGTGCGGCGGCGAATGGCGGCCGAGCTTGGCCCCGATTGGCGGGCGAAATTCCTGACCTTCGGCGAGCAGGCGGCAGCGGCGGCCTCGCTTGGTCAGGTGCACAAGGCACGAAGCCTGGGCGGGCGCACGCTTGCGGTAAAGCTGCAATATCCCGAGATGCAGTCCGCGGTCGAGGCCGACCTCAACCAGCTACGCATCGCTATGAGCATCTATAAGCGCATGGACACGGCCATCGATACCTCCGAGATGGCGGAGGAGATCGGCGCGCGGCTGCGCGAGGAGCTGGATTACGGCCTCGAAGCGCGGCACATGGCGCTCTACGGCCTGATTTTCCGCGGCGATGAAGCGATCCGCGTGCCGGAGCTGTTGCCAGAGCTATCGACCAAGCGGCTGCTGACTATGACCTGGCTCGACGGCCAAAAGCTGCTCGACTACAAAGCCCGGCCGCTTGAGGAGCGCAACGTCATCGCCCGCGCGCTGTTTCGCGCCTGGTGGTATCCCTTCAGCCATTACGCCGTGATCCATGGCGATCCGCACCTCGGCAATTACACGATCTTCGAGGATGCCGGCCGCGCCGCCGGCATCAATCTTCTCGACTATGGCTGCATCCGCACCTTCGAGCCGAAATTCGTGGGCGGCGTGATCGATCTCTATCATGGTCTGCAGACCAAGAACCGCGACCTGATCGTACACGCCTACGAGACTTGGGGCTTTTGTGGGCTTTCCAACGATTTGATCGACATTCTGAACATATGGGCGGGCTTCATCTATGGGCCGCTGCTGGAGGACCGCGTGCGGCCCATCGCGGAGGGGGTGAAGCCCGGCGAATACGGCAGGCGGGAGGTGTACCGCGTGCATATGGGGCTCAGGGAGAAGGGGCCGGTGAAGGTGCCGCGCGAGTTCGTGTTCATGGATCGCGCGGCGGTTGGGCTTGGCGGCGTTTTCCTGCATTTGGCGGCGGAATTGAATTTCTATCGCCTGTTCAATGAAGTGATCGAGGACTTCAAGCTCTCGGACACGTCGGATCGCCAAGCCGCGGCTTTTGGCGCCGCAGGTGTACCTTTGCCCTCCAGATCCAGTTGATCGAGCTTCTAGAACGCAGACCACAATTCCGTACCAATGTATTTGGATAGGTTTGCTGCTCGCGCTGCATCTTCTACCAGCGTCTGGCAGCAGGCGGACAAATCGAAGAGAAGGGTTCAGATGACCGGAACCACGCGCTGCGAGCGCAATCACATCAGGCTGAGCAGGTTTCATATCGGCTTGGCCGCCACCTGGGCCATAGTCTTTAGCGCTGCCGTTCTATGCGATCGATCTAGTCTCACAGGGCCGGGGAGGATCGCGGTCCCACTCATTGGGCTTTTGTTTGTGCTGTTCCACCTGGCCTTGGCTTGGGGCGCAATGGTGAAATCGGAAATTGCACGCAAAATCTCGGTTGCGGTGGGTGTCGTGATGTTCATGTGGCTGCCCGGCATGCGAAACCTTGAGGCCCCTTATTTCCCATATTTGGCTTTTATAGCCCTTTTCATGCTGCCGCTGACGCAATGGAAGGCTTGTCCAGCCTTGCCTGCGGTTCCGCAATTGTCCGCGGCGAATTGATTGAACGGATCGCCGGCTCAAGCGTTAGAGCATCGCCGGAATGCGGCGTTATGCAGAGGAGCGTTCTCATGCGTGGAACCTTGCAAGTCTTGTGGCTCGTCCTGGCGGGGCTGATTGCGGCCGGGGTAGCGGTTTCATGGCTCTATTCGAAAGAATCCAGTCTCGCCTGGTGGCATCTGGCGGGGATGGGATTGGCTGTTCTATTCCTGGCGCTGATTTGGCTCTGGCCAGGCGAGCGCCAGCCCAAACGCCCGCCGCTGTAGGCCCAGGGAATGGTTCGCGTCATTACGAAATGCGAAGCCCCGAAGCAATTCAGAAGCCACGAACGCAGCGCCGTTTCTGGATCGCCGTGCCGGCAAGGGCCGCCTCGCGATGACCGATGCCGCACCGGGGCGATGCCCGCACCCGCTTGAGAAAGCCGATGGACGCTCCTGCCGAAGGGGAGTATTTCTGACGCGGGATGTAGGCTTTTGCCTGCAGCGGCCACGATTTCAGCCTAAGCAGACTTTCGTTGGTTACTTACCCAATGAATGCCCGCTTAGATTCTTTTGTTTTCGCAGAGTTTTTTCGCAAAACCGGGAAGGCCACTTTTGCGAACTCTGCCTAGGGATGTCCGGCGCATGAGCACAACCAGTTTCGATGCGGTGGTAATCGGTTCGGGCCTTGGCGGGATGACCGCAGGCGCGCTTCTGGCAAAGGCGGGCTACAGCGTTTGCCTGCTCGAACGCAACACGGGCCTTGGCGGTGCGGCTTCCTGTTATCGCGTGGGCACGCTTACCATCGAAGCCGCGCTGCACCAGACCGCCGATCCGCGCGACCCGCGCGAGATCAAGCACAGCATCCTGCAGCGCCTCGATCTGCTCGACAAGATCGATTGGCTCCCCGCCGGCGATGTATACACGGTCCAGGGCGGGCCGATTGGCGAGCCGTTCTCGCTACCCCATGGTTTTGCAGCAGCGCGCCAGTCGCTTTCCGAGCGTTTCCCCGAGGCCAAGGACCCCATCGGGCGCGTCCTTGGCAAAATGGAGGGGATGTACGGCACAGTTGCGCAGTTCAACGAGGCGCGCGAAAACCGCTCCATCGGCGGGCTTCTGGGCGCGCTGACCGGCAGCTATCCCATCGTTTCGGGGTGGCACTCTTCGGTCGATGACGTCTTCGCCGAAGAGTTCGGCAGCAACGAAGCGGTGAAGTTCGGGCTAGCCGCCAATCTGCCCTACTATGCGGGCGATCCCAAGAAGCTGTGGTGGCTGTTCTATTCGATTGCGCAGAGCGGCTTTTTGGGCTCGGGCGGGGTCTATGTAAAAGGCGGATCGCGGGTGCTCGGCATCAAGCTTGGCGGCGCGATCAAGCGGGCGGGCGGCACTGTGCTTTTGGGCGCCGCGGCCACGGCCATCGAGCTGAACAGCGAGGGTGCTGCGTGCGCCGTCGTTACTGCTGCCAAGGGCGAGAAGCCGTCGCAACGGTTCGAGGCACGCGTTGTGCTCGCAAATCCCGCTCCGCACGCAATCGCAGGCATGCTGCCGGAGGAAGCCGCGCAGCGCTTTTCGGCCGCCTTCGAGGGACGGCCGCTTTCCACCTCGCTGTTCTCGGCCCACTTCGGGCTTAAGGTGAACCCGGCGCAGTTCGGGCTCAAAGCCTATTCGACCATCCTTCTGCCTTCCTGGATGACCTCGCTCAGCGATTTTCCGCGTTCCGCTGGACTTTTGGCGGCGAACCCAAATAGCAAGATGCCGGTGCTGGGGATCGGGAACTATGGCGCTATCGCATCGGGCCTCGATGAGGGCGGGCTAACGCTCGTTTCGGTCGTGGGCGTGGATGAAATTTCGAACTGGCGCGGGCTTTCCAAGGAAGAAGAAACCGCGCGCCGTAATGCTTGGCTCGACGCGATCCTCGGCGAGATGGACCGGCATTACCCCGGGTTCGCCGGGGCGGTGGGCGAGAAAGTCTTCCTGGGCGCGTCCTCCATGGAACGTTATCTCGGCACGCCGGGCGGTGCGGTTTACGGCTTCGAGCCCGTTCCGCCAACCGGGCCAGTCTGGAAGGGAGTGCCGCGCACGCCGAAAACCCCAATCGACGGGCTTTATTTGGCGTCGTCGTGGGGCGGTTCCGGCGGTTTTTCCGGCGCGATGGCGTCCGGCGCAGAAGCCGCAGGGCTTGCCATGGCGGCCTTGCAACGGAAGGCGGGTTAATACCAGCCGTCGAAGATTTTGACTCCTTTGCCGGGGCGTGCTGTGCCCCAGCGTCATGGTGTGCGGGAGTGAAATTGGGTTCGTTTGGCAAAAAGCCTATTTATATATAAGTAGCTACTTTTTGCCGTCTGAATGAACGGCCAAGGACAAGGGTGTCATACCAACGGTCATAAGTCTTGACCGCTCGCCGTCATTGCGAGCGAAGCGAAGCAATCCAGAGGCAAGGCACTGAAGTTGCTTCTGGACGCCCGCCGGCCGCCAAGGCGGCCTCGCGATGACGGGGAGTGTGCTAGAGCGGTCAAGACTTAACTTTTGGCGGCAGGTATAAGACCCCCTCAGCCCAGCCCTCTCCCACGCAGGCTCGCCTTGGCGAGCTTGCAACTCAACGTGCCCGCATCCGCAAGCGGATGCGGTGGGGGACAGGGAGCTGGCTGCGGCCCTTTGTTCGGGGTAGAGGGCAATTCAAGCGTTCCTTCTCCCCGTCCGCACCCGCTTGCGGGTGCGGCAGCAAAAGATGCAAGCACGCCAAGGCGTGCTTGCGCGGAGAAGGACAGGATGAGGGGGGACTTGCCCCCTTTGCTCCGGTTTTACTTTGCGGCGGCGAGCAGCTCCTCTGCGGGCTTTTTCCCTTCGAGCGGGGGGAAATCGTCCGGGGTGATGGTCTCCTTTTCGAGCAGCATCGCGGTGCCTTGTTCGAGCTCGGCGCGGCGGGCGTTCAGCGTCGCCTTCGCCTTCTCGTAAGCCTCGTCGACGAGCTTGCGCACGGCAATGTCGATCTCGCGGTTGGTCTCGTCGGAATAATCCTTGGGCCGCGTGCCGAACATGGCATCGCCCAGGAAGGCCTGGCGCTGCGGCTCGTATACGCGCTGGCCGAGCGTTTCCGCCATGCCGAAGCGCGTCACCATTTGGCGCGCGATGTCGGTGGCGCGGTCGATGTCGTCGGCGGCGCCAGTCGAAATCTCGTTGAAAATAATCTCCTCCGAAGCCCGGCCGCCCATGAGAACGGCCATGCGGTTGATCAGCTCGCCGCGCTCGATGATGAAGCGATCCTCCGTGGGCCGCTGCATGGTGTAGCCCAGCGCGCCGATGCCGCGCGGAATGATGGAAACCTTGTGCACCGGGTCTACGCCGGGCAAGGCGGAGGCTACCAGCGCGTGGCCCATCTCGTGATAGGCAACCACCTTGCGCTCTTTAGGCGACAAAATCCGCGAGTGCTTCTCGATGCCGGCCACCAGCCGTTCCACCGCGCTGGTGAAATCGTCCATAGTCACCGCGCTGGCGTGGCGCCGCGTGGCAGCGAGCGCGGCCTCGTTGACGAGGTTGGCGAGGTCGGCGCCCGAGAAGCCGGGCGTGATGCTGGCGATGCGGTCGAGGTCGAGAGTTGGCGCGGCTTTGACCTTCTTGATGTGCACCTTCAGAATCGCCGTTCGAGCCGGGCGGTCGGGCCGGTCGAGGGCAATTTGGCGGTCGAAGCGGCCGGCGCGGGTCAGGGCCGGATCGAGGATTTCGGGGCGGTTCGTTGCCGCCAGCAGCACGATGCCCTCGCGCGGATCGAACCCGTCCAGCTCCGCAAGTAGTTGATTCAGCGTCTGTTCTTTCTCGTCGTTGGCGCCGCCCATCATCCCCGCCGTGCGCGACCGGCCAAGGCTATCCAATTCATCAATAAAGATGATGCAAGGCTTCATCTTGCGCGCCTGCTCGAACAGGTCGCGAACCCGCGCCGCGCCGACGCCCACGAACATCTCCACGAACTCGGAGCCCGAGATGGAAAAGAACGGCACGCCTGCCTCACCGGCCACCGCGCGCGCGAGCAGCGTCTTGCCGATGCCAGGCGGGCCGACGAGCAGAATGCCTTTCGGCACGCGCGCGCCAAGCCGGCCATAAGGCTCGGGGTTCTTCAGGAAGTCCACGACCTCCTTCAGCTCCTCCTTGGCCTCGTCCGCGCCCGCCACGTCATCGAATTTGACGCCGGTTTTCGTCTCCACATAGATCTTGGCGCGCGACCGGCCGACGCTCATCAGCCCGCCCATGCCTTGCTTCTCGGCCATGGGCCGGATAAAGAAGACCCAAATCCCAACGAAGAACAGAACCGGCAGAACCCAAGACAGAAGATCTCGGAATATGCTTCCGCCCGTGCTACCTGTGAATTGCACATTATATTTCTCGAGCTCGTTGGCGATCTCGGGATTGACTGGCGTGGTTGTGAAGTATTTCCTGCCGTTCTCCGGCGTCTTGAACTCGCCTTGTATCTGCGTCGGGCTGACCACTACATTGTCGATCTGCTTGCCCTTCAGAAGTTCCTCGAACTTGCTGTAGGGGATGTTCTCAATCTGGTTGTAGCTTACCCAAAACGATTGAAACAGCAGCAGCAGGAATAGCGCGATAAACAGGTAGGTGAGGTTGAACTGATGCTTCTTTTCCATCGTCTTGTCCCCCGTGTGGCCCCAACTCACTTAATAGCGCCGCCGCCGCAGCGAAAGGCCGGCGCCTGCGAAAACGAAGCCTGCGCATGAATTGCGTGAAACCCCGCCACCGCCCGAGGCGGGTCTAACGCCAATTTAACCTTTCCAACTCCCCGCCTGCCCCTTGAAGTGCACCTTTCGGGGCGCTTTTCGATATCGAAGCAATTTAGCACAAATGCCTTAAGGACGCATTACGCGCGGTTGCGTTGCGGTCGTGTCTCGGCTATGTTATTGATTATAAATTGGAAATGTGCGGCGTGCAATCGCCGCAGAAGGTGTCTTCAAGCGCTTGTTTTGGGTTAATTTCAAATCTGCGCGTATATTTAATAGTATTTTGGAGTCGCAGAAATCGACCTAAAGCGGGAAAAGATTCGCAGAAAGACGGCGGCGGAAAATATGCCGGGCTGGCGTTTACCGTAGCCGCATTAAGTGTGCCACGAGGGCACGGATTATTAGTGAATGAAAGTTTCACCCGGAGAGGAGTTGGTTAGCTCCGGTAGCTGACAGGCGGTTTGGCTGGGTAACTGGTTAGGCCGAAGCCCTGTGACAAAGGCCGCCTTGGGCGGCCGAGCGACCTGATGGGCCGTAACGTGAGTGAACTCTGAGCAGGCCTCGAAAGATTTAATGCAGATGCTGACCCTCCTTAATGTAGGGGAAAGCTTGCACCGGCAGGGAAGCAACCAACACGCGCACCTGCCGGGTCCGCCGGGGTAGTGGAGACAGCACGTCAGGAAGGTAATCCGAGTAACGTGGGAGGCCCTTGCAGCCGAGGCTCGCAGCCTAAACGCCGGGTTAGCTGGCGGACTGCAGGGGAGTCGGACAGGTGCATAGTACTGTCGAAGCCGGGTAACTCCGGTTGAGGGAAGGCGCCTGACTTCTGGTACGCTTTTGAAGAGGGTAAGGATTAGGTGATTGGCGATGAGCCTTGAAACGCCGGAAAAGATCGGGAACCTTCAGAGGAAGCTCTACGTCAAAGCGAAGGCGGAGCCGGAATACCGCTTTTATCTTCTGTACGACAAGGTCTACCGCGAGGATATTCTCGAACATGCCTATAAGCTCGCCAAGGCTAACCGAGGCGCGCCGGGTGTGGACGGGGTGACGTTCGCTGAGATCGAGGAGGCAGGAGTTCAAGAGTGGCTGTCCGGCATCCGGCAGGAACTCCGTGAGAAACGGTACAAACCGATGCCGGTGCGGCGGGTGATGATCCCCAAGCCCGGCGGCGGCGAGCGGCCACTCGGCATCCCAACCATACGGGACCGGGTGGTGCAGACCGCCGTCAAGATCGTGGTTGAACCGGTTCTGGAGGCGGATTTGTCTCCTTATACGTTTGGCTATCGCCCTAGGAAGAGTGCGCTGGACGCGATCAAAGTTGTGCAAAGCGCGCTCAATCAAGGGTACACCGATGTGGTGGACGCCGATTTGTCCAAGTATTTCGACACCATTCCGCATTCCGAGCTTCTTAAGTCGGTAGCTGCTCGCATCTCTGACCGGAACATTCTCCGGCTCATAAAGATGTGGCTCAAGGCTCCGGTTGAAGAACGGGATAAGGATGGTGGAAAGCGCATGAGCGGCGGCAAGAGCGCGAAGCAAGGAACTCCGCAAGGCGGTGTCATTTCACCGCTTCTGGCCAACCGTTACATGAACCGCTTTCTGAGATACTGGGAGAAGACGGAACAGCCGCGCCGCTTGCGTGCGCGGATTGTCTCGTATGCCGATGACTTTGTTATATTGAGTCGTGGGAGAGCTACCGAGGCGCTGGACTGGACGCGCAATGCGATAACCCGGCTTGGACTGACCTTGAATGAGGTCAAGACCAAGCTCAAGGACGCACGGCGGGAACGGTTCGAGTTCCTTGGCTACAGCTTCGGCCCGCATCGGCATTGGCGCGATGGCGAAGCGTATCTGGGGGCGAGCCCGTCGCCAAAGAGCGTAGCCCGGCTCAAGCAGCGCGTGCGCGATCATCTCAAAGCGTCCCATTGCCGGCCTTGGCCGGACATCCGGGATGGGTTGAACGCGATCCTGCGCGGCTGGGACAACTACTTCTGCTACGGAACCCGCAAGAACGCACACCAGGCGGTCAACGCCCACGTTGCGCAGAACGTGCGGGGTTTTCTTGCCCGGCGGCACAAAGTGCACTCGCGAGGCACTGCTCGCTTCAGCTACGAAGCGATCTTCGGGGAGCTGGGCGTTTACCGCCTGGCCCTGGATTGTAAGGCCATCCGCCGATAGCGTTGACGTGAAGCCAGCCGGAGAGCCGGATGCGGGAAATCCGCACGTCCGGTTCGATGAGCGGGGAGGGGAAACGGGGCGTTGCTGTATATGCCCAAGCTACCGCGCCTCTCCTCGACTCTACGCATGATACGGCCTTATGCGAAACGGAGGATTTGTTAAGACATGGCGCTGGCCTCGTCATCCCGGAAAAGCGGATCGCGGGTTAAGGAGACATATCCATAGCTCACGCCCCTCACCCTGTCCCTCTCGGCAAGCTCGCCTTGGCAAGCTTGCAACTTAGAGCGTCCGCATTCACAAGCGAATGCGGATGGGGAGAGGGGACGCCCTCTCGACGGCTGCGACGGGACTCCCTCTCCCTTGGGGAGAGGGCTGGGATGAGGGGGCGTGAGCGTTCTACGATTCCCGGCCCTAAAAGCGGTCTGCCGCGCTCTCTTCCTGCCCGGTGAGACGCACCGGTACGGCGGTTCTGTGCTGCATGAGCTTGAAGCGCTCGGTCACGAGCACCGCCACGAGCGTCGCCAGAAAAAGCAGCGTAATTCCGATGCAAAGCGGCCTGACGCCGCCCTCGAAGGAGCGGCCGATCAGCGTGCCCAAAATCGCCCCCGCCGCGGTCGAGTAGAAGCCCGCGACAGAGGACGCGGTTCCGGCGAGGTGCGCCATCGGCTCCATGGCCAGCGCGTTGAAGTTCGGCATCATCACACCGAAGCAGAAGAACACCGCCGCCATGAACCCGCCGAACAAAAGCAGCGGCGGCTTTTCGGGGTAGCCGGAGAGCGCCATGATCGCGCAGGCGGCGAGCGCGCCGAGCAGCGCCCGGTGCGAGAGACCGCGCATCCCGAGCTTTCGCACGCACGAAGCGTTGAGCAGCGAGGCAGCGATCATGAAGGCGGAAATGGAGCCGAAAGCGATCGGAAAGCGCGCGCCCAGGCCGTAGACCTCGACGAAGATTTGCTCCGAGCTCATGACGTAGCTGATGAGCAGGCCGAAAATGAAGCCCATAGCAATCACATAGCCGATGGTTTGGCGCGTAAGCGTCACAAGCTTGATGGCGTGCCAGATCGCGCTGGCCGATAGCGGCAGCCGGTCCTCCGCGTTACGCGTCTCGGGCAGCCTGAGCGTCACCCACACTGCCGCGACAAACGCCACAGCAAGCAGAAGCGCAAAGATGGACCGCCAGCCCGAGAACAGCAGGATGCCCTCGCCAACGCCGGGCGCGAGCATCGGCACGACGATGAAGACCATGGTGACGAAAGACATCACCCGCGACATTTCCCGCCCTTCGAAACGGTCGCGGACGATGGCGAGCGAAATGACGCGCGGCGAAGCGGCGCCCACGCCCTGCAGGACCCTGGCTGCGAGGAGACCGGCGAATGAGGAGGAGGCGACCGCGAGTATCGTGGCGCAGGTATAGAGGAGGAGGCCAAACAGCAGCGGCGGCTTGCGGCCGAAGCGGTCCGAGAGGGGGCCGAAGATGAATTGTCCGAGGGCAAATCCGCCGAGATAGATGCTTACGACGAGCTGCCGGTCGTTGCCATTGGCGACGCCAAGCGAGCGGCCGATTTGCGGCAGCGCGGGCAGCATGACGTCCACGCTCAGGGCCGTAAGCGCCATGAGAATCGCCATCAGCGCCACAAACTCAATCGCGGAAAGAGGAAATTGAGCCGCCGGAGGCGCGGCTCGCTGTTCAGGCTTCACGAGCATGGAAAGCAGGATTTTCTTTCTTGATTATCGCGATGTTTCCGCGAGGCTAGAGCCCATCCGCTTTTGATGCCATCAAAAGCGGGCTCTCGTTTGTTGTTTTGCCGTGCGTCTTATCGGAAAACCGCTTCGCACTTTTCCGGACGCACTCTATTGCCCGGTTCACAGGACGAGGGGTAAACAGCACATGCCGGGGGTCGATGCAACCGCTCCGGGCAACTGTGCTCTTCAAAAGGACGGGGGGCGGGATGCGCGTTTTAATTGCCGGAGCGGGCGGCTTCATTGGCGGCAGGATCGCGGCGAGCCTTCGAAATGCGGGCCACGAGGTTGTCACCTGCGGGCGCTGCCCGGCACCGGCTCCAGCGTCTTTTCCCATATGCCGAAGCCATCGCCTGCGATTTCGCAAAGGATAGCGCCGCCGATTGGCGCGAGCGCCTCGCCGGTGTGGACGCCGTTGTCAACGCCGCCGGGATCTTCCGTGGGCATGGCGCGAATAGCCTTGAGCAGGTGCATGCCGCGGGCCCGGCCGCGCTGTTCGAGGCTTGCGCCGCGCTAAGCGTGCCCAAGCTGATCCAAATTTCGGCGCTTGGCGCGGGAGAAGGCGCGTACACGCCGTTCCATGTGACGAAAGCGGCGGCGGACGAGCGCTGCCTGAAGCTCGCCCAGGAGCACGGCCTTCCGGGCTGGACCGTCATCCGGCCTTCGCTCGTCATCGGACAGGGCGGGGCGAGCACGGCGCTTTTCGCTGCGCTAGCGGCACTTCCATGGCCGCCGCGATTGGGGGACGGAACTTGGCGGGTACAGCCGATCCATGTTGCAGACCTCGCCCACGCCGTCCGGCTGCTGCTTGAGCGGGGAGGAAGCTTGCCCCGTATTTTGGACCTCGTAGGCCCCGCGCCTATGACGACGGACGAGCTTACGCAAGCGCTGCGGCGATGGCTGGGCTTGGCACCTGTGCGAGTGTTTCCTCTGCCGGAATGGGCGCTTAGGGCCTCGATCCCGTTCGCACGGCTGCTTTCTTTCGATGCGCTGTCTAAGGAGAGCCTTGCCATGCTCAAGCATGGCAACACCGCGCCGGCCGGCCCCATCGCCGAGGTTCCAAACTGGATGCCGCGCGAGCTTGGGGCGGCACTTGCCTCCGAGCCAGCCACCGAAGCCGCGCTCTGGCACGCCCGCCTGTTCTTCCTGCGCCCGGCGCTTCGCATCGGCCTTGCGATCCTATGGATCTGGACGGCGATTGTATCCGCCTTCGTCTATCCGCTCGAAAAAAGCGTGGAGATGGTGGCGGGCCTTGGCGTTTCGGGCTGGCAGGCGAGCGCGCTCGTCTACGCCGGCGCCGCGGTGGACGGCATCCTCGGCTTGGCGCTCCTGTTCAATGTCCGGCCCGCCTTGACCGGCCTGCTTCAGCTCGCGGCCGTCGCGGTCTTCACGCTCCTTGCCTGCTTTGCCGTTCCCGAGGCCTGGATCGATCCGCTGGGGCCGCTGACCAAGAACATCGCCGTGGTGCTGGCAACGCTGGTCATGATTGCGATGGAAGCGAAGCGGTGAGAGAAAATGCGGGCACACGCCGGCCGGCAGAAGAACCGGGGATTCGAAGCGCATGAAGTCTGACGGGCGATACCGGGGGCCCTGCCCCTGCGGCAGCCGGCAATCCTACGAGCGGTGCTGCCAGCGCTGGCATGGCGGCGAAGCGGCCCCGGACGCGGAAGCGCTGATGCGCTCGCGTTATACGGCCTATGTGCTGAAACTTGAGGATTATCTGCTCGCAACATGGCACCCGGGCACGCGGCCCAAGGAGCTTGACCTCGCTTCCGCGCCCCGCCGCTGGGTCGGCCTGAAGGTTCTGCGGCACGAGGCCGGCGCGGCTGACGCTGCCCTCGTCGAATTCTTCGCCCGTTATAAGGCCGGCGGACGGGCGCACGAGCTGCACGAGACGAGCCGCTTCGTCCGCGAGGATGGACGCTGGCTCTACGTCGAGCCCCTTCGATGAAAGCGATTGGCGGTTTCTTCCCCGCCTTCTGCTGTTGCGGGCGCGGATGCGGGGAGGAGTTTGTGTGGCGGAACAGCTAGCGGAACGCCGTTCTGGAACTCAGTTCGGCAGTGTCCCTGGGCGCAAGGCCAGAGCGCCTTGAAAAGTCACGGTGCAGCTTGGGACCGTACGCGTACCCGAGAGGATCACCACTGGGGTGGAAGTGGCGGAGATCGTCGATGGCGCAACCGTGAACCGCAGCGGTGTTGCGCCATTTGTTATCTGAACGGCCTGGGCTTGGTTACCGATCCACCAGCCGTTAAAGGACGTTGCTCCGCTGATCGTTGTTCCTACCGCAGGCTGTAATTGTTGCGGTCCACCTGACCCGTCTGCCGCATTTACCGGGGGGAAGAGGGCAGAGGGCGTCAGCCTTAATCAGCTCATCAATATTGCTGTGGCGGAGAAGCTTTCCGCGCTTGAGACCGAGGACTACTTCAAGGAGCGCGCCAAGCGGGGTACGCGCGAGGCGTTTCTGAAATTCCTGGACGAAGCCGGAGATGAACCGCCGATTGAAGGGGACCGGCTGCCATAAGTCTGACCAGCGAGCATCAACTGCCGCTCGGGCGTGCATAGGCGAGGCAGGCCGCGATGTCCTAACGCATAACACCGGGATAGTTCTGCAGAATATCCACCTCGCTCTACCCTTCCGCGAGTAGACCAATAATGAAGTCAACGGCAAGCCGTGTGCCTTGAATGACCGGTTTACCGGCCAGCACAGCGGGATCAAGCGCCGCCCCCCAAAACGAAACAGCGCGAAAATGATTGCCGCAGCTTCTGGCCGCTCGCCCACATTCTTTTGGGATAACCGGCGCATCGCTCTTGCGTTTTCGGCGTACGCGCGCCTTCTAAACTCTACGATGTTCGCGGCCTGAATGGCGGCGAGATGTGCAAAACGGTGGTGGATGAGAAGCTTTAAAGAGAAAGACTTTGGCGAGCGGCGCGAAGCGGCGGCGAAGGCCAAGGAAGCGGCGTTGCGGAAGTTTACCGAGCGCAAGGCGGAGGACGATCCGGCCGCTCTAGCCCGGAAGGCGGCAAGACTGGACGCAGCCAAGGCGCGCGAGGCGCGCGCGGCGGAGCGTGAGGCGAAAAAGCTCGAAGAGAAGGCGCGACTTGCCGAAGAGAAGGTCAAGAAGGCAGCCGAGGCCGAGCTTGAAGTTGCGAGAGCGGCCGAACGGCAGGCGGCTCTCGCGGGCGAGCAGAAAGCGGCTCGCGATGCGCGCTACGCCGCGCGCAAGGCCAAGCAGTGACGCCAGGGCGGCGTCTGCAAGCGCGGTAATCGAGGCGTGCGGCCCGGCTTACTCTGTGCGTGGGCCTTAGGCCAGGGTTGACGCGGGGGTCTCACCTCCACATAGTCGCGGCATTCGCAACATTTTGAAACGAAACGCAAGACAATGACCGCCGCCGCGCACACGCCCGCAGAGCTTGCTGCAAATTCCAAGGCTTGGCCTTTCGAAGAAGCGCGCAAGCTCTTGAAACGGCTGGAAAAGCGCGCGCCCGAACGCGAGGTGGTGTTCGAGACCGGCTACGGCCCGTCCGGCCTGCCGCACATCGGCACGTTCGGCGAGGTGGCGCGCACCTCCATGGTGCGGCACGCGCTGCAAACGCTGCGCCCCGATGTGAAGACGCGGCTTGTGTGCTTTTCCGACGACATGGACGGCCTGCGTAAGGTGCCAACCAACGTGCCGAACCAGGAGCTGCTGCAAGCGGCGCTGGAGAAGCCCTTGACCTCGGTGCCAGACCCATTCGGCACGCACCCAAGCTTCGGCGCGCACAACAATGCGCGGCTCCGCGCCTTCCTCGACAGCTTCGGCTTCGAATACGAGTTTCTGTCCTCGACCGAATGTTACCGCGCGGGGCAGTTCGACGAGACATTGCTACGCATGCTCGAAGCCTACGACAAGGTGATGGAGATCATCCTGCCGACGCTCGGGCCGGACCGGCGCGCCACCTATTCGCCATTCCTGCCCATCTCGCCCACCAGCGGCAAGGTGCTGCAGGTGCCGATCGAGAAGCGCAATCTGAAGAAGGGCACCGTCACCTTCCACGATCCCGATACCGAGAAGAAGGTCGAGCTGCCGGTCACGGGCGGCCATGTGAAGTGCCAATGGAAGGCGGATTGGGCCATGCGCTGGGTGGCGCTCGGCGTCGATTACGAGATGGCGGGCAAGGACTTGATCGACAGCGTCACGCTCTCGTCCAAGATTTGCCGCGCGCTTGGAGGCACGCCGCCGGAGGGATTCAATTACGAGCTGTTCCTCGACGATACCGGCCAGAAAATCTCGAAGTCGAAGGGCAACGGCATCGCGGTGGAGGAATGGCTCGCCTATGCCACGCCGGAAAGCCTCAGCCTTTACATGTTCCAGAAGCCCAAGACGGCGAAGAAACTTTATTTCGATGTGATCCCGAAGGCCGTGGACGATTATTTCGGCTTCCTCGAAAGCTACCACAAGGAAAGCCCGGAGAAGCGGCTGGAGAACCCCGTCTGGCACATCCACGGCGGCCAGCCGCCGCAACATTCCGTGCCGGTGAGCTTCGCCCTGCTGTTGAACCTTGTCAGCGCCTCGAACGCGCACACCAAGGATATTCTCTGGCAGTTCGTACAGAACTACGCGCCGGGAGCGAGCAGTCAGGATTTCCCCGAACTCGACCGGCTGATCGGCTTCGCCATCCGCTATTTCGAGGAGCGCGAGAAGCCGTTCAAGGTTTACCGGGCGCCCACCGCCGTGGAACGCGAGGCGATGCTCGACCTGAACGAGCGGCTGGCGCATGCGGACGCGGCGCTCAACGCGGAGGAGCTGCAAGCCATCGTCTACGAGGTGGGCAAGTCGCACCCCTTCGAGAATTTGCGCGACTGGTTCAAGGCGCTATACGAGGTGCTGTTCGGCGAAAGCCAGGGGCCGCGCTTCGGCTCGTTCATCAAGGCGTATGGCATCGAGAATACGCGCGCGCTGATCGCCGAACGGCTCCAGCAAGCAGCCGCGGCGGCCTGACGGCGATGACGGCCGCCACGATCTACAAGCTGCTGACGCGCGCAGAGTGGGAAGCTGCGCGGACGGAGGGCGTGTATCGCGGCTCGGCCCACGACCTGCGCGACGGTTTCATCCATTTTTCCACGGCCGCCCAGCTTGGCGAAACGGCGCGGAAATACTTCGCGGGCGTCCCCGATTTGGTCCTGCTCGCCGTCGATGTTGCAGCATTGAACGGACGTCCCGCCCCTCACCCTGTCCCTCTCCCCATGGGAGAGGGGACGCTAGAATTCGCCGCGGGTATTTCAGGGGTCCCTTCTCCTATTGCAGATGCGGATGCGGCCTGCAAGCTCGCGAAGGCGAGCTGCGGGAGAAGGACAGGGTGAGGGGAGTGACCTTCGTTGGGAGTCCGCACGCGGCAGCGATCTTTTTCCGCATCTTTACGCGGACTTACCGCTCGATGCGGTGAGAAGCGCAACCGCCATCCCGCTTGACGCCGGCGGCATTCCCATCATTCCCGGCGGGCTTGAGCCATGAACCGCCTCTGGCCCGCGGCCAAGGCCGGCCTTTTCCTGCTCGATCCCGAGACGGCGCACGAAGCATCGCTGCGCGCGCTCGAAGCCGGCCTTTATCCGCGCCCATGCAAGCCGGACGATGCCCGCCTCAGCCAGACGCTCTTCGGCCTCAACTTCCCCAATCCCATCGGCGTGGCGGCCGGCTACGACAAGGACGCGCGCGTCTACAACGCGTTGTTCGCCATGGGCTTCGGTTTCGCGGAGGCGGGCACCGTCACGCCCCGGCCGCAGCCCGGCAATCCGCGTCCGCGCGTCTTCCGGCTCGTGGCCGGGCGCGCCATTGTGAACCGGCTCGGCTTCAATAATGCCGGCCATGCGGCCGCGCAGTTGCGCGTGGCGAGCCGGCCGCCCAAGGGCATTCTCGGCATCAATATCGGCGCGAACCGGGACAGCGCGGACCCAATCGCGGATTACGTGGCCGGGGTGCAAGCGCTCGGCCCCTTTGCGTCCTATCTCGCCGTCAACATCTCCTCGCCGAACACGCCGGGCCTGCGCGATTTGCAAGTGCCGGAGCGGCTCGACGCGCTGCTTGCGGCCGTGATGGCAGCGCGGGCGAGCCTGCCGCGCCCGGTGCCGGTGCTGGTGAAGCTCGCCCCGGATTTCCGCGATGAGGAAATCGCCCCGGCGATGGCTTGCCTTCTCGCACACAGAGTGGACGGCGCGATTCTCACCAACACCACGCTTTCGCGCGACGGCGTGGCACCAGGCTTGCATCGCGGCGAGGCCGGCGGGTTGTCGGGCCGGCCGCTGTTCGCGCGCTCGACGCGCTTCCTCGCCAAGTGCTATCTCGCCAGCGAAGGCAAGTTGCCGCTGATTGGCGTTGGCGGCATCGATTCCGCGCAGTCCGCCCTGGCAAAAATCCGCGCCGGCGCATCGCTGATCCAGCTCTATACCGGCCTCGTCTACGAAGGGCCTGCCCTCCTGTCAGACATCAAGGCCGCCCTGCTGGCGGAGGGTGCGAAGAACGCCTCTTCGCTCGCGAGCCTCGTTGGCACGGAGGCAGAGCGTTGGGCTCAGTCCGGGTCCTAGAGTGCGTCCGGAAAAAGTGTGAGCGGTTTTTCCGATAAGACGCACGATCAAACAAAGACTTATACAAATCGCCATAAATTTTTAGCGGTTTGTTAGCCATGCCCGGTAGGTTGGGCCTCCAAATCCCGCGGTTTCCGGCGTCTGAGCGCCGCGCCGCGCGTTTACCTTTCGGCGCAAGCCGCGCCCGCCGGAAGCTGCACCGGTCCGCGCTGCCCAGCCTCCCGGCAGCCGCCCGGGCTCCGCTCTCAATCCCTGCAAATACCGCCATCGCAACGCCTCCCAGCCATGCCCCGCCTTCCCATGACGCAATGGTGGACCATAGCTCCTTACCGATGCGCTAACGCCGCGCACGGCATCGCAGCAAACTCCAGTTGTCATGGCCCGGCTTGACCGCATGGGCGCTAAAATTAGCGGATGGCGTGATGAACGGGGGAATCTCCCCTCACCCCAGCCCTCTCCCCATGGGAGAGGGAGTCCCGTCGCAACCGCTGTGAGGGCGTCCCCTCTCCCATGGGGAGAGGGACAGGGTGAGGGGAGATTCCCCCTGTTATGTTAGCGCCCATGCGGTCAAGCCGGGCCATGGCGCTGCGGAAAAGCGGCCAGCGATTGGAGGAAGAAACGAAGCGGCGGTGCACAGGCATAACTTCGCGAGAGGCCGCGTTCTATTTGCCGTACCGGGCTCGCGCTGGCCCTTAAGGCCCGTGGCGCGTGCATTTCCGTGCAAATAGTCTTCCATCCATACTGTGGCGGCCGCTTTTTAAATACCAGCAAACCTATATCTTCTGGTAATACATCGCCGCAGGCTTGACTTGCTTCATCCTCCGGCGCGCCGCCAAGAAAAAGCGGTTCCGGTAGCTTATAAGCTGTATACGGACGAATAAGCCATTGAAATCACATCAATAACCTTTGCTTGCCGTTAACTAATTCTGCAACCTAAGATTGGGATTTGTGGTAAACTCGCGCAATAATCTAATATTAACGGGTATTTTGGAATCGTGGAATTCGACCTAAAGCGGCAAAAGATTCGCAGAAAGACGGCGGCGGAAAAGATCCAGGGTGCCCGTTAACCAACCGAAAATTTACCATGGTACGGCGCTACGGATTGCTATCCTGCCGAGCCAGATGGCGCAGTTATTTCCGGGCGAGCCCTTAGCGCGCCGCCGAAAGTGCCGGCGCGCTGGCGCCTGTGGAGGCGCGCGGCGTTTCCGCCTTGATCGCGGCGCGCTGCACGGCCTTTTGCACCTTCTCGAACGCGCGCACCTCGATCTGCCGGATGCGCTCGCGGCTGACACCGAACTCGGACGAAAGCTCCTCCAGCGTCAGCGGGTCGTCGGATAGCCGGCGGGCAGTAAAAATACGGCGCTCGCGGTCGTTCAAGCCTTCCATCGCAACTTCGAGATATTCGCGGCGCCGGTCCATCTCCTCGCTTTCGACGAGCATGGTCTCCTGATCCGGGCTATCGTCCACGAGCCAATCCTGCCACTCGCCGCTTTCCGAGTTGGCGCGCAGCGGCGCGTTCAGCGAGGCGTCCCCGCCCAGCCGCCGGTTCATGGAGATGACGTCTTCCTCCGGCACGCCCAGATTGGTCGCAATCTGCTTCACCTGATCGGGGCGAAGGTCGCCTTCCTCCAGGGCCTGCAGCTGGCTCTTGGCCTTGCGAAGATTGAAGAAGAGCTTCTTCTGGCTCGCGGTTGTGCCCATTTTCACCAGGCTCCAGGACCGCAGAATGTATTCTTGAATTGCAGCCCTGATCCACCACATAGCGTAGGTAGCAAGCCTGAACCCCTTGTCGGGGTCGAACCGCTTCACAGCCTGCATCAGGCCGACATTGCCTTCCGAGATGACTTCGCCGATGGGAAGGCCATAGCCGCGATATCCCATGGCGATACGGGCTACGAGGCGTAGGTGAGAGGTGACAAGCTTTTGCGCGGCGGCAGCATCCTCATGCTCCTGCCAGCGTTTGGCGAGCATGTATTCTTGCTGGGGCTCGAGCATGGGGAAACGCCGGATCTCTTCGAGATACCGGGCGAGACCGCCGCTAGCAGCGACCGATGGCAATGAACTCATGCTTATACCCTCCCCAGCGGTAGGTCCGCTGTCTCTGGAGAACTCGTTCGTATTTTTGGAACGATTGACCTTACCTTACGCCTGCGATCCAACTTCTGCATCTTAATTCTTGGACAGTTTCGTATCCAATCTTTCAAAGGCTTCACACAAATTCGCGATATCCCCAGGCAAGCCGCTCTCGAAAGCCAAAACTTTGCCGGTCACCGGATGGCGGAAGCGCAACACGGCCGCGTGCAGCGCCTGCCTTCGCAACCGGTTCAGCGCAGCGGCAGCTTCTGGTGGAAGCGCTTGCGATTTGGATGCAAATCCCGCGCCATAAACGCTGTCTCCCGCGATTGGCGTGCCGATATGGGCCATATGCACCCGCACTTGATGCGTGCGCCCCGTTTCAAGGTTGCACCGGACGACGCTTAAAGCGAGCGGATTGTTCCCTCGGACTTTGGGCGAGCTGGAGGCCAATCGATAGGTGTGCAGCGTCTCGTAGCTGGTAATGGCGATCCGGCCGCCCGCCCCAACGGCGGCCATCTTGGTGCGCGATGTGGGGTGGCGTGCGATCAGCGTTTCGATGCGGCCGGCCCGCGGCGAGGGTTCGCCCCACACAGCCGCGATATATTGCCGGCGGAGATCGCCCGTCCGCCCGTGATCGGCGAACTGCCGGGCCAGGCCGCGATGCGCGGCATCGGTCTTGGCCGCGACCATCAGCCCGCTCGTGTCCTTATCCAGCCGGTGTACGATTCCCGGCCGCGCGACGCCGCCAATGCCGGACAGGCTTTCCCCGCAATGTGCTATGAGCGCGTTCACGAGCGTTCCAGTCTGATTGCCGGCGCCGGGGTGAACCACCAGCCCGGCGGGTTTGTCGATCACGATGAGGCTGTCATCCTCATAAACAACCCGCAGAGCGATCGGTTCGCCTGCGAGCGCATAAGGCTCCACAGCCGGCACCTCGACCTCGAAGCTATCGCCTTCGCGCACCTTGGCGCTTGGATCGGTCACAGGCCGGCCCTGGGCCGTAACCCGGCCGCCACGAATGAGTTCTTGCAACCTTGCCCGGCTTAGTGTCTCAATCCGGCTTGCCAGAAAACGATCGAGCCTCGTACCGGCGCCGGTCTCATCGACGGTGTGCCGGCAGGTCGAAGATGAAATCCCGCTTGTCACGATACGATCCAGCATGCCTATGAATACGCGGTTTCTATGACAAATGTTTCAGGCCCGCTCCCGGGCAGCGTTTTCACCCCGCGCGGTGTGCGCATCCTCAAGATCGCCGTGGCGATCTTGACGGTGCTCCTGCTGCTTGGAATGGTGGCGCTTTTCTATGGCGTGGCGCAGCAGGTGTCAAAGCTCGGCGAGGCGTCAAAGCCCGCGCCAGCATCGGCGCCCGCTACGCAGACACCTTATGCGCGAGTTTTGGATTTGGGCCAAGGCAAGCTCGAAACGGTCGCAGCCAGCGGCGATCTCGTGATTCTTCACTGGAAGGGTGAGGGAAGCGATACGGTGCTTTCGATCGATCCCCGGAATGGAAATGAGCTTGGAAGAATTCAAGTCCCTCACCATTAGCAGCGCACACATAGATACGGTACAATCGAGGCGCAACCAAAGCGCAGCTTTAGTTGTAATTGCACCCTACAGTAGCAAATATACAGAAGACGTATCGGTTTGTTATCCACTTCATTGGTTTTTACTGGCCTTCCTTTGTGAGTAGTAGGTCTATATATTCAGGCCAAGGCGGAGAGTGTACAGAGTATGCCGCAGGACCACCGCGAAACGATTTCTGCCATGAGGGCAGAGATCCCGCGCTTAAGGCGTTTCGCGCGCTACATGACGCGCGATGCGGATTACGCGGACGATCTCGTTCAAGAATGTTTGACCCGCGCTATCGCCAATATTGCCTCCTGGCAGCCCGGCACGAACCTCAGGGCCTGGCTTTTCGTCATCTTGAAGAACGTATTCCGCAACGACAAGCGGCGCGCTCAGCACGATATTGCCTATCGCAACCGGCTCGAAAAGGATGCGCCGCTTTACAGCGGAGCGGACCAGCTTCACCATCTCGTTTTGTCGGAGGTGCAGGACGCGTTCATGCGGCTGACCGAAGATCACCGCGAGGTCTTGATGCTGATCGCGGTGGAGGGCCTGCGCTACGAGGAAGCGGCGAGCGTACTCAACATCTCGGTGGGCACGGTCAAGTCACGCCTGTCGCGGGCAAGGTCGGCGCTTCGCGCGCTGGTGGACGTTCACGAAGGCGATGCAGGCGTGGAAACCGTTTGAGCCGGGCGCCCAGGTTGCGATGGAGCTGACGCCGGAAGATCGCGAGAAAGCCTGGCTACTTCTGGCCGATTTGTTCTTCCTCGACACAGAACCCAGCGAATGGGACTACCAAGCAACTGCCGAGCGCCTGCAGCAAATTCGCTTGGGGCGTCAGGAAGCCGAAAAAATCCTGCTTTACGAAGTCGCGCCTGTTGCCGGGGCCAATCTCGGATATTTGCTCTGGCCGGTCATTGGGGTGTGGGGCGCCTTCGAGCCCGAACCTATGTGCGCCGGGATTGGGGCTTACGTCAAGCGAAGGGCAGCCCGGCCGCAATGGCACTATTTTTTGCAGGACCGCTTCATGCGATGGATGTTGAGGCAACTGGAACCGGAAAAGCTTTTGAGCCGGATGTGATACCGAATCCGGTTGAGTAGTTCCGCACCCGTCATCCCGGAACGGCGCTAGCGCTGTATCCGGGATCTTACGGGGCGCAGGCATTTGTAACGATCCCGGATAACGCCTCCGGCGTTTCCGGGATGACGGCGGCGGAAGCAATCGAGTGGATTCGGTATGATACGCGGCAGCGAACTCGAAACTACATAATATTGCAACCTGAAACCCGCTGCGGTAAAAGATCTTATGGATTTTACCAGCTTGCGCGTGGCGAATGCCAAGGACGCTGACACTATTTCTGCTTTAATCAACTCTGCTTACCGGGGGGAATCGAGCAAGCGCGGCTGGACCACAGAGGCCGGTCTTCTCGGCGGGCAAAGAACGGACCCGGAAACGCTTCGCGAGACGATCGCAGACGTGCGCAATACGGTTTTGCTGCTGTATGAACGGGAGGCACCGATCTGTTGCGTCTACTTACAACGGAGAGAGGATCGCGCCTATCTCGGCATGCTCACCGTTAAACCTGAGTTGCAGGCGCGCGGCCTCGGCAAGCAGCTTCTCGCAGCCGCCGAGATTTGGGCGCGCGAGAACTGGAAAGTTGCGAAAATCGAAATGACCGTGATCCAGAAGCGGCATGAGCTCATTGCTTGGTATGAACGCCGCGGCTATTCGAACACGGGCAGAACCGAGCCATTCCCCTATGGCGATGAGAAGTTCGGATTGCCGAAAGTGGACGATCTTGAGTTCGCGATTTTGGAAAAAAGTCTCTAATTTACAGCGCAAGGCGTTAGCGCCCCTCGCGATACCAGGTCAGTGACAGAAGGCCGAGCGCGATGCCGAGCGCGGCGAAGCCCGAGATGAGCGGCGTATAGGATATTGCCTTCACCTCGAAGGCGTCGCGGGCTTTGAGCCCAAGCCACGTATTCCCGTAAAAGCGATGGCCCGAGCGCACCATTGCGATCGAAGGCATGGGCGCCGGCGCCGCACCGGCCGTCCCGCCCATAAAGAACGCGCCGCCGCCCGTGTTATCCAGCACGGGCCGCAGCGGCTCATCGGCCGACACCACCTTCTGGAATTCCGGCGAATTCATCTCGCCGGCCACGGTCAATGCGGTCAAGCCGTCCATGGTGATGCGGTGAACGCCCGGCTCATCGGCCGCAATGGTTTTGACGAACCGGCCCGGCGCTTTCTTGTCGAGCGCAACCTTGATCTCCTTGCCCGAGGGGGTTGTAACCGTTGCCTCGCCTACTGCTTCTTGAACGGTGCGCCGCTCGATAGTGACGCTGCGCTTGCCGGCCTTCGCGGAAAGCGCCTCTTCTTCAAGGTCGGGCTCTTTCATGAGCCAATGTGCAAGCCTGCGCAAAAGATCGACATGCGGGCCGCCGCCTTCGTAGCCGCGCGCCCAAAGCCAGGCGTGATCGGAGAGCAGCAGTGCCACGCGGCCCTTGCCGCGCCGGTCGAGCACAAGCAGCGGTTTGTCCCCGGCCCCGCTCATGACCACCTCGCCGCGATCCGTCTGCGCATCGACCACGCGGAACCAATGCCCCCAACGCGGCTTCTCCCCCTCTTTCCTGGGAGCGCCGGGTAGCCCAGCCGTTACGGGATGCTTCTCGCCCTCCTTGGTAATGGCCGGCTGGAACGGCTCCTCATAAACCTTGCCAGTCGGGTGAGCGGGCAAAACCTGGCCGAGCGGCGTGCGTGCCAGGCTCGACCGGCCGGCGAAATCCGCGCCGGCGGCCACCAGAACCGCGCCGCCTTGCTCCACATAGCGGGCCACGTTATCGAGATAGAGCATGGGCAGCACCGCCCTGCGCTGATAGCGGTCGAAGATGATCAGATCGAATGTGTTGAGCTTCTCGGAAAACAGCTCGCGCGTCGGGAAGGCGATCAGCGAGAGCTGATCGATTGGCGTACCGTCATGCTTTTCCGGCGGGCGCAGGATGGTGAAATGCACCAGATCCACCGCGGCATCGGAACGCAACAGGTTGCGCCATGTGCGCTCGCCGGCGTGGGGCTCGCCAGACACCAGGAGCACGCGCAGATTTTCCCGGACCCCTTGTGCCTGGATGACCGTCTTATTGTTGATTGTGGTCAGCTCGCCAGGCTCTGGCTTTAAGTCCACTTCGACGATGTTCGGCCCGGCGTGTTCGAAACGCAGCGAGATCGGAACCGTCTTGCCATAAGGCGCTCTGATTGTCTCGACGGGGCCGGTTTCGCGGCGTATTTCGAAGGTCGCCAGGCCGTTCGTGCCAGGGCCGTTGCGCTCGGCTCTGATCTCGGCGGTCTCCACGGTTCCAGCGAGCCCGAAACGCGGCGCGGACACAACTTCGATGCGCGTGTCGCTTTCTCCGCGCGCGCCCGTCAGGAGCGCATGGACGGGCGCGTCGAAACCAAGCGAGCCTTTATCCTGCGGCACATCGTGGATCTGGCCGTCGGTGACGAAGAGCGCACCAGCCATGCGGCCTGGCGGGATATCCGCCATTGCCTTGCCGAGCGCCGCGAACAGGTTGGTCGTCTCCCCGCCGGAGAGCTCGCTGCCGGGCACATGCACAAAGCGGGCTTCGAGATTGGGGATTTTGGCGAGCCGATCTTTCAGCTCCGACTCGATTTGGCGTGCGCGATCCGTCCGGCCCGCCAGCTCCATGCTCGAGCTTCCGTCGATAGCGACCACCGCGATATTCGGCAAAGGTTGCCGGTCTTCGCTCTTGAGATTGGGGTTTGCGAGCGCGGCGAGAAAGCAGGCAAGGCTCAAAGTCCGGAGCACAACCCCGCGCCGGTTGCGCCATGCGAACAAAACAACCGCCGCGAGGCAAAGCACGCCCAAGACCGCGAACAGCTCGCGCGAGAAGAAGGGGAAGAACTCTACGGACCAGTTCATCGCGCTTTATTCTGCATGGGGTTGCAATCAGTGCCCCAGCCGTTCGAGGATAGCCGGCACATGCACCTGGTCGGCCTTGTAGTTCCCGGTCAGCGCATACATCACGATGTTGACGCCCACGCGGTACGATAGTTCCCTTTGCTCTTCGCCGCCAGGGACGGTAGCAAACATGGGCCGGTCGCTGTCGTCCAGCGCCCAGGCGGCGGCGAGATCGTTCGAGGTCACGATAATCGAGCTGACGCCGTCCGATTTCACGCCGCGCTTTGCCGAATCCGCGCTCTCGGCCTGCGCTTCAACCCAGGGATCGCCATTATCCCAGCGTCCAGGGAAGGATTGCAGAAGATAGAACGCCTTGGTCAGCACATGGCCCTCCGGCAGGCGCTGCAAGGGCGGGAGATCGAGTTTGCCCAGGAGCTGGCCCAAGGGCGTCGATGTTCCCCTGGTGAGGTTGCCGCCGAAGGTGCCGTCATTTTTGGTATCGAAGATGATCAGGCCGCCCTGCTTCATGTAGGCGTCGACTTTCGCGAGTACCCGGTCGGGCAGCGGCTCTGCATCGGGCAGCACAGGCCAATAGATCAGGGGGAAGAACACAAGCTCGTCACGGGCGGGGTCGATGCCCATGGGCTCGCCAGGCTCGACGGCGGTACGTGCGTTCAGGACCTTGGAGAGGCCCGAAAGACCGGCCTTGCTGATCCGGTCCATTTCGCCGTTTCCCGTCACCACATAGGCCAGGCGCGTTTCAAGAGAGGCCTGGAGCGCGAAGTCTGCCGCAGCGGCACTATCCTTGGGCGCTTCGGCGCGCGCGCCTGGAACTGCGAACCCGGCGAAAAACGCAAAGCCAACGGCGGCAGCTGCAGCCCGGCGCCAGCGAATGGCCCCGCTGCCGAGAAACAGCGCGCAAACGGTGCCGTCTACAAGGAAAAGGAGCAATGCGAGCAAATAAAGCCATGGAGCGAGCGCAACGGTCTTGGCATCCGCGAAGGCGCGGACATGGGCATTGGCGGGCAGTTTCAGCGGCTGCAACGCGTCTGCGTCCCTCATGACGTTAATCGCGTGGAGCGCATTTTGGGGACCGTATAGCCCAGCTGGATTCGATGCGCTGCTGCGGGCCGCGCCAATCCCGGAGTACGCAATCGCTTTCGTACGCTCCGGGGGCTCGGCGAGCTTGCCGAAACCGTCCAGAACGCGCCACGGCTTTAGCAGCTCATCCTGGACGGGAGCGGCGGCGGCTTCGGCCGGCTTAGCGGCTTCATCGCCTGTCTGACTAAGCTGCAAAGGAGATAGCTCTAGAATCTTTTGCATCATCTCAACGAATAAACCTGAGATTGGAAGATTAGACCAATCTGGATTAGCGGTAATGTGAAAAAAAACGAGCATGCCTGCCCCGCGCCTGGCGGCCGTCACGAGCGGGGTGCCGTCCATGAGCCGCGCCCAAACCTTGGCCTCGTGCGGCATGGCGGATGGATCGGAGAGGACTTGCTGCGAAACCGTCACGTCGTTCGGTATAGAGAACCCGTAGAAGGGTGAATCCTGCTCGAAGGGAGCCGGTTTTTGCGGCGAGGCCCATGTCATGGCCCCGCCCAGCGTGCGCCCGCCTTCGCGCAAAGGAGCGGGCAGCAGCGCATCCCCGCCCTGTTCGAGCCGCGGACCGGCGAAGCGGATAAGCATCCCGCCTTTTTCGACAAAGGCGCGAAGCCGCGTACGCGCGGAGCCGGCGAGACGGCCTACGTCGCTCAAAATAATGATGGACGGAGAGCCAGATAGGAGGTCTGCGGTGGCGTGATCGAGATTGGCGGTGTGCGCTCGCGTAACCTCCGCGTAGGGTGTGAGAGCGCGTTCGAGATAGTAAACGGGGGAAAGCAGCGGCTGCGCCTCCTCACTACCCTCGCTTGCGACCACGCCTACGCGCCTTCGCTGCGACTCGCTATCGAAGAGATACACCGCGCCCGCCGAGGCTTCGCCAGGGATTTCGAGCCGGGCGACCTGGTTGCGCAGGTCGAGCGGAAGATCGAGCGCGGTTTCGCCCTTGGAGCCCGCAGCGGTATCGAAACGCGCCGCCGCCAAGATTTCCCCGCGCGCGGTCACGGCGGCAACCTGCCCCTTGCGTGCGCCTGGCTCAGCCTTCAAAACACGGGCGTGAATGGCTCCCGCCGCTTCCCCGCTACTCGTGATCGCCAGAGCGCCAGCGCCCGGAACGTCGCCATAGACATCGATGGCTCCGCCCTCAGCAAGCGCGCTTAGCGCCTTTCCTAGCTCAACGGAGCCGGCATCCTCGACGCCATCGGAGAGCCACGCAACCCGGACCTTGCCCTTTTGCGATGCAAGCTCCTTCTCGATTTGCTGGGCTGCGGCAGCGCGGCCGCCGGAAAAAGGCTCAGGCACGAGCGAGGCGAAACGCTGCCGGAAATCCTCCGGCGTCAGAGGCGAAAGCGGCGCCGCGGGCCCGGCGGTGGGGACGAGATAAAGCGATTGCCCCCCCTCCTCCGCCTGGGAGGAAAGCTGATCGGCGAAGGATTGCCGTTTGGCCCAACGGCTGGCCGCAGCCCAACCGTTGTCCACCACCACAACGAGCGGCTCCGAGATCGCCACCGTTGCGGCCGATTGCGGCTTGATGACCGGGCCTGCGAGCGCGCCAATGACGCCCGCGGCGGCGAGCATCCTAAGCAGCGTCAGCCACCAGGGGCTGCGGATCGGGGTTTTCTCGTTCGCGCGCAATCCAAGCAAGAGCGCGGCCGGCGGGAACGAGACCGTTTGTGGGTGCGGCGGCGTCAGCCGCAGGAGCAGCCAAATCGCCGGCAGCGCGCCCAGGCCCGCAAGCATCCAGGGATAGGTAAAGGTCAAAGTGCCCAGCAGGCCGCTTGTCATGAGGGGTCGCCCTCCCCGGCAAGTTCGTCCCCAGCAAGCTGGCCTTTGAGTGTGCCCTTGGCCCGGTAAGCCTTTTCAAGGCCGGACAGGTGCATATGCAGCGGCAGCAGCGCCTCGACCGCAGGGCGGTTCGTGTGGTGGAGAAAGGGCGTCCAACCCAGTCCGCCGGCGTGAAATGCAATGGCTGCCTTATGCGCGGAGAGCTTTTGCCGATAGCTGTCGCGCAAGGATTCGGCCCGCTCGGCAATGAAGCGCGCTTCGGTTTCCTCATCGAAGAACTCGACCCGTCCCTGGTAAGGCAGGCTTTCCTCGGCAGGATCGAGAACTTGAACGATGTGGCCGCGTACGCCCTGGCGCGCGATGGCGCTGAAGGCCGCGGCAAGCCCCTCCGGAGGTTCCAGGAAGTCGCTGAAAATCGCCAGCTCCGAATGGCGGCCCAGGCGGCAATTGGCATCGGGTAAGCTTTTGCGGGACGGGCCCGAAAGCGAACGGGCCAGGGCCTCGATCATAAACGATGCGGTGTTGTGCCCCGCCTTGGCCTGCATGAGCCCCGGTATGCCCACACGTTCGCCCGCGTCCGAAAGCAGCGAAGCAAGCGCCAGCGCCAGCACGATCGCCCGCTCCGCTTTCGTCGAAGTAGCAAGATGCGAGCGGAAATGCATCGAGGGCGACAGATCGGTCCAAATCCAGACCGTGTGCGCGGCCTCCCATTCGCGTTCACGCACGAAAAGATGGCTCGATCCCGCCGACCGGCGCCAATCGATGAGCGAGGCGGCATCGCCGTGCTCGAAGCTCCGGTACTGCCAGAATGTCTCGCCGGGACCGGCCCGCCGCCTGCCATGCGTGCCTTGCGCGACGGTCGAAGCCACGCGCCTCGCCTCCACCAGCAGCGCGGGAAGCTTTGCCGCGAGGTCTTGGGCAACTTCTTCAAGCGCGACGGCAGGCGTGCGTGTTTTAAGGTCCACTGACATCGATGGGTGGCTAACTCGCTATAGCTGTGCGACGAGGCCGTCGATGACTTGATCGACGGTGATGTTTTCGGTCCGGGCGGTGAAGGTGAGCGCCATGCGGTGCCGCAGCACGGGCTTCGCCAGCGCGATCACATCGTCCACCGATGGCGCCAGGCGGCCCTCGACCAGCGCGCGCGCGCGCACCGTCATCATCAGGGCTTGGCTGGCGCGCGGCCCTGGGCCCCAAGCCACGAGTTCGTTCACGCGCGGGGCCGCCTCTTCCGTTTGCGGACGCGCCGAACGCACGAGCTTCAAAATCGCACCGGCGACGCTATCGCCCGCCGGGATCTGGCGGACGAAGCGTTGCGCCGCCATGACCTCTTCGGCGCTTAGCACTTGATGCACCTTGCGGTCTTCAAGCCCAGTCGTCGAGAACAGCATGCGCCGCTCGGCTGCGGCATCGGGGTAGGTCACATCGATCTGCATGAGAAAGCGGTCGAGCTGCGCCTCAGGCAAGGGGTAGGTGCCCTCCTGCTCAAGCGGGTTCTGGGTCGCGAGCACGAAAAATGGCATGGGCAGCGAATAAGTCTGGCCGGCGAAGGTCACTTGCCTCTCCTGCATCGCCTGCAAAAGCGCCGATTGCGTTTTGGGGCTCGCGCGATTGATCTCGTCCGCCATCAGAAGCTGAGTAAAAACAGGGCCTTCAATGAACCGGAAGGAGCGCGAGCCTGCCTTTTCTTCGAGCACTTCGGTGCCCACAATATCGGAGGGCATAAGGTCGGGCGTGAATTGAATCCGCTTTGCGTTAAGCCCGAGCGCTGAGCCAAGCGCCTCGACAAGGGAGGTTTTCGCCAAGCCCGGAACGCCGATCAGCAAGGCATGGCCGCCGGAAAGAATGTTCACGAGAACAAGCTCGATGACGGTATTCTGCCCGAAAATGACCTGCGATATGGCCTCCTTGGCGCGAGCGACCTTCGACCGGATGTCATCGGCGCGGGCTACGATGCTGTGCTCGGAGGAATGGTGCATATGCGGTTGAACCTGCTCGATGACAGTTGCGGTTTGGCTGCGCCGTCTTTAATCCAGAGTATATGCTGAAGCAAACTGGGGATACAACGCTCGGCTGGAGCAAGCATCGTGCCACGAGGCTATGCAGCGAAAGAGCCTTGGCAGCGATCCGCAGCAATAATTTGTCAGCATTAAGGAGCCGCGCCGATGCCCGGACTTAATAGCATCAAAACGGACACTGCGTTAAGCCCTTTTTCTGCAACGGTTTTTGCCGAACGGGCGCGGACCCGCGGGATTGAGCTCGGCAAGGCCTCCTGGATGGCCGCGCAGCCAATTTCATACGGAATTGAGGCCGGACGCAGGCTTGACGCGGACGGAAACCCTAACGAAAATTTAAGGCTTGAACATCTCGTACCGCCCTCGGCGTGGAGAACGGCGGCGGTGCTGGTGCCGGTCTTGGCGCGCGAGCCCGAGGCAACCGTGCTTTTCACGCTGCGCACCTCCCATCTCGCCGCCCATAGCGGGCAAATTTCTTTTCCGGGCGGCAAGATCGAGGCGGGCGACGCGACGCCGGTCGAGACGGCGATTCGCGAGGCGGAAGAAGAGGTTGGCATCCCGCCCGCCCTGGTGACGCCATTGAGCCTGCTCGACCTGCACAACACCGGCACGGGCTTTCGCATCGTACCCGTGCTTGCGCTGGTCGACCCCGGTTTCCAGCCGGTGCCGGATCCGGGTGAGGTGGCGGAAGTCTTTGAAGTGCCTCTATCTTTTCTGATGGAAGAGAAAAATCACATCAGGCACCTGCGCGAATGGAAGGACAGAAAGATCCTGTTCTACGCCATCGAATTCGAGCACCGGTTCATCTGGGGCGCAACCGGCGCCATCGTGCGCAACCTTTACAAGCGGCTCTACGCGCCGGAGGCGATGTGATGGCGGGGCGGCCTTTCTCGACGGTCACTCCCCTCACCCTGTCCCTCTCCCCATGGGAGAGGGGACGGTGTTGCACGCTCCGAGCGCTATTCAGGCGTCCCTTCTCCCATGGGGAGAAGGACAGGATGAGGGGCGGAACGCCCGATCATGATGCACCCCGGTGCGACATCCCATGAGCCTGTCCCTGAATCAGGCAAGCGTTGCGGCGGCGGAGTGGTTCCGGTGGCCGGGAACTCAGGCCGTGTTTGCGTGCCTCAACCGCGAGGGCTTTGAGGTACGCGCTGTGGGCGGCGCGGTGCGGAACGCGCTGCTTGGCCGGCCGGTCACGGAGGTGGATTTCGCGGCCACCGCGAAGCCTGAGGATGTGATCCGGCTCGCAGGCCAGGCTGGCATCAAGACCGTGCCCACCGGCATCGCGCATGGCACCGTGACGCTGATCGCGGGCGGCGTGCCCTTCGAAGTGACTTCGCTGCGCCGCGATGTCGAAACCGACGGCCGCCACGCGACCGTCGCCTTCGGCACCGATTGGGCGGAGGACGCGCACCGGCGGGATTTCACTATGAACGCGCTCTATGCCGATGCTCAAGGAAAGGTGCACGATCCGCTTGGCGGCTTGAGCGATTTGCGCGCGGGCCGCGTGCGTTTTGTAGGCGATCCGGCGCAGCGAATCCGCGAGGATTATTTGCGGATCTTGCGCTTTTTCCGGTTCAGCGCCGGGTATGCGGTGGGCGGCTTCGACCGCGATGGGCTTGCCGCCGCGATCCGCGAAAGAATGGGCCTGTTGCGGCTTTCGCGCGAGCGCGTGCGGATGGAGCTTTTGCGCATTCTGGTGGCCCCGCGCGCGGGCGAAGCCATTGAAATCATGGACGAAACGGGCCTGCTCCTGCTTCTCCTCGGTGGCGTTGCGCGGCGCACGCGCTTCGAGCGGCTTTGCGGGATCGAGGCCGCGCTAGGGCTCGCGCCGGACCCGGTATTGCGGCTCGCGGCGCTGGGAATTTTCGTCGAGGAAGATGCCGGCCGGCTAGCGGAGAAGCTGCGGCTTTCTTCGCAGGAGGCGAAAGAGCTGGAGGGGTTTTCCGCTATTTCCCCATCTATTTCATCGGCTTACGGCAAGGTTGCGTTGCAGGTCCTACTCTATAAGCTAGGGCCACGGCTCTATCTCGGGCGCCTTCTGCTTGCCTGGGCGGACAGCGGCGCGGCGCCGGACGAAGGGGATTGGCGCTTCGCCGCGGCGCTCGCGGAAGGCTGGGAGCGGCCAAGCTTCGCGCTCAGCGGCGCGGATTTAATCGCGCTGGGCTTGGAGCCAGGGCCAGCGCTTGGCGCGCTTCTGCGGGAGCTTGAGGAGCGCTGGGCCGAGGGCGGGTTCAGCGCGGATCGCGAAATGCTTTTGGAAATGGCGAGGCAAAGGCTGGCCGCGAATTCCAGTTAGAGTGCGTCCGGAGTGCGAAGCGGTTTTCCGATGAGACGCACGGCAAAGCAACAACTTATACCAGCCGCCAAAAGTTTTGACCCCTCCTGCGTGGCACTGCGTCATCGCGAGGCGGCCTTTGGCTGCCGTGGCGATCCAGAATTTTGCTTAGCGCTTCCGGCCTCTGGATTGCTTCGGGGCTTCGCCCCTCGCAATGACGCAAAAGCGGATAGGCTCTAAGGCTTTTCCGATGGCAGCTCGATGATCTCTCCGTCGACCGCGAATTTGCCATAGCCCTGATGATGGATGGTCTTCGGGTGCTTTTTCGCAGGGTCTATCCAGGCTTTGACAACTTCAAGGATAAATAGATTGTATTTGTTGACGAGCCGGGTCTCAGCAACGCGGCATTCGAGATTGGCGAAGCACTCGGCGATCAGCGGCGGCGAGACGCGCGCGGCTGGCATGGCGGTCAGGCCGAGTGCCTCGAATTTATCGGTGTCGCGCCCGGACGAGTTTCCAACCTTGACCACGGTGGGCGCCAATTCGCGTTCCGGTATCGCGATCACGCACTCTCCGTTCGCCCTGAGCGCCGCAAAGCTGTAATTGGCGCCGCTGACGACGCAGCCCACCAGCGGCGGCGTGAACTCCACCATCATGTGCCACGACAGGGTCATGACGTTGGCGCGGCCTTTGTGCGCCGTGGTCAGGAGGACAACAGGCCCCGGCTCAAGCAACTGATAAACCTTGGAAAGCGGGAAATCTTCCACTGCGGGCCTCACGTTTCATCAGGGTCTTCCAGCTCATCCAGCTCCTTGGTAAGTTCGAGGATGCGCGCCACAACGCCATGCTCCGGCCCTAGCTCCGCGAACATGTCGCCCGCTCCGCCCGCCCTTGCCACCGCCTCCTCCAATTGAGCCATCGTGGGCTTCAGCGCCAGAATCGCTGCCACGGTGTGATCGTCGATGTGGCGGAAGAGGCGCCGGATGTCTTCGCTTCCGGCAAGATGGGCGCCTTGGTTTGCAGGATGCGATTTATCCATGGCCGGCCTCCAACCGTTCGAGTTTCAGGCCCCTTCAACATCGTTCAGAACGCGCGCGGCTCCATTGACCGTCGTCAAAGAGCGCACGAACCGTTCGCTGCGGCTTGAATTTTAGCATTTACTTTGCCTCACATAACAAACTTGGTAACTTGCTGTTTACCTCAACTTGGCGGTATTCTTGGCAAATGCGCTGCAAGTGCCTGGCTTTCCTTTAGGGCGCGATTATAGGCAAATGCGCTTTTACAAACCATTGACGCACTAACGCGTTGATTATACAAGACGTTTTGCAGGCGGCATCGCGCCGGCCAACGCGGATCGCGCTGTCTTATGGTTAAGATTAAAGTTGCCCGTATATTTAATAGTATTTTGGAGTCGTAGAAATCGACCTAAAGTGGCAAAAGATTCGCAGAAAGACGGCGGCGGAAAATATGCCGGGCCGGCGTTTACCATCCGCGCGTTAAGCATAGTAGGCGCCTACGCGAAGCGAGCGGTTTGTTAACGCGGGTCCCGATTACCCCGATGTCTCCGTTCGTGACTCCCCCTCACCCCAGCCCTCTCCCGCGGAGGGGAGAGGGAGTCCGGGCGCGCCCGTTGAGAAGACGTTACCCTCTCCCCTTGAGGGAGAGGGTGGCCGCAAAGCGGCCGGGTGAGGGGGAGCCACGGACGGAAACGTTGGGGCAATCGCGTGCCGGGGGCCATTCAACCGGTTTTGGTATCGCACTGCCGTTCGCGGTTCGCCTCGTCGAGTACGGCCCGGATCTTTTGCACCAGCTCCCGCTGCGTGTAAGGCTTGCTCAACAGGTTTACGTTCGCGTCGAGCCGTCCCTGGTGGACGATGGCGTTGCGGGAATAGCCGGTGGTGAACAGTACCGGCAGGCCGGGGCGCATGCTTCGCGCGCGATCGGCGAGCTGGCGGCCTGTCATCTCCATCGACATCACGACGTCGGTGAACAGCAAATCGACGTGCTCTTCGTTTTCCAGGTGGCGCAGCGCTTCGGGCCCGTCCTTCGCGATCAGCACCCGGTAACCAAGGTCCTCCAAAGCCGAGCAGGCGAACTCCAGAACGCCTTCATTGTCCTCGACGACCAGCACGGTTTCGGAACCCTTGGCGCCTGCGAGCGGCTTGGGATCGCGGTCGAGCGCCTTTGGAACCGCCGCAATCGCTGCACTCCTCCGGCAGTCTTGGCAGATAAATTTTGACCGACGTGCCGTGACCCATCTCGCTGTAGATGCGGATGTGACCGCCGGACTGCTTGACGAAGCCGTGCACCATGGACAGGCCAAGGCCCGTGCCCATGCCGGCCTGCTTGGTCGTGAAGAACGGCTCGAACACGCGCTCCAGATATCTCCGGCGCGATTCCGGTCCCGGTGTCGGTCACGCTCAATAGCACGTATTGCCCAGGGGTGAGGTCCCCGAAGCCCGCTGCATAGACTTCGTCCAGGTAGCCGTTGGCGGTCTCGATGGTGATCTTGCCGCCCTCCGGCATGGCGTCCTTGGCGTTGACGGCGAGATTGAGCAGCGCATTTTCGAGCTGGTTGGCGTCGGCCATGGTCAGCCACAAGCCGCCCGGCCAGCACCGTCTCGACGGTGATTGGCGAGCCTACCGTTCTCATCAAAAGATCCGAAATGCCGGCAACGGTTTTGTTGAGGTCCAATGGAACCGGATCGAGGGGCTGCAGGCGGGAGAAGGCAAGAAGACGGTGCGTCAGCTTGGCCGCACTCTTGGCTCCCTGCATCGCGGCGTCGAGCGGCCGCGCCAAGGGAGCCGAGGCATCGGCGGTCATGTTCGCGAGCCGGCGGCGGATCGTGTCGAGATTGCCCAGGATGACGGTAAGAAGATTATTGAAATCGTGCGCCACGCCTCCGGTGAGCTGTCCGACCGCCTCCATCTTCTGCGCCTGCCGCAGCGTCGCTTCCGCCGTTTCCCGTCTGGCCGCTTCATCTTGAAGGTTCTGGACGAGCCGGGCCTGAGAACGGATGGCCGCCGCGCACAGCGCCGACGCACCGGCCAAGCCGCAAGGATGAGGAAAAGCAGGATGCTCCGGGCGCGCCAGTCGATACGCTGCCGCATGGCCAAATGAGCGTTCTCTTGTCGGAGAATTCCGCGATGAGCGCCCTGATTCAATCATGAGCGCCTTGCCGGGCACTGCCAGCGCGGCGGCCTGATCTTTTTTGTCCTCGCGCGCGAGGTCGATCACTTGTTCGATTAGATTGAGTTTCGATCGATGAGCGGCGCACAGCTTGTCGAGGACCTTCTGTTGCGTCGCGTCGCTGAGGGTCAGGTCGCGCAACCTGTCGAAGGCGGTCTTGATTCGGGCGGCAGCCGCCAGGTATGGCTCAAGAAATGCATCCTCCTGTCAGCAGATAGCCGCGCTCTCCGGTTTCGGCGTCCTGAATTTGACTGAAAAACGCTGGCGACCGCGAGACGAACCTCGAGCGAATGGGAGACCCAGTCTGAGGCATCCGACATGCGGAAAAACATCGCCACGGCGGCCACACCGACCGCAAAGACCAAAAAGCGGGGACAGGGCACAATGAGCTTGCTCTCAAGCTTCGAGTAAGCGTCCAAGCCAGCTCACAAGGTCTCCCTCCGGCGCCACCGGCAAACTCTGTGCTATCGTTCGCATCTGATATAGTGTAGGAGCACGCATGAAAAGGGGTGTCTTCGATGGCGCGCGTTACTGATCGTGGATGACGAGCCGATGATTCGCTGTTACTTGAGGATTGGCTGACGAGCTCGGCCATGAGGTTGTTGGACCGGCGCGCAATGTTACGTCCGCCCTGGCCTTGATCGACTCCGCATTCCCGAACGCCGCCATCGTCGACGTCACCTTGGGCAAGCGAGACCGGTTACCCCATCGCCGTACGTCTCGCGGAGCTCAAAATTCCCTTCGTTTTCGCGACAGGCCGAGCCGAGGGCAGCTTGCCGCCTCCTTTACGAAGGAGCGGCCATGCTGACCAAGCCCTTCGATTTTGCCGCGGTCCAGGCCGCCGTCGCCCTGATGCTCGGAAACGCGCCCGGCTAAGCCTCGTGGCCCGCGTGCAATTCGATATCTTGGGGCAGCTCGCCGATCCACCGCTGTACAGTTCGCCGGTTAGTTCCTAACCAGTATTGCAGTTTCTTGGTGTGCTAAAGGGGGCGAACTTGAACGAGCCGGCGTCTGCTGCGCAGCATCCCTCCCCGGTGAATTCCGCCGGCTGCCTCATCTTGGCTTTCGCCGGCGCCGCACTCGCCTGGGGGGCAGCCGGATTCGCTCTGCTAGTCTTTGAGGACCTGCGCGCGGCTCTAAACCTGCCGTGGCTGGCAATCCTGCCTCTGCCGGCCATGCTCTTTGCCTTCGAGATCAACGTGCTGCTCGCTGCCGCGCTCTTCATGGCGCACCCGGAGGGGTGCCCCGAACTGCGCTGGCGCAGCGCGTTATGGCTGGGCTTCTTGTATGTTCAGGGCGTAAACGCGGCGGCTGGCCTTGGCCTTTCGCTCGCTTTGCAAACCGGTGCAGCTTGGTCCGCGAGCTCGCTCTATGGCATCCTGTGGGCGCCCGTGCCGCTGCTGTTCCTCGCGGCGCTGCTGCCTGGGTACAGACGCACGTTGCAGCCGCTGGCCGGTTTGTGCTGGCGGCCCTGCTGTGCCTTGCCTTGGCGCAATTGGTGCGAGGCTTCGAGAACCCCTTATTGGCTGGCTGTCTTTCCAATCGGCTTTGTGCAGACTTGCGCTCGGGACTGCAGAGCTGGTTTCCGTCCGCCGATGGATTTCCGTCCACCGATGGAACGGCCTTCGCACTCGCCCTCGGCTCTATAGGCATTACCTACCGCTTCATACCGCAAGACCCGCGAAGCCGGGCTACGGTAGATCGGCTGGCCGCCGCGCATTTTGCGGCAGTCGCGTTTCTTTATATTGCAGTCAAATTAATGCAGCCGGTGCCGTTTTGGGCTCTGCCCGTCGCCTTATACTGGCTAAAGCTGTGGGCGCCGCTTTTTGCTCTGGCCATTGCCGTTTTGTGGCTTTTGCTGGTGCTTATCCTCACCTCGGACAGGCTGCAGTCCGATGCTGCCGCGCGCTTCTTCCTGCTGGGAGCCATCCTATATGCAGCGGCGGCGTGGGCCGCGCAGCCCCTTCAGTCCCGCGGGGTAAACTCTCTCTCGCACTACACGGATTGGACGCTCTACCAAGCATACATACCGGGTCTCGTGCTGGCCGCATCCTGCGGTGCGATTTACAGGATCGCGACCCAGCTACGGGGCGGCCAGGGGCTTTACTCCATGCGCCTGGCAATGTGGCATTTCTGGTTCTGCGCGCTTGGCGTCCCGCTCTATAACGGCGCCATGTGGATTTCCGGTATTGCGCAGGGTCTGCTGTGGCGCGCCGCAGACGGCGCGGGATATCTCGATTACCGGATGGTGGTGGCCATCGAGGCGGCACACTCGTATTCCATAATCAAGGCAGCCGGCAGCGTGCTGCTCGCGGCAGGCTGGGCGATGATGGCCTATAATGTCTGGCGCACACGCGCGGCTGTACGGTGAAGCCGCAGAAGGACGGCGCGCGGGATTTAACGTGACGTGGATAAGCGCTTGCCAGCGAGGCCCAGTTTCAAGTTGCCGGTTGAGACGACCGGGGAATGGACGTGGTTATGTGTATCGCCATGCGAATGATCGTGCGGATGGTTATGAACAGTGCCGTCGGCATGAACGTGGCTGTGATCGTGCTCCGTTCCATTCGCGTCTTTTCCGGGAGACTTTTCTTTGGGGTTGCGTGTATCGCACCCGCACTTGTCGCACATTGCACTACTCCTTTTGCGTTTTCAGCTAGACTTGGCGGTTATCTCATACCAGCCGCCATAAGTCTTGACCGTTCCGATGCACTCCCGTCATCGCGAGGCCGCCTTGGCGGACGCGGGCGTCCAGAAACAGGCACAGCGTTTCCGGCTCCTGGATTGCTTCGGGGCAATGCCCCTCGCAATGACGGAGAACGGTCAAGACTTATGGCCGTTGGTATCAAGCCTTCTGGCGATGGCACCGATCTCATCCGCCAGCCGCGGAGCGAGATCGTAGAGAACCGTGCCGGTACGGTCGGCCGTCATCGCCTCACCCGCTGCTTCCAGACACCCCGCCAGCGGAATGCCGCCCGCGTTTTCCTCAAAGAACCGCCTATCGGATTCACTGGCGGCTTTATTGCCGGCCAAGTGCACATTACGGATGCCGATGCCGGCCGCCAGCGCCGCGATTTGCCGGACCGTCCGCATGCTGCGGTTCGTCGGCTCGGCCACTACCAGCATCGCGTCCACCGCTTCCGCTGTCCCCCGCCCCAGATGTTCAACCCCTGCATAGAGGTCGAGCAGCACCACTTCATCCCGTTGCAGCATGACGTGCCGCACCAGCTCCTTAAGGAGTGCGCTGGCCGGGCAGATGCAGCCCGATCCGCCTTCCTGCACTGCGCCCAGAAGCAGCAAGCGTATGCCGCGATGGACAACGGAGAAGCGCTCCGGCAGGTCGGCAACGTTCGGGTTGAGGCGGAAAAAGCCGCTTGCGCCAGATTTGGCCGATGTGCCCGTGCGCTCGGCGATCAGTTCGCCCATCTCCGCGATAGGCCACAGCTCTAAGAGTTCGGCGTCCGGAAAGCCAAGCGCTGGGCCAAGGCAGGGAGAAGGATCGGCGTCGATAGCCAGCACGGGCCGCCCTGCCTGCGCAAAATGATGCGCAAGCAGCGCTGTAACCGTGGTTTTACCGACGCCGCCCTTTCCGGCCACTGCAATCTTCATGCGTACCCCGTAGAGTGCGTCCGGAAAAAGCATGCCTTCGGGCTTGACCCGGAGGTGTGGGCGGTTTTTCCGATAAGACGCACGGTTAAACAAAAACCTAGAGCCTCGCTTTTGATTCCATCGAAAGCGGATAGGCTCTAGCGGCCAGCCGCCACAGCAAGACGCGCGGGGCGCAGCATGGCAGCGTAGCCGAAGTGCGGCGATGCGAGGGCGTCTCCGAATGCGGAGACATCGGCGCCCTTCTTCATGAGCTCATGATAGAAGCCCATGCCATTCACGTCACCCCAGAACTGTACGCCAGCGACTTTTCCGTCCGTCACAGCGACTTTCCTGAGGACGCCGGGGCTCTCCCATCTAAGCTCGCGGCCGCCCTCAAGCGCGCCGAAGGAAGCAACGGGAACGTCGAAAATGCGAACCACATTGTAGTCTTCGAGCTCCGGGTGGAAGCGGTCCAGGCCCAGCATGTTATAGCCGGCGATGCGGCCTGTCTTGACTGCGTTCGGCCAGTTGGGAAGGGCTTTGCCGTTGAGCTGAATGATATCGCCCGCGGCAAAGACATCGGTCTGGCTCGTCTGCATGCGCTCATCGACGAGGATGCCCCTGCCGGTGGAGATGCCGCTTCCTTCAAGAAAGGAGAGGCCGGGGCGCACACCTGCGGCACAGATCACGAGATCGCAGGCGAGTTCCTTACCGCCCGCGCGAACGCCATGGACGCCCTTTCTGGACCACCAAACCGATTCCGCCGGGCTATCGAGCTGCACATTCACGCCGTGACTTGCGAGGCGCTGCTTGACGCGCTCCGCCATTTCCTCGCCGAGCATCGTTGGCATGACGTGGCCAAGCGCCTCGACGACCGTAACCTCGATGCCATGCCTTGCGAGCGCCTGTGCCGACTCAAGCCCGATGAACCCGCTGCCGATGACAACCGCCCGCCGGTGATTCTTGATGGCGCCGAGAATGCCATCGGCATCGGCGAGCGTCTTCAGCGTAAACAATCCGGGGATAGGGTTCAGCGCCGGCCTTTGGCTTCCGGCAGCCGGGCGGGCTCCGAACATGCGTCCGAATATGCCAGGGCTGCTGGTTGGCGCGGCCAAACCGGGTATCGGCGGCACTACTGCCTCTGCCCCGGTCGCAATCAGGAGACGGCCGTAATCCACGGTGCCCGCGCCTTTCGGACCGGCGTAATGCACGCGCCGCGCGGCGGTGTCGATCCTCGTCACGCTGCAGCCGAACAGCGTTTCGATGCGATTGCTGGCGTAAAACGCCATGTCTCTTAGAAACAGGCGTTCCCGAGGCACGCTTCCCTCGACATATTCGGCGAGGGGGCAGGGCGAATAAAGCGGCGTATCCTCTTTCGAGATCATGACGATCTCGCAAGCGCCGCCGCCGCTCTGCCGGACGGTTTCCGCGGCGCTAACCGCCGCGGGACCGTTTCCGATGATAACGATTTTCATAGCCGCTCCGATTACGCGAGCCCAAGCGCCGTACGCTTCTCCTTGATGTGGGCAATCATTCCGGCTGCGGCCTTGATCGGATCGTACTCCACGAACACTTTCGCGCCCGTGATGCCCGCCAGGTCCTGCGTCAGCACTTGCGTGACGGTGGGGCCGCCAAGGATGCGCGGAGCCGGAGCCACATGCACGGTTGTTCCAAGCGCCAGGAAGGAGACGCCGATGGAGATCGCCTTTTCCTGAACGAGCTCGGGCGCCGAGCCGATGGCCGGGAGCTGGCTGATCTTAACGCCCAGCCTGCCGGCCACGGCCGCGAGCAGATCGACGATGCGCGAGTTATCGACGCAGGAGCCCATGTGCCATACGGGCGGCAGCGGTGCGCCGAGCCCCGCGGCGTGGCCAACAGCGGTCAGCACCGCCTTGAGCCCTTCGCCGCAATACTTCTCGGTGGCCTCTGAGGTGAGCAGGCCGTCCTGGGCGCAGATATGCGCCGTGCACCCGGTCGTCACCACCAGCACGTTGTTGGCGAGCAGCTCCTTGACCATCTTCTCGGTCATCTCGCTGTCGCGGAACTTCACGCTGGAGCAGCCGACGACGCCGGCGAAGCCCAGAATGTTGCCATTGGCGACATTGTCGATCACCGGTTTCAAAGGATCGGCGGCATCGACCTTCGAAAGAATACCTACAATCGCCTCGACCGACAGGCCGGCGATGGCCGTCGTCTTGTGATGCGGGATATCGACCTTCTTGCCGCGGCGCTTGACGAACGAGGCGATGGCCATGCGGACGACCTTCTGCGCGCTCTCGTCGGCATGGGTCGGCTCGAACTCGATGTGAGTTGCACCCGGGATATGGACCATCTCGTCGGTGGTGATGAAGGCCGTGTCGAAGCAGGCAGCCAGTTGCGGCAGGCTCGGCCAAATGCACTGGATGTCGACGACCATGGCGTCAACCGCGCCCGTCGCCAAAATCAGTTCGGACTGCTGGTTGTGCGCCGCCAGCGGAACGCCATGGCGCATGCCCAGTTCGTTGCCGGTGCAGCAAACGCCCACGACATTCATGGACTCCGCGCCGGCCGCGATCGCCTCGCCTTCGAGCTTACGCGCCCATTCGAGGATCTTCTCGGAGAGCACCGGATTGTGGCCATGCGTGGCAATGTTGACGCTGTTCTCGCGCAGCACGCCGGCGCTGGACTTGACCACAGTCACCTGAGGCGTACCGAACAGGATGTCCTGCACGTCGGTGCAAAGCGCAAGGCCGGTCCAGCCGTCGACCAGGCCAAGCTTCAGCGTGCGGAGCAGCAAGGTGATCGGGTCCGCGTCGTTGCCCATCGAGGTGGCGTGCATGGCCGTCTCGATTTCGTTGTGGGGGTTGGAGTAGGCGATCCCCAGCTTCTGCCACATCTCAAGTTCCGGGGCCGGGGCGCGCTTGCTCAGCCAGTTGTTGAGCTTGCCGTCCTGGCGGCCGAAATCCTGGAGCGCGATCTCAACGAGATCGAGGCAGACTTCCTTGGCTGTGCGGCCCTCGGTAGGCACGCCGAATTGCTTGCCGAGTGCGAAGGCTTTGGCCTCGCCGCGAATTTCGTAGGGAGCCTCGCCGCTCAGCGCGTCGCGCAGTGTCAGCAGCAAATGGCGGGCATGGCCCACATGCGAGGAGGCGCCGCCAACCGTCTCCCTGAGGAGGTTACGCGCAACCATGGTGTCGGGAGAGAGGCCGCAAACGCCGGTCTTCGGGCCGTTTCCGAAAGGATCGATCCGGCAGGGGCCCATATAGCAGATGCGGCAGCAGGTGCCCAGCTCGCCAAAACCGCATTGGGGTTTCATGGCGGCGAGGCGCTCAGCACCGGTTTCCACGCCCTTGGCCTTGGCGGTCTCAACCAGCGTCTGGTGAACGCCGGAACGGATTGGAATATTCATCTCAAGCTTCTCCCCTAAACGATCTCCACAATTCCGCGCCAGGCGCAGCAGGTGCCAGCGATACGCCTACGGCCGACAAAGCTGTTGCCCGCCGTTGCCTGGCAGACATCTCTTCAGGCGTCAGGTAAAGCAGGGCTTTGGTTGGGCAGGCCGACACGCAGGCGGGGTCCGAGCCGGCCAACGTGCGATCCGGGCAACGGTCGCATTTGATCGCCTTCTTGCCCAGAGGATCGGCGCTCACGCCGCCGAAAGGACAGACCATCACGCACATCCAGCAGCCGATGCATTTATTGGCATCGGAAGCGACGGCTCCCGTGAGGGGATCGCGCGCCATCGCACCCGTCGGGCAAGCCGCGACGCAGGCTGGCTCCTCGCAATGCTGGCAACGGCTGGGATAGCTGAATGCGCCAACGCTCTCCACCCGCACCCTCTGGGACGGCCTAGGATTTCTTGAGCCAAGGCGCCGAATAGGGTTTTCGTGGGGGAATGCTCGATGGCGCAGGCCATCTCGCAAGATTTGCAGGCGACACACTTCTCGATGAGGGTAAAAATCGTCTTGCGCACCTAAGCACCTCCACCGGCAAAAGGGCACTGAGCGTCCATGCTCCTTGCCTGCGCGCGTAGGACGCCGGCTTGCAGAGAATGGAGGCGCGGCCCTTGGATCGATCCGCCGCCGCACGAGGCGAACCGGTTTGATTATTGCGCAGCTTTTAGTTCAATGCAGAGGCTGCGCTGCGTGGCTTTTCACCAACGGCCGTTATGGCGCACCGGCCCCCCTATTTTTATCTCGAACGGCGCCCCGGAACCGCCTATGTTTTGAAATAAACTTTTCGGGATCGCGAAGCCTCGGGTGGGAGAGCGCCGCCGTGCTGCAACATGGATATATTCTCAACCGGCTACCGGTGGGCGCGGTGACGCTTGACGCGGAAAGCCGGGTCGTGAGCTACAACGATACCGCTGCCGCGATCCTGGGCGAGACTGCATTGCGCGAGGCCGTGGGCAGGCAGATTCACTCGGTTCATTCGCCAAGTTCCCGTGCCAAAATTGAATTGCTGTTACGGGAAGCTGACAGCGACGCGGGGGCAGGCGCTGCTTCGATGATCATCGATCTGCCCGGCAAGGTGCTGCAACTGCGCGTGGTCAGGCTGAAGGATGGGCGGAGCGGTGGCGGATATTGCCTAATCCTTTACGACATCACTGGCCCTATCCCTGCGCCCATGGAGCCCAAGCCCAGCCGCGGCGAGCTTCCGCCGTGCCAGCCCTTCTTCAAATTGCCGGTGTCGATGAAGGATCGGGTCGTGCTCCTGGACATCGATCAGGTGGCGTTCCTCCAGGCGGAAGGCCATTATTCGCACGTGCATACGGCGACGAAACGCTTCTTCTGCAATCTTCCCCTTAGCCAGCTGGAGCTGCGCCTGCCGGAGCGCTTCGTTCGCGTCCATCGCAGTTACATTGTCAACATCGCCCGGGCCAGCGGCGTCTGCAATCGGGATAATCAGCTCGTAATAGCGACAGAGGGCGAACCGGGCCATGAAATTCCGGTTAGCCGCAATAACGTACCGCGGCTGCGCCAGCTCTTAGGAGTTTGACAAGCTTTGGCGCCGCGCCTTTCCGGGCCCTGATTACTCCAATATTTTCGCTGCAGCGTTCGACTCCCATCGCAGCGTCATTCCCGCGAAGGCGCACAGGCGCTAAAATTATGGTGTAACGAACGGGGGAATCTCCCCTCACCCCAGCCCTCTCCCCATGGGAGAGGGAGTTTGGGCGTGCCCGTTGAGGAGACGTCCCCTCTCCCATGGGGAGAGGGACAGGGTGAGGGGAGATTCCCCCATGATGTTAGCGCCCATGCGCATAGGCGCGTATGACGGCTGGCGAAAGTGCGGCTAATCCATGGTTTCGATGAGCCGCCTGAAACGGACATCGTCCATCGCCGCGCCGTTTCGCGCTCCGATGTCGCGCCACCGGCGATACCATTCCGCCGCCTTTTCTTTATCGCCGGCAGCGTCCGGCGCTTTAACGGCCGCGAGATAGTTGGGATCGTAGGAGCGGGCCAGCAGCCAGGCGCCATCCTGCGAGGTGGAAAGGGACTGGCGCATCAGCAGGTCGCGAGCCGCAACGATTTTGCCGGCATCCATCAATTGCTTGGCGTTCGCAATGGCCGGGCTTGGCGGCGCGGGAGGGGGAGCCGGGGGCTCAGGCGGCGCGTGGGGGACGGCGGGTGCGGGCGTCTGGGCCGCTTCCTTCGCGGTTGCGCGCGGCGCCTCGGCAGGCAGCGCAGGAAGGGAAGCCGGCGCCGGAATAACGACAGGGACACTTGTTATGGCCGGTTTGCTCGCTGGACCGGCGGCTGGCACATATTTGAGAAACATATCCGCCGCCAGCAAAAGGACCGTGCCGCCCGCCATGGTAGCGAGTGCAAGCGCACCAAGGCGCCTCTGATGTGCCCGCCCTTCAGCGGAAGCCTCCTTCGGGGGCGCGCCGTTATCGACTGGTACCAGCCCTGCCGCCCGCCCAGACGCTTGCGCCCCCCCCCTTCGATTGGCCAGGCTTTCAAGCGAAGTTACATTGTGCCCCGGCTTATTGGCGGCGCCCGCTTCGGGAGGGCGATCGGTGCCGATCTTCTGCAAACTTTGCAGGATCTCCCTGACCTCAGATAGTTTTTTTTCGTCTTCTTTTTTCGCTACCATGATATCCGGCCGCTACCCTCGCCAAACCTCAAGCTTCCTCGCTGCTTAGCATCGACGAAAACAGGAAAAGGTAGTAGCCGCAAATGATCACGGTTGCCGCTGCTACCGAGAGCCCGAGTGCTGCTTGCGAAAGCACCGGAGTGCCGATATCGAATGTAATCACGATCGGATAAAAGCTCGTTGCATACATTGCGGTATAATGCATCCCCGCGATTGCAAGGCCGAGAACCACGCCGCCAAAAAGCGTTTCGACTGCTCCGCGCTTGCGGAATGCAAACCAAAGCGCAACCCCAGACGCAGCGATGGCAACCCCCAGGGACGCGGCCACCCAATTATAGTCGTAGGTTATCCCGCAACCGGTGACCGCATACATGCCAAGATAGTGCATAGCGCCAATGCCGCTTCCCATAATCACGGCAGCAACGGGGATCTTCAACGGCCCAAGCGCCTTCGCGCTGGCGAGAGTCAAACCGATGCCGGTAAAGAGGATTGCCACAGCAAGCGATAGCAGCGTTTCAGTGGAATTGTAGTCTATCGGGACCGGGAACTTCACGGCGAGCATTGCGATGAAGTGCATCGACCAAATGCTCCCCCCGATGATCGCCGCGCCCCTGACCAGCGACTTGGGAGACAGGTGCACCGTGGAGCCGTCATACCCGAAAGTAACGGCTACGCCCGTTAGAGAGCCGAGAATGGCCACAAAAACTGAAAGCAGAACGAGGATCGGATCGTATACAACAGACATCGGTAAATCCTATAAAATGCTTATCCCGTTAATCCCACTGCCCTCAACATATTGTAGTTAGCGGGTTTGTGGTGTGCAGCGATGCCAAGCAGGGTATCGAAGGCGGCATGACGGGATTTGCGCCGGTTGAAGCGGAAGACGTATTCATCGAGGTAGGCTTGCAGGTGCTTGCGGCGCAGGCCGTGATAGACGCCAAGCCCCCAGGTTTTCAGGTTTGAAAACAGCCTGTGGATGCCGGGCAGGACGATATGCGCAGCCATCTTTCCGATGACATGGGGGTCGTGGCTGACGTGAGTTACCCCGGCATAGGAGGCAAATCCGTCAGTCTTGGCGGTAGCCCCAGAGGCGATGCTGCCCTTCATGAATGCGTGCAGGGTGCTGGCGCAGAAATCGGCGATCACGCCAAGCCGTGCCCGGCCAAGCACCGGCTTTCCCTTCTTACCGCTCCTGATCTCGACAGCGCCGGCGATAAGCAGCTTGCCCTCATGGCTGCGGCCCTGGCCGCCCGCAGGCGGATCGTCCTTGGTCCGGAAGGGAATTTCGGCCTCGTCAGTCTCCACCAGGCCGCTTAGCGGCGAGCGTCCCGGCGCTACTGTGGCAAGGCGCAGCTTCATCGCCAGAAGCCAGGCGCTCTTATAAGAGCCGAGGCCAAGCTCGCTTTGCAACTGCAAGGCGGATATGCCGTTGGAGTGCGTCGCCATCAGGAAGGCCGCCCAGAACCAGATGGTGAGCGGCAAATGCGAGCGGTGCATGATCGTGCCGGCGGTGACCGAAATCTCCTTCCGGCATCCCGCGCACAGGAAGGTCAGCACCTCCCGGCTGGGCAGCTGCCAGAACTTCGTCCCGCCGCAGCGCGGGCAGCGGAAGCCGTCCGGCCAGCGCTTGGCGGCCAGATAGGCGGCGCATGCCGCATCGTCGGGGAACCGCTTTTGAAATTCGTTCAGAGAACGGGGGAAGTCAGCCATGAACGCACCCTCCGCCGACGCATGTTCATGCTATGTTCTTACCACTCGCCGCCCCCCTCCGTCACCCACATATTGTGCCTATTTCCACCAAGTGGGTTCAGAGGGATAAGCATCTCCTATAAATGCACGGGCTTAAACGTCTATTATAGCTTTATGTCAACACTAAGAAAAATGAAACATCTTTCCTAGCCAGGTTGCCCGGCTGAGGGCGAACAAGGCGGGGTTCCGCAGTGCACCGCGCATACGCCAGGTGGGAGGGGATATCGGTTGATATTTAAGGAGAAAAGTCACACGCAGGCCGCATAACCCCCCGCAATCGAAAGCACTGGACGGCGCTCGGCAGGAATTGCGTCATAGAGCCGCGTGAGAAGCTGCAGGCACCGCGGCTGCCGCAGTTTAATAGGCACCCGCAGTTCGAAGGGGTGGCGGACGCCCCTAAAACTCCTTTATAATTGTTGCTCGCGCATAGCCTTGCGCGGAACAAGGAGCTTATGCCCCGATGCAGACCGCAGCCGGACAATACGTAGACGCGCTCGCAGCCGGTTTCCAGATCGGCGCGCTTCAGGGCGCCAAGACCGCCGAAATCCAGCAGCTTCTCGCTCGCTTTGCGGAGCGCCGCATGCGCGAAGGATTGCGCGTCGCGGGCGTCATCCAGGAACCTGCTCCGGAGGACGATTGCAGCGTTTGCGGCTCGCTGGTTTTGCGGGATTTGGCCGGCAGCGCACTCATTCCGATCACGCAGAACCTGGGGCCCGGATCGACCGCCTGCAAGCTCGACTTCGAACGGCCTTGCTGCCGCCTGTCAGGCCGTCCTGGCTGCCATTGAGAAGGGCGCCGACGCCGTCGTGCTGAGCAAATTCGGGAAGATCGAAGCGGAGGGGGGCGGGCTGCTCGATGCCTTCCGGGCGGCGGCCGAGGCGGGCGTGCCGTGCGTCACGGGCGTCGCGCCCTCCTTCGCTGCGCCGTTTCTCGATTACGCGGGCGGCTTCTCGCAATGGATCGAGGCGAGCGAGCCCGCGCTCGAACGCTGGTGGGCGGGGTTGGCGGCAGCCTGATGGCTGCCGCGATGGGGGCTTACTGTGTTTGCCGCCACCAGCCATGCCGTTGCATGTCGCCCACGTAGTCGCGCCGCAGCTCGACTATGGCGAGCAAGAAGACGATCGCGCCCAAGGCAAAGTGCCAGAAGCGCAGCGTCCCGCCGTTGGCATAGCCCAAGATGAAGGGAAGCGCGATCAACCCCGCACCGAGGAGCGATTGCAAAACCGCTTCCCACTCGCGCCCCGGCTCAGGCTCTCCTTCGAACAGTTGCATATGCTCTGCAACCGCTGCGATGATGACAAGGAGCCCGACGAAGGTGGTAGCCAACTGCACCGTTTGGCTTACTGCATCTGCGGTGAAGTACGGGGTCAAGATAATCATCACCCCGAGCCCGAAGGCCAGTATGTCTTCCCACGCAGGATGGGTATTCATGTCATTATTTTCTGCCATGACGATCTCCTAAATCTTGGGTCATGGCACACGCCGCATAGTCTCCTCGAGAATCGCACGGCCGGGATGCGCTGCTCTAGCAGTATGCGGCAATATGCCGCTAGGCAAAAGACATGTGGCTCTTGACATGCTTAATCAAGAATTGACGTGCCTTCTCACGAAGGCTTGACCCGCAAGGGCCGGGCAAGCTGCAGCTGCGATTGAAACTGGCGGACTGGACGTGCTACGGGCCACGGGAACAGGACAGAGGGAGCCGCACTAAATCCAGAACATCGATATCGTCCGCCCCTGAAAGGAGACTCGCATGCCGATGGGTTCAGTAGCGCCAATCAGCGAACGTCCGTTACCCCGCGAAGAACTGAGGCTGATGGACGCCTGGTGGCGCGCGGCGAATTACATATCCGTCGGCCAAATCTACCTCCTCGATAACCCGCTCTTGAAAGAGCCGCTGGAGCTGAAGCACATCAAGCCGCGCCTGCTCGGCCATTGGGGCACGACGCCCGGGCTGAACTTTCTCTACGTGCATCTCAACCGCGTCATCAAGGCGCACGGTCTGAACGTGATCTACGTCACCGGGCCTGGCCATGGCGCGCCTGGGATTGTTGGCCAACACCTGGCTTGAAGGGACCTATAGCGAATTCTATCCGCACATCCCGCGGAACGAGCTGGGCATGCAGCGCCTGTTCAAGCAATTCAGCTTCCCCGGCGGCATTCCGAGCCACGCGGCGCCCGAGACGCCCGGCTCGATCCACGAGGGCGGCGAGCTTGGCTATGCCTTGTCGCACGCCTACGGCGCGGTGTTCGACAATCCCGATTTGATCGCCGCTTGCGTTGTCGGCGACGGCGAGGCCGAGACCGGGCCGATGGCGACGGCTTGGCACTCGAATAAGTTTCTCAACGCGGCGACGGACGGCGCGGTGCTGCCGGTCCTGCATTTGAACGGCTACAAGATCGCCAATCCCACGATCCTCGCCCGCATAGCGCCGGAGGAATTGAGGAGCCTGTTCGACGGCTACGGCTACAAGCCCTATCTCGTCGAGGGCGACGATCCAGAGACTATGCACCAGCTCATGGCCGCGACGCTGGATAAGGTGATGGCCGAAATCCGCGCGATTCAAACCGCCGCTCGCGAAGGCGGCGCAAAAGACCGTGCGATCTGGCCGATGATCATCCTGAAGACGCCAAAAGGCTGGACCGGGCCGAAGGAGGTCGACGGCCTCAAGACCGAGGGCTTCTGGCGCTCGCATCAGGTGCCGCTTGCGGAGATTGCCACCAAGCCGGCGCATGTGAAGCTGCTCGAAGAGTGGATGAAGAGCTACCGGCCCGAGGAGCTGTTCGATGAAAACGGCGCGCTGCGGCCGGAAATCGCCAGCGCTCGCCCCCGCCGGCGAGCGCCGCATGAGCGCCAATCCGCACGCCAATGGCGGCAACGGCGCGCGAGCTCGATCTGCCCGATATCGCCAATTATGCGATTGAGGTCGGCAAGCCGGGCGAGCGCGACGCCGAGGCGACCACGGTCATGGGCGGGTTCTTGCGCGACGTAATGCAAGGCGAGCGAAGCGCAGCGGAATTTCCGCGTGTTCGGCCCCGACGAGACGGCCTCCAACCGCCTCGCGCACGTGTTCGAGGTCACGGACCGGGCCTGGGACGCGGAAACGCTGCCCTATGACGATCATCTGGCGCGCGATGGCCGGGTGATGGAAATCCTCTCCGAGCACACCTGCCAGGGCTGGCTCGAAGGCTATCTGCTGACCGGGCGGCATGGTCTGTTCAATTGCTACGAAGCCTTCATCCACATCATCGATTCGATGTTCAACCAGCATGCCAAATGGCTCAAGACCTGCGAGGACATTCCCTGGCGCAGGCCCATACCGTCGCTCAACTACCTGCTGACCACCCACGTCTGGCGCCAGGACCACAACGGCTTCAGCCACCAGGATCCCGGCTTCATCGATTACGTGTGCAACAAGAAGGCCGATATCGTGCGCGTCTATCTGCCGCCGGACGCCAACTCGCTGCTCTTCGTCACGGATCATTGCCTCAGGAGCTGGAACCGCATCAACGTGATCGTCGCCGGCAAGCAGCCCGCGCCGCAGTGGCTCAGCTGGGACGAGACGGTGAAGCACTGCACCGCCGGCATCGGCATCTGGGAGTGGGCGAGCAACGACCGCGGCGCCGAGCCCGATCTGGTCATGGCCTGCGCCGGCGACGTGCCGACGCTCGAGACGCTGGCCGCGACCGCTCTTCTCCGGCAGCATTTCCCCGAGCTGAAAATCCGGGTGGTGAACGTGGTCGACCTCATGACGCTGCAGCCGCGCGAGGAGCATCCGCACGGCCTGACCGATCAGGATTTCGACGCGCTGTTCACCAAGGACAAGCCGGTGATTTTCGCCCATCACGGCTATCCCTGGCTGATCCACCGGCTGACCTACCGGCGGACCAACCACCGCAACATTCACGTTCGCGGCTATAAGGAAGAGGGCACGACGACGACGCCATTCGATATGGTCGTACTCAACGATCTCGACCGCTTCCACCTGGCTTCCGACGCGATCGACAGGCTGCCGCAGCTCAACGGGCGGGCCGCCTATGCCAAGCAGGCGCTGCGGGAGAAGCTGATCGAGCACAAGGCGTATATCCGCCAGCGCGGCGAGGACATGCCGGAGGTCCGCGAGTGGCGCTGGCCTGGCGCTATCGATTAGGAGCGAAGCGAAGCACTCCACGGCTGGAGCCTACCCGCTTTTGATGCCATCGAAAGCGGGCTCTAGCTTGTTGTTTTGCCGTGCGTCTTATACCAACCGCCAAAAGTCTTGACACCTTTGTCCTTGGCCGTTCTTTCAGACGGCCAAAATTATATACTTATATAGAAATAGGCTTTTTGCCAAACGAACCCAATTTCACTCCCGCACACCGTGACGCTGGGGCACAGCACGCCCCGGCAAAGGAGTCGAAATCTTCGACGGCGGTATTACCGGAAAACCGCTTCGCACCTCTGGGACAAGCCCGAAGGCATGCTGTTCCGGACGTACTCTGCCGCAGATGTCTCCTTGCCATGGCGGCTTTGGCGGAACCGTTACCCGGCCGCAAAATACCCGCGCATTTGGGCGGCCTCGGATTCCGCGAGTGCGAGCTTGTGCTTCACCACGTCGCCGATGGAAACGATGCCCGCGAGCCGGCCGTTCTCGGCCACGGGGATGTGCCGGAACCGGCGCGACGTCATCTGTTCCATGAGCCAGTCGATGCTGTGATTCTCGGAGCAGACGACGACGTTTCGCGTCATGTGGCCGTCAACCGGCTCGCCAAGCGCGCCCGCACCTTGCGTTGCCATGATCCGCACAATGTCGCGCTCGGAGACGATGCCCTGCACGCGATGGTGCTCGTCCACGATGACGACCGCACCGATATTATGTTTTTCCAGAAGTGAAATGGCGTGCTCCACGGTCGTGCCCGGAAGCGCGCTTATCACGTTGCGTCCCTTTTGTTTCAAGATCCACGCGACGGTCATGTCTTCCTCCCAGCCGGATATGCATCCGCTGCTTGTTGCCGCTTTTAGCTACGGCTTAGTCAGTAGATTATCATGCGGCCAAGGGAACTTTATTGCAACCGCACCGGAGTTAACATTTGAGTGTTCTGGCGGGCCGGCGGAACGTTTCTGCAAGGGGACTGTTTATCTGACGGTTCCGTGGTCCGGCCTCCCCTTGCCCCCATGTCCCGTCCGCCGGAGCCAGCGCAGGCCGGTGCCCCGAAAAGGAGCGCCGGTTTGCGTTTTTTTTGGCTAGGGGAACTTCTGTAATCGCGGGCAACGCGGTACTGGCTAGTACGCCGCGCGCAAAGTTCTGTCCCATATGCGGCTGGCTCAGAACCGGGAGTTTCTTAGATCGGCCGATATCCTGGCAAAGAAGCTCGAACTGAAGCTTTCCTACCGCTAAGGAGATGCGGCCTATCCGGGAACACGAGCCGCATCAAGGCATTGACGGACAGCAACTATGCAGCGAGGTGAAGCATGCGCCGGTTTGCCGCCGTTATCGCGGCCGTCCTTCTGCCGCAGTTCGTGCTTGCGCCAGCACACGCCTGCCCGCGCCACTGGGCTTATCCTTGCCACGAAAGGAACGATCTTGGCAGGCTTGGCGCGGCCATCCTCGGAGGCTTTGCCGGGAACCCGCCGATCCCGGGCACCACGTGGGGCCTTTCGCCCGGGGGGCGCATCGTTCCGGTGCCGATAGATGCGCGCTGCAGGAGATATCGGCGCTGCTGAAGCTTAAGGGTAATCCTGGCGTGTGGGGCGGACGGTTATGTTGCCGATATGCACGTGCGGCGGCTGGGACACCACGAAGTGTATGGCGTCCGCGATCTCGGCGCCGTAGAGAAGCGGTTCGAACCGGTCGCCGAACATTTTCGTCATGTCATCGCTGTAGCCGGCTGCTGCCTGAAAGCCGCTGACCACGATGCCCGGCTCGATGAGCGAAACCCAAACACCTTTGGGTCCGATTTCACGCCGGAGACTTTCAGCCAGCGCATGCACGGCGAACTTGGTGGCGCTATAGACCGCGCCGAACAACCGGAGCCACCTCGCAACTTGGAGAAAAGAGTTCCTGTTCGAACTCTTTGCTTATATGCGATAGCCCTGCCCCAAGGGGAGAGGGCTGGGGTGAGGGGGTCTTCGCGAACTGTTCAATCGGATTCCGTATTATACCAACCGTCAAAAGTCCTGATCGCTCTGGAATACTTCCCGTCATCGCGAGGCCGCCTTGGCGGCCGTGGCGATCCAGAAGCAACATCAATGACTTGCCGCTGGATTGCTTCGCTTCGCTCGCAATGACGGCGAGCGGTCAAGATTTACGGCCGTTGGTATTACTGGGCGCCCGCACCTTCGCGAGGCGGCGCGCTCTTTTTGGCGGGCGCTTTAGCGGCCTTTTGCTTTTCCGCGGGTTTGGGCGCGGCTTCTTCCTGGCCATCGCCGGCCTGGTCTTTCTTCGCCTCGCCGTCGGCGGACTCCGCCTGCTTGCCCTGGCCGCTTTCCTCGTCGTCCTCGTCGATATGCTTGAGGTGAACAAGCGAGCTTGGCGCGAAGCAGCGGAACTTTAGCTGCTCGTCGAGGTCGATATACTGCCGCACGAGGTTCAAGTCGGCCGGGGATAGATGAGAGGCCGCCCATGCCGCGCCGTTCTGCATCAGCTTGCCGACTTCGAGCATCTTCATATCCTGCATGTCCTGCGCGAGCTTCGCGCAAGCGTTCTTGTCCAGCGGCGCGGACGTTGCCGGGGACATCATCGCGGCGAGTCCGCAGGCAGCGGCCACTAGTACGCCCCGCAGGAAATCCTGACCCATTTGCGGCTGGCGCTGACAGGATTTCCTGCGGATCAGGCGTACTAGCAGACTCTTGAATCTAGTACAGCTGATCGGCCGGAAGTTCGCTTGCGAGCGAGCGGCATGCGGGTGCGAACTTCCGGCCGGCTGTACTAGGGCGAGCCGGCCTGGCTTAGCGCGAACGCGCCGCGGAATATTCAGTGAGAGTTTCAACGATCAAGCCCTCCGGCGCTCCAAAGCTTCCGTTCCGGCCGCGATAATTGCAAGGAACGAAGCGGCCTTCAAGCTTGCACCGCCAACGAGGACGCCATCGACCTCGCCGCTTTCGAAAATCCCGGCGGCATTGGCAGGGCTGACGGAGCCGCCGTATAAAATGCGCCAGCGTTGCGTACCGGTTCCCTCGCGCTTGCCAAGTTCCGCGCGGAGCACGGCGTGAATGGCGGTGATGTCGTCCGTGGTGGCCTGCAGGCCGGTGCCGATGGCCCAGACGGGCTCGTAGGCGACGATCGTGTTTTCCGGCGTGCTTTCGGCTGGCAGGCTATCGGCAAGCTGGCGCGTACAGACGGCGGGAGCAAGCCCGGCCTCGCGCTCGCCCTTGGTCTCGCCTAGGCATACGATGACGGGAAGGCCTGCTCGCAGCGCCGCCACCGCCTTGGCGCGGACCTCGTGGCTGGTTTCGCCGTGCCCGCTGCGCCTCTCGCTGTGCCCAACGATGATCGCGGCGGCCCCGGCATCCTTCAGGATTGGCGCGGAGAGATCGCCGGTAAAGGCCCCAGAGTCTTTCGCATGGCAATCCTGCGCGCCAATGAGGACATCGGCCCCGCCCGGCGTGCCAGCCAGCGCAGCCGCGGCGGCGATGAGCGTCGCGGGCGGAAAAATCCAAACCCCCGCCTTGCTGGAGGGCGAGATCCCGGCCCGGACGGCCGAGATTTCGGCGAGATCGGCGCGAAGGCCGTTCATCTTCCAATTCCCCGCGACGATAACCTCCGGTAAACTCATTATCAATTCCCCTTAAAAGCGGATGCTCCGCGCCAATCTCATGTTGCGCACCGATTTTTATGCTCTAAATTACGGCACACTGCGGACCCTGGCTCAATTGCGCGCCTGAATCAAGGGGTCTCGTCTTTCGAAGGACAACCGCCTGTCATGATGCACATGCTGAGGAAAGCGGCCGTAGCCGTGATGTTTGCCATTCTCATCGTCGCGTTCGCGATCAGCATGGGCGGCAACAATTATTTCGACCGCTACACGCATCCAAGCGTGGCCAAGGTGGGTTCGGTCGAGATTACCCCGCAAGCCTACGAGCGCGCCTATCACCGGGCGCTTGAAAACTTGAGCGCCAGGGCACGGCAGCGAATCAGCCAGAGCCAGGCCCGGGCGATGGGCTTGCCGCAGCAGGTACTCCAGGGGCTCATCCAGGAATCCGCCCTCGATTACGAGGCGAATAAACTGGGGCTGGGTCTCTCGCCCGAGGGCCTGCGCGAGAATATCACCAACGCCCCGATCTTCCATGACGCTTCGGGCAAGTTCAGCCCGGACAAGTATCGAAAGTTTTTGAAGGACATTTCGTATGACGAGCTTTTCTTCGAGCAGGAGTACCGGAGCGATCTCATAAGGCGGCAAATCCAGGGCATGTTCGCCGCCAGCGGCATCGTGCCCAAGGCGCTGCTCGATGCGTATAACCGCTATCTGAACGGGCAACGCACCATCGCCTATTTCACGCTTACCCCCGATGCAGCCGGGGCCCTCCCGGAGCCCACCGAAGAAGCGCTCAAGAGCTTTTACGAGGAGAGCAAGGCGCTGTTCATGGCCCCGGAATTCAGGAAAGTGGCCATGCTGACCGTCGCGCCCAAGCCTGTCGAAAGCAAAGCGGCCGTATCGGACGAAGAGGTCAGGGCCGCGTACGATGAAAAGCGTGGCAATTATGCAGTGCCCGAGCGGCGTCACATCGAGCTTATTCCGTTCAGGTCGGTAGAGGCCGCGCATGCTGCGGAGGCAGAGCTATCGGCCGGCAAAAGCTTCGAGGATGCCGCCAAAGCCGCGGGGCTAGAGAGCGGCGGCATCGACCTTGGCGCCGTTTCGAAAAAGGAGTTCGGCGAGAAGTTCGACGCAAATCAGGCGATCCTGGATACGGCATTCAGTCTTAAGAAGGACGAAATAAGTAACGTCATCGATGGCCCTCTATCTTGGGTGATTATGCGGGTAACGGAAATAGAGCCTGCCGGGGAAAGAAGCTTTGACGAGGTCAAGGCTCAGATTCGAGAGGAACTTGAAAAGAAGCGTAACGCCGAAGAAGCTGCGAAACAGCGCAAGGAATTCGAGGAACTCCGCAATGCGCAAATAAAGTCTCTCGAGGACGAGCGCGCCGCGGGCTTATCGGTGCGGGACATCGCGAAGAAGTTGAACCTTCCGCTGGAGGAGGTCACGCTCAACCAAAAAGGGGCCGGCCTAGACGGCAAGCCGGTGCAGCTCGCATCCGTGCCAGCCGCAACGCTCGCGGACGCAGCCTTCAAGTCCGATCCCGGCGTCGAGAACGAAGCGCTGCGGCTACAAGGCGGCGGCTATGCGTGGTTCGACGTGGAGGACATTATCAAGGCGAGGCAGAAGCCGTTCGACGAGGTGAAGGCGGACGTCGAAGCCTATTGGCGCAAGGATCAAGTCCGCATCAAGCTCACCGCCAAGGCACGTGAGCTGGCGGAGCGCCTGAACCACGGCGAGAAGATTGCGGACGTTGCGCAAAGCGTTGGAGCCACGGTGAAGACCAGCCAGCCGCTTAAGCGCGAAGGCTCCGAGCCGGGCTTGCCGCAGCCGGCCATTGCGCAAGCGTTCTCGCTCGCCCAAGACGGCGCTTCCTCCGCCCAGGGCAGCGACGGCGAGTCCCGGGTCGTGCTCCAGGTGGTCAACGTGACAGAGCCGGGGCCGCTTGCCCCGATGCAGGCCCAGACGCTGGAGCAGAAGCTCTCAGGCCAGATCGCCGAGGACAACTTCTCCCAATATCTGGCGGGCGTCGAGAGCGCCGCCGGCGTTACCATCGACCGCAAGAATTTCGCGGCTGTGTCAGGGGGGGGCGGCTATGACAGCGGTGAATGATTTCCGATGGCGTCCGTACACTATTGTCATGACCCGGCTTGACCGCATAGGAGCTAAAATTGGCGGATGGTGTAACGAACGGGGGAATCTCCCCTCACCCCAGCCCTCTCCCCAAGGGGAGAGGGAGTTCGACTCGCTCCGTTGGGAGGGGACGCCGTTCCCTCTCCCATGGGGAGAGGGACAGGGTGAGGGGCGATTCCCTCGTTATGTTAGCGCGCATGCGGCTTGACCAGTCCAGGGATCATGGGGTTTAGCGAAGCAATCGCCCGAATTTGGTGTAAACCCGGACATTCAACCCTAAGAGATTGCCAAGCCAATGAAGGTCGAGCCTTCGTTTTCCGAATTCTCCAAGCGCTACGCCGAGGGCGCAGCCCAGCTTGTCTCCACGAAGCTGATCGCCGATCTTGAGACGCCCGTCGCGGCGATGTTGAAGCTCGCCGCGGACCGCCCCTTTTCGTTTCTCCTCGAATCCGTCGAAGGCGGCGCTGTCCGGGGCCGTTATTCGATCATCGGCCTCGATCCCGACGTGCTGTGGCGCGCGCAAGAGGACCGCGCCGAGATCAACGAGAGCCCGCAGAAGAACGCAGACGCATTCCGCCCTTGCAAGGCTGGCACGCTCCAGGCGCTGCGGGAACTGCTCGATGCTTCGAAGCTCGAAATCCCACCGCATTTGCCGCCCATGGCGGCGGGCGTGTTCGGCTATCTGAGCTACGACACCGTGCGGCTGGTCGAGAAGCTTCCGGGCGCCAAGCCCGATCCGGTGGGCGTGCCCGACGCCTTTCTGATGCGCCCCGGCATCATGGTCATTTTCGACGCCATAAAGGACGAGATGACCATTGTCACCACGGTGCGCCCGGAAAAGCGCGTTCCGGCAAAGGCGGCTTATTCCCGCGCGGTGGAGCGGCTCACGCAAATCCAGGACGCGCTCGATACCAGGATCGCGCATGCGCCCTCCGCCGATGGCCTCGACGGCGCGCTTGCGGCGACAACCTCGAACATGGCGCCCAAGGACTACATGGCGATGGTCGCCAAATCGAAAGAGTATATCGCGGCCGGCGATATCTTTCAGGTGGTGCTGTCGCAGCGCTTCCAGACGCGGTTCGAGCTGCCGCCCTTCGCGCTCTATCGGGCGCTGCGGCGTGTCAACCCTTCGCCGTTCCTCTATTTCCTGAATTTCGGCAGCTTCGCGGTCGCGGGCTCAAGCCCTGAAATCCTGGTCCGCGTCCGCGCCGGCGAAGTCACCATCCGGCCTATCGCCGGAACCAGGCCGCGCGGCGCAAGCCCGAGGACGACAAGCGCCTAGCCGCGGACCTGCTCGCCGACACGAAGGAACGCGCCGAGCACCTCATGCTGCTCGACCTCGGCCGCAACGACGTGGGCCGCGTCGCCGAAATCGGTTCGGTGCGCGTGACCGATAGCTTCTTCCTCGAATATTATAGCCAGGTCATGCACATCGTCTCCAACGTGGCCGGCAGGCTCGGCGCCAAGCACGACGCCATCGATGCGCTGATGGCGGGCTTTCCGGCGGGCACGGTTTCTGGCGCTCCCAAGGTCCGCGCCATGGAGATCATCGACGAGCTGGAGCCCGAAAAGCGCGGCGTCTACGCCGGCTGCATCGGGTATTTCGCTGCCAATGGCGAAATGGACACTTGTATCGCGCTGCGCACCGCTATCGTTAAAGATAGTACGATGTATGTACAGGCGGGCGCTGGCATCGTCGCGGATTCCGTACCAGAATCGGAACAAGCGGAATGCGAGAACAAGGCGCGCGCCCTATTCCGCGCGGCGGAGGAGGCGGTGCGTTTCGCGGGGCTGGCGGCAAGAGGGCAATAGCGGGGGGATATATAATGTCGGGTCCACGTGGTTGCTTCACGAAGTCCCCCCTCATCCTGTCCTTCTCCGCGCCAGCTCGCCTTGGCGAGCTGGCATCTTTTGCTGCCGCATCCGCAAGCGGATGCGGACGGGGAGAAGGGACGCCGGAACTACCCTCTCTCTTGGTGATAGGGCCGCAGCAAACCCCCTTCCCCTTGGGGAGAGGGCTGGGGTGAGGGGGTCTTCTGCGGTAGCCAACCAAGCTATCGAGCGGACCCTATATGAGGATGGGCCATGAAGACCGTGACGCTATTCCGCCATGCCAAGTCAGGCGAGAAGGACAATCCGAATATCGCGGACTTCGAACGCCCGCTCGCAGCCCGCGGCCTGAAGGCGGCGCCGAAGATGGGTATGGCCATGCGCGAACACAAGCTGAGGCCGGATTTGATCCTTTGCTCGCCATCCGTGCGGACGCGCCAAACGCTTGCGCTGGCCGGACCCGAAGCTTGGGACCAGCAGCCGGAGGTTCGCTTCGACGAGCGGCTTTACGAGGCGAGCGCCCCAACGCTGTTCAAGGTGCTGCGCGAACTTCCCGATGAGATCGGCCATGTCATGATCGCCGGCCATAATCCAGGGCTGCAAGAGCTCGCGATCGCGCTCACGCCAGTAGGAAGCCCCGCGCGCGAGGCGTTCAAGGAGAAGCTTCCGACTGCGGCGGTGGTGAGCTTCGATTTCGATACGGAGCGATGGCGCAGCCTTAAGCCCGGCACGGGCCAGTTGCAGCTTTCAATCTCCCCGAATATGCTCTGAAGCGAGCAAGGCCAGCAAAATGATCACAATTATCGATAATTACGACAGCTTCACCTACAATCTCGTCCATTATTTCGGCGATCTCGGAGTCGAAGCGCGCGTCTACCGCAACGACGAAAAGACGGCGGCGGCGGTGCTGGCGGAAAAGCCCGAGGCCATCGTCCTGTCGCCCGGCCCCTGCACGCCGAACGAAGCCGGCATCTGCCTTGAGCTGTTGAAAAAGAACAAGGGCCGCGTGCCCGTCCTGGGCGTCTGCCTCGGCCATCAATCCATCGGGCAGGCCTACGGCGGGCGCGTGATCCGAGCGCCGGTGCTGATGCACGGCAAGCTGTCGAAGATCTACCACGAGGGCAAGAGCCTGTTCAGCGGCTTGGAGAATGGCTTCGAAGCCACGCGCTATCATTCGCTGATCGTGGAAGCCAGCACGCTGCCGTCTTGCCTGGCCGTCACCGCGCGCACCTCCGATGGCCTCATCATGGCGCTGGAACATAAGAGCGAGCCCGTCTTCGGCGTGCAGTTTCATCCCGAAAGCATCGCCAGCGCCAACGGCCACGCTATGCTGGCGAATTTCCTGATGCTTGCGGGCGTCAAATGGAAGCCAATAAAGAATGGGCTCAAACTTCCCAATTTGGAAACGGCGCCACAGCGCGCGGCCGTAGCGTAAGGCGCTAACCATGCTCGATTTGCAGATTGCATTCCGCCCGCACTTTGAGAAGGCGGCCTCGGGCGCCGCACTTTCGGAGGAGGAGGCGCGGGAAGCCTTTCTCTGCATCATGCAGGGCGGCGTTTCCGAGATCCAGCTCGCGGCTTTCCTCGTGGCTCTGAAGGCGCGGGGCGAAACCGCGGACGAAATCGCGGGCGCCGTCTCGGCGATGAAAAGCCTGATGGTGGCCGTGGAAGCGCCGGAGGGGGCGGTCGATATCGTCGGCACCGGCGGCGACGCCAAGGGCACGTTCAACATATCGACCGCAACCGCCTTCGTACTGGCCGGCGCGGGCGTGCCGGTGGCCAAGCATGGCAACCGCGCCGTGTCGTCGAAATCGGGTGCTGCGGACGTGCTGGAAAAGCTCGGCGTCAACATCAACTTGGCCCCGGAGCGCCTGGGCGCCTGCTTCGAAAGAGCCGGCCTGGCCTTTCTGTGGGCGCCCGCGCATCATCCCGCCATGCGCCATGCCGCTTCCGTCCGGCAGGGGCTCAAACTGCGCACGATTTTCAACCTGCTCGGGCCGCTGGTGAACCCGGCGGGCACGAAGCGCCAGCTCATCGGCGCTTATTCCGAACAGTGGCTTAGGCCAATAGCCGAGGTGATGAACCGGGCGGGCGCGGCGCATGTCTGGGCCGTGCATGGCGCGGATGGCATGGACGAGCTTTCGACCACGGGCCTCAGTTACGTGGTGGAACTAAAGGACGGCGAGATTACCTCCTTCCAGGTGCATCCAAGCGATGCCGGCCTGCCGCTTGCGAACCCCGCCGGCCTTGTAGGCGGCTCGCCCGAAGACAGTGCGGTAGCGTTGCGCGCGCTCCTTCAGGGCAAGCGCGGAGCATACCGCGACATCGTGCTTTTCAATGCCGCCGCGGCCTTCATCGTCGCGGGCAGGACCGAAGACTTGAAAGAGGGCGTGGCCCTGGCAGAAGCTTCCATCGAGGAGGGCCGCGCCAAGGAAGCGCTCGACGCCCTGATCGAAGCCACCCGCGGCTAGCCGGATGTTATCCGACGCTAGTTCGCTATGGGTCGGAAGCGGGCGCGCCGGTGTTCTCGCTATCCAATGGGCGCCAAGGCAGCTGTCAGATCCAAATGCGGCCTTCGCATAGCCATATTCCATCCCTGACTTATGCACCTCATTTATGCACAAAAAGAACCCTTTTGAAGCAAGACCGTAATCTCTGTGCATCATTCTTGAATTTTGCTCGCTCGTGCGCAGCCAGCCTCAAAAGAGGCCAGCTAAACGGGCTATGAAGAGCAGGACTGCAACCAAAACGAAAGCCGCAATTCCCGTGAGACCTTCCGCCTCGGCTTTGATGCCGAACAGTGAAACCGAAATTCGTTCCTTAGGAGCCATACGTCACCCGTGGTCGTGGTGACACCCCATAAAGCACAGACTCATTCTGGGGACAAAAATGTATTTTTTCCGTCCCCGGAAAAAGATTCCTCCATTATTTGAACGAACACATCGTGACCCAAGGTGGCAACTATGTTGTCGAACATCTCGGCCATTGGCGCGAAAGTGGTCTTGGCATTTTTGTATCGCTTTAGAAGCGCCTCCTTCGTGCCACGGACCAAATTGTCGTCAGCAATACGTTTAATGGCCTTTCGCTCTGATAGCCCGTCGCGCCGCTTCAGCAATTCGACATGCATCACGATAGTAACGTCGTCTTGCTTCCGTGCGGCTGGCTTTCCACGCCCTCGCGGCGCGCCAACGAAGCCGGGCACATGCTGACGCGCCAAGTGCCAAGCAAGATTCGCCCATGCCGCCGCCATTCTCGGCCCGCCCTCGAACGCGTCAGTGGAATCAAGGCCGTAATGAGCGAACAGCGCCTTCATTTTGGCGTCTATCAACGCGTCGATTTCGCCGTCAGCGGGAAGGGTAAGGGCCGTATATTTTGGCATAGGTTCAGCCAAAATCCCTGCGTAAGGCTTCTTGTCCGACTTGCGCGGCGGCATTACTAATCCTCGTAGACGCTCGGGGTTGCTTCTATGGAAAAATTCACCGCAGTTACCCTAAAACAGCTTCAAGATGAGGCCGCATCCGGTAGTATGCACGCTCAATATACGTTAGGCGGCGCATATTATAACGGCAATGGGGTCGAACGGAATCCAAAGGAGGGCGCGAAGTGGTTGCAGAAAGCTGCCGAACAGGGACACATTGCCGCTCAATGCGATCTTGGTGCCATGTACCACAAGGGGTACGGCGTCGAACAAGACTATCAGCAAACATTAAAGTGGCTTCGTATGGCCGCTGAGCAAGGCGACGCGTTTGCGCAACATAGCCTTGGAAGCGTTTACGCCAAGGGATTTCAAAGTAAAAGGTTTGGGATTCTTTGATCGAACCGGATTTGCGTTCATGAAAGCAACGCAAGACTTTGTCGAGGCTTACAAATGGTTCAGCTTAGCCGCCAATAACGGACATCATATCTCGCTAAAGGATCGCGCGATCATAAAAATGCGTATGTCTGCCGCGCAAGTGGCTAAAGCAGAGGAACTTGTAATACAGTTTCAGCAAGTGAGACAGCAGAAGTCTTGATTTATGCACCGAACGGGGACGCTTAATCCGGGTTTAGTCCGCAAAGGGATCTAAAGGCGGGCATGCTGATCTAACAAAGTTTTTGCAGGCGAGCTGGTCCGCTGTCGGCCTAAAGCTTCCGCTGGGGTAGCCAGCATGGTATCAAGTGTTAAATTTGGCCGGTAGGGGGCGGTTGCAAGGACCATGCGTTCGTAAGGGCGCTTGCCGCCGCCATACCAGCGTAGATGGCAGGATACACATTCGCTACGGGCGTACTATGGTTACTTTTTTCGTGGTTAACGGCCGCCCCGGATCTTTTCCGCCGCCGTCTTTCTGCGAATTTTTTGCCACTTTAGGTCGAATTCCACGATTTCAAAATACCCGTTAAATATAAATTCTGGCGCTTTTTAACCAACAAATCCATCTATAGTTGTACAAATAGTTAACAACACGCATAGGTTAATGTAATTGCTTCAATGACTTAGTCGTCAGTACACTTCCTACGTTGTCCCCGGCCGGCTTTTACTTGGCAACGCCGCGGGAGCGAAAGAAGATCGAGCCACGGCAATGTAACGAGCAGAAGGCGTAGGTTTACGAGTATTTAAAAAATGCAGCCGCCAAAGTAAAAAATGAAGAGTACTTGCAGTGAGATACTGGCCCGGCTGGCTCCAACGGCAGGCACCGGCCGGACGGGAAAATGGAAGGTGGCCCTTTACTGGGGCTTGGCTTAGCTCAGCCGCTTCGTTTCTTCCTACAGACACTGGCCGGAAATGGCGAAATATCCCGTTTCGGTGGCCGGACGCTTGCCCGGCCCGGCATTAGCACATCGGTAAGGCGCCATGGTCCATTATTGCGTCATGGGAAGGCGATAGCGGCGTCAAGAGGCTTACCATGGGCTTATTTGTAGGGATCCGGAGCGGGGCGGAGGTGGTTGCTGGGTGGCTGGAGACAGATTTTGGCGGCGCGGGCCGGGGAGCTTCCGGGGAGCGGCGTCCGGGCCGGAAGGTAAACGTCCGGCGGCGTGGCCGGCCACGAAAAATCGCGAGATTCGCACGCAATGGCGTCGAACATGACTAACGAAAAGTGACTGCCGGCACCGCCCGCGCGACGCCCACGCCCAAGAAGATGGTGCGCTGCCGCTAACGGCGATTTCCTTTTTTAGCGAGACGCTCTAACATCCCTGTGTCCTCGGTCCCGCGGCGTAGTGGAAATGAGCATTCTCGAAAAAATCGTCGCCTACAAAAAAGAAGAAGTCGCCGCCGCGAAAGCGAAGGTGCCGCCATCCGCGCTCGAAGCCCAAGTCCACGCCGCGCCACCTTTGCGGGACTTCTTCGAAGCGCTCGGCCAAAAATGGGCGCGCTTGGAGCCCGGCTTGATCGCGGAGGTGAAGAAGGCCAGCCCATCGAAGGGCCTCATCCGGCCGGATTTCGACCCCGCCAGCATCGCCCGCGCTTACGAGCGCGGCGGAGCGGCCTGCCTATCGGTCCTGACCGACGGCCCCTCGTTCCAGGGCTCGCCCGAGGCGCTGATCGCCGCGCGCGAGGCCGTGTCCTTGCCGGTGCTGCGCAAGGATTTCATGGTCGACCCCTATCAGGTGGACGAGGCCCGCGCCATGGGCGCCGACTGCATCCTCGTCATCATGGCCTGCACCCCGGACGGCCTTGCGGAGGAGCTTTTCTGCGCCGGCCGCGAGCGGGATATGTCCGTCCTGGTCGAGGTGCATAATGAAAACGAGCTCGAACGGGCGCTTGCGCTCGATGCCTGGCTGATCGGCACGAGAACCTTTGAGCACC
>CAWAVJ010000043.1:0-159609 GCA_963785355.1 uncultured Alphaproteobacteria bacterium
GTCCATCGATTTAGCCCATGCCGACATCCGCCGCTTCAAACTGACCTGAGTTCATGCGGCGCCATTGGCTGAAGTTCGTGCGCGCAATGGCGGCGCTGGCGGTGCTGGCCGGTTTGCTTGGCGCGTTCGCGGACTTCCGCGGACTGGTGCCCGCGTCCGTTTCGCATCGCCTGGCGTCGATCCAGTTCGTGCCCTCCATGGTCGCACTGTTCACCGGCGCCTCGCTCGCGGTTGCCGGGTTGGTCGTGATGGTGGCGACGCTCCTCGTGGGACGGGTTTATTGCTCCGCCATCTGCCCGCTCGGCATTTTTCAGGACGTGATCGGCAGGGTTGCCGGGTTGGTCCCCGGAACGCGAAAGCGACTGGTATATTCCCGCGGCTACCCGCGGCTGCGGCAGGTGTTTTTCCTGGGCTGCCTTGCGGGCATTCTCGCCGGGTGGGCGGGGTTTACGCTGTCGCTTCTTGATCCGTATAGCGTGTTCGGGCGGATGGTGTCCGGGCTGTTCCGCCCCGTGGTGACGCTTGCCAACAACGCGCTGGTCAAGACCGCCGGCGCCCTGGGCACCGATGCCCTATACCGAGTGGAACCTCAATGGGCCGGGGTGGGGGCGCTGGCATTGCCCGCCGGGATGCTGGTGTTGCTCCTGATCCTGGTGGTCTGGCGAAGGCGGCTTGTACTGCAACACCGTGTGTCCCGTTGGCGCGCTGCTCGGCTTCCTGTCCTCGCGCGGCGCGTTCCGCCTGGGGATAGACACGAAAGCGTGCCGGAAATGCGGGGACTGCCTGCGAGTCTGCAAGTCCCAATGTATTGACCTGCGTTCCGGCGCCATCAATTTTTCGCTGTGCGTTGCTTGCTTCAATTGCGTGGGTGTCTGCAAGGAGCGATGCCATCAGTTACAAGCTCGCGTGGAAGCGCGGCCCCAAGGCCGCGCCCGCCGCCGCCGGGATTGTCCGGATGGCGGCGGAGGCGGGAATTCCTCAAAGACCGGCGCGTCCCTGGCGGCCGCCATGGGGGGCTGGCTTTGGTTCGGAGACTCGGAGGGAAAGCGCGCCGAGCGGATGTTCCGGCGGGTCGTCTCTCGCGCAGGTTCCGGCGGGGTGGCTCGGTTTTTGAGCCACTGCACGGCCTGCCAGCTTTGCGTGAGCGCCTGTCCGACGCATGTTCTGCGGCCGTCCTTTCTCGAATATGGCCTGCCGGGCCTGATGAAACCGCGCCTGGATTACCGGCATTCCTTTTGCAACTTCGGATGCAACGAATGCGGCCGAGTTTGTCCGGATGGGGCCATTTCCCTGCTCGACCTGGCTGACAAGCAGCTCGCCAGGATTGGCTGCGCGCAACTGGACCTGGAGCGATGCGTCGTCAAGACCAAGGGGACGGATTGCGCGGCCTGTTCGGAACATTGCCCCACCAAGGCGGCGAATACCATTCCTTACGGCAACAATCTCCGGTTGCCCCAGGTGGATGAGACTCTGTGCGTCGGTTGCGGCGCCTGCGAATACGCCTGCCCGGCGCAGCCGGTGAAGGCAATTACGGTAGCGGGCCTTAACCGCCATGAACGGGCTCAGAAGCGCGCGGAACCCAAGGCTGAAAGGCCAAAGGGAAACGGGGATTTTCCGTTCTAGCGGTTCTCGCGCGGTTCTCCGGCCGCCGCGTGCGGGCGCGCGTTCCCAACGCCTCGCTCGACAGTCTTCGGATGCAAGGAAGATCAGAAGAACAAGGGCCCCGCAAAGCTCATGCCAATCGAGACAAGATAGAGAACCGCGGAGGACGCGAAATCCGCGGAATCCTTTGTTTCCGCGTGTTTCGGGTATTGCGGCCAACCGGACCTTGAAGCTGCGGATGAGCGATGGGCTTGGGCCACCCTCGACTCATGCCCCATCTTTAGCCGCTCGACCACCCAGCGACGGGTCACAGTGGTCTGTTCACACGGCCGCCAAGCAAGGACGTGCTTCTCTCGCCGGCCCTTCGGCGTTTTTCGGATCGAGATTTACTGTAACATTTTCTCGGTTTCGCTTCTGAGGGGAGGTATGAATGGAAATGAAGTGAATCCGGCCACGTCTCAGAATTGCACCAGGTGCGGGGCGCGGCTGCCGGCCGGGGCGCTGGCAGGCTTTTGCCCGGCCTGCCTTCTGCGGCAGGGCGCCGCGCCGCCGGCGTGACGCTTCGCGGCTGAACGCGGCAGAGCCGACGACAACCGCGCGGACGCGCGACCTTTCCCGCCCATCAGGGTTCAACCGCTTCCTGAGTCAAACGCTTCCTCATAGCACCCTCCAACTCAGCGGTGATTTCTTCCAACGGCGCGGAGAAACGAATCTGTTTGCCGAGGCTCAAGGCCACGGTATAGGGGTGGATATGGAGGCTGGCGCCGCGGGACACGGCACGCTTCTTGCCCTTGGGCTTTTTGGCCCGACTGGCCCGGTTCGGCAGCCGTTCACCGACATTTCCTTGACCGGCGGAAGCATTCCGTTCGCATCCGGCGGGAAGGTTTTGGTCATCACGACCTGACCGTGATTTTCCTGAACCGCGCGCTCAAAAGCCTGCTGAACAAGGCGCCCATAGTCGTTTTGCGGAAAGAGAGCCGCAAAGCGGGTTTTACCCTGGGAAACCGCATAGGAAATCATCCGCGGCACGTCGGCGCCTGCGACGAAACTCATAAGATAGACGCCGTTGCCTGCAACATTTCTGTCGCTCGAAAATGCGAGCACGGGAATGTGGGCGGCTTGAGCGATGGGAGCGACAGCCGAAACCTCATTGGCAAAGAGCGGCCCGATCAGGAGCTCGGCGCCTTCTTTCACGGCCTCCTGCGCAGCTTGCCGCGCGCCTTCGGGGTTGCCATGGGTGTCTTTCGGGATGAGCTGCATGTTGGGCTTGTCGAAATCGAAAAGCGCCAGCTCGCCTGCCTGCTTCATCGCCTTGGCAACCGGCGCCGCATTCACATTGCCCGTGAGCGGCAGTAGCAATGCCACCTTCACGGTTTGGCCCGCGGGAACGCCTTGCGGCGCTGCCCCCGCGATGCTGTTGCTTGGGCCAGAGCCTCCCAGCCCGCCAACCGAGCACGCGGCCAGGCCGAGGCAGGTCAAGAATGCCGCAAAGCTAAGGAACAAGCGATTGCGTGCGCGATCATGTTGAAACGGTATCTTCATTGAGCGAGTATCAGCTTCATGTTGACCAGCCCGGTTGAACCGCAACCGGCTCCCGCTGCCGGCGGCGCGCGTATCCTGCAGGCGCCGCCGCTGGCAAGCAACCTCTTTCGCAACTATGGCTGATTGGTGATGTCCGGACAGCAGTTTTCAAAAAAATCGAAGCCTGCTGCCACAAAGGCATCCCAAAGCATGGCCCCGAATCGCATACTCAAACCGGAGCTTGCCGCCGGACTGAACCGTCAGCTCGATAAGCTCGCCGCAACCTCGCTCGCGCCGGGCCTCTATATCGTTTCCACGCCTATTGGAAATCTCGCTGACATTTCTATCCGGGCGCTCTTTGTGCTTGCGTCCGCCGATGCGGCATTTTGCGAGGATACCCGGCATAGCCGCAAGCTGCTCGCGGCCTATGGCATTGGGCGTAAGCTTGAAGCGTATCACGACTTCAGCGGAGACAAGGATCGTGCCCGCATCCTGGCGGCGCTCAGGCAAGGCAAAAGCGTGGCGCTGATCTCGGACGCTGGCACGCCTCTGGTCGCCGACCCTGGGTTCAAGCTGGTGCGCGCGGCAATCGAAGAGGGAATCGGCGTATTTGCGATCCCCGGCCCTTCGGCGCTCCTTGCCGCGCTGGTGACAGCCGGCTTACCGACCGACCGGTTCTACTTCGGAGGGTTCCTGCCCCCAAAGGAAACAGCCCGGCGGCTTGAGCTCGAAGCAGTCCGGGCCGTCCCAGGGACGCTAATCTTCTACGAAAGCGGCGCGCGCCTTAGTCAAACGCTCGAAGCCTTGGCGGAGATATTCCCCGGCCGCCGGCTCGCTATCGCACGCGAGCTGACCAAGCTTTTCGAGGCAATCCTAAGGGGAAGGCCGGGCGAGATCCTGGAGGAAGTCCGCGCTAGTCCGCCCGCTGGGGAATTTGTGATCGTTATCGGCCCCGGAGAGGCAAAGCCGCCGGCAAATGAGGATATCGAAAACGCCCTGCGCAGCGCGATGCGGCGGGTGAGCTTGAAGGAGGCTGTTGAAGAAGTCGCGAAGGGGCTTGGAGTTGGACGGAAGCAGGTGTACAACTTAGCGTTGCAACTAAGGGGTAAGAACGATGACCGCGCGAAATAGCCAGAGATTTCCCGCTCCAACCTCCTACGCAACCGGTGTGGCCGCTGAGGGCTGGGCAAAAGGGCTCCTCGAAAGCAAGGACTACCGGATTTTGGCTCAGCGCTATAAAACCAAGGGCGGTGAGATCGACCTCGTTGCCAGACGCGGCGATCACCTAGCTTTCGTCGAAGTGAAGCGCCGGAAAACCCAGGAAGAGGCTGCCTATGCGATCCTGCCGCGCCAGCAGGCGCGAATTGCTGTCGCCGCGGAAGTCTTTTTGGGTGAGCATTTGGAGCTTGCGCATTGCTCGGCCAGTTTCGATGTCGTCCTCGTTACCCCGAACCGCGGTTGCGCCCACATCGAGCAAGCCTTTCTTGCGTAATTCGGCGGGGCGCCCTAAAGTCCCACCGGTAAGACCCGGAGGCGAGTGCATGCGGCTGAAGACTGGGGTCCAGATGGACCCGATCGAGCGGATCAACATCAGTGGCGATTTAACCTTCGCGCTTATGCTGGAAGCGCAAAAGCGCCACCACAGTGTATTCTACTACACCCCCGCCAACCTGTTTATGCGCGACGGCCACGTCTTCGCCGAAGGTCATGAGCTTCGCGTCGACGATGTGCATGGGGCCCACTTCGAGCTGGGAGCCGCACAAACGCTCGCACTGGAGGAGCTGGATGTAGTCCATCTCCGCCAGGACCCCCCCTTCGATATGGCCTATGTGACGACCACCCACATTCTCGATCACATTCATCCCAAAACGCTGGTGGTGAACGATCCCGCGAGTGTCCGAAACGCACCCGAGAAGCTGTTCGTCACCGAGTTTCCCGAGCTTATGCCGCCAACGCTCATCACGCGCTCGTTCGACAGGCTGAAAGAATTTCGCGCGGAATTTGGCGATATCGTCGTAAAGCCGCTTTATGGAAATGGCGGTGCCGCGGTGTTCAGGCTGAGGCCGGACGACACCAACGCCGGTTCTTTGGTGGAGCTGTTCCAAACGGTATTCCGCGAGCCATTCGTGGTACAGCGCTACCTGCCAGAGGTGCGGGCCGGCGACAAGCGCATTATCCTCGTCGACGGCAAGGCTGTTGGTGCGATCAACCGGGTTCCCGCCGCCGATGAAACGCGGTCGAATATGCACGTTGGCGGGCGGCCCGAGGCCGCGGAACTGACGCCGCGCGAGAGCGAAATCTGCGAGACAATCGGGCCGGAGCTTAGGCGGCGCGGCCTGATTTTCGTGGGCATCGATGTCATCGGCGACTACCTGACCGAAATCAATGTGACGTCGCCGACGGGCATCCGCGAGGTGAAACGCTTCGGCGGCCCCGATATCGCGGCGCTCATCTGGGATGTTGTGGAAGAAAAGATCGCATGCCGTTAGTGTTCGCGTAATGTTCTTGATTTTTGCAAATTTGACGATAATGTTTCCGTATCGGAAAAGGGTACGGGGCCTAGTATGTTTGCGCAGGTGTCCACGGTCGCGTTTGAGGGCATCGATGCGAAGCAGGTCGATGTGCAAGTTCTTATTGCGCCCGGCCTGCCGGCTTTCTCCATCGTGGGCCTCCCGGACAAGTCCGTCGGCGAAAGCCGCGAGCGGGTGCGCGCCGCGCTGACAGCCATCGGCCTTGGGCTGCCGGCAAAGCGGATCACGGTGAATCTGGCGCCCGCCGACATGCCGAAGGAGGGAACCCATTACGATTTGCCGGTTGCGCTTGGAGTCATGGCTGCAACGGGGGCGATCGCCCCAGAGAAGCTAACGGATTTCATAATCATCGGCGAACTGGGGCTGGACGGAAGCCTTGGTCCTATCGCGGGGGCGCTTCCCGCAGCCCTTGGCGCAAGCGCGCTCGGAAAGGGGTTGATCTGTCCGGCAGCCTGCGGGCCCGAGGCGGCATGGGCTTCAGGCGAGATGGAGATTGTGGCGCCGCGCCATTTGCTCGCACTCGTCAACCATCTCAAGGGCGGTGTGACGATCCCCAGGCCCAAGCCCCATCTTGAGCAGAACATCGGCGCCACGCTCGATCTCAAGGACGTGCGCGGCCAGGAAAGTGCCAAGCGGGCGCTGGAAATCGCGGCGGCGGGCGGTCACCATATGTTGATGATCGGGCCCCCAGGCGCGGGCAAATCGATGCTTGCCCAGCGGCTGCCAAGCATCCTGCCGCCGCTTGAGCCCAGGGAGCTGCTGGAAGTCGCGATGATCCAGAGCGTCGCCGGCACAATCGTCAATGGAAGCTTGACCGCAGAGCGGCCCTTCCGCGCGCCCCATCACTCTGCGAGCATGGCCGCGCTGGTAGGCGGCGGTGCGCGTCCTAAGCCCGGTGAAGTGGCCCTTGCCCATCACGGCGTGCTGTTCCTCGACGAGTTTCCGGAATTCCCGCCCCATGTGCTAGATGCGCTACGGCAGCCCATCGAGAGCGGTGAGACGATCATCGCGCGGGTCAATCATCGTATCCGTTACCCCTCGCGCTTTCAGCTTATCGCCGCCATGAACCCATGCCGGTGCGGACATGCCTGGACGCCGGGCGTGACCTGCAGGCTTGGACCGCGCTGCGAGGAAAGCTACAAGGCACGGATCTCCGGCCCGCTTTGGGACCGGCTCGACATTCAGATCGCGGTGGCGCCGGTGAAGGCCACGGACTTGGCACTTCCGCCGTCGCGCGAGGGTAGCGCCGAGGTGGCGGAACGGGTCCGCGCCGCGCGCAGCCTGCAATCGCGCCGCTATTCCATGACCGGTATCGAGGCCGTCACTACGAATGCGAGGTGCCCCGCGTCACTTCTCGAAGAGTTCTGCCCGCTGGACCGGGAGGGTTTGCGGCTTTTGGAACAGGCCGCAGAGGTGAATGGGCTGTCGGCGCGCGGATACCACCGCACGCTCCGGCTTGCGCGCACCGTGGCGGACCTTGACGGAAGCGCCAACATTCATCTGCTGCACGTCGCCGAGGCCCTGAGCCTTCGCGGCGGCTGGGAGGAGGCGCGGCGTGCCGCTTAACCACGCACGCTAGCCGGAAAAGCGGAGCGGCCTTGCTCTATCTTGGAAGCTCGCTCCGCCCCATCATCGACTTATCGATGGCGTGCGCGGCTTGCCGCCCCTCGCGGATGGCCCAGACCACGAGCGATTGCCCGCGGCGCATGTCGCCCGCGGCGAACACCTTGGGCCTGGAGGTGCGATAGTCCCGATCGTTCGCCTTCACGTTGCCGCGCGCGTCGAGTTCAAGCCCGAAAGACGAAATCATCCCCTCATGCACCGGCGACACGAAGCCCATGGCCAGCAGCACCAAATCGGCCTCGATCTTGAAATCGCTGCCTTCGATCGGCTGCAACTTCCCATCCACGCGCACGCAATGAAGCGCTTTCACCTGGCCGCTCTCATCGCCTTCGAAGCGCGTGGTCATCACGCTGTAGTCGCGTTCGGCGCCCTCGGCCTGGCTCGACGAGGTACGCAGCTTCAAGGGCCAATGCGGCCAGCTCAGAAGCTTTTCCTCTTTCTCCGGCGGCTTGGGCATGATTTCGAGCTGGACAACCGACTTGGCACCCTGCCGGAACGACGTGCCGATGCAGTCCGAGCCGGTGTCTCCGCCGCCGATCACCACCACGCGCTTGCCCTCCGCAAGGATCGGCTCCGCATTCCAGAGCGGCTCACCCGACAGCCGGCGGTTTTGCTGCGGCAGGAAAGTCATCGCCTGCTCGATGCCCTTCAGCTCGCGGCCAGGGAGCGGCAAATCGCGCGGCCTCTCCGCGCCGCCGCAAAGCAGGATCGCGTCGTAGTCCTTTTCGAGGTCCGCCACGAAAAGGCTCACGCCCACATTTATGTTGCAATGAAAGGTCACGCCCTCCGCCTGCATCTGCGCGACGCGCCGCTCGACAATATGCTTTTCGAGCTTGAAATCGGGGATGCCATAGCGCAAAAGCCCGCCGGGTAAGGCGTTCTTCTCGTAGACATGTACCTCGTGCCCCGCGCGCGCCAGCTGCTGAGCCGCGGCAAGCCCCGCCCGGCCCTGAGCCCACGATGGCGACGCGCTTGCCCGTTTTCCTCGCAGGCGGCTCTGGGATCGCCCAGCCCTCGTCGAAAGAGCGGTCCGCAATCGCGCATTCGATGCTTTTGATCGTAACCGGCACATCCTCGATGTTGAGCGTGCACGACGCCTCGCAGGGTGCAGGGCAAACGCGTCCGGTAATCTCGGGGAAGTTGTTGGTCGAATAGAGATTGCGCGCAGCTTCCCGCCATTCGCCGTGATAGGCGAGATCGTTCCAATCCGGGATCTGGTTGTTCACCGGGCAGCCGCGATGGCAATAGGGGATGCCGCAATCCATGCAGCGCGCCGCCTGGTTGCGGATCGCCTCTTCCGAAGGCGGCAGCACGAATTCGCGATAGTGCCGCGTGCGCTCGGCGACGGGCGCGTAATCCCGGTCCTCGCGTTCGATCTCAAGAAACCCCGTTATCTTCCCCATACTCAACCCTCAAATTCGCGCTTGACTGCGCCTGCAGCGAAGCGGCGCCGGGCCCGAAGGCCCGCTCTCAAAATCCAGGCTGCGGTTCGCCGTCGACACCAACGGCAATATCGGCGTGCGGCGGTGGAGGCGGCGCAACCCGCCTGGCTTCCATGGCCTTGCGGTATTCCACGGGCATCACCTTCACGAATTTCGGCAGATAGTCCGCCCAATTCTCGATAATGGCCTTAGCCCGCTCCGAGCCGGTATAGTGCCGGTGGTTTTCGATGAGCTTGAACAGCCGCAACTCGTCGTCCTTGGTCATGTCGTGGAGCAGGTGGACGAAGTTGAAGCGTTCGAGCGTATCGCTATTGGCTTGATCGAAGGGCGAAACGTCGCCAGGATCGATAGGTTCGAGCTCGACCATCGCCATGTTACAGCGCTTGTCGAAATCGCCCTTCTCGTCGAGCACATAGGCGACGCCGCCCGACATGCCCGCGGCGAAGTTGCGCCCCGTGGGTCCGAGCACCACCACGCAGCCGCCCGTCATATACTCGCAGCCGTGATCGCCGGTGCCTTCGACAACGGCAATCGCGCCCGAATTGCGCACGGCGAAACGCTCGCCCGCAACGCCCCGGAAATAGCACTCGCCGGAGATGGCGCCGTAGAGCACGGTGTTGCCGATGAGAATACTTTCCTCGGGCACGGCGGCGGCGTTCCCGGCCGGGCGGACAACGATCTTGCCACCCGATAGGCCTTTGCCCACGTAGTCGTTAGCCTCGCCGGCAAGGTCGAGGGTGACGCCCCTGGCGAGCCAGGCGCCGAAGCTTTGGCCGGCAGAGCCGTTGAAGCCGATCCAAATCGTGTCCGCGGGCAGGCCGGCATGGCCATAAGCCATCGCGACGCGGCCGGAGAGCATGGCGCCAGCCGTGCGGTCATGGCTTGCGATGGGCATTTCGAGCTTGACCGGCTTCCCGCTCTCAAGTGCCGGCTTGGCAAGCTCGATCAGTTTGCGGTCGAGCACATGGGCGATTGGGTGATTTTGCGCTTCGCAATTACGGATCGCTACCCCGGCCGGAACGTCTGGCCGATGGAACAGCCGGGTGAAGTCCAGCCCTTGCGCTTTCCAGTGCTCGATAGCCTTCTCCTTGTCGAGCCAGTCCGAGCGCCCAATCAGCTCGCTGAAGGAGCGCACGCCGAGCGCCGCCATATATTCGCGGACCTCCTCGGCTACGAAGAAGAAGTAGTTGATGATGTGCTCGGGCTTACCCTTGAAGCGCGCGCGCAAGACCGGGTCTTGGGTGGCCACGCCTGCCGGACAGGTGTTCAGATGACACTTGCGCATCATGACGCAGCCAGCCGCGACCAATGGCGCGGTCGCGAAGCCGAATTCGTCGGCGCCCAAGAGAGCGCCCATCAGCACGTCGCGCCCGGTGCGGACGCCGCCATCGACCTGTACGGCGACGCGACCGCGCAAGCGGTTCAAAACGAGCGTCTGCTGAGTTTCGGCGAGGCCGATCTCCCAGGGCGAGCCCGCATGCTTGATCGAGGTCAAGGGCGATGCGCCCGTTCCCCCTTCGAAGCCGCAGATCGTCACATGGTCGGCCCTCGCCTTAGCAACGCCGGCCGCGACCGTGCCGACGCCAATCTCGGCGCCGAGCTTGACACTCACCCAGGCTTCCGGGTTCACGTTTTTCAGGTCGAAGATAAGCTGCGCCAAGTCCTCGATGGAATAGATATCGTGGTGTGGCGGCGGCGAGATGAGGCCCACGCCCGCCGTCGAATGGCGCACTTTGGCGATGGTCGCGTCGACCTTATGGCCGGGGAGCTGGCCGCCTTCACCGGGCTTCGCCCCCTGCACCATCTTGATTTGCATCATGTCGGAGTTGACGAGATATTCCGTGGTCACGCCGAACCGCCCGGAGGCAACCTGCTTGATGGCCGAGCGCATGCTGTCGCCATTGGGCAGCGGCTTGAAGCGGCTGGGCTCTTCGCCGCCTTCGCCGGTATTGGATTTGGCGCCGATCCGGTTCATGGCGATGGCGAGCGTGGTGTGCGCCTCGCGGCTGATCGAGCCGAAAGACATTGCACCGGTCGCAAAGCGCTTCACGATTTCCTTGGCCGGCTCGACCTCGTCCAGCGGAATGGGCGCCCGGCCGATCTCGCTCGCGTCCTTCATGCGGAACAGGCCCCGGATGGTCATCAGCCTCTCGGACTGATCGTTGAGCGCGTTGGCGAAGGAGCGATATTTTTCCCGCGAATTCCCGCGCACGGCGTGCTGAAGGTCCGCGATGGTGTCCGGGTTCCAGGCATGCGTTTCGCCACGGATGCGGTAAGCGTACTCGCCACCCACATCGAGCGCGTTCCTCAAAACCGGCACGTCGGCGAAGGCAAGCCGGTGACGCTCGGCGGTCTCGGCCGCTATCTCTTCGAGGCCCACGCCTTCAATCGCGGTGTGCGTTCCCGTGAACCACTTGGCCACAAAGTCCGATTTAAGGCCAACCGCGTCGAAAATCTGCGCGCCGCAATAGGACTGATAGGTGGAAATGCCCATCTTGGACATCACCTTCATGAGGCCCTTGCCGATGGCTTTCACGTAGCGGTGGAAGGCCTCGTCTTTGGCGATGGGCTTATCGAGTTCGCCCAGATTGGCTTCGATGGTCTCGAACGCCAGGTACGGGTTGATCGCTTCGGCGCCGTCGCCGGCCAGAACCGCGAATTGGTGCACTTCGTGCGCTTCGCCAGTTTCGACGACGAGGCCAACGGAGGTGCGAAGGCCCCTGCGGATAAGGTGGTGATGGATGGCGCTGGTCGCGAGCAAGCTCGGGATCGCGATGCGATCCGGCCCCATTTCGCGGTCGGACAGGACAATGACGTTCCAGCCCTGCAGCACAACGGTTTCCGCCCGGCTGCACAGCCAGTCGAGCGAACGCTCCATCCCTGCCGCGCCAAGATGGGAGCTGTAGGTAATGTCCAGCGTGATGGTGCGGAACGCGGTAAAGGGCGACTGCGAAATCTTGCGGATGCGCTCGAGATCCTCATTGGTCAGGATGGGCTGGGAGACCTCAAGCCGCTTCTGCTTCCAGGTGCCTTCCAGATCGAGGATGTTGGGCCTGGGGCCGATGAACGAAACGAGGCTCATCACCAGCTCCTCGCGGATCGGATCGATGGGCGGGTTCGTCACCTGCGCGAAGTTCTGTTTGAAATAGGTGTGCAGGAGCTTCAGCTTGGAGGAAAGCGCCAAGATTGGCGTGTCCGTGCCCATCGAGCCGATGGCTTCCTGGCCGGTCTCGATCATTGGCGACATCAGGAATTTCCAGCTTTCCTGGGTGTAGCCGAATGCCTGCTGCCGGTCGAGAAGCGGAATCTTGCTGCCGGTTTGCGCAGGCTCAGCGTGCGGCAAAGCCTCCACGCGCACCTGGCCGTGGTTCAGCCATTCCCGATAAGGCTGTGCGTTCGCGAGCTGCGACTTGATCTCGTCATCCGAAACGATCCGGCCCTTCTCCAGGTCGATGAGCAGCATCTTGCCCGGCTGCAGCCGCCATTTGTGGACGATCGTTTCCTCTGGCACGGGCAGCACGCCGGGCTTCGGAGGCCAGGATCACGCGCCCGTCCGAGGTGATGCAGTAGCGCGCCGGACGCAACCCGTTCCGGTCGAGCGTGGCGCCGATTTCCAGGCCGTCGGTGAAGGCGATGGCCGCCGGCCCGTCCCAGGGCTCCATGATGGAGGCGTGGTATTCGTAAAAGGCGTGGCGCTTCTCGTCCATGAGCGCGTTGCCGGCCCATGCTTCGGGAATGAGCAGCATCATCGCGTGCGCGAGGCTGTAGCCGCCCTGCACGAGGAATTCGAGCGCGTTATCGAAGCAAGCGGTGTCGGATTGGCCCTCATAGGACATGGGCCAGAGCTTGGAGATGCTGTCGCCGAAAAGAGGCGAGGAGACGCTGGCTTGGCGCGCTGCCATCCAATTGATGTTGCCGCGCAGCGTGTTGATCTCGCCATTATGGCAAATCATGCGGTAGGGGTGCGCCAGCCGCCAGGACGGGAACGTGTTGGTCGAAAAGCGCTGATGCACGAGCGCCAGCGCGGACTCGAAGCGCGGATCGTGTAGGTCGCGGTAGTATTGGCCCAGCTGATAGGACAGGAACATGCCCTTGTAGACTACCGTGCGGCAGGAAAGCGAGACCGGGTAGAAATCCTTGGTGCAAGCGTCCGCGATGACGCGGTTCGAAATGACGCGCCGCGCCACGTAAAGGGCCCGCTCGAACCGGCTTTCGTCCTGGATGAACTCCGGCCTGCCAACGAAGACTTGCCGGTGACAAGGCTCAACGGCGATCACACTTTCAGGAAGCCCCTCGTTATTCACCGGCACGTCGCGCCAACCGAGAAGCGGGATATGTTCCTCGGCCAGCACCTTCGCCACGATCTCTTCGCAACGCGCGCGAAGCTGCGCGTCCCTGGGCAGGAACAGCTGCCCAACGCCATAGGTGCCGGCTGCCGGCAGCCTGAACCCAAGGCGTTCCGCCTCCGCTTTGAAAAAGGCATGGGGGATCTGCACTAAAATCCCGGCGCCGTCGCCGGCCAGCGGATCGGCGCCGACAGCGCCGCGATGCTCAAGGTTAAGAAGCACCTTGAGGCCGTCCTGCACGATTTGGTGGCTCTTTTCGCCGTTGATCTTGGCGACGAGGCCAAGCCCGCAGGCGTCGTGCTCCTTGGTGGGCTGATAAAGACCTTGCGCCTCGGGAAGGCCGTGGGCGTGGGTTACAGTGTTACCTGCTTGCATCGTGGTGCCGGTCATGGTTGCAACTTGAACAAAACTCTATGGAGCGGTCTGCTAAATCCGGATAGCGGTTAGGTAGCGCGGCAGGCTGCCGGGGGCTTGGGCCGCCGGAGGCACGGGGCATCATTTTCGGGCTGCGGCCGCGATAAACGCGTTAAGCACCGAATGGTTGTGGAGGTTGCCCATTCTCATCTCATTTTTTTCCTAACCCGCCGCTCTTCATGCAGACACGCGAAATACCGCGGCCCGTGACCACTTGTTTTAAGAAACAAATAATCTCCGAACCGGGTTTTACGGCACGAGGCTGCATTCACCCGCCAGCCAGGGAGGGTGCCAGAAATTGGGGATCGTGACAAGTCTGCAATCTTGCCGCAGCCGCTGGAAATAGCCATTGATACCAAATCCGATTGATTGGTTCGGCAGAAGACCCCCTCATCCTGTCCTTCTCCCCGCAAGCTCGCCTTGGCGAGCTTGCGGGAGAGGGCTGGGTGAGGGGGCCTTCGTGAACCAATCAACCGGAATCTGGCATAGCCCGGTTGCGATCGCTGGGGCCGCGCCGGTAGCGTTCATTATCGACCGTGGGCGGCGGCAGCCTGCGAGTGCTCGCTTGGTGCGTCGCAGCCTTCCGGAGGCAAGAAGAAATAGCTATACGTCTTGGTGGCATGTACAAGGGTGCGCAAATAGGGGAGCGTGAAGGACCGCACTCCGGCGATCTTTGCATTAGGATAGATACGTTCTACGTCGGCCCGGTTTATTTGCTCCGGGTAGACCACAACCGCCCCAAGCCGCTTCAAGCGCGCGGGATCGTACCAGTGCGCGGCATCGTACTCATTCGCAGGATCTTCTAAAGAAATCGGCACGCCCAGCGCCGGGGGCTTGAGGGCAATCGCTATGCCATGAGTGCTCGTAGGATCGCCCCGGACATAGGCCGGCCCGCATGTGTAGAGCCTGGCCCAATCGGCTTCGATCACCGCCGCGGCATCGGCGGTGGGCTCTTGCATAAGGCTGTGAACAAAAAAAACGCCGTAGATTAGCGATCCACCTACGAGGACGATTGCCGGCACGGCGGCGGATATTTGCAGGATCCAGCGTTCGGCAGCCGCCCATCGGGTGCCATCGGGGCCCATCGACGTTGCAGCGGCGAGTACGGCCAAAAATAGCAGCGGAAGATCGTATCGCAACTCGTATCTGTGCCCGCTGACGGCGATCACCATACCGATCAGTGCAACCGCCGCCAGGAGAGTTATACGAACGAACCTGGCCGCCGGGTCCGATGACCGGACAACCGCGAAGTCGCCGCGCATCAGCGCTACGGCAACGACGATCCAAGCCGGCGCCAAGTATATAAAAAAGCCGAGCGGGATCTCTCCAAGGTATTGCGCGCGCAGGAGGATGCCTGTGCCGCTTAACACCAAGCCCACATGCCCGACCGCGCCAGAGTCCGGGGCCGCAAGAACATGCGGTAGCGCCAAAATGACGAATATCGCTGCGGACAGGTAGAGCCGGCGATCGCGCCATATGCTCCGGTATTCGCCAACCGCGAGACTGGCAATGCCCAGTCCCGCCAACAGGAAAACCACGGTGTATTTGGTGTAGAAGGCGGCGGCGGTGGCAACTGCCAGGCATATCCAATGCAATAGGCCCTCTGTGCGCGCGGCCCGGAGCGCGTGATACACGATGGCCGCCCAGAAGGGAAACTGCACGATGTCGGGATTAAGTGCGGATGGCAGAGGCTCGGCCACGACGCTAATGCTGGTCGCGAGAAGCAGCGTGAACAGTGCGGCGCGATCCCGCTCAACCAGGAGGCAAAGCGTGGCGTAGACATAGGCGAGGCCGCCCAGCGTGAGGAGCTGGGTTACGAATAGAGCCCAAAACGCAGTCGGCGCGAACAGGCGCTCCGTAAAGGCGCCGAGCCATTGCATCATCGGGGGCTGCTTAGGCGTCGAAAGCGAGAAATACTGTCCCCAGTCGAAGATTTCGCGTGTGTCGTTGTGCGGGGTGGGCAGGAACAGCAACGCAAGGATGACGGGCACCGAGACCGCAAACAGCACGGCCAAAAAGTACGCGCGCTGCATAGAAAGCATTCTGCCACCCCTCCGGAATTTATCGCCAACGCGGTCTATAGCGAGGATGCCAGGTGACTGGAAGCGAAAAGAAGGTCTTGCGGTTAACACTGCCGCGCGCGGCAACCTTGGCGGCAATTCGGGCAGAAGATTGCCAGACCGTCTTCCCTAGAGGCAGTTCGCTGCTTAGATTGCTGTTTGCGGGGCCCTCCCGGCCGGGAACAAGACGGCGTGTGCGGGAATGCGCTCTGAGCGATGGCGGTCATGGATTGGCGGGGAACGATAGAAGGTGCGCTTGCCCGGAGCTGGGGAACCATCCGCGAGGCGGTGCTGGCGCCCCAAGGCGCTGCGCCAACGGATGAAAAGGTGGCATCGCTGGCGAGCGAAGCAGCGCCCGTGATCTGGCTTATCGGGAAAGTGCAATCGGGGAAGTCCTCCATCGTCCGCGCGCTCACCGAGGCAAGTGCTGCCGAGGTCGGGCTGGGCTACAAACCCTGCACGAGGACGGCCCAGCTCTTCGATTTTCCCGCCGATGCGCCCGTCATCCGCTTTCTCGACACGCGGGGACTTGGCGAAAAGGGCTACGATCCGGCGGAAGATATAACCTTCCACGAGGCGCGGGCGCACCTCATGTTCGCCGTTATAAGGGCGCTCGACCCGCAGCAGGACGCGGTTCTGGGTGCCGTGAAGGCGGCGCGCAAGCGGCATCCAGAGTGGCCGGTTATCGTGGCGCAGACCTCGCTGCACGAAGTCTACGCGCCTGGTGAAGGCCACCGGCTGCCTTATCCCTTTGGAGATCCGGCTGCGGAGGCTAAGCTTTCGCCGGCGCTTACGCGGAGCCTCGCCTACCAGCGTTCGCTATTCTCAAGCCTGCCGGGCAACGGGGCCGTCCTCTTCGTTCCGATCGATTTCACGCTACCGGGCGACGGCTACGAGCCCCCGGCTTACGGGCTGCCTGCGTTGCTGACCGCGCTTGAGACCGCGGCGCAGGCGGGTCTTATCGCCTCGCTCAAAGACGCCAACGCACAAGGCGCGGATAAGCTGGCGAAGAAAGCCCATCCGCACATTGTGGGCTATGCGACCGCCGCCGCCGCCGCCGATGCCGTGCCCGTTGCGGGCGCCGTCGCGGTCCCTGCGGTGCAGTCGAAAATGCTGCACAGCCTGGCGCTTATTTACGGTGTCGAATGGAATAGGAAGGCGCTTGGCGAGTTCGCGGCGTGCCTGGGTGTGGGCGCCGTATCGCGTCTCCTCGCAGGCTTCGGCTTGCGCGAACTGGCCAAGCTCATTCCGGTCTACGGGCAAACCGCGGGTGCTGCCGCCGCCGCCGCGACAAGCTTTGCCACGACCTTCGCCATCGGCAAGGCGGCCTGCTATTTCCTTGCCCAGCATCGCCTTGGCGCATCGGACCCGCAAGGCGTCGCCAAGGCCTATTCGACAGCACTTTCAGAGGCTTTCCGCATCCGCAAGGCAGCTGTTGGGGCTCCGGCATGAGCAAGCGCGGCAACACCGTTTTGGCGCTCAGGCTTTGGATCACAGCCGTCTGCCTCGTCTTGCCGACGCTGACGCTGGCTCCTTTTGGCGGCATCTGGCTCTTCCAGAAAGGCTACGCCCTTTACTGGGTAATCGGCGCCTGTCTTTTCGTCGCGATCGCCTTTCTATTTCAGCTCTACCTTTTCCGCAGGCTCGATATTCCGCTTAGGGCCGCGCGCCCCGCCGAACTTCCCGAGGACAAGGCCGCGTCAACCTGGACGCCGCGCGAAAACGAAGCATGGAACGCGGTGCTCGCGGTCGCGGATAAGGCCGATCTTAGCCACCTCACAAGCTGGGAAGCCTTTCTCGGGCTTGGCCGCCAGACCATCGAAGCGGTCGCCAAATCGCTCCACCCCGAGGTAGAGGAGCCGCTTTGGCAATTCACCGTGCCCGAGGCGCTGACGCTGATCGAGCAGGTGAGTTTGCGCCTGAAGCCCATGGTTGTGCACAGCATCCCCTTCGGCGACCGGCTCACCGTCGGCCAGGCCATCCGCATCTATCAATGGCGCTCGGCAATCGACATTGCGCAGAGGGGCTACGACATCTGGCGCATCGTCCGCATGCTGAACCCCGCCACCGCCGTAACGCAGGAGCTTCGCGAGCGGCTTTCCAAGCAGATGTACAGCTGGGGCCGGGAGGAGCTGGCCAAGCGGCTGGCGCGCGGCTACGTGAAGGAAGTCGGCCGCGCGGCCATCGACCTTTATGGCGGCCGCCTGCGCGTATCGCCCGAGGAGCTTGAGGCGCACATCACCGAGGCCAGCGCCCGCGACCGCCGCGCCGGGCCCCAAGTGCAGGCCGAGCCGCTGCGGCTGCTCGTTTGCGGCCAGGTCAAGGCCGGCAAGTCGAGCCTCATCAACGCGCTGGCGGGCGAGGTGCGGGCGGCGCCGGATGTGCTGCCGCTGACGCACAAGTTCGTCGCATACGAACTGAAGCACCAGGGCGTGCCGCAAGCCCTGATCCTGGACAGCCCTGGCCTGGACAGTCTTGACGACCCGCTGGAAAAGCTGATCGAGGAGGCGGCCAGCGCCGACCTCATCCTGTGGGTGGGCAACGCGGTGCGCCCGGATCGCGAACTCGACAGCCGCGCCCTCGACGAGATCCGCCGCTACTTCGCGGACCGGCCGAACCGGCGCAGGCCGCCCATGCTGCTGGTCTTGAGCCATGTGGATCGCTTGCGCCCGATGCAGGAATGGAAGCCGCCCTACAATCTTGCGGATGACACGAACACGAAAGCCGTCTCCATCCGCAAGGCCATGGACGCCGCCGGCGCCGATCTCGATTTCCCGCAGGACCTGATCGTGCCGGCCTGTCTCGAACCGGCCATCGGGATTTACAACGCCGACGCCATCTGGGCGGAAATCATGGCGCAAATCCCCGATGCGCAGCGGGCGCAGCTTGTGCGGACGCTGCGGGATGTCGATCGCGGCCTCGATTGGCGCAAGCTCCGCGATCAGGCGCTGAACGCAGGCCGCATCCTGGCGCGCGCAGTGTTCGAGGGAAGCGGACCTTCTGGCCGCTGAGGGCGAACCCAGGCTCGAAAAGCCGATTGAGCAAGCGAAAAAGAGCCCGGCGGCCGTCCGGCTTCGGCGCCGCCGCCTCGGCCGTTGCTTCGAAATAAGTTAGGTGCAATAGTGGCTTCGCTTAGCGGCAGGGGCGCTGAATTGCATGAAAATCCGGAAATACCGTACCCAGGATATTGCCACTTGGCTCTTTATTGCTCTTTCCGCCATGGTGCTGGTGAGCTACTTCGGGCACGAAACGTATTCCAAGATGTGCGAGCAAGACGTAACAGAAGAGAGCTACCAATCGGGACTGGGAACCTGCCGGAGAGCCCAACAATTCGGCTGGCCTATTCAATGGCTTGAGCCCGCGCAATATCGCGTGGTGCTCAATGATCTCGGGCTCTCGGAAATGAAGCTGCAACGTTACGAAGCGGCAAAAGCTCATTTGACAGATTCGTTAGAGAGGCACGGGCAAGCAACGCCGGATGGCTCGCGGGAATATGCGATAACGCTGCATAACCTCGGTGTTCTGAGTCAAATCACGGGCAACCCAAAACAGGCGGAGAGTCTTTACCGGAGTTCCATCGCCATGTTCGACAGGATTGGTTTGCCTTGCGACAACGTTGCGGTGCAGTCGGGTTCGGCCTTGGGCAGCGCGCTCAACGCATTTGGCAAGGCCGAAGAAGCTGAAGCACTTCTTCTCGATCGCTCCCAACGGAACGACGCATGCCCGTCTCTCTCGCCGTATATAAAGGGCGTGACGCTCCGTATGCTCGCCGAAGCGCAAACCGGTAACAGCAACGACGGCGATGCCCTTCGGACAATCGATTCCGCGATCCAGCTCTTTAAAGGAGCGCGCGGAGATAGTAGCCTGGAGCTTGCCTACGCGCTGAGCGACCGTGCCACGAATTCTTCTCGCCCTGGAGCGGTTCGACGAGTGTGAGGAAAGTGTGCGGCTTGCTCTTCCCATGTTTGAACGCTTCATCGGCGGGGAGTCCATATCGGCCGCCACGGCAAGGGCCACTCTTGGAAGTTCATTGCGGGATCGGGGAAAGCTGGTTGAGGCAATGGACGAATACGCGGCGGCTGACAAAATCTATCTCACCCATCTCGGTCAAGACCATCCTTGGCGAGCTTCACTGCTCATGAAAATGGCGACGGCAGCCAGCAGATTGGGCCGGAAACCGGAAGCTCTTTCTTTGCTTCGCGAGGCGGAGCGAATTCGGATTGCGGCGTTTGGCGGCGACAGTCCGCAAGTAGCAAGAGTCCGGCGAGCGATGGAAGATATAAACAGCGAGTGATACGAGATCCGGCGGCAAGTGCCTTGGCGCCGCAACGGGGCGATGGAAGCCGCCGGCGCCGATCTCGATTTCCCGCGGGAGCTGATAGTGCCGGCCTGCCTCGATCCGGGCCGTGGCATCTATAATGCCGATGCCATCTGGGCGGAGATCGTGGCGCAAATCCCCGATGCGCAAGGGGCGCAGCTTCTGCGGACGCTGCAGGACATCGATCGCGGCCTCGATTGGCGCAAGCTCCGCGATCAGGCGCTGAACGCCGGGCGCATCTTAGCGCGCGCGGTCTTCGAAGGAAGCGGCCACCCCGGGCGCTGACGCGGCCCGCTTCCGCAGGCGTGTTGAATTTTTCAACCAAACGTACACTAAATGCTCTATATTGCAGAAGGAGCCAGCCATGCCAAATCGCGCCTTCCAATTCGAGACGATGTCAGCGGACGACTTCGAGGAACTCATCCTCGATATGCCCGCCGATGAAAAATGGGAGCTGATCGGCGGACGTGTCGTTCGCGGAATGGTTGGCGCGCGCTGGGAGCACCATCGGCTTGTCCAAAACATAAGCTTCGCCTTGATGCAGCATTTCCGGGCCACGAGTTCTACTTGCCGGCCTTACAACGAGACGTTCTGGCTCAAGGAAAAGCTTCTCGAATTGCAGGTCTTTCCCGATGTCATGGTGCGCTGCGGACCGCTGGAGCCTGGAGCGGTGCACTTGTCCGATCCGGTTGCGGTTGTCGAAGTCCTTTCACCTGGCACCGAGGCGCGGGACAGGCACGAGAAATGGGGGCTTTATCAGAAGCTCGATAGCGTGAAGCATTACGTGCTGGTGGCGCGCGGCAAGGCGCATGTAGAAGTGTTCAGCCGGGGCGAGGACGAGTGGAGCGGCTTTCAGGTGCTTGAAGGGCTCGAAGCCACGCTCAAGCTGCCCGCTATCGATTTCGAAATGCCGCTTGCGGACATCTACCGCGATGTGCTGGGCGAAGAGCGCGCCGCCTCCTAAAGGCTATCCGCTTTCGATGGAATCGAAAGCGGGCTCGGGTGCCCGCTATCGCTGAAGGATGAGTCATAGCCATAGGGCATTACCCCTCACCCTGTCCCTCTCCCACAGGGAGAGGGGACGCCCTCTCAACGGGTGCGAGCGAGTTCCCTCTCCCATGGGGAGAGGGCTAGGGTGAGGGGTAATGCCCGTAGTTGCCCGCTCGGGGCTACGCGCTCAGACTACGGGCACGCCGTCCGTTGGCTAATACCGCGGACCGTCGTAGGGGCCAGGCCCGTATGGCGCCGGTCCATATGGTCCCGGTCCATATGGCGCGGGTCCATATGCGTAAGGGGCAGGGCCGTAGGGATAGGGACCAGGGCCGAAGGCGCCAGCAGCGGCACCGGCAACTACGGCACCTGCGATCGCCAGCGGCACCCATCCGTAGCCTGGACGCCACCCATAGCCCGGACGATAGCCGCCACGCCATCCACGGACGCCGCCGTAATGGCGAAATTGGACTTCGGTTATCGCGGCTTGCGATGTCGAGCCGGCCGAAGCCCCCATCGGCATCGCGGCCATGGCGCTCGCCGTCTGGGCGCCGGTCATCGAGGCGAATAGGCCAAAGCTCATGGCGGCGGCCGTGAGCGCCGATCTGTTCATATTTCTATCTCCTTGATTCGCTATGCTATCCTCGGCATAGGACATTTGGATTCTGCAAAGTGGCGAAACAAGGGACGATGCCCGCCATCATTGTAACGGCAGATACCAGGGGCGCCGCACTGAGCAAACATTCCTGGCCTGCCCACCGAATGCCCAGCGAGCTGTTAGGGTCGATTCCTGACTCCATGCTCGAAAAATGTTATGACCGCTTGACCTTGGGCTGCGGAAATCGTGGAGGGTCGCCGCAATGGAAAGCTCTCGCTTCGATCCGGCGCTCTATCATACCGGATCCGCTTGAACAGTTCGTTCTCGCGAGGCGCTTTAGCGCCGTGGCGACCCAGGGCAATATGCTGCAGGCGTTTGCTTTTCTGACTCCTGGATTGCTTCGCTTCGCTCGCAATGACGGGAACTAATCAACCGGATTTCGTATCACAGGTTAAAAGGATCGCAGGCGATGCCAAGGAACGTTGCCGGTGTCAGATTTGCCAATAGCGCCGGGATCGTTCCAACCCAGGAAAGTCACGCCGCCTGATTGGCTCCCAGATTGAAACATGGCTCAATCAAAATGCTTATCCCTGGAGCCACTTGCAAAACTCTAACGATGTGAAGGGCTGGCGACGGCTTTAGCCTTCGGCGTCGGGCGTTTTTGGCGGTAGGTGTGTGCCGCCAGGGGGGCGGCGGCGATTTTTGGCGCAACTTTCCCGTAGTTTGACTTCGCCGGGGTTTGGCAGCCGCCGTGCGGTTCAGTTCACCAGCCGCATCAGCTGCTCAACGGTTAGCGTCAGTATGCCGAACATAAGATGGCAGAGCACCTTGGCATGACCGCGCACCCGTACTGACCGGCCGCCGTAGCTGTCCTTGAGCGCGCTGTTGACGCGCTCGGCTGAGCTGCGCTCGCGATAGCGGACATCCTCTGCGGGCTGATGGCCGGCGCATCGCTTGGCCAGCGCCTCCGCCTCAGCCTCGGCCTTGCAGCCCCGGCGCGGCTTGGCATCGATGATCGGCACATGCCCGAGCGCGCAGCTCTTGTCCCAGATTTCCGGCGCGTCGTAAGCGCTGTCCATGAGATCGTAGAGGTTGGTGACGCGGCCGGCCGTGATGGTGGCCAAGGGGATCGCCACCTGGCTGTCGTGGACGGACGCCGAAGTCAGCAGGCAGGAGACCGGGATATCGCCATCGGCGGTATCGATGTGCAATTTGTAGCCAATCCAGCAGGTGGTATGGCCTTTTGCATTGCATTTCCTGCCGATGGCGCACGCTGTTGGCAGATCGGCCAGCATTTCAGCCAGCGTCATGCCAGCTTGGCGCTCCAACCGCCGCGGCTCCTTCTTCGAGACCACCTCGCCCTTTTTCGGCCGCCCGCGTTTGCGCTTCGGTATCTTGGGAGCTGGCTGTGCCGGTTCGGCCGGCTTTTCGCGCGCTTCGATGGCGGTGGCGTCACGCGAGATGTGACCAACCAGGCGATCCTTGTGGGTTCTTACGATCAGGGCCTCGTGCACGCGGCCCGGCAAGCCGCTCGCCGCAAACTCGGCGAAGGCGCGCGAGAAGGTGCTTTCGCTTGGAACCTGGCTTCTGAGCTCCCAGCCGCATAGCCGGCGCAGCGTGGCATCGACGGCCAGCCGCTCGATCAAAGCCGAGGTCGTGGCCAGGTTGAGCACGGCCTTCGCCACGAACGCGCGCGCCAACGCATGCCGGTCATCCAGCGGGCGCCCCGGCAGGCCCGGCCACATCCGCACGAAGGCCTCGATGCGAGCCATATCGAGCACCACCACGAGCCGCTCGTGCTGCGCGGTCAGCGGACCTACCTCTTCCCGCAGCATCGGGAAAAGAAAACCTTGAATGTGATCCCAGGTGCTGGTTAGCATTCCGCGCAGAGGCATGTCCGTGTCCCGATTCGGCAGGTGGTTTGTAGCAAAAGCACCATGCCTGACTCGCGGCGCGGACGCCTCGCTTCATCCCGCATCAGGACGAAAAATCCCGCTCGCCGCTGCTATTTTGCAAGTGGCTCCCTGGTATTATAATTATTCTTGCTGCTTCGGCCTCTATCGCTGCCGTGATGGGGTATGAGCATCGGCATGCAACAACGACTAATTCTTTCCAGAAGCTTGCACTTTGCGTGATTGCAGTGGGAATGCTTGGCTTTTCTGCGCCAGTGTGGCTCACGTTTCTTCCTCGCGAGCTAATCGATCACTTTGAACTACCCAATACAATCATGCAGGCGGATCGTCTCACCGCTCCGGATGGGCGTGTATTCATCGTAAGCCGGCCAATGCTTCGCGCGCAACGTTACGGTCCTGCAGGCTTCGAGAAAAGCTTTTACGTGGGCAAGGCCGCTAGCTCCGCGATGTCAGCGTCCGGCAACATCTTGGTTTGCAGCTTTGGAGGTTCACTGGTCACATTAACTGCAGATGGCGATGTGGTGCCACCTCAAGGATCGTGCCAGGGTGGATTGGGACGCTCGACTCTCTCCTACCCTAGCAAGGCAAAGGTTCCGGCGATTGCTTTCAACTGGTTCTCGGCCCTGGCCGTCCCTTTGTGGCATTGGCTTTTGGGATGGGCCATAGCTGCCTTTGGCTACCTTCTTTTGAAGTTTGCTTCAGAGCTGGATGGGCCCTGCGTCAATCCTGACGCGACGTGTTCCGGCGGCGAGTTATCTTAGCCGCCCCCTCGAAAGGCCGGAAATTATAAGCGTCTAAGGAAGTGCAAGCTTCACAGGATCGGCTGACGCCGATCCGGGACGGCGGCTCTTCCACCCAACAACGGGCCTTTCTGGAAATGAGCCCCATGTCCGGCCTACTGCAGCAAAATTCACCCCACTGGCCGTTACCGGCGCACGATGAAACTCTGCCTAGCGCGCAGTGCGCCGAACCGGACGCGGCCCTCATCGCGAGGCGGTCCTTCCGCTTTGGTAGCCGGAGGCCGCTTCGGCGGAGCAGCCCTGGCAGGATAGCAATCCCGTAGCGCCGCATCATAGTTAATTTTGGGTTGGTTAACGGGCACCCGCCATCTTTTCCGCCGCCGTCATTCTGCGAATCTTTTGCCGCTTTAGGTCGAATTCCACGATTCCAAAATACCCGTTAATATTAGATTGTTGCGCGCGTTTACCACGAATCCAAACCTGCGGTTGCAGAATTGGTTAACGGCAAGCAACGGTTCTTTATGCGCTTTCAATGGCTTATTAGTCCGTATACAGCTTATGCGACATCGGAACCGTTTTTTCTTGGCGGTGCGCTGGAGGAGGAAGAAAGTGAAGCCAGCGGCGCTGTATTGGCAGACGATATCGGTTTACGTTAGGTTAAAAAATGCGTCCACCACAGTATGCAAGGAAGACTATTTGCAGGGAAATGCCTGCGCCATGGGCATTAGGAACCGGAGCAGGCCGGGCATGGCAAATAGAAGTTGGCATCTCGCGAGGGATTGCTTGGGCGCGGCGGCTTCGTTTCTTCCTCAAAATGCTGGCCGCGTTTCCGCAGCGCGGCGTTAGCGCATCGGTAAGGAGCTATGGGCCACCATTGCGCCGTGGGAAGGCGCGGGCGCAGTCAGGAGGCTTGCCATGGCGTTATTTGTGGGACTGAGAGCGGGGCCGGGGCGGCTGGCGGCGGGGCTGGACAACGCGGGCCGGTGCAGCTTCCGGCAGGCGTGGCTTGCGCGAAAAGGTAAACGCGCGGCGCTGCGCTCAACCGCCCGAAACCGCAAGATTTGGAGGCCCAACCTACCGGGTATGGCTAACAAACCGCTAAAAACTTATGGCGGCTTGGCGATGACGGATAGCGGTTCCGTCAAGGCCGATCCGTCTAGCGCGCTGTGGAAAGCCGGCTGCGAATGCGCTCGAAGGCGCTGCCGACAATCGCCTCGACCGCGGACGCGGTATCGCCTTCGAAGATCGCCTTCTGCAAGTTCTTGGTGCCAGGAAGGCGTTGCGCCTTCACGACCTCCTCAAGCTGCCAGCGGTCGAGCTTGCTCGGGAAAAGCGCGCACCTCCTGCTCGCGCCCGCCGAGCAGGGCTGCCTCGATATGGCATTCGAGCGGATCGAAGGTGACATTATGCAGAAGCTTGTTGGCCTTGCCGTTGTCTTTCGGCTGCCGGGGCGGGCACGGCGGGTGGCGCCGCAACAGGCACCGGAAGATTTCGCGGCGGATTCGACGTTCCTGCAGTATTCGCGAGGGACGCCTGTACTTTGCCGGCAAACGAAGGATTGGAACGGACTTCCTCTGCGATTGCGTCGAACAGTTCGCGCAGAGCGGCCAAAATCCTTGCTTGCCGGTCGTCGTTCATGCAACCGCCTCTCTCTGGTAGCTCATTATGATCGAGTCGACGGCTTCCTTGCAAAGGGCGCGCACGACTTCGGCCCCGGAGCCGTACTTTTCCTCGATGGATGAGCATCTCGCCTCGATATTCGAAGGCCTCCGCGATGCCATCGTCTTGCGGGATGGTCGTGCGCATGACCGGGTGGATGGCCGCGACATTACCGTAGTTCAGGCGCTGGAACGTGCCGTCGCGCCAGAAGTTCACGAGCGTTATGTAGCGCCGCTTCTCCTTGGGGATTGAAAGTAACGTCTTCCAGCTTTTTCTTGTCCTCGATCACGGTCGCGATCCGGTCGGCGGCGTAGCTTGAGACGAAATCGGGCCGGAAGGGCACGACGACCTTATGGGCGATGCGAGAGCGCCGCCTTGGTCGAGAAGCTGAGGCCGGGAGGGCAGTCGAAAATCACCACGTCGAAGGCGTGGCCAAGGTCTGTCAGCATGTCTGCGATGCGCGAAATCACGCCCTGCTCGGCGGCTTCGAAGTCTTGGCCCGCCCTGGCCCGGTTATGCAGAAAGGCGTTTTCGACATCCTCCAGGTCGAGCGAGCCCGGAAGCACGGAAAGGCCGCCTACCGGTGTTTCGATATCGCCGGTATTGTTGATAATGAAGCCGTCGGGCCTGAGCTTCGGCCTATCGTATTTCTGGTCGAAATACTCGGCGATGGTTTGGCGGTTGCGCCGCGCCGGCGTCCCATTTCTCGCCGCCGGTCAGGATGATGGAGGAGTTGCATTGCGTATCGAGATCGACGACGAGCACGCGCTGCTCTCCGATCGCCGCGAAGCCGTGCGCGAGCATGGTCGTAACCGTCGATTTGCCGACACCGCCCTTGCGATTAGCGACTGCCAAGAGAATGCCCACGCCAAACCTCCTCTACCGCGCGCAAATCCCATATCCGCAGCGTCATTTAGGGCCGAACATGCGGGCGAGGCAACTTTTTAAGCCCGCGGATGAGCTTTGGAGTAAGCCTGAAACAAGCGCTCGCGGTCAACAGCCGTATAGGTTTGCGTCGTGGAAAGGCTTGCGTGGCCCAGCAATTCCTGGATCACGCGCAGATCGGCGCCGCGGCTTAGAAGGTGGGTGGCAAAGGAATGGCGGAGTGCGTGCGGCGTCGCCGTGTGCGGCAGGCCGAGATTAGTGCGAAGCCTCGCGATCAAGAGCTGCACAATGCGCGGATTGAGCCGGCCGCCCTTGACGCCGACGAAAAGCGGGCCTTGCGATTCGAGCGGGTGCGGGCACTGTCCCGAGATAGTCCGAGACCGCCTGTTGCGCGACGGGCAGCACCGGCGTGAGCCGTTCCCGTCCGCCTTTACCTATGATGCGAAGCACGTCGCGAGGAGGCAAGCGGCGCATCCTTGCGGTTCAGGCCGAGCGCTTCCGAAATCCGCAAGCCCGAGCCGTAGAGCAGCAGCAGAACGGCCTGATTGCGCGGTCCCGTCCAGGGATGATCGCTTTGCTCGCCGTCGAGCGCTGCCTCGTCCACGACATCCTTCGCCTTGATCTCGGTCAGAGGCTTGGGCAGGCGCGGCGGAAGCTTCGGCAGCGCCACGGACAGCACGCTGCGGTTTTGCAAAGCGCCAGTGCGTTCGAAATAGCGGAACAGCGAGCGCAGCGCCGAAAGCGTGCGCGCCAGCGAGCGGCTGCCCGTGCCGTCGTCGCGCCGCGCGGCCATGAAGTTGCGGAAATCGCCGGGGCTCAGGCTGTTCAAACCGCCCAAGCGTGACGGTGTGTTGCCATGCGCCGGCAAGAAAGCCCAGGAACTGGCGCGCATCGCGCTCATAGGCTTCGAGCGTGTTGTCCGCATAGCGGCGTTCGCCGCCGAGATAGGTGAGCCACCCCGCGATGGCGGCGGCGACATCTTCGGAGACTGGCAACCCCTCACCCCCGCCCTCTCCCAATGGGAGAGGGAGTCCGCTGCTGCACGTTGTGAAGGCGTCCCCTCTCCCATGGGGAGAGGGACAGGGTGAGGGGCGTAACCCCTCTTCTTCATCTGCCGCGCCGTCAAGCATCGCTCATCACAAAATGCTTTGCCCTGTCTTCTTCCAATCGGCTAGGAACTGCGCGAGGCCCTTATCGGTGAGCGGGTGGTTGACGATCTGCTTGAGCACGGCTGGCGGCACGGTCGCCACATCGGCGCCGGCAAGGGCTGCCTCGGTGACATGGCGCGGATGGCGGAGCGAGGCGGCTAGCACCTCGGTGCCGAGGTCCGGATAGTTGTCGTAGATGGTGCGTATATCGCGGATGAGGGCCATGCCGTCTTCGCCGATGTCGTCGAGGCCGTCCGACGAAGGGCGAGACGAACGCAGCACCGGCCTTGGCGGCGAGCAGCGCCTGGTTCGCCGAGAAGCACAGCGTCACGTTCACCAGAATGCCGTCTTGCGAGAGCGCGCGGCAGGTTTTGAGCCCGTCCCAGGTGAGCGGTACCTTGACGGCCACGTTGTCTGCAATCGCGGCGAGCTTGCGGCCCTCGGCGAGCATCGTCTCGGCATCGGTCGCGGCCACCTCGGCGCTGACCGGGCCTTCGACGAGGGCTGCAAATCTCGCGCACGGTCTCGATGAAGTTCCGTCCCGCTTTGGCGATGAGCGATGGGTTCGTGGTGACGCCGTCGAGCAAGCCCGTGGCGGCAAGCTCGCGGATTTCGGCGATTTCCGCGGTGTCGGCGAAGAATTTCATGGCGTGCCTTCCTTCTTCCTTACGGCGCACTTCGGCAGCCGCACAAAATAACCTGGTAATGGTTTACCGCTTATTAACCGGTCTCAAGGCGTGTGGCTTTCCCGCAAAGCCCCAGGCGCAATCCGCGAAGGCATCCGGCTCCGGCGTTATATTTTCGCCGGACGCTCGATATTCAGGTTGGCACACGCAAAATCGATCATTTGCGCGGCGCGTTCGCGGATTTCCGCGGGCGTCCAGCTTGTCTTGTCCGCCACGCTGGCGAGCGTCCTATACTTTTTCGACTGCTCTATAACGACCGGAAGCTTGAGGTGAAAATCGGAGTTCGTGATCTTCACATTCTCCGCGTAGTCCATCAGCGCGAGGTTGCCGATCGAATGGCAGGCCGAAAAGCGCTCATCCTCATCGGGAAAGTCCGAAAGCCATTGCAAATCCTTGGCGGGCCGCTTCGGCAGCACATGCTCGACCGTGGCCCATGCGGTATCCGCGCCGGCGAGCGGCCAGCCGTGCATCGATTCAAGCCACCTCACCAGCGAGAGGCGCGTCTCATCGTCGTAAAGCGGCGTTGCCAGGCTTTCCAGGATGCGCGCGATCTGGGGCGCGCGGAAGGTCAAGGCGCCCGGCCGCGTCGCGCTGGTCGAAAAGGGGTTGCGGCTTTGCGACAGCGCCCTGCCGAAGATGCGGGCGCGGTCGTTGGCGGAAAACTTGGCCAGCATCATCATCATGCAAATGCGGTGCAGGGCCGCGAAGCGTAGGCGGAACGTCTTCTCCGCCTTGGTTCCCGCTCCGCCCGCCTTCACGCTCCGCTTCGCGCTATAGTCGTGATACCAGGCCAGCGCCACGGGTCTCCATTCGAACCATTTGAAGAAGCGCAGGCGCCAAATGTCCAGGTCCGCCTCGGAGCCAGGCTCGGACGCTCAGCCTGTCGCGTGAGCGAAATCCAGGTCGAGTTGCGTGGCGCAAAATGTCGTTCAGCAATTCCTCAAGGCGGCCTGGGCCGCAATTCTTTTCGATGCTGGCGGCAAGCTTTGCCAGATGGTCCGCGCCCTGCGGCTCGCACCTTTTCACAAAGTCGTAGGCCCGCATGAACTCTTCGATGCCGTCGCCGAGGACATGCAGAATGCCGTTCCAGCGGCGCGCGACCATTTCCGAAGCCTCACCGTCCTCCGCCAGACCCAGGAGCTGCCCCTTGAAAATGTCGACCGACCTTAGGTGCACGCCGCGATCGTTGGCCGTAATGAAAACCTGGCGCGCAAGCGTCTGGCTCTCGGTTTCCGAGAGGACGAGGAAGGTGTTCGAGAGCAGGAATTCGGCAAAGCGCGACAGGCGGTCCTGATCCCACGCCGACAGACAGCCATGAAAGATCGAACGCGAGCGCCTTATCCGCAGGCCCCTCGCACTTACCGCGCGCCGGAAGGCTTTGCTCGGCCTGACCGGGCGCCTGGATTTCGCTGCGATAAGCGTGTGATCGGCGCCAGGGAAAACGAGCCTATTGACGGCGCCATCTCGGATAAGGCCGCCGATCCGGCCGCGCAAGGCGTCCGATGAAGTGAGGTCGCGAATGACGCAAAGCAGGATGGTAAGCGTGGTCGCGCGCTGCAGGCCATCGAAGATTTCGAACTGCCCGGGGGCCGCACGCCGGACGACCACCGAGCCCAGATGATAGACCGAAGGCATCCTCCTGCCCGGCTGACAAGAGTGCTGTTTCGTCGCACTTTCCCGACTTCGTCGAGGCTCTCGCCAGCGATGGAGATCACCGGTTCGCCATCCTGCTCAGGCTCAGGCGAATGATGACGCGCAGGCCCGCTCGATATCGGCAAAGCAGATCTTCGCTCTGCTAGGAATCCCAAACATAATCGCGCTGAACGCTTGCGGCGGTGAATGCGCCCAACCGGAAAAATTGTTCGACAGGTAGTACGCGCGCTGACAGCAGCATGACTTATCCAGAAATGAGGGACGCGGCCAAGACCGCGATGGACGCCGCGCGGAACGGGGAGGTTTTATCCTCCACGTCCGTTGCCGTCAAATCCAATAAACAGTTTCAACGGAACATACAAGAAGCGCCGATGCCTGTCCCTCGTCCAGATGGGTTTAAACAGAAAGTATACTTACCAGAAATCGCGACCGTCTAGCCAGACTAAATACTAAACCGGGCGCGAAGCCGCAGTGAAATTTTGGTGAGCCGGGCGGCCGATGCGTCTCTTCGCTTGCCGCCGCGTGCGGCCTAAGAAGCCAATTGCGAACCTCTGGCATCCGGCGTAAACAAGCGGAACTTGGACGGCACTTTTCTTGGGGGCGGCGGCGTTGCAATTCGGCTATTACCGGAACATACAGCTCTTGAACCTACTGGCGCACGATGAGCGTGTTCCCGATCTTGTGCGCAAAGTGTTGAGGAGCACATTCAGGGGCCGGATAGCTGACGTTGAACTGGATGGCGTAAGATTCCGGTGCTGCCCCAATCAGAACCACCACGACTTAGCGATAGCACGAGGCACTCTCTTTACAGACGAAAAGGAAGAATACGATTTTCTGCGACGTCATTTGCGGAAAGGCGGCGTTCTTGTCGATCTGGGTGCAAACATCGGAGCGATATGCATTCCAACGGCGCTGCGCACAGGGGCACGCGTGCTCGCCATCGAACCGAATCCCGTTAACGCCGGGCGCCTGCGCTATAACGCTCAAATAAATGGATTGCCGGATTTCACGATTGCGCCTTATGCCGCGGGGCCCGGCGGGCTTTGCAAGGTTATGGCTGAACCGGCCTTCGAACTCCGGAACGGCGTCGATGCACAAAAAGAAAAAGAAATCGGGCTACATCGATATCGAATGCAGGCCGCTGTTACAGATTCTCGAAGAGTCCGGAATAACGCACATAACCGCAATGAAGGTCGACATCGAGGGCTTCGAGGACCGCGCTCTTGGCCCCTTTTTCAAAGACGCGCCCGAAAGGCTGTGGCCGGAAGCTGTCATCATCGAGCATTCGCACCAGACCCTTTGGCAGGAAGATATTGTCGAAGCGATGAAGGCTCTGGGCTACCGCCAGGCGGGCAAAACCAACGTGAATACCTATCTCGTCCGCGGTGCTTCTGAGTAGGCCTGGAAGCTGGACCGGCACCCGCCAATCGATTGCTCCCGAATCCGGTTGATTACTTCCCGTTCGTCGTCCCGGAAACGCCGCAGGCGATATCCGGGATCGTTACGAATGCCGGCGCCTGTTACGATCCCGGCCCGGCGCAAGCGCCGTCCGGGATGACGCCAACGGATAGCGGGCTACTTCACGCCGAGCAGTTCGACCTCGAAGATCAGCGTGGCGTTCGGCGGGATGACGCCGCCAGCACCGCGCGAGCCATAGCCGAGGTTCGCCGGAATGATAAGCGTGCGCTTTCCGCCCACATTGCATCGTGGCGACGCCCTCGTCCCAGCCCCGAATCACCTGCCCGGCCGCGATCTTGAATTCGAAAGGCTCGCCGCGATCCAGCGAGCTGTCGAACTTCTTGCCCTTGGCGCCGTTCTCGTAGAGCCAGCCTGTATAGTGCATGACGCAAATCTGGCCCGGCTTGGGCTTTGGGCCCGCGCCAACGGTGGTGTCCTGGATTTGCAAGCCTGAAGGTGTGGTCATGGTTTGTCCGGGGGTTTGAGCCATTGCTTCGAAACCGGCTAAGGGCAGCCCGGCCGGGACGCCGATGAGCGCGAGCGCGATGAGAGCGCCGGCCCGGTGAAGCGCGAAAACACGCAAATTCTTTACTCCCTGTGAACTATGCTGCGCGGATGCCTCTTTAGCCCAAACCGGTGGCGCTCGCAGCTTTTTTTGCCGGCGCGGTTAAGCGGGGCGTCAAAGCGACAACTTTTGGAATTATTCGAGTCGGCATCAAGTTTCGCGCAAGCTTTAATCGTTCGGCAATCATAAAGCGCGAAAAGGTCGTACCAGCGTGCAACCAGACAGGGCCTTGAGATGAAACCGGAAGATATAGCGAAGTGCAAAAAGCACGTCGGCGGAGCGCTCCACATCCTGGAGCGGCGAGGCCGATACCCAGCCCGAGGTTCATCTCCTGATCTGCCTTCGCGAGGTCATGGAGGACATCGAGTGGCTCGAAATGCACGAGGCGCAAGCCGCGGGCAATGTCGTGCGTCTGTCCGATGTGAAGCATCTTCGGGCGGTTGGCGCGGTGTGCGCCGCCGAATGATGCCTAGCATGAACTGCGTTCACGCCCCTCACCCCAACCCTCTCCCAATGGGAGAGGGAGTCCGTCGCGGCAGCGCCCGTTATCCGCGCGGCGTCCACGCTCTCCACCGAGCGGAGAGGGACAGGGTGAGGGAGTGCCGTTAGTGTGTTGAGCCGCGTTTAATAAGTTGGCCAGAGGCCCGGCGTCGCAAGCTCGATGAGGTGGCCTTCGGGATCGCGGAAATAGATGCTTTTCCCGCCGCGCTGCCAATCGACGCGCCCTTCGATCTCGATACCGTGCGCCTTGAGCCTTTCCTCCCAAGCGGCAAGCTGATCCGCATCGATGGCGAAAGCCAAATGCAAGGGTCCCGCGCCATCGTGCCCAGGGATCGTGCCAGCCCGGCGTCACGGCCGTCTGCGCCGAGGCGCCCCGCTTGAAGATCAGCAGCACGCCGCGCGCGCCAGCATCGTAGGCGGTGAGGCGGCGGTCCTCGAACATGGGTTTGAGCCCCATCACCTCCTCGTAAAAGCGCTTGGCGCGCTTCCATGTCATCGAAATAGAGGGCTGTTTCGAGAATTCCGTTGAGCTTGGCCACCGCTAGGGTCCTCCAGCGCCGCCGCAGCCGCGGATAAGCCCAAAAGGCGCGAGACAGCGGGGGGCTAGCGAGTGTAGCATATTGCTTCGAATTATAAACGCCGGCTGCCTGTGCGCCGGGGAAGGGGACCCAAGCATGGATGCGCTGACGCTCGCTCAAGCCAACGAACTCACCCGGCTCGCGATGGAAAAAGCCAAGGCGGAATATCAGCCGCCCGATTTGCGTGGCCATCTGCGATCCGGCAGGCTTTCTCATCGCCTTCCAGCGCATGGAGGGCGCGCCCTTGCGCAGCATCGCCATCGCGCAGGGCAAGGCCTATAGCGCCGCCCGCATGATGGTGAGCACGGATGCGCTGCTCCAGCGGCTGGAGCGGGAGAACATCCCGGTGGGCTATTTCTGCGACGAGAGGCTCACGGCCTTGCCGGGCGGCAACGTGCTGAAGAACGCGGACGGCAAGATTACTGGCGCAGCGGGCATCAGCGGCCTGACCTCGGCCGAGGACCAGGAGATCGCCGATTTCCTCGCGAACATGGCGGCGCAGTCGGTGATTTGAGGATGGCCACGCTGCACCTCATTCACGGCTTTGCAGGTGCGGGAAAGACCACGTTTTCCAAGAAGCTCCAACTTGCAGGTTCGCAAAAAGTGGACGATGGTTGGCCGCAATTTGAGCGGGAACTATTCAATGACTAGCAGTGCGCATCCCCAATATGGCGTCTGGCTCGTGGTCGCCACCCACCCTCACCGGGAGAGCCAGGCCATAGAAAACTTAGTGCGGCAAAGTTTCCATGCTTATTGCCCAATGATCGTTAAGCACATTCGCCACGCGCGCCGGGCCTACGATGGCCAGCGCCCGCTTTTTCCGGGCTACGTATTCGTCCAACAGCCCGGCGGTGAGCAGCGGTGGAGGCCGCTGCTTAGCACCTTCGGAGTCCGGACCGTGATAATGCACGACGAAAGGCCGGCAAAGCTTCCTGAGGGGTTCGTCGAGGGGCTCAAAGCGCGAGAAGCTGGCGGAACCATCTGCAAGCCTGAGTCACCCTTTCAAATCGGCCAGGAGGTGACAATAAGGGGCGGCGCTTTCGACGGTTTAATCGGTCAGATAATGGAGATGAAATCGCACGATCGTGTCTTGGTGCTTCTCGACCTTCTGAGACGCAAGACCACTGTACACGTCAGCGCAAAGCAGCTGGTGTAGAGAGATGCTTCGATTTGAGGCTTGACGGTGAATTGCAAAGAATTCGCAAAAGGCGCGCGCTTCCACACCCTTATTCCGCCACCTTAGGCTCCCTTTGAATGCGGCTTAGGCGAAGACTTCCGAACCAAACCTCGCCGGAAATAAACTCTTCCGAAGCCGAACGGGAATCATGGAAAAGGCGAAGCACCTCGCCGTTGCAATCCTCGCTTTGAGGTACATCGCCCTCCAAAGTGAAAATCCTCCATTGCTCGGTTTCACCCATAAGCATGTCCGTTTCGGCAAGAGCGCGGCGCGAGCCGGTCGCGCAAGTTAGCTGCCAGCGCAGTCCGCGCTTGGCCGTAATGGTACCCCGGAGCTTTCCTTCCAGGCGGTAGTGTCCAGGCGCCAGAAAGAGGAGCTGGCTTAGCTTCTGGAAACTTTACCCGTCCTGGGCCAAAAGTGACATGCAGTAGCCGCCCGCTCCCATCGGCGGCAGGGCCTGGAAATCCGGCCACGGCATTAAGTCCGGGTTCCATCCTCCAGTCGAAAGGCAGGCCGCTCGGCGGGTTCTCAAAATTTCCATTTGTGAGCAAACCGAGGTTAGAAAGCTGTTCCTCCGGCAGAAACTGAAGCCAAGCATTGTACGCTGCGTCGATCCGGTTTCTGCGGATCAAAGCATCGAGATAGGGAGCGAGTTCCTTCGGTGAAGGCGGCGCCCCATTTTCCTTAAGCGATATCATTAGCTTGAGCGGAACTTCGGTTAGCGTTTCGCTTTGCAAGTAAGATCCGAAAAATTGCCGCGCGTCAAGCGGGTTTTTTTGTCAGAACGTCAGCAACGAGAGGCAACCCTTCAGCGTCTTCAGCGGTGAGTGCTATATACTTCGTCGCGTAATCCGAGAGTTCAGGGCGCGTTTTGAGCAGTAGATCCGCGTAATCGAGTGTTGCCCGGTAATCCTTGCGGAGAAAGCTGTCGTTAAGGAGCCAGAAAAGAGCTGAACTCTCGCGGCGCGAGAGGTTGACTGCCTCCTCCATGAGGATGCGTGTGCGCTCAGGCTCGTTACTCACCAAGCCCAAAAGCTCATACGCCTCTGCACTGAGCGGATCGGCCGCCAGTGCACGGATTGCCAGCTGCTGAATTTGCTTGCGCATGGCCTCGCGTTCACTGCCGAGGCCTTGCATGCCGCCGTCGCCTTTCGCTTTGGGAAGCTTTTCAAGTGTGTTTATCCCTTGCGAAAATGCGCCAGACTCGTTTGGATCTTGGGTACTCTCAGTTTGGGCCAACATACGATCCCGCGTTTGGCGGGCTTTGGCCATGAGTGCCTCAGGATTCCTGGCGTTTAAGGCAAGTGCTAAGTCGGGGGCGGAGGGCGCCAGCGCGAATGGAAGGCTTTTCGTGAGTGTCAGCCAGGCGAGCGCAAGGCCCACCACTCCGAGCAGGGCCGCCCGCAGGGGATGAGCGCGAAGCGTGCCGAAGTTCTTGTCGAGCCAGCCTAATACTCCGTAATCGCGCTGACGGCGGCGGCGGTGCTTGCGCGTCATCGCCTTCTCCCAAGCTGAAAAAGAAGGTTCTTCCAAAAGCTTCCGTGAACCGAACAGCTTGCATGCTGCCGCTCTGGGGCCGCTTCGCAAAGAAAGCGTCTGCGGGACTGCTGCGGCAGCACCACGATTTCGCTACGATCGAGTTGCACAGCTTTTTTTGCTCAAACATGGCGGCGGCGCAATGCCGGGCACAGTGGCGTCCCTGCTTGCACCGCCAACCTTAGCAAAGGGGGGCACGCGTTCTGTCCCAACGCCTCCCTTAGCATGGCCTGTGTTTTTAACCATTCTTCGAAATCTGCTTGCGCGCACCATCCTCGGCTTCGGTCAGGCTTCCGTATGCGTAGCTGTATCCCTTGTACCCATATCCATAGCCATAACCATAGCCATAACCGTAGCCATAAGTATAACCAACGGCTCTTGGATCGAATTTGGTTAGGACAACCCCGACCGGTGTAATCCGGGATAGCTGAAGCCGCTTTAATGCCGAGCGGATCATGCCTTTGCCCTTTTCGCCCGCTCCCACCACGAAAACACTCGCAGCTACGGCTCCAGCAAGAAGCGCCGCGTCGGCAAGTCCCAGAAGCGGCGGCGAGTCAAGAACAATGAGATCGAAAACCTCGGAGCCGTGCGAGATTAAAGAATGGATCCTCGTTCCGTTCAGCAAATCTGCTGCGTTCGGCGGCAATGGCCCAGAGGCGATGAACGCAAGATTCGGGTTGTCCGTCTTTTGTATGAGCTCGGGCGGCAGAGATGTGCCTGTCAGATAATTGCTGAGCCCAATCGCATTGCTCAAATTAAGCTTCTTATGCAGCGAGGGCTTCCGCAGGTCGGCGTCGATCAAAAGTACCTTTAGGCCCATTTGAGCGAAATGACGCGCAATCGCGCTCGCTGTTGTCGATTTTCCCTCGCCAGCACCGGCGCTTGTTACCGAGATCGACCGCGGAAGGCCGGAGGTGGTTGAGAACTGCAAAGCAGTAGCCAGCGAGCGGTAAGACTCCGCGAGGGCCGAACGCGGATCGCCAATTGCTTCGGCAAGCATCTCCTGGGCCTCAATCCTTGGGATAACGCCAAGTGTCGCAAGCCCGAAAAGCTGCTCAACCTCTTCCGGGGCGCGAACCCGGTCGTCCAGGAGTTCGAGGAAAAGGGCAAGCCCGGCGCCCGTTCCAAGCCCAAGCAGTAACGAAAACATGAGCGCGCGCGGCACGTTGGGCTCCGAGGGAGCGCCCGGAACTACGGCGCGGTCGACGATGAAAATATTGTTGGTGCCGACCCCCCCGGCTATATCCACTTCTTTGTAGCGCTGAAGGAGGCTGTTGTAGAGGCCACGATTGCTCTCGGCCTCCCTCTTCAGGGTGTTATGCTGAATGCCCTTCTTTTGGAGATCGAGTACCTCTGCCTTGAGAGTCTCGATCCTTGCTTTCATCTCATTTTCCTGGGAGAGCGCCGATTCATAAGCTGCCTTAAGCGAGTTGCGGATGGCACCGGTTTCCGCCGCGAGCTGCTTGTCGATCTCCTTGATCTTGTTCCTGATTTGCACCATGGCTGGGTAGGCCGGCTTGAAACTTTCAAGCTTCTCTTGGTACTCTGTTTCCAAAGCTTTCCGTTGGCCGCGAAGAACCTCGATAACCGGATTAGATAGGAATTGCGGCAGGTTGATCGCGGTTACGCTCTCTACTTGGTGCCACAATTGCTCGTTTTTCATGCGCTCAGAAATCAGTTGCCCAGCCGCCGCATTGGCTGCCGCCAAATTGTTTTCCGCGATCGACGCCTTGTCCGTAACCTCGACCATTTTTTCGCGTTCAGAAAAGTCGAGCACGGCCTTCTCGGATTCCTCAAGCCTGATTTTCAGCTGCTTGATCTGGTCCTCGAGAAACTTTTTAGCGTAGGCATTGGCCTCAAACCGCTTATCGAGGTTCGACTCGATATAGGCGTCGGCATAGCCATTGGCGATTTTCTGCGCACGCGCCGGGTTCGGATCGGCGTAAGAAATATCGGCGAGCCGCGATCCCGGAACCGGCGAAACAATCACATTTGCGTGCACAATACCGGCTGCCCATGAGTGGCGAGCTTCAGCCGATGGAAGGCTGTTTTGGCTCGAACCGGCGAAAATGCCGAGAAGCGATAAATCCCGTGGTCTGAAGAAGCTCGCATCCTCAGTAATTTGCAGCGCCGAGACAACGCGCTCGGCCATCCCGCGGCTCTTCGAAAGCTCATATTGCGTTTTTAAGAAGTCGGTCGCGCCAAATTCTATCGGGCTAGTACTTCCATGTTCGACAACATGAGCAGCCTCACGTTCAATTTGGATTCTAACCGTTGCCCTATAAAGCGGCGTCTGCATGAGCGTGCGGACGCCGCCAAGGACTGTAAACGCGAGCGCAATGCCCAAGATGAGCCATTTGCGCTTAACAACCATATAGAGATATTGACGGACTATTACCGCCAGCGGCACCTCATCTCCCTGCGCCGGCACTCCGTAGCTTGCCGTGCCTAAGGGGCTGCGCGCGGCCTGCGCGACAGGGGCCTCTGTCCCAGAGACGAGCGCACGGCCCTCAAAAGCGCGCTCCTGACCCGCCTCGAACTCACTCATGTGAAAAGCCCTTAGGACGCATGTTTTCGCCACCCATCATATACTCAGCGCGATCCAACAGCCGTCACTGGTGCGCTGGTTAGTTCTATTGGTGGCTGACGTCGCATTAATGCTCCTGGCGACCGTATTCGCGCTTTTCCTGCGCGAAAATTTCGAGATCAATCCAAACCATTTTGTTGGGTTTTTGCCCTATCTGCTGGCGACCTTGGGAACCGCGCTTGCCGTTTTTCCCGCCGCCGGGCTCAATCGCTCCGTATGGAGGTTTTCGAGTCTGCACGATCACTTGGTTGTAACGGGAGCCGTCGCCGCTGTTGTTGCCGGCGCTGTGGGTTTCGCATTCCTTTATCACCGGCTGGATGGTGTGGCTCGCTCCCTGCCCTTTTTGCAGTTTCTGACCGGCACCGCTTTCCTTACCGGTGCCCGTGTCTCGCATAGGCTTGCCCACGAGGTTCGGCGCGATCGCAAGAACGCACCAGCTTTCCTCCAGGTGCCCCCCGAAGCGAGCGCGGTAACGACCGCTTTGATTGTTGGGATCACCCGGCTGTCTGAGGCATATCTGCGGGCTGCCGCCGAGTTTACTCCGGGGCAGATCAAAGTCGCGGGGATCGTTGGACTCAAGGAGCGTCACACCGGGCGGGCGCTCGCTGCACACAGGGTCTTGGGCAGTCCTGAGGAGCTTGGCGATATTCTCAATTCACTCGAAGTTCATGGCGTGACCGTGAACCTGATTGCCGTAGCGGCCCCTTTCCGGACATTTTCCCCTTGCGCTCAAGAAGCGTTGTTGGCGGCCGAGCGGACGCGCGCAATTGAGCTTCGATTCCTTGCCGAAGATTGGGGCTTAGTGGCCGGCAAGTCTACCGGGGCGTTGTCTCAGGAGCGTACAACTTTGAATGGCGATCCCGAAGTGCGCTTTGAAGTATCCAAGACGGTACTGGATCGTATTGCCGTACGTTCCTATTGGTTTATGAAAAGGTCGCTCGATTTTCTTGGGGCAATCGTTCTTACACTCCTCCTATCTCCCCTTATGGCGATGGTTGCTATGCTGGTTACGGTCAGTATCGGCTTCCCCGTTTTGTTCTGGCAGCAGCGTCCCGGGCTCGGAGGGCGGACCTTTCGCCTATATAAGTTCCGTACCATGCGATCGGCGCACAGCCACGATGGAAGCCGCCTTTCCGACAGCGAGCGGGTCTCAACGATAGGCAACCTGCTGAGACACCTGCGCTTGGACGAACTCCCTCAGCTCTTCAATATAATGCGCGGCGACATGTCCTTTATTGGTCCACGGCCGCTTCTCGAGCAAGATCAATCCAAGGCATACAGCGCGCGCCTTCTCGTAAGGCCGGGACTTACTGGCTGGGCGCAAGTGGTTGGCGGGCGCAATCTTTCATCGGTGGACAAGGCGGCGCTCGACGTCTGGTATGTATGCAACGCCAGCCTCGCCTTGGACGCAGAGATCGTACTTAGAACAGTACCGTTTGTGCTCTTCGGAGAACGCATTACCTTGCGCCATCTCGAACACGCCTGGCAGCAACTGAGAGAAGGGGGAATGGTCAAAGATAGCTCTTTTCTTTCAAGCCACAACTAGCTTGCGTTGCAACGCAGTTGTCGTATATATGGTGCACAGTGTTGCATAGCTTGAGTTTTTCAACGAAACTTTGAAAATAAAATATTGGCGGTGGATTACATTTGATTAACGATACAGGCAATGCAGGTATATATCGTACTCGGGTGAACTATATTCACCCGATTGGCGGTAGCTTTGACTGTAATTAATCTGAAGTGTGTTGGATAGTCCAACGTGTCTACCAGGCGCGGCCAGTCGCGCGACAATCTCTGTGCATGTTGAGCGGCAGGTCCTGGCTCGGCGAGTGCAGAGCCATCGCAGAGGCGGTTATAAGCGATTGATCGGCTCGGAAGGCGTGGCATGGTGGCGATCCAGGGTGGCGTTTCGCGGCCTCGTCCTCCGCCTTAACGAACGGTTCGTTTCGTGTAGCGCCTATCGTGGTTAATGCACCCATGGTAAACGCCCTGGATTCCTCTTATTCACACCCCTATTTCTGCGAATCTTTTCCCGTTTTTGGCCGATTTCAACGGTTCGAGAATCCGGTTAAATATACGCGGATATTTGAATTAACCACAGCAAAGACTGCAATCGCCGCCTACCGCGATAACGCGTCGCAGCTTTATGCCGCCTTATCGAGCACTTACGCACACTTAACGATTACCTAAGACATTTTCGCTAAACTGATGCAAGATCGAAAAGCGCTTCTCCAACCCTGGAGTAGCTGGGATAGTAAATCTAACGTTATTTCAACAGTCAAAAGTCATCATCGCCAGGCGCAACCGTCCGGCGCCAATTTCGCGGGTATCTCGAACGGGGTTGTGAAGGAAACGCGCAGCTTCCTCTTCGGCAAATGCAAGTAGGCCAGCGCCGGGATCAAGCCAGGCCAGAAATAAAGGTCAAGACATGCAGGCGAAAACAATCCTCGTTACCGGCGGAGCGGGCTTCCTGGGCTCCCACCTATGCGACCGGCTCATCGCAGACGGTCACGACGTGGTCTGCGTTGACAATTTCTTCACAGGCTCAAAGCGCAATATCGAGCATCTGATCGGCAATCCCCGCTTCGAGTTCCTGCGCCACGATGTCACCTTTCCGCTCTACATCGAGGTGGACCAGATTTATAACCTCGCCTGCCCTGCTTCCCCCATTCATTATCAGCACGATCCGGTGCAAACGACTAAGACAAGCGTGCACGGGGCCATTAATATGTTGGGCCTTGCCAAGCGCCTTAGGTGCCGGATATTTCAGGCCTCAACGTCTGAGGTATATGGCGACCCCGTCGTCCACCCGCAGCCGGAAAGTTACTGGGGCCACGTCAATCCAAACGGACCTCGCTCATGTTACGATGAGGGCAAGCGGTGCGCCGAAACGCTGTTCTTCGATTATCACCGCCAGCACAAGCTTGAGATCAAGGTCGCACGCATCTTCAATACTTACGGGCCGCGCATGCATCCCAATGACGGCCGGGTGGTCTCAAATTTCATTGTGCAGGCACTGAAGCAGGAACCGATCACAATCTATGGAGACGGCGGTCAAACCCGCTCCTTTTGCTATGTAGACGACATGATCGAGGGTTTTGTGTCCTTGATGACCAGTCGTGCCGGCTTTACCGGTCCCGTTAATCTTGGAAACCCCGCAGAATTTTCCATCCGCGAACTTGCTGAGGTTGTGATCGAGATTACAGGCTCACGCTCGCAGCTCGTCTTCCAGCCGCTGCCTGCCGACGATCCTAAACAGCGTCAGCCCAATATCGCGCTTGCCAAAGAAGCTTTGAACTGGCAGCCGTCGGTGCCGTTGCGCGAGGGGCTGCAGTCTACGATTGCCTATTTCGACCGGCTTCTGTCGGCCCATTCCAACGAGCGTATCGTACCGCTTAGGGCAAGCTCAAGGGGCAAATAGTACTGAGGTTCATCGCGTTGCCCGCGCTGCGGGCGAAGCCATAAAGCGAAAATGCCGGGAAAACACCTGAAAATGCAGAACAAATAAGTGAGTATGCCGGGACTTCTGAACACTTCACGGGAAGCTGTCCTTGTCACAGGCGGGGCCGGGTATATTGGCTCGCATGCTTGCAAGGCGCTTTACGGTGCCGGCTATTTGCCTGTCACCTATGATAACTTGGTTTATGGCCACGATTGGGCTGTCAAATGGGGGCCGCTCGAGACTGGCGATATTCTGGACCGCGCCAGGCTAGGCGAGGTCCTCGCGCGCTATAGGCCGATTGCCATTATGCATTTTGCCGCCTTTGCCTATGTGGGCAAATCGGTGACCGATCCAGGTAAATATTACCGCAACAACCTCGCAGGCTCTCTAGCGCTGCTCGATGCCGCGCGGGATTACGGCGTAGGCCATTTTATTTTTTCCAGCTCCTGCGCAACTTATGGGATTCCTCGCCGGCTTCCGATCACCGAGGAGACCCCGCAACAGCCCATAAACCCCTATGGCGCGTCGAAGCTTTTTACCGAACGGATGCTTTCCGATTTCAAGGTAGCGCATGGGCTCAAATGGATCGCGCTTCGCTACTTCAACGCAGCGGGCGCCGATCCCGACAATCACACCGGTGAAAGCCACGATCCCGAGACCCACCTAATCCCGCTTGTTCTTGACGCCGCGTCGGGCAGGCGCAAGGCGATCACGGTCTTTGGTACTGACTATGATACGCCCGACGGCACCTGCGTGCGCGACTATATCCATGTGAGCGATATCGCAGACGCGCATGTGATAGCCCTAAAGGCGCTCCTTTCCGGAGCGGCGGGAGGAGCTTACAATCTTGGGCTTGGCCGCGCCTTTTCCGTTCTCGAGGTCATCAGGGAGGCCGAGCGTGTGACTGGGCTTTCCGTTCCCGTGATCGCTGGCCCTGCCCGGCCGGGTGACCCTGCTCAGCTTCTCAGTGACGCCACGAAAGCGTGCAGCCAGTTGGGCTGGCAGCCGCAGATTACCGAGCTTTCCGAAATCATCCGCACAGCGTGGGCTTGGCATCAGGCGTCTAACGCCCCCTGCGGCGAGAAACATACGCTTTAAGCTGCAGCAAATTTCGGACGAGCGGCGTAAAAACATGTTGCGCACTCTTTTATCACCAGTGCGATATATAAGTACGCACCCACTTACTGCAATGCAGTGGAAATCGGCTTACTTTCACTTTTTACGATGGCAGATTGAAAGCCGTCTGCGCATGGAGGTGGAATCCGCGTGGACAAGCTCCTCGATCCTGTTCACCGCGAATGCGCGTCTCGCGAGCTCCAAGACGCCCAGTGCTTGGGCGTAGCATTTAATATTTCCACCCTGCTCCATGTGCTTAATCCAGTACACCAGCTTGCTTAAATGAAAATTCTAAGTTTACTGACCGACGCCTTCGGTGGTTATGGAGGCATAGCGACCTACAACCGCGATTTTTTGCAAGCGGTTTGCACCCACCGCCAAGTCCACTCTGTCACCGCGCTGCCGCGCGCGATTACCCAGGAGATGCAAAGCCTGCCCACCGGTCTTGATTACAAAACCAAGGCTAGTGCTGGAGCTGTGGCCTTCCTGAAGGCGGTCGTCGCTGAGGCGTTCCGAGGTGACCGGCCCGACATCATTTATTGCGGGCACATCAATCTTGCACCCTTTGCACTCGCGCTCAAAGCGCGTTGGCGAACCCCAGTACTTGTCGCACTATGGGGCTATGAGGCTTGGCTACCTACCGGACGCGCAGCAGCCAACCGTGCAGTGAAGTATGCGGACGCATATTATGCGATCAGCGGATTTACTAAAGCGCGCTTCGTTGAATGGAGCGGAGTCGATCCCCGCCGTATCGAACTGCTCCCTAACGCCATCCACCTTGAACGATATGGGCCTGGAGCCCCCTCCCAAGAGCTTTGTGAGCGTTTGAAGCTTAACGGCCGCAAAGTACTACTGACTTTAGGGCGGATCGTCTCCAAGGAGCGCGCCAAGGGCTTCGACGAAGTCTTGGACGTTTTGCCCGAAATTTGCCATTTTGAGCCGAAGATACTTTATGTAATTGCCGGTGATGGCAATTATCGCCCAACGCTTGAAGCGAAGGTCCAGGCCATGGGGTTGTGCGATTATGTTAGGTTCACCGGTTTTGTCTCCGAAGAGGTAAAGGTCGATCTATACCGAGCCGCCGATGTCTTTGTGATGCCGAGCCGGGGCGAAGGCTTTGGTTTCGTGTTTCTCGAGGCGATGGCCTGTGGAACACCCTGTATCGCGAGCAGCGTCGATGGCAGTCGCGATGCGGTGCGCAATGGGGCACTCGGCGCCATAGTGGATCCGGACGACAAGCACGCGCTCCTGAACGCGATCATGACCGCATTGCAAAAACCGCGCGCCATTCCAGAAGGGCTAAAACATTTCGCCTTCCCAGCCTTCGAACAGCGCGTCCACGCCATAATCGATGCTATGATAAGCCAAAAAGGGCGCAAGCAATGAAAACAGCGCTTATTTGTGGGGTGTCCGGTCAAGATGGTGCTTACCTTGCGAAGTTGCTGATCGAGAAGGGCTATCGCGTTATCGGCACGTCGCGAGATGCCCAAACGGCCAGTTTTTCCAACCTTCGCCGGCTCAAGATTGCCGATCGGATCGAAAAGGTATCGATGGCCCCAACCGATTTTCGCAGCGTGCTGCAAACGGTTGCGAAAGCCGAGGCAGATGAAATCTATAATTTATCGGGGCAAAGCTCGGTTGGCCTCTCATTCCAGCAACCTGTCGAGACCCTGGAAAGCGTCACGACGGGAACTTTGAACCTTTTGGAGGCGATCCGTTTCTTAGGAGCGCCCACGCGCTTTTATAATGCTGGATCGAGCGAGTGCTTTGGCGACACGGGCGGCGCGTCTGCAAACGAAAACTGGGCGTTCCGTCCCCGCAGCCCATATGCGATCGCCAAAGCTGCCGCCCACTGGACCGTTGCCAATTACCGCGCAGCCTATGGACTTCACGCATGCACTGGTATCCTCTTCAATCACGAGTCTCCGCTACGTCCACGTCGCTTCGTCACGGCCAAAGTCGTCGCTGCTGCTTGCGCCATCGCGAAAGGCGAAAAGATCCACCTGCAACTTGGGAACTTGTCGGTGCAGCGCGATTGGGGGTGGGCGCCCGAATATGTCGAGGCCATGTGGCGCATGCTGCAAAAAGAGGTGCCAGAGGATCTCGTGATCGCAACGGGCGAGGCCCACAGCCTCAAGGCGTTTTGCGAAGCCGTCTTCCTGGAACTTGGTCTCGATTTCGCTGCCTATTCCAGCGTGTGTGAGGACCTGTTCCGGCCTTCTGACATCATGTTCGGAAGAGGCGATCCGGCACGCGCACGCGAGATGCTTGGTTGGCACGCCAAGTATCGCATGCGCGACGTTGCCCGCGAAATGGTTCATGCCGAAATGGCGCAAGAAATCTAGCCATGCAAGAAGTGGCGCAAAACCGGCTTTTTGAACAAGGCCCCTCCGTGAAGCAGCAGTGGACGCAGGTTATCGCGCCCACGCGCGGGCTATTCCAGATCCCGGTGCGCGAGATTTGGGCGTTCCGTGATCTTTTGCTGCTTCTGGTTCGCCGCGACTTCGTTGCGCTTTACAAGCAAACCATATTGGGACCTCTGTGGTTCATCCTTCAGCCGCTGTTGATGACCGTGGTTTTCACAATAGTCTTTGGCAACATCGCCAAGATCTCAACCGATGGCTTGCCACAAATGCTTTTCTACCTGGCCGGGCATTACGATGTGGGGGTTTTTCGCCGATACACTCACAAAAACGTCAGAAACCTTCATCACCAACGCGAACATCTTCGGGAAAGTCTACTTTCCTCGCATAATTATGCCGCTCTCGGTGGTGTTGTCCAGTTTAATTAAGTTTGCCATACAGTTCGCAATATTTATAGTTGTATTGATTGCGTACATTGCGTCTGGTACACCTATTTCGCCGAACGCGGCCGTTTTGATTTTGCCACTGCTATTGATATTGATGAGCATACTTGGGTTAAGCCTGGGTATGATCGTCTCGGCCTTGACGACCAAGTATCGTGATTTACGCTTTCTGATGACCTTCGGCGTCCAGTTGCTGATGTACGCAACCCCGGTCATCTATCCCGTTTCAGCACTTCCCAAGCAATATCAGATGCTCCTCATCGCCAATCCGATCACCCCGATCGTCGAGGCATTCCGCTTTGCCTTTCTTGGCCGTGGCAGCTTCGATTACCTTCAGCTAGGGATGAGCGCTGTCATCGCGTCTGTTCTGCTTGGGATCGCCCTGGTGATTTTCAACCAGGTCGAGAAAAACTTCATGGATACGGTTTAACCCATGACGTCTCGCGCGTTGCGGATCGAAGGCGTGTCCAAGCTTTATCGGCTTGGTGAGGTTGGGACAGGCACGCTTTCGCACGACCTCAACCGTATGTGGGCTCGCTTGCGCGGCAAAGAGGACCCCTATAAACGCGTTGGCGAAGTCAACGCGCGTGCGAGCGCCGGAGGTAGTGACTACGTTTGGGCCTTAAAGGATGTCAGTTTCGAGGTTGCTCAGGGCGAGATCTTAGGGATCATCGGACGCAACGGCGCGGGAAAGTCCACGCTTCTAAAGCTACTTTCACGCGTTACGGCGCCCACCGAAGGTAAGATTTATATCAATGGGCGCATCGCGAGCCTGCTCGAAGTGGGAACAGGATTCCACCCCGAACTTACCGGACGGGAGAACATTTATCTCAATGGCGCTATCCTCGGCATGACGCGCAAAGAGATCGGCGCGCGCTTCGACGAGATCGTTGAATTTTCGGGCTGCGCCAAATACGTGGACACCCCGGTCAAGCGCTACTCCTCAGGCATGTATGTGCGGCTTGCCTTTGCCGTGGCGGCGCATCTTGAAACTGACATTTTGATTGTCGATGAGGTCCTGGCCGTGGGCGATGCTGAGTTTCAGCAAAAGTGCCTCGGCAAGATGCAGAGCCTTAGTCACACCTCGCATCGCACGGTTTTGTTTGTCAGCCATAACATGGCGGCTTTGAAGCAGCTCTGCCCGCGCTCGGTTTTGCTCGAGCGCGGTACCGTTGCCGCTATGGGCGATACGCAGCGCATGGTGGAGCGGTATATGGCGAGCGGCTGCGACGCGGATCGTTACTTGAGCTGGCCTCCTGGTGAAGAGCCAGGGTCTAATGAGCTAAGGCTGATCTCCGTCAGCGTTACTGATCGTCGCGGACGAACCGATTCGGTACTTGCTACATCTAACGAGATTAACATAACCGTGCGATACCGGGTAGAGCAGCCCCTCGCCGATTTTCGCGTGGGTCTTTGCATCTACGATAGTGGCGGCGCACTTATTTTTATAACTAGCGATTATCGTGCCGGGAGAACCGCCAGGAAAGGAAATGGCGAATACGAAAGTACGGTAACGATCCCGCCGCAATTTCTTCTTAATAATCGGTATGTGGCGGAGGTTCGGATTGAGCTTCCCCGTGATAGAGATCTGATTGAGCCACAACGTTGTGGCTTCCATATCGCCGAAATGGATCATGACAACTGGGGGCCGAGATTGGCACCTAAGTTACCCGGTTTTGTGCACCCAGAACTAACTTGGTGCGTCGAAAAGTGTCATGCGCTTATTTATCAGGGTTAGGCTATATGGTGAACAAATTCGGACGCTTGCCGATAAGGGCAGTTAAGAAAGCTTTACGCCTTCTGTGTAAGGGGATTGAAGAGACGCTTTTGCTTATCCCTTATTTCCGCTTTATCAAAGATACGCGTATCTCCCATCAACCGAGGCTTTTTTCTGTTTGGTTTCTTCAAAAGATTGTAGGATTCAATCGCGAGGCTTACTGGCCGGTGCATTTCTCAAGCCGGATCAACCTTCCCCGACGCATCATTGTTGGCGTCGATTCAAACCCCGGCGTCCAACCAGGTTGCTACATACAAGGCATCGGTAAGCTGGTTATTGGCGATTATTGCTATTTTGGTCCGAACATTGGCATTATTTCTGCCAATCACGACCTCTACAACCTCGATGAATACGACAAGCTCGAAACGCGGATCGGCAGCTACTGCTGGATCGGCATGAATGCTGTAGTTCTCCCGGGTGTCGTTTTGGGCGATTATACGATTGTGGCTGCGGGCTCGGTAGTCACGAAATCCTTCCCAGAGGGCCATTGCGTTATCGCCGGCAACCCTGCGCGAAAAATTAAAGACTTAGATCCAGAGAAGTGCATAAGAAAAAGAGCGGATAAAGAGTACATCGGTTATATACAAAAAGCGAAATTCGAAGAATTTAAAAATAGATACCTGCAAATTGCGTAACAAAGATGTTTAGGCAACCACATGGCGAACATCAAGCATTGGAAAGCGGGCCTATTGTGTCCATCGTGACACCCAGCTTTAACCGCGAAGATTTGATAGCCCAAACGCTCGATTCGGTTCTCGCCCAGACTTGGCCGCACTGGGAGCAGATCATCGTCGACGACGGCTCTACCGACAACACCAAAGCGATCATTGCCTCCTATATATCCAAGGCTCCTCGCATTTCCTTATACGATCGTTCGCGAACTCCCAAAGGGGCCTGCACCTGCCGCAACGACGGCGTTGGCTTGGCGCGCGGCGAGTATGTTATGTTCCTCGATACCGACGATCTGCTCGAGCCATTTTGCTTGGAGCAGCGCGTGAAAGCGATGGAGACGGACCCTTCGCTCGATTTCGCTATTTTTCCCGGCCTAATGTTTGAGAAAACACCGTACGATCTTGGGCTTTGGTGGAATATCGATAAGCCCGAGGATGAGCTTTACCGTCAGTTTCGACAAGACGCCATTTGCCAAACCACCGGGGTATTGTGGCGCAAAACTGCGTTCGAGAGCATCGGCATGTGGGACGAGAACCTGCTGCTGTGGCAGGACATCGACCTCTTTTTCCGCGCCTACATACAAGGTTACCGTTATGCAAAATTCTTCGACTTAGCGCCCGACTTGCATAACCGTGTCAATCCGAAGAGCCTAAGCCGGTGCAACTTCTTTTCGCGCGAAAAGACGCAAAGTCGCATGCTTGTCGTTAGGCGGACCGTTGCCCTTTTGCAAGACAATGGCAAGGCTGCCCAAGCGAGCGAAGCAAAATATATGTCCGCCGAGATCGTTTCGGGTGCCTCGCGCTCCCACCAAAGCCGCATTGCCCTATCGCAAATACTTTGGTCGTGGCGTAACCAGGTATTTAGCGGGCTCGAAACGCTTATGGTGTTTGCTTTGTTCGCCATTTATCGCGCGCGACTTGATAAATTGCGCCCGGTTGAGAAATTAGCGCGGCGCATCGAAAGCAAATTGTCGGCTCCCTCGAGCCTCGGCAAAGTCGCCTACGTGCCCACTTCGGCCAAACCCACAAGCGTTCAAGGCGGTCACGTGCAAAACCTCAATCCTGAAGGCGTGCATATCTGAGAAGCTCCATGCGGCGTGTAATCATCATTGTAATCAACTCCTTAGGCATTGGCGCCATGCCCGATGCCGATCGCTACGGCGACACGGCCTCTTGCAACACGTTGAGCAACGTGGCGAGCTTCAACGGTGGCTTGCGCTTGCCGAACTTGCAACGTCTTGGCCTTGGCAATCTCGCCAGCGTGATGGGAGTTCCCCCGGCCACGCCCCCACTGGGGAGCTTTGCGCGCATGCTGGAAAAATCGGCCGGGAAGGACACCACAACCGGCCATTGGGAGCTGGCAGGCCTGGTCTTGGAAACTCCGTTTCAGGTCTTTCCCGGAGGTTTCCCCGAACCCGTTATGACGCGGTTCCTCAGCGAGTGCGGTTGCGGTGGCCAATTTGGCAACGTACCCGCCTCGGGGACAGAAATTATTGCAAAATACAATGCCGATCATAAGCGCACGGGTTGGCCGATCGTTTACACCAGCGCCGACAGCGTCTTTCAAATAGCCTGCAATGTGGCGGTCATTTCTCTGGATAAGCTCTACGAGTGGTGCGAAATCGCCCGAGCGATCCTCAACGATGGTTATAACGTCAGCCGCGTGATCGCCCGCCCTTACGAAGAGCGCGAAGGCAAATTGTCAAGGTTATCGGCGCATCGTCGCGATTATGCTTTGCCTCCGCCGGCTCGCACCCTGCTCGATAGCGCCAAGGAAGCTGGTGTACGGGTTTTGGGCATCGGCAAGATCGAGGACATTTTTGCTGGCCGGGGCCTAACCCACTCGGTGCATCACGGTTCTAACAAAGAAGGTCTGGACTATACCTTGAGCGCCGTCGCTCGTTCGCTCGATCTTTCCGCCTACCGTCTTGGCGATGAAGAGCCTGCCCGCGAAGCTCGGGAACTCGTTTTTGTAAACCTCGTCGACACAGACTCACTTTATGGCCATCGTAACGACGTGGCGGGTTATGGAGCGGCCCTTGAGGAGATCGATACCTACATTGGAAAACTGCTCGATGCGCTTACCGAGGATGATTTATTGCTGATCACAGCGGATCATGGCTGCGACCCAACCCAGCCTGGCACCGATCACACGCGCGAAATTGTTCCACTTCTCTTTTACAATCGGGCCATCCCCTCTGAGGATTTGGGCGTGAAGCCTTCTTTTACCTACCTCGCCCGGCGTGCCGCCGAATGGCTCGGGATGCCTGTCGATCCCGCCTGGGCGCTCTAGTACAGCCCGAGGCAAGTTCGCACCCCATTAGCCACAGGTTGGCAAGCGAACTTGCCTCGGATAAGCTGTACTAGATTCAATAGCTTGCTAGTACGCCCGATCCGCGGGAAATCCTGTCGGAGCCAGCCGCATAGGGGTGAGGATTTCCCGCGGGGCGTACTAGCCAAAATCTCTCGTTTCCATCCAGCAAAGCAATAGGAATATTGCATGCACAATGTCATCGCCATTGTCCCCGCCGCCGGGCGAGGTTCACGATTGCACCCGTTCCCTTGCCCAAAAGAATTGTTTCCCGTTGGCTATCAGGATGCCGCCATCAATGGCGTCATCGAGAAGCGGCCAAAAGTCGTCAGTCAATACTTGATTGAGCATCTCGTCGAAGCAGGGGCGAACCGTGTGTTCATCGTCCTTGGGGAGGGGAAGTGGGACATCATGCGCTATTACGGCGACGGCACCCGTTTTGGAACGAACATCTCCTATTTGTATCAAGAGAATTTGAACGGCATGCCTTATGCCATCGATCTCGCACGCCCCTGGATTAATGGCGAAGCGACGTTGTTTGGCATGCCGGACACCATAATTGAGCCGGCCGACTGCTTTGCGCGTTTGCTGGCGTTTCACACTGCCGAAGGCGCGGATCTGACTTTGGCGTTGTTTCCCACCGGCAACCCTTCGAAATTCGGCATGGTTGAGATCGATGCCAACGCCAATGTTATCCGCACAATCGACAAGCCGCGCACGACGAACCTGCGTCTCATGTGGGGCGCTTGCTGTTGGTCGCCTTCATTTACCGAGCTAATCGCGCGCTATATTCGCGGCAAGACCTATAGCAGCGATGAGGTCGTGCTAGGCGACGTTTTCAATTTCGCCTTGGAGTTGAAGATGAAGGTCAAGGGGCTGGCGTTTGAAACCGGTAAATACATCGACATTGGCACCACGGCGGAACTGAACACCGCGCTCAAGCAGTTCCAACTATAAGCGCTGCACATGTCAGCCGATCACGCCGCAAAAATTCCATTCAGCGTGCCGGAGCCACAATGACGATTACACCAACCATCTCCGTGGTCATCCCGGTAAAAAACGAGGCGAAAGGCATCGCTTCCTGTTTGCAGTCGATTTTAGATCAATCGGTTCCGGTGCACGAGATCCTCGTCATCGATTCGGGCTCGACCGACGGCACACAGGAGATCGTTCGCCGTTTCGAGAAAACGCGCCTCCTCACCATTCCGCCAGAGCAATTCAATCATGGTGACACGCGTAACCTTGGCGTCAAGAGCACAACCGGCGAGTTGATCTTGTTTACGGTGGGCGACGCGCGCGCCGCAAACAACGATTGGATTAAAGAGTTGTTGCGGGGCTTCCTAGATGAAAGCGTCGCGGCGGTGACTGGCAGCCAAGTCGTGCCTGAGGATGCACAAACCAATCCTGTCGAGTGGTTCAGGCCCCAGAGCGAGCCGCATGTGCGGGTCTGCAGATTTGCGAGCGCTGAAGCCTTCGATAATGCCCCCGCAAAAGAAAAAATGCTGGCCTGCGGCTGGGACGACGTTACGGCCATTTACCGCCGGCGGGTTTTAGAACATATACCGTTCCGCCGCGTCGTTTACGGAGAAGACATTTTCTTTGCCATCGATGCTTATCGCGAGGGCCACGCGCTTGCATATAACCCTGCGGCGCGCGTCTATCACCATCACAACGAGAACTATGCCACCTTGCTGAAGCGGACTATAGCGGTTGCCACGATGCGCTATACATTGCTGGGTTACGAGACTCCGCAGCACGAGTTCCTGCCCGAGTATTTTATGGTGTTAGCGCGACTGGTACGCAACCGCAGTCTTACCTGGGGTGAGCGGTTCAAGTGGGCGCGGTACAATTTGGACGCGCACAGGGCGTTCCGTGATGGTATCGGGATGTTTCATGAAGCGAAGGCGAAAAGCGGTGATAGTCTCGCAACGCTTCAAGCAAGATACTGCGGAACGCCGCCCTTGCCACTAAAGCCACGCAGCGTTTCTGGCGCACAATAAGGAAGGCATGCCCACCGGCCAGCAGATAGTGAGGGACCGCGAACGCCTGTTGAGGGCGATGCAAGCCCAACAGCCGATCCGTATCGGTTCGAAAGGTAATATGTTCGTCGAGAAGCCCGCAAGTGTGCTGTTCGACAACACTATCTCGATGCTGAGGGCGGCGAAGTCGCGGCTCAGGAATTTCGCATGAAACAACCGCTCGTCTCCGTGCTAATGACCGCCTACAATCGCGAAGCCTATGTGGGCGAGGCGATCGAGAGCGTTCTTGCCAGCGACTACCAGAATTTCGAGTTGATCGTCGTCGACGACGGTTCGAAGGACCGGACTGCCGGGATCGCGCGGACATACGCCGGGCGCGATCCGCGCGCGCAGGTCCATGTCAACGAGCATAATCTCGGCGACTATCCGAACCGCAATAAGGCGGCGAGCTACGCGACGGGCGAGTTTCTCAAGTATGTCGATTCCGACGACCGCATCTATCCCTGGGGTCTTCGCGCGATGGTGAATTGCATGTCGGCGTTTCCAGACGCGGGGCTTGGGCTATCGGTCGCAGATCTCGGCGACAGTCCACATCCCGCCTGCCTTTCGCCGCGTGACGCCTATCTCGGCCATTTCCGGGACGGGCGCGGCTATTTCGGCCGGGCTCCCGGCTCCGCGATCATCCGGCGCGAGGCTTTCGAGCATTGCGGCGGCTTCACCGGCCGGCGGCAGGTCGGCGACCATGAGTTCTGGCTAATCTTGTGCCGGACATTTCCGCTCGTTACCATGCCTCGGGATCTGGGCTGGGATCGCGTACATGCCGAACAGGAATTGAAGAAGGACAGCGACGCGAGAAAGGCGGCGATGCATTTCGAGATTGATCGCGAACAGCTCGAACATCCTGACTGCCCGCTCACCCAGGACGAGCGGGCCGAGGCGATTTGCAAGATCCGCACCAGCATGGCCCGGATCTTCTGGAAGGCCTATGCTCTTCGCGCGCGCATCGGCGCCGGCCTGCGCTACAAGTCGGAAGCCGAACTGAGCGTGGGAGAACTGATATCCGCACTCAGGCGATGAGCCTCCGGCAGACCGTCAAGCGGCAAGTTTTCGACCGGCTCTTCCACCGGCGGCGTCTCTACGTCCTCAATTACCACATCATCTGTGCGCCGGGCGACGATTTTCCGGATTATTTAGGTACGAAGACGCCGGTCGAGCTCTTCCGCGCTAAGATCGAATGGCTCGGCGAACGCTACCGCTTCGTCGATTTGCACAGTTGGATCGCCGGCGCCGGCATCCGCGAGCGTGCCGGGCACTGCGTGGCCATTACCTTCGACGACGGGCACGGGAGCGTGCTTGAGCATGCGCTTCCGGTGCTCGAGGAGCATGGCATTCCGGCGACGTTGTTCATAAATACGGGGTATTGGGACCAGGATCGCCGCATCTGCTGGAGCAATGCCGGGGGGCGAGAGCGGCTCGCCGTCGGGGAAAAGGAAATGTCGCTGACGGAGGCGGTGCGCCAGGCGCGGGAGACGGACGATCCGCAAGTCTACCGTACCTATACGCGCGCAATCGAGGAATTCATGTCGGCCGGCGAAGCCTACGGCCGGGGTTACATAGCGCGCAAGGATTCGAGATTGCTGGAGTCAGACGTGCTGAAGGTCGGCATGCACGGTCATCTCCACCACCGTCACGCAATGTTCGACGCGGCCTGGGAGGCCGGCAATATCCGGACCAACGAACGGGAACTGCGAACCTTGCGCAATTTCGTTCCGCTTTTCGCCTTTCCGTTCGGAACGAAGAGGGATGCCGGCGCTGGTTCCGCCGGACTTTGCCGGGATCTCGGCCTCACCCCGGTCTTCCATAATGGCGGCTACAATGTCGCGACAACCGCGGATATACGGCGCATTCCAGCTGACGGGCGGGACGCCTGTCAGCTTATCCAAACCCAGTCCCCGTTCCTGCACAAATACGATGTCTCGAAATAGAACCTGGCCGCTATTTCACTGTTTTTGCGCGGTCGCGCAGCGCCATGGAGCGTCTCGTAGAAGAGGGCAGAGGACATGATCGAGACTTTGCACCGGCTCGCCAGCCGGCTGCGTCGCCGGAACCGCGGTTTCCGAAGCGCCGGCTACTGGCAGAACCGCTACAGCGCACCCCATATCCGCAATTGGACATTCACGGACTGGATTGCCGCCAACGCGCCCGAATGGCAGCTTGTGCGGAAAATCGAGAACAAATATCCCTTCGACGCCACCAATCCGGGCAACACCTCCTTCAGCGACTTCTACATCTTCGAGAAGCGCTCTTCCGGCGAAGCCGCATGAGCGGACTGCTGCTCAATGTTAGCCCGAACGACCCGCGGCGGAGGGAAACCTACGTCGGAACCCAGATCGGCGCACTGCGGGCAGCCGGCTGGGAGGTCGTAGCGGCGTATCATACGGGCGCCAGCGAGTTGGCTGAGCCTGCCGTGGAAGGTGGCATCGCTTACCGGGCCGTCGCCATCGGCGGCACTGCCGCGCCAAAAACGCTGTTTCAGCGATCGGTAAAGGTCGCGCGGACGCTTTATTGCGGCAATTCCGACCTGGCGGCAGAGGCGGAACTATGCACGTGGAAGCGGCTGATCCGGGATGCCGGCGCTGACCGCATTTTAGTGCAATTCGGTCCGGTGGCGGCGCGGATGCTACCCGCGCTTACGGCCTGCGGCAGGCCCTGGGCGGTGCAGTTCCACGGCTACGACATTACGCTCCGATGCAACCACTGGGGCTATCGCCGAACACTCGCCACGCTTCTGGAAACAGCCAGCGCCGCCTTCGTCCCGAGCGCCTTCCTGGAAAGGGAGCTTCGCCGGTACATCCGCCGCGCCGATGCAAAGAAAATCCATCGGATCACGCCCGGCTATGACCAGGCGACTTTCGTTCCGCTCGCGCGGCAGCCGCGCGCCGGCCGCCCATTCCGCCTCATCAGCGTCGGACGGCTGGTGGCGGTGAAAGGGCACCAGCACGTAATCGACGCGGTGGCGCGCGCCGGCGGCAACGTGGAGCTTCTCATCGCCGGCGAGGGTGAGGAGCGGCCGTTCCTCGAAAGACGCATCCGCGAACATGGCCTCGGCGAACGGGTTCGGCTCGCGGGCGCCTTGCCCGCCGGGGCGGTGTGCGAGGCCTTCGGCGCGGCGGATGCTTTCATACAGCTTTCGACCGAGACACCGGAGGGGGCAAGAGAGGGCTTAGGCCTCAGTGCAGTCGAGGCGGCGGCGACTGGACTACCGGTCGTGGTCTCCAACAGCGGCGGCCTCGGCGAGACCTGCATCGACGGGAAGACCGGCTGGGTGGTGGCCGACGGCGACATCGGGGGGGCAGCTGCCGCCATTAGCGCGCTGCACCACGATCCTGTCCGTGCGCGTGCGATGGGCGAGGCTGGTGCTCTCTGGGTCGCCGAAACCTATGCTTCACGCAAGCAGGCGGCACTGGCCGACTCCGTGCTCAGGCGCCTGTAGTCCGCCATGACAGGGCCGGTTACGGACATGGAAACGCATTCGGTCTCCGTCGTCATACCGAATTATAATTGCGCCCGCTGGATGCCGGAGGTGGTTGCCAGCTGTTTCGCCCAGGGAGAATGGCTAAAGGAGGTGATCGTCTGCGACGACGCCTCCACCGATAACAGCCTCGACGTTCTCGAAATGCTCAGAAAGGAGTATGGCGAGCGGCTGCGGGTTGTCCGCAACCCGCTCAAAGGCGGCAACAACGCCCGCAATTTCGGGTTCGGCTACGCGAAAGGCGCTTACATCCAGTGGCTGGATGCCGACGATTTCTTGCTGTCCGGCAAGTTCGAGCGGCAAGCCGGGTTTCTCGCCGGCCATCCAGATATCGATGTGGTTTATTCCGACTGGTACGAGGACATTCACGACTGGAAGACCGGAACGAAGCTGCGGCGCGCCCACGAAAAGGCGGACTACGAGGATTTCACGCAGGAGATCCTGTCCGACAATTGGTCGGTCCCGGCGAACTATCTCTTTCGCCGCAGAACCGCCGAGCAGCTCGACCGGATGAAGGCTTGGAACCCGGCGCGCCGCGTCGCGCAGGACCGGGAATACGTGACGATTGCAGCGCTGGCCGGCGCCCGTTTCGCCTATGTCTCGGGGTTCTATTCGGTTTACAACCGCTGGAACCCGAACTCAGTCTCGTCGATGCCCTTCGCCGAACGGCTCGACTACCAGCTCGATCTCGAGGAGACCTTTCGAAACGCGATCCGCAAGGCAGGCTTGCCGGCAAAGCTCAGGAAGCGCTACGAGTTGATTCTGAACGCACATATCCTGAATGCTTGCTATTATAATCCCGCGCTGACGATCAGAAGGCCGTTCTGGATCGGCCATGTCGATCTTGGAATCATCCACTGGAAGAAATACCCGTTCTTGCCGTTCATTTATGGCTGCCAGATGCTGAAATTTGCCATCGGCAACGGACGCCAGATGCCGGGCGGGAGCCCGGCGTGACAATCCGGCGGCGGATGCAGCTACAGCTACAGGTAAGGGACATCGAATGAATGCAAGCGTAGAGACACGCTCGGCGACCACGCGGGATCGTTGACCGAATGCAGGGAAGTCGATTTCCGCGTCTGCCATAGTCTCGCGAACCCGTAATGATGCCGCCAAGAGTAACGATTGTCTCCGGCCTTCAGGTCATTGACAATCCGCGCGTGGTAAAAGAGGCCGACGCCTTCGCCGAAATGGGGTGGGATGTCGAGGTGTTGGGCGCTATCTTCGACGAAGCTTCAAAAGCCAGAATCGTGGCCCTGCACACTGGCAGACGCTGGCGTCATACGGCCGTGGTCGATCTAACAAACGCGCATATTCTGCCCAAATCGGCGATATTTCTCCGGCGCGGTGGCGCGCGGGCGTCGCGAATATTGAAGCGGCGGCTCGGCTACGATCACCCACTGCAGCTCAGTTTCTTAACGGGGGCTTTAGCGAAACACGCGCTTGCACGGCATGCAAATCTCTTCAGCCTGCACACCGAAGCAGCACTTTGGCCGGCCGATTGTTGGTTAAGCACAACCGGCCCATACGCATCGACATTGAAGATTGGTATTCCGAAGATGGGTTGCCAGCAGATCGCGCCTCGCGCCCGATCGCTTTGATGAAGGACTGCGAGCGTCTCCTGCTCAATCGAGCGGTTCATGCAACGGCAACATCGAGCTCGATGGCGCATGCCCTGGCGGACGAGTACGGATGCCCGGAGCCGGAGGTCGTACACAACAGCTTTCCGTCCGATGAGCGGGCGAGATTGGACGGCCGCACGCTGGATCGCCGTTCCCTGTCCCGCCCGTCGATCATTTGGTTTTCGCAGACCATCGGTCCCGGTAGAGGACTCGAGTTGTTGGTGGACGCCTTCGCTATGCTCGATGGGCCAGCCGAATTGCATCTCCGCGGCACACCTAGAGCCGGTTACGTGGAGACGTTGCTGGCTCCGCTCGCGAGCACGGTGAGAGACAGGATCTTCGTTCACCCGCAAGTTCCCCAGGACGAGCTCCTTTCCCGGATTGCAGAGCATGATATCGGCTATTGCGGCGAATTGAGCGATTGTCGAAGCCGCGACTTGACAATTACGAATAAGGCATTCGAATACATGCGCGCCGGCTTGGCAATTGCCGCCAGCAACACCTCCGGTCAGTTGGAGGTTGCAGCGAAGGCTCCGGAGGCTGTCCGCGTGTTCAAGCAGGGAGATGCGCGCGCTCTCGCCGCAGTGCTTCGCCCTCTCGTCACGAACCCCGAGGGGTTGAAGCGAGCCAAGGTAGCCTCCTGGGCAGCACTCGACGCTCACTTCGGATGGGAAAGGTCGAAGCGCACAATTCAAATGCAGGTTGCCGGCTTCTTCGAGAGCCCGGGGAAGGAACTGAGCCGTTGCTAGGGGATGGCCATGCTGGCGCGGTAACGGCCTCACTTGAGCGAGGGAGCCAACCGTGAGATCGCCGCTCGCGGCATGAGGCAGGCCCGTTGGGCGCGTTCCCGAGGAATACTACACCGTGATTTCCCAGAACGTACATAGCGCAGGCAAATCCGATATCGCGCGCGCGCGTGTCCTGTCGATCACTTTCGATGACGGGCTGGTGCATGGATCCGAGGTTGCTTGCGAGATCTTGTCCAGGTATGAATTGGCTGCCACCTTCTACATCGTGACGGGCTGGGTTGAGCCAACGCGATCAAAGGTTTGCGAGCCTTACAACGTTGGCCGGTCCCATGGGGATTGGGCGCATTGGCGCGCCGTTCGTGACGCGGGCCATGAGGTTGGTTCGCACACGTTTAGTCACATCAACGCTGGCGGGAAGAAGTCACGTCTCATGCCTTGGCGCGTACAACGCGAGCTTGCCAAATCGCGTGACGACCTTGTGCGCGAGGTGCCTCAACAGCTTTATACCATTTCAATGCCCTGGAACGCGGCTACGCCTAGAAGTGAGCGTTATGCTAGAAAGTTTTACTCGGCCTGTCGACTTGGATGCTCGACCCTTGCTTACAATCAATTGTCTGCGTTAAAGCCTTATAGTCTTGAATCATGGCCGCCGTCCGCGCCGGTCTCGGCAACGGACTTCAGCAATGCGATCGCAGCTATTCCCAAAGGGGGATGGTTGATCCTGCAGTTTCATAGTTTCGATGATGAGGGTTGGGTACCCGATATCGCGCGGGATGTTCGAGCACATTTGCAGTCTAGCGGCCGAAGATGAGACGCTAAAGGTTCTATCGGTAGCACAAGTTCTCGGAAGTTTGAATCATTGAAAATGTCTGCATTTCTTGCGCAGTCCTTCGTTTCGTATCGCTGTTGGAAACGAAAAGCAACTGGCCAGGTTGTTAAAGTGTTTCTGCCCTGATATGCCACTCCCTGAAGTTATTATCGTGTCGCCATACTTCCCGCCCTCCAGCTTGGCTGGTGTTCACCGCGCGAGGTATTTAGCCAAGCATTTGCCGTCTGCGGGCTGGAAGCCCATCGTGGTTTGCGTCGATGAAGCCTATCACGAGCAGCGTTTGGATCATGCCCTTGCGCATCTGGTTCCTGCAGATGTCGAAATTATAAGAGTTCCCGCTATTCCAGCACTAATAACGCGATGTTTCGGTGTCGGCGATCTTGGCCTTCGTGCCTGGTTTCCTCTTCGCAGCGCTGTATTTCGTCTCTTGTCCACCCGCAACGTCAAGGCCGTTCTCATTACCGGATCGCCTTTCTACCCGATGATGCTGGCCCCTCTCATTAAGAAGCGCTTCGGTGTCCCTGTCGTATTGGATTTTCAAGATCCGTGGGCATCGAATTGGGGCGCGCAGCAACCCCTCAAGTCCAAGGCAGGGCTCGCCTATCGCGTTGCGCGCTTTTTGGAGCCCAGAGCCTTGCGCGCTGCTGCCCACATTACCTCGGTATCTGCCCTCCAGAATAACGAATTGGCGGCTCGCTACTCCTGGCTTGAGCCGTCCATGTTAAGCGAAATTCCTATCGGAGCGGACCCGGAGGATTTCATCGCCTTGCGCAACACGCCCGATATAGCTTCATCCGTTGAATTGAAGAACAAGCTCACTCTAGCCTACGTCGGGACTGTCTGGCCACCTGTGCTCCCAACGCTTAAAACCTTTCTTCGCTCCCTCGCAAGGGTGCGGGAAAGTGCCCCGGAACTCTTCGAGCGCCTCAACATATTGTTCGTCGGTACCACGGGCAATCCCAGCAGCACCGGGAAACATCTCGTCCGCCCGCTGGCGCAGGAAGCAGGCGTCGACAGCGTCGTCAAGGAAATCCCTCAACGGTTACCATTTTTGGAGGCGCTCGCAATCACCGCGCGCGCGGATGCGAATTTGATTATCGGATCCAACGAGCCCCATTACACTGCATCCAAAGTGTTTGGCTTACTGATGTCAGGGCGTCCCTATCTAACGTTATTGCACCAAGCCAGCAGTGCGCACGCCCTTGCGGAACTCGCCAAGGGCGGGATCGCAGTGAGCTTCACTTCGCTAGAGAAACTCGCCCAACTTGAAGAAGCCCTGGCTGACGCCATCATTGAGCTCGCCACCAAGCCCCAGGTGTACGCGACGGTAGATAGCTCCGTTTACGCTCACTTCGAGGCGAAGGTCATCGCTGCACGTTATGGGCGCATTTTTAGTTCATTGCTCCAAAAGGCTTAAATCACACTAGCGTTGAATGAACGACATGCTTCGTCTTGCCATCGTCACGAGCCACCCCATTCAATACAACGCACCGCTTTTCCGCGAATTGGCGAGCCGTTCTGAAATTGCCACCAAAGTGTTTTACAGCTGGACTGGCACCGCAGATAGTATCGACCCTGAGTTCGGCATAAAAATCGAGTGGGACATTCCCTTGCTCGATGGCTACGAGTGGGCTTTGATCCCCAACAAATCCGCGGACCCCGGCACTCATCATTTTCGTGGCCTCGATAATCCCGGCATGATCTCTGCAATCGAATCTTGGGGACCGGAAATGGTCCTGGTTTACGGCTGGTCCTCCCGCACGCATTTACGGGTGTTGCGTCACTTCAAGGGCCGCCGCCCGGTTCTTTTCCGTGGCGACTCGACCCTCTTAAGCGCCACGGGAATTTTGCGGCGGCTGTTTCGCAAACCCTCGCTCCGTTGGATTTACCGGCACGTGGACTTAGCTCTCTACCCGGGCCAAAGGAACAAAGAGTATTTACGCGCCTGCGGAGTTCGCGAAGCTAAACTCGCCTGGATGCCGCATTGCGTTGACAACGATCGATTCGCTGCCGGAGGGCTGGAACCGGAATCGAAAGCGCGCAATTGGCGGAGAGCGTTGGGTATCGCTGGCGCGCATACCGCTTTCCTTTTTGCGGGAAAGCTCGTGTCCCACAAACAGCCAGACCTATTGCTGCAGGCGTTCCTGGCTCATGCATCCACCAATCCCGAAAGCCACTTAATTTTCGCCGGCGCGGGCCCAATGGAAAGCGATTTGCGTGCCATGGCTACAAACAGGAAAAATATCCATTTTCTTGGAGCCACTTGCAAAATAGCAGCGGCGCGCGGGATTTTTCGCTCTGATGGGGGATGAAGCGAGGCGTCCGCGCCGCGAGTTCAGGCATGGTGCTTTTGCAACAAACCACCTGCCGATCGGGACGCGAACATGCCTCTGCACGGGATGCTAACCAGCACTTGGGATGACGACTCAAGGTTTTCTTTTCCCGATGCTGCGGGAAGAGGTGGGTCCGCTGACCGCGCAGCACGAACGGCTGGTGGCGGTACTCGGCATGGCTCGCATCGAGGCCTTCGTGCGGATGTGGCCAAGTCTGCCGGGGCGTCCGCAGGATGACCGGCATGCGCTGGCGCGTGCGTTCGTGGCGAAGGCCGTGCTCAACCTGGCCACGACCTCGGGTCTGATCGAGCGGCTGGCTGTCGATGCCACGCTGCGCCGGCTGTGCGGCTGGGAGCGGGCGAGCGCGGTTCCGAGCGAGAGCACCTTCTCGCGCGCCTTCGCCGAGTTTGCTGCGAGCGGTTTACCGGGCCGGGTTCACGAGGCCTTGATCAAGAGAACCCACAAGGAACGCCTTGTGGGGCACATCTCGCGCGACGCCACCGCCATCGAGGCACGCGAAAAGCCGGTCAAGTGGCCAAATAGCACGTCGTGCAGTAGCGCGCCGCTAAAGGCACTGCCAGCTCCCAAGGCACCGAAGCGCAAACGCGGGCGCCCGAAAAAGGGCGAGCTGCCAGGCGCAGAAGAAGGAGCCGCGGCGGCTTGAGCGCCAAGCTGGCATGACGCTGCCCCAGATGCTGGCCGATCTGCCAACGGCTTGTTCTGTTGGCACAAAACGCAATGCAAAAGGCCATACCAGCAGCTGGATCGGCTACAAATTGCACATCGATACCGCCGATGGCGATATCCCGGTCTCCTGCCTGCTGACTTCGGCGTCCGTCCACGACAGCCAGGCCGCCATCCCCTTGGCCACCATAACGGCGGGCCGTGTCGCCAATCTCTACGACCTCATGGACAGCGCTTACGACGCGCCGGAAATCTGGGCCAAGAGCCGCGCGCTCGGGCATGTGCCCATCATCGATGCCAATCCGCGGCGGGGCGGCAAGGCCGAAGCCGAGGCGGAAGCGCTGGCCCAAGCGGTGTGCCGGTTATAAGCCCGCCGAGGAGATCCGCTATCGCGAGCGCAGCTCAGCCGAGCGCGTCAACAGCGCGCTCAAGGATAGCTACGGCGGCTCCGCCTCGGTGCGGGTGCGTAGTCACGCCAAGGTCCTGTGCCATCTCATGTTCGGCATCCTGGCGCTGACCGTCGAACAGCTGATGCGGCTTGTAGCCTGAGCGGCACGGCGGCAGCTCAAGTTCAACCTGAACGAGGTCAAGCCACGGGAAAATTGCGCCCAAAATCCTTGCGGAAGCGCCCCAAAACTACAAAAGCCGCCAGAACTGTCCCCCCTTAAGCCCAAAGCCGCTTCCCAGCCTCCAAAACGGCTAACGTTTTGCAATTGGCTCCTTGGTTTCTGCAATCAACAATCCATGCCGGTTGTTTACCGGCTTGGCGACGTTTACTTGCTGCCATCGAGCCGCGATACCTGGGGGCTCGGTGTGAACGAGGCTATGGCTTCCAGCCGTCCGATCATTGTGAGCAATCTGGTGGGCTGTGCGCCGGACCTCGCTGAGAACAAACGCTATGCGCGTGTCTTCCCCAGTGGCCGCACTCACAAATTGACGCACTGTCTCGATGAACTTGCGCGAAACCGCGCTATGCTGCCGGAATTGGGCGTGCTCGCAAGAAGCGAAATCCAAAAGTGGTCCGTTTCAGCTGCAGCCGATGCCCTTTTATCGGCAATTGCAATACCGTGCCGTCAAGGTCACGCCGCCCATTTTCTGCAGAAGCAAGAGGGCTACGGCGACGCGAATGCAGCGGCTGACGCGGTTTTGAACCGCCAACGTAGCTGAACGGTGTCTGCTAGCTAGAACCATGCCGCCGTTAAGTATGAACAAGGACATCAAATGGGCGAGCCGGTATCGTCCTAATGGTTTTGCGCTATTAGCAGGCCTCTCAGCTACGCTAATTGCCATGCTAGTCCATCCCTACTACCTAAGCGCCCTGGGTGTTGGCGTCTTCGCATATTCCTTGATTTCCTACGTACTCGCACTCGGAAACGATTTAGCTATTATCCCTGTGATTTCGATGGTCGCATCGGCTCAGTGGTTAGTCGGACCATATTTGGCTTACCACTTTGGAGGTGTGACCGACAAATTCTATATGTATGTTGACGAAGAAGACTATATGAACTTTGTCTTTCCAAGCTTGCTGCTTTTTATTGTCGGTATGCAACTACTTGCAAAACGTATCGATTGCAGCGCTCTGGGCGAATATCTTCGCAGCAAATACCCAATCCGCGAGAAGACGATCTATATTTTAATAGGCGTCGGCTTATTTTCTGGATTAATCGAAAGTCACATACCTGGCGCAATATATTTCGTTTTCTTTCTTTTGTCACAAGTAAAATATATTGGTGTAATATATGCAATAATATACCGTATGCCGAGGCGTTGGCTGTTATGCGGAGTAGTGTACCTTTTTGGGATTGCCCAGGCGGCTGCGGAAGGTTTATTCCACGATATCATTCTGTGGTCTACGCTCGGAGTTTCTTTTATCTTTCTCGAACTCCGCCTGAAAACCGGAACCAAGCTCGCTATAATCGTCCTTGGCATCGCCATGCTCACCACCGTTCAATCCATTAAATCGAATTACCGTGAAATCATCGAGCAACATCCTGAGGCTGCGGGAGTGGGCACCTTGACCGCTCTTATGATGGGGTCCGATCTCTCACATCTGACAGGCAATCAATCGACGCAAAGTTTCGGCAACCTCAACGCGCGCCTTAATCAAGGATGGATTATCAGCGCCATCATGGCATACGTTCCCGACTATCTCCCCTTTGAAAACGGCACCACGGTCTTCGAAGCCTTCCGGGATAGCCTTTTGCCGCGTTTTCTATTCGAAAAGCGCGAGGTCCTAGCAAGCGACGCCTTTCGAAGGTACACAGGCTTGCCTGTTGGCGAACACACTACCTTTGGCATCAGTGTCGTCGGCGAAGCCTGGGTTAATTTCGGCTATTACGGCATCCTGTTTATGTTTTTATTCGGTTTGTTTTACGGGTATTTCATCCGATTGGCTGTACTTTTGTCAAGTTGACCCCGACATTGGTGCTCTGGCTTCCGCTGTTGTTTCTTCAGGCAGTTAAAGCTGAAACCGAGCTTGTCATTGTCACAAATCATATAATGAAATCGCTTATATTCATTTGGCTCTTTTATAGAATTATGGACAAATTCTTAGCTACTCGAATTTAGCTTACCAAAAAGCCTATCACGGGCCTAACAATCGTGCGTGTTTTGCTAACATCGGCCTCGTTTGCTTCCAGCTATGGCGGCCCAGCCTATACTGTCTCAAGGCTTGCCGCTACGCTCGTGCGGCATGGCGCTGTGACTGCAATTTGGGCACCCGATCAATCGGCCGGATGCGCCGGGTTGAGCGTGGCTGGGAATGCCCCTATAACGCTAACTGGCACACTCGATGCAGCTCTAAGGGCGTTTGGCTTGCCCGACATTTTCCATGATAGCGGCATCTGGCTACCGCACAATTATTGGATATCCAAGCGCGCACTTGCGGCCTGCTGCCCTGTCATCGTGAGCACGCGCGGCATGCTAGACCCTTGGGCGTTGAGACATAAGCGCTTTAAGAAGGCAGCGGCCTGGCACCTATACCAGCGACGTAACCTTAGGAAGGCTGGCTGCCTTCACGTCACCTCGGAGCAAGGAGAAGCGTCAATTACTAGGTCTTAATCTTGGTACACCAATCGTTTTGATCCCGAACGGTGTGGATATGCCAGATAATGCCGGCGCATCTCCGCATAAAAAGCAACTCTCACCGAGGCGAGCCTTATTTGTGGGGCGGCTGCACCCGGTCAAAGGTTTAGATTTATTGATCGATGCTTGGGCGCGTGTACGGCCTCCTGACTGGCATCTTGACCTAGCCGGACCAGACGAGGGGGGATATCGGGCCGTGCTGGAGAAACAGATCGGAGCCCTGGGGCTTCAAGACTCCGTTCGAATCTTGGGTTCGGTTGCAGGTGAGGGCAAGACTGCCGCATTCGGCGCGGCAAGCTTGTTTATTTTGCCGAGCTATTCGGAAAGTTTTGGCATGGTGGTAGCTGAAGCGTTTTCTTTTGGCTTGCCGGTTTTGACAACCACTGCGGTTCCGTGGCCCCAAATTGAAGAGAAAGCCTGTGGATGGAGGGCGGCTGCGGAAATTGCGCCCTTTGTGCAGGCGCTCGGCCGCGCGCTAGCTATGCCGGCCCAATGCCTGGTTGAAATGGGCCGCCGAGGACACGATCTTGTGGAAGACGAGCTGAGTTGGGATCGCATTGCCAAAAGGTTTGTCGAAGTTTACTCCGCCATGGTTTAAACGTATTCTTACGGCGTGACGGTAACTAACCAGTACATTCAGAGATATACCCGTGAGGCCTCGTGAACTAAGTTTTATCGTTAACGCGGACGATTTGGGTTACAGCCACGAGGTTAACGTTGCCATCGAGAAATGTTTAGCTGCGGGCGTTATTACATCGTCGACCATCATCGCGAACGGACCGGCGTTCGATGAAGCAGTCTCCATTGCAAAGCGCTATCCGGGCATTTCCTACGGCGCACATCTCAACGCGACCGAGTTCCGGCCGCTGAGCGGCGCGCCGCTCGGTCAGATAATGTGCGACGGCGAATTCGATCGCGCGATACGCAAAGTGCGGCTGACGAGGGAAACAATCGCGGCGATAAGCGTAGAGTTCGATACCCAAATTGCAAGGATCAAGAACGCTGGACTATCCGTCAGCCATATCGACTCGCACCACCATATTCATACCGTCCGGGCACTCTTCTTGACGACGATAGCAGCTGCTTGGAAGCATAATGTACGCTATGTGCGGCCTACCCGGAATATCTTTAAGAAGGGTGAGAAAGTTACTCCAATGCTGCGAACTAAAAAGCGCATTTGGAATGCAGCCCTTGCGCTCACGCGAACTAAGCGCGTGCAGTATTTCGGCAGCTTGTCCGACTTCATACACAGCGATCACTCCTTTCCGCCTGGCAGCCAGGTAGAAATCATAACTCATCCTGGAGGCAGCGCCTATTATTTATTCGAAACCGGAATCTTATTCACCCGGTGGTGGGAACATCATTGCGACACCCCCAATTTTGAAACCTATCTGCCCGGCAAAGTCTCAAACGCCAAGTCATTATTGGCATAATCGTAAAACACGCCCTTGTTTTAAGCGATTTTGGTGCAAGATGGCCCGCGTAACCCTGTGATACCAACCGCCAAAAGTCCTGACACTTTCGCGCCTGGCCGTTCTCCCGATATAGCAAAATTACTTATTTATATGGAAGCGGGCCTATTACAAAACGAACCCAATTTCACCGATGACCCCTGCTGTCCGGCACGGGACTACGCCCGGGCTTGGGAAGCCCCAGTGGATGAGCCGCAATCTCCGACGGTTGTATGATCCCTGAGCGATTGTGACACCCCGGCGCCTTCCTTCTGCTTCGGGGGCGGACAGCAATACGAACGCGCAGCGTTGTTTTATGTCTCTTGCCAGCAGGCCGCAGGGGCCTGGCCGGGCGCAGCACAGCTCCAATAGCAAAGGTTGCAGCATGGACGGATCGAAAACCCCAACATCGGCTAACCTGCAAGCGCTGCTGAACAAAATCGAGCGCCGCGATTTTGCGGTTGGCATCATGGGGCTTGGTTATGTCGGCCTTCCCCTTGCTTTGGTGGCGCTGGAAGCGGGGTTCCGGGTTATTGGCTTCGATATCGATCGCAAGCGTATTGAGCTGCTGAACGCTGGCGAAAGCGGAATCAGACATATACCGAACCAGCCGATCGTTCAGGCATTGCAAACCGAGCGCTTTCGCGCAACCTGCGAATTGAATGAGCTTTGCGAGCCCGATGCCATTCTTATCGCGGTTCCAACGCCGCTCAGCCGCCAACGCGAGCCCGACCTGACCTATGTAGAGAACAGCACGCGTTCCATCGCCAAAGTGCTGCGCAAGGACCAGCTCGTCGTTCTCGAAATCAACTACATGGCCAGGGACAACGCGGGAAATCATGCGCCCTATACTCGAAGAGGGGGGGCTTTTGTGCGGGAAGGACTTTTACCTCGCGTTCTCGCCCGAGCGCGAAGACCCCGGCAACGCCTCGTTCGGCACTGCCGCCATCCCCAAAGTCGTCGGCGCGGACGACGACGCTTCGACGCAGCTGGCGTTGGCGCTTTACGCTTCCATCGTGGTCAAGACTGTGCCTGTCTCTTCAACCGCAACGGCCGAGGCCGTGAAGCTGACAGAAAATATCTTTCGCTCAGTCAACATCGCACTCGTCAACGAACTAAAGGTCATTTTTGAAAAAATGGGCATCGATATTTGGGAGGTGATCGAGGCTGCCAAGACTAAACCATTCGGCTTTACTCCATTTTATCCAGGCCCCGGTCTTGGCGGGCATTGCATTCCGATAGACCCCTTCTATCTGACTTGGAAGGCGCGCGAGTACGAGGTGGCGACCCGCTTTATCGAGCTGGCCGGCCAGATCAACACTTCCATGCCGCACTATGTTGTTGAACGCCTGGCTGAGGCCCTGGACCGAACCGCGGGGCGGGGATTGAACGGCGCGAAAATTCTGCTCATCGGGCTGGCTTACAAAAAAAATATTGACGATACGCGCGAGAGTCCGTCGCTGAGACTGATCGAGTTGATCGAGCGGCGCGGCGCTAGCGTCGACTATCACGACCCTTACGTTTCCGAGCTCCCCAAAACGCGAGAACATGCGGCGCTTGCCGGCCGCCGTTCGATCGATCTGCAAGCAGAGACGATTGCATCCTATGCGGCCGTGTTGATCTCCACCGATCACGATGTCATCGATTGGGGACATATCGTCAAGCACGCGCCCCTGGTCATCGACACCAGAAATGTTTGCGCAAGAAGCGGCATCGTCGCCGAAAATATTGTGAAAGCCTGACCGGCCGGGACGGTGTTGCGCTCTGTTGCCCTCAAGGCAAGTCCAGTCTTAGGTCTGCTTGCACCTCGGTGGTTCGAGGCGATGTGCCCTTCGTGATGCAGTTCTACCAGATACGCGAAGACAACCGTCAGTCATTCTGCAGCGCTCCATGCCGGCGGCTCGGGCGATTGCAAACCGCTTACCGGAAAACCAACGCGCTTTACCGGCAGCTCATGGAGACTCTGGTGCTGAACACTTCGTTTAACGAGAACGATTCAGCGGTGTGCCGCCCCGAAGAGGCGAGCCGATCCGTTTGGCTACGAAGCACGAGTTTGCCGGTACCGGTGCACCGCCGGATAAAATTTAGGGTACTTATGCATCCGAAACCGCGCGTGCTCATACGGCTGCTGTTAGAGTTTCTCGCATGTGCAGCCGTGTTCTTATTCGGCACCGTAGGAGTATTTGGCTTCGCCCCTCATGATATAAGCGTTTCTGAAAAGCTCAATCAGGCTTATTCCAACCAGCTCTTGAGCTATTCTTTCGAAGCCGGCGATCACGAGTGTCTGGCTACATCGGTCACAGTCACTGGGCCCCAGGGCGCTGTACCAACACAGATAATCGATGCCGTCTATTGGCCTGATGGCCAGGGTTTCGTGAAATCCGGCCGCGTTGTGTTCCTTGCCGGCGAGTTGAAGCCGCTCACTACGAACGTTTATCAACTACATTGCAGCGCTGCGCCGCCCGAATATACAGCCTCCGATTTGAAGGTTAGCGCTGCGAGCGATATTGTCGAGATTGCCACCAGCCACATAGGGGTTCGACTTCGCCTCGGTGCTTCCGCCTTCGACCAGCCCCAGCCCCTAAGCCAACTGCCCGCCCCCCTCGTCGCTTATCGGATGAATGACGTCTGGGGTGGTGCCGGCAAGTTTTACGGGGACGCCCTCGTCCGGTCCTTTTCGTCCAAGCTGGTCGAGTCCGGACCGGTTTTGGCTAGGGCCATCTCAAAGTATGAACTCACAGATGGAAACGTCATCGCGCTTACAGCGGAGGTTGTCGCTGGCGATAACGCTGTCCGCTGGGATCTTACCGCAACGAACGACAAGCCTGATGCCGGCATCGAACACCTTCTGCCCGCGCCACCCGGTGTTAAAAGTGCGGTTGGGCTGCAAGGGTTTGGCCTTTGGAACAGCAGCGATCGCGTCATACCGCTGCCAGCAAAGGCAGAGGCGTTCGCTTATTTGGGCCCCGACACAAGTGTTATCGTCAATGCCTGTCCCAGATGTGCTTGGTCATTGCAACTTTCTAGCGGCGTTGGAGAGGAGGTGCGGCTCAGCTCGCGTGATCCCGCCGGCTGGGTTGATCCGCTTCCTGGCCTAACCTACGGGGGCTCCAAGTCGTGGAATCGCAATGCCACTGGCAAATCATCGGGACTCTTGGCGCAGAAAGCTGATCCCTGTCACCTATGACGCCGGCGGATCTGTCGCTTATTATGTTTCGTTCGCGCAAGGAACGCGCCGCTGGTCGGCGAGTTCGGGCGCCCCTCGCATAAACGAGAGCCTCGACAGAGTGAAAAACATGGTTCTCGACTGGCCGGAAGATCCCAGCCGCCCGGCCCCCAGGCTACTTGTGAGCAAAGACGATATCGTCGCCGCCTGGAAGCGTGCAGAGACCGATAGCGTCCTGAAACAACAGTTGAATCGGCAAGGCGAAGCCTCTGGCATTGGCCGCCTCATCGCAAAACCGGCCTCTGAGCGGCGTCCCGCAGAGGTAGAGGCCGCTGTCAAACCTATTCGCGACATGCTGTCGAAGCTGGGCAACTTCGACATCCTGCGCGGTGCGATCAATTTAGTCACGACGTATGACGCCGTGATCGGCACAGACCTAATCACTGCGCAAGATCGCGCCTTATTTCGCGCCCAAGCCGCCTACCTCGCTTACCAGCTCGCAGACGCTCAGACCTGGAGCATAGAGCGCGGTTATCACTCAGGCAACCCGAATATGAGCGTCTCCTACGTGCTGTCTTTGGGGATAATTGCCTGCGCTTTGCCGGACCACCCTATGGCGAGGACCTGGGCCGGGAAGGCTGCCGCCTGGATGGACCACTGGCTAGCAACCGAGGTTTCCAGCGAGGGTCAGTGGCTACCAGAAGCCTCCCATTATACCGTCGTCAGCCTTGAGCCCATGCTGGTCTTCGCCTTTGCCGCAAAACGCGCCGGATTCGCTGACTTCACCAATGACACCCGGCTTATGAAATTTGCGGAATATTATGCAAAAACGCTAACTCCGCCCGATCCGCAACGCGGTGGCGTGCGCACCACGGGCGCCTGGGGACGCGGTCTAAGCGGCGAAAAATTTGCAACCGTGGGCTTCGCCGCCATGCTCTTTGCCCGGACCAACCCAACGTTATCCAGACATTTGCAGTGGATTTGGGCGCAAGGCGGGTATTCCATTGTCAGCGGCCACGCACTTGCCGCCGGTCTCGAACCATATTTGCTCGACCGCGAGCTCCCGCAGGAAAAGCCGGAATGGGCATCGGAATTTTATCCGGGCCTTGGAATGTTCCTGCGTGCTCACTTTGGCACGCCGCAAGAATCCTATCTGCTGCTCCTTTCAGATGTCGACGGGCAACGCAACCTTGACGTTTGGTCGCCGGAGATTGGCGGGATTTCCCAATGGTACGGCCGCGGTGCGCCCTTGAGCACCTGTTTCAACATGGAGGGAGGCTACGCAGAGCGGCATGAGCTCCTGCGCGACGGCGTTCGCCTGGCGCGCAATTGGGGGGACCCGCAAGACTCCAAGAAGCCCTTCGGCTATTTCGTTAACAGGGCACCTCAAGAAATCGCGTTCCTGCCGCGCTCGGATTATGCTCACACTACCTACACTTATGCCGGGCCAGACAATCGCGATTGGTTTCCGCAAGCCGTCCCGCCCGCCTTTCCGAGAGTAACCTCCTCCACCGCCGCGAAGTTAACCTGGACACGCCAGCTCCTCTTTCTGCGCGATAGAGAACCCGCAGGGCCTGCTTACATCGTTTTACGTGATACCACCGCTGGCGGCCAACCGACGCAATGGCAATTTCGCGTCTTATCTGAAAAGATCGCTCTCTCCGATGATGTCAAGAACCTTGACGCGCCCCTCGCCGAAAAGCCTGGGCAAATGGCGCTTCCATCCCGGGAGCTTGCCCACGGAAATCGCTACACTGCGATCGGGCAATACGGAGTCGACGTGGAATTTTTTATTGTAAATCCGTCAGATACTCCACGGCATACACTAAGGTATGGTGGTAAGGATCTTCGGCATGTCGCCGAGTATGAGGATCTTTTATTACTGCAACAGACAGGCGATGGCGCCTATTACCTGGTTTTGTATCCTCGCCTGCGTGCCGAGCCTGCGCCCCAGTTCAGCACGATCGCGGACGGCAAGATCGTAAAAATAATCCATCCCTTTGGGATTGACTACGCCTTGCTTTCGTCCGGCCCTGCTGTTGCTTCTGGCGAAGGGGTAACCTTCAACGCCTCTGCGGCTTCGGTGCAGCAGCGCGCCACTGAAACCGTGCTCTCTTTAGCCTCGGGCGGAAGTGCCGGTTTTAATGACATCTCGATAACGGCACCTGTCGCTGTAAGTGCGGAATTTGGCAATCGCACAATTTCCATTGTTTTAGCAAATAAAAGCCACGGCCAGGTAATGAACCTCAAGGCTCCTCCCGGTTACAAGCTGCAAAATGGCACTGGTGTGGGCCTTCAATTCCAAAACGGTACCTATACGGTTACCTTTCCAGCCGGTTCTGCTAGCGCATCGCTCGTTCGCGACTAAAATTGATGGCGACAGTGTGCGAAAGTGGACGAGAGATGGGGGATAAACCTATAGGCCGTGGGAGCATGCAGCAAAAGAGATGGAGAGTTTACCAATCAAGGCTAAATTCGACGCCTATTGTTTGCTAGCGATTTTCGCGTGTATCCTCATTGGTCTGCTGAGTATAAGTGTGAGTACTTTCTCAACTCCTATGTTTGCATTCTTGGAAACTGCGTTCGAGCACCGTTTTCCTCGAACCGTGCTGCGCGGAAATGATCGGCTTGCCGGTCTTGTCGTCCTTGGCGGTAACATCTCTAGGATTCGAGAAGCAGCTAATCTCGCGACGAAATATCCTACGGCGAAAGTGGTGCTGAGCGGGCCCAGTTATAGTGAAATATACTTTGTGAAATCCGACAGTGCGCTGGCTAAGAAAGTGGTAATAGATGTTCGGCCCAAGAGCACCTTCGAGAACGCAATTTTCAGTATAGCTTCGGCGGACGCGCAGCAAGGCGAACGCTGGCTACTGCTTACGTCGTCACTTCATATGCCAAGAGCGATCAGCACCTTTCGCACAATGGGCTTTAATGTCGAACCTTGGCCGGTTGCAGATAGGACGTCGCCACAAGAGAGAGAACCGGTGATATTGCATGAGCTTGGGGCATTGATTGTCTATCGTATACTTGGCCGCACCGATGCTTTTTGGCCTGGCCCCTGATCCTTTTTATTGCTTAGGTGCTGCTTCAATAACAACTTTCGTTGTGGCTTCCGGCTTAGCTTTTCGATCGCAGCATGTTTCGACTAACGAGGAGTTGGTTGCGCGATGCCTGCGATCGAGACGTTAGCGGCCAATACCTCTTCCGGGTATCGAGAGCCAGCGCTGGATTTTGAAATCACATCACTCGCTGCGGAGGATTTGGAATGACCTATGTTCTTGGCATTAATGCCTATCATGGCGATGCCTCGGCCTGCTTGATCTTGGACGGCAAAATCGTTGCTGCCGCCGAAGAGGAGCGCTTCCGCCGCATTAAGCATTGGGCGGGCTTTCCGTCCGAAGCGATTCGATACTGTCTTCAGGAAGCAGGTGCTAGCCTTAAGAGATCTTCAGCATGTCGCTGTTAATTCCGACCCTAGCGCGAGCTTTCTGAAGAAAGCCAGTTACGCTTTGCGGCGCCAGCCCGATGTCGCGCTCATCCTCGACCGTCTAAGCAATCAGGTAAAACGCCAATCGATCGAATCCGAGCTTGCGGCAGCCTTCCGCGCCGATACCTTCGAGGGAACCACGCATCGAGTGGAGCATCACCTTGCGCATCTGGCATCATGCTTTCTCGTCTCACCATTTCGCGAGGCGACCGCCGTTTCGGTCGATGGTTTCGGAGATTTCGCCAGCGCCGCTTGGGGCGTCGGGTCCGGCGATAAGATAAGCTTGGAAGGGCGGGTTTACTTCCCTCACTCGCTTGGCGTCTTTTATCAGGGGTTGACGCAGTATCTTGGGTTTCCGTACTATGGCAATGAGTACAAAGTCATGGGCCTTGCGCCTTACGGGAAGCCCGGCTTCCTTCCGCAGTTACGCCGCATCGTCCGCCTTCTCGACGATGGCTCTTTCGCTCTCGACACTGATTATTTCCGCCACCACAAAGAGAAAATTTCTTATGAATGGTCTGGCGGCGAACCGCATGTGGGGACACTCTACTCGCCCGCTCTTGAAGAACTTCTTGGACCCGCCCGTGGGAAAGACGAGCCGCTTACTGACCGTCACCGCGACATCGCGCGCTCAGTGCAGGGGATGTACGAGGAAGCCTTTTTCCATCTGCTGAACACTCTTCATGCACGCCATCGCCTCGACAGCATTACAGTTGCAGGCGGCTGCGGCATGAATTCTGTCGCCAACGGCAAAATCCGGCGGCAGACACCTTATAAGCGTGTCTATGTTCAATCCGCGGCAGGAGATGCAGGCGGCGCCATTGGGGCAGCCCTTCACGTTTGGCACGAGCTTTCAAACGGGAAAACTACGTCGACTTGCAATAGCTCACGAACTCTTGAGGGGGACCCAGTTAACGGCCGTTTTGTCATGGATCATGCATATTTCGGCCCATCCTTCAGCAACGGCGAGATAAGCGCACTCATTGAGCAGCGTGCCAACGAAATTGCCCAACAAGAATGTAGCGCTCAGCGAATTAATGACGAAACAGAACTATGCCAAACTGACTGCTAAAGCAGTTGCGCGGGGTGATGTGGTGGGCTGGTTTCAAGGACGCATGGAGTGGGGACCCCGAGCCCTCGGTAACCGTTCAATTGTCTGCGATCCAAGGCGTGCTGACATGAAAAACATTCTCAATTCAAAGATCAAACGCCGGGAAAGCTTTCGCCCGTTTGCCCCGTCCATCCTTAAAGAACATGTGCCGGACTGGTTTGAAGAGGACGGAGACGTTCCCTTCATGATGCAAGTCTACCAGATCAGGGAAGAGAAGAGGTCTCTCATCCCGGCCGTAACCCATGTCGATGGTTCCGGACGTCTCCAAACCGTCTACCGGCAGACAAATCCGCTTTACTGGCAGCTGATTGAGGTATTTCGTGAATTGAGCGGTGTTCCCATGGTTTTGAATACCTCATTTAATGAGAACGAGCCTGTAGTTTGCCGTCCTGAGGAGGCGCTCAACTGCTTTTTGCGCACAAAGATGGACGTGCTGGTACTCGGCAGCTGGTTCATCGAGCGGAAGGTAGTATAGCATGAGTTTCACCGCCGCCATCGGCCCCCGTCAATGGGTGCATGGGAGATGACTAGTACGCCCCGCGGGAAATCCTGACCCGTTTGCGGCTGGCGCTGACAGGATTTCCCGCGGGGCGTACTAGGGGGATTCCGTATAATATAAGAACGATAAATTGGAAGGATGTACTCACCCCTGCCGCGGCACTGTGACGAAATCTATTTCTCCCGAGCTTACTTCCATACGCATACGATGCCGGAACGGTTTAAGAATATAGCGCGAAACGATGACAGCAGGCCAAGATGAGATTTGAACCGGTCCAGTTTCTGCGCCGCATTACCGCGCTGCTGTGGAAGAGCAGCGGCTGGTGGACGCTGTTGACCGCTGTGCTATTTGCCACTGAAACGGCCTCGTCCCTCGGTGTCCTCTATCTGTTCAAGCGGTTGATCGAATCCCTGACACACCTGGCTAGGACAGGAAACGCCGCTTCCGGCGGCGGGTCCGTGTTGCGTGATGTGGTGCTGGCCGGCGTTTGCACACTTATCTTCCTGGCCGCGCGCTCTGCCGCCGGTCTCGCCCGTGAGGTGCAGGGCTTTGCGGTTGGCGATTACGTCGACAGGCAGATCCATAAGCGCGCCATCGAGGTTGACCTCGCCTTTTTCGAAAGTCCGCGCTATTTCGATACCCTGAGGCGCGCGCGCGATGCCGGTGGCCAGCGCCCCGCCCAAGCTGCAAACAACTTGCTGCTGCTGATAAAAAACGGGGTGATGATTGCGGTCATCCTCGTGCTCATGACGGCCATCAGCGGGGTTCTACTCCCCATCCTCCTGCTGGCCCTGATCCCTGCGCTTCTCGTGCGCCTCTATTTCGCCCGCCGCGCTTACGACTGGCGCAAAAAGCGGACCCAGATGGAGCGCCGGGCCAGCTACCTCGACTGGCTGATGACTTCCGACCAGTACGCCAAAGAGGTGCGCCTCAATCATCTTGGCGAGCACATGTTGCAAAGCCATGCAGACTTGCGGCATCAGATCCGGAGCGAACAGACACGCATCGGCGCACGCCGGATGTTCTTCGATCTCGCCACTGCATCCTTGGGAACGGCGGTTTTCTTCGGTGTGCTTGCCTTCCTGGCGGAGCGCGCGGTCTCCGGCGCGACCAGCGTCGGAGACCTCGTGCTATTTCTGCTCGTTTTTCAGCGCGCCCAGTCTGCAGGCCAAGAGATGGTTCAGCAGATCTCGGCACTGTATGAGGACCACCTTTATCTCGGCCTGCTATTCGACTTCCTCGAAATCAAACCCGTCCTGGCCGATCCTCCTCACCCGGTGCCTGTGCCGGTTCCGCTGCGCCAAGGACTGCGGCTTGAAAAGGTGAGCTTCCGCTATCCAGGAAGCGACGAATACGTCCTCAGAAACATCGGCATGGAGCTTAAGCCCGGTCAGATCGTCGCCGTGGCCGGGGCGAACGGCTCAGGCAAGACGACTTTGATCAAGCTGCTCTGCCGGCTCTACGATCCGGTTGAAGGCCGCATCACCCTGGACGGAAAGGACATCCGGCAGTTCGCCCTGGAGGATTACCGGCGCGTTTTCAGCGTAATTTTCCAGGATTACGCCCGTTACGCCGACACTGTGCGGGAGAATATCCGCTTTGGCGACATACGACTCCCAGAGAACTCGCCACGCATCGCACAAGCAGCCGTCATGGCGGGGGCGCATGCATTCGTCCGTGAACTGAAAAACGGCTACGAGACCAAGCTGTCCCGCATGTTTGACGACGGCCAGGAATTGAGCGCCGGACAATGGCAAAAGATTGCGATTGCACGCGCATTCTTGCCCAATTCCAAAGTCGTCATCCTCGACGAACCCTCCAGTGCCCTCGATTCCCGGTCTGAATACGACCTCTTTGCGAAGCTTTCACGAACGATTGGCGACCGTGCCGCCATTGTTATCAGTCACCGGCTGTCGACGATCCGGTATGCCGATTACATCTACGTCCTCGACCGGGGAACCATTTGCCAGGCGGGCACTCACGACGAGTTAATCGCGCAACAGGGCCAATACAGCAACCTATTCTCCCAGGATGCAACTTCCTTTAATACTTAGGCTCACTATGACGCGCGCCATCGATACCCCTTCACCAAAACGGTTCCTTTACAGCACTTACGGGCTGGTGCTGGCCTCGGAACTGGAATTGCCGGAGCTGACACCGGCAACCGGCGGAACACCGGATGTGGAAGTCAAATGGGCTACGCTTCCCGCCCCGGCGGAGGAAGATGGGGACAGCGGAGGGGGGGTGGACCTGACCGCAGAACGGTGCCGATTAACCATCGAAGGCGTTGCCAGCTACCTTATCACGGACGGGCAGCGGATACTCGTGGACCGCCTGATCTCTCCCGCCTCAGGGCAGCCTGCGGAGATGGACGGTGTGCGGCTGTTTCTGCTGGGTTCAGCCTTCGGCGCCTTGCTCCACCAGCGGCGATGGCTGCCGCTCCATGTCAGCGCACTGCTCACGCCATCCGGCGTTTGGGCCTTCACCGGCCCGTCTGGGATAGGCAAATCCACCCTGGCTGCCTGGCTGCATCACCGGGAAGGCTGGCCTGTCGTCAGCGACGATGTGGCAGTCCTCAAACCGGACGACAGCGTGCCGTATCTCTACCGTGGTCCGACTCGCCTCAAATTGTGGCAAGAAACCCTGACGCAGCTAGGTATCGACAGCCGCAATTTGGTTCGGGACCTCCTGCGTTTTGACAAGTATCACCTTAACGTCCCTGAGAACTTTGTGAGTGCACCACATCCCCTGCATGCGCTGGTAATCTTGGACCACGCCGGTGAGAGCGAAGAACCCAGCCTCGAACCGCTGGATGGTACTAAGGCATTTCAAGCGATGATGGCCACGATCTATAGACCAACGCTGGGCCTGCAATTTAGGGCGCCCTGGCAGCTGTTACAGGACTGCGCCCGTCCGCTGAGCCAGATCAAGGTATACCGGTACCGCCGGAGACGGTCGCTGGATGCGCTGGATGCGAATTTGGAACCGCTGTTGCGCGAGATAAAGCAAGGCGCTGCCCACGATACCGCCGGGCAGCTAACTGACGCGCAAGTATAAGCCGCGCATGACAACAGGCATTACTGCATTGACCGCGTTCCATTCAGTCAGAAGGTTCCTGCGTCTGCCGACGCGGCGCTTGGTAATCGAAGCCTGCCTGGAATTGATTCTGGCCTGGATTATCGTGCGCAGAAGGCCTTTCAGAAAATGGGCCGGCTATCTCGACAATAGCGCTTACCGTTCTGGACCGCTCGACCGGCGCCAGCTCCGGGAAGCCAGCGCCGCCGCGCGGTGCGTCAATGCGATAAGTGCCCGGCTGGGCGGACGGATAACGTGCCTGATGAAGGCGATTGCCGTGCGCAGGATGCTTTGGCGGCGGGGTATCGGCAGTGCGATAAACATAGGCGTGAACCGCCCGGCTTCGGATTCGTCCAGCTCCTACGGCGCGCATGCGTGGCTGGACGCTGGGGGTTTTACATTGACCGGGCAAGAGGAAAAGAGCGCTTTCACCGCCATTCTCGGCGAGGGGCGCTCTGCAGCAGAATCCAGAACAGGAAAGCCAGAATGACAGATAATCCCTTGACAGGGCGGTCTTTTGCGAAGGTCGACAATCAACTTTCGGTTTCTTTGGCCGGCGACGAGATCGTGCTGCAGATGACGGACGGCGTCTACTTTTCCCTGAACGCAACGGGCAAGGATTTGTGGTCGAAACTCGACAAGCCGTGCAGCTACGAAGAAATGGTCGATTACCTGCTGGAGCATTACGACGTTGGCCGCACGCCAGCGGAGGAATGCGTCCAGGAGTTCGTTTCTTCACTTCTTGGCTATAATCTGATCGAGGAGCGAACGGCAAAATGAGTTTGTTTGCAGGTCTTGTTTTCGCCCGCGATCCGGAGCATGTGGCCGAGGCGTCCGCAAAGCTCTTCCAGGCGTTCGCGGATTTCCGCCCCGATCCGCTGAGGGTATGGAAAAGCGAAGGCGCCATCATGGCCGCAACCGCGGCCGGCGGGCTGGCACGCTGCCCATTAACGGTGCCCGAGTCCGGAAATGGCGATGTCCCGATTGTAGCCACCACCCGGCTCGACCGCATCGAACAGCTCGCCAATGGATCCGGTCCTGCGCTGGTCCGCGAACTGGGCAAGGAGCGTGGCGCCGAGGCTCTACTCGTGAAGTCCTACCTGCGCTGGGGGGAGCGTTGCGCCGAACATTTGGACGGCGATTTCGCTTTTGCGCTTTTGGACCAGCGGTCCGGACGGTTCTTTGCCGCGCGCGACCGCCTCGGTGTCTTTCCGTTTTACTATTTCCGCAGCAGATCGGGGCTCTATTTCGCAAACAACATGCGGATTCTGAGGAGCATGATTGGCGCTCTCCCCCTGAATCTGAGTCTCATGGTACACCGGATTCAGGGCTTCTTAGGCGCTACCGATCTGACCATGCTCGAAGGGGTTTTCCGCCTGCCAGGCGGCCACACGCTCCAATGCGACGCCGATGGCGGCCCGGCCGTGCGTAGATATTGGTCGTATGACGACCTGAAAGGCGAGGCCAGCAGCGATTTCCACGAGAACGCCGAAAGATTGCGGACGCTTCTTATCGACAGCACGCAACGGCGGCTGCCTGACAGCGGCAACATTGGCGTCGAATTGAGCGGGGGCCTGGATTCGACTGCGGTTGCGGGGGCGGCAGCGCTGACCTGCCGCGATCGCCTTTATTCCTACTCCGCGGTGTTTCCTGATATCCCCGAAGCCGACGACTCTGCGCTCATCCAAGCAGCCGCTCACCATCACAGGATACGGAATGAGACCTTCGATCCGGTAAAACTTGACATTCTGAAGTATTTTGACGACAGCCTGCTGGCGCATGGAGATTTTCACGATGCTGGCAATATACATATCAATATGCGCATGCTGGAGTTGGCTAGACAAGATGGATGCCGGACGATCCTCGACGGCATCGATGGCGACAATATCGCTTCGCCCGGCTTGTATCGATTGACCGAATTGGCGAATGCCGGCCGTTGGTGGGAGTTCGGAAGATGCGCAACAGCCGTTGCCGATATTTATTCCGGATTCAGTAATTTAAGTGCCAGGGATATGTTTAACGCATGGGGCCAACGGCTCCTATGTGAGAAAGCCGCGAAGGGAGCTTTTCTAGAAATTCTTTGGGCGCCCCCTGCTTTGGCCATAACTTGCAGTGTTCCACTTCGCCATTCCGTGCGCCGTATACTTGCGGCTCTACTGCGGCGCCCAAAGAACTCAAATCCTTGGAAAGGATTTTTTAGCAAGGCAGAGCTAAATCACGATACTCTTGAGAAGGTCAAATACGCGGACTTAGTCCGCGAAATGAGCGATCTGAAGAATCCAGCCTCCGAAAGGGAAGCGAAGTTGCGTATCTTTGTAGGAGGCGTTAATGAGCATTGCCTTGAGTTTACCTACTCGATCTCAGCAAAGCAGGGCATATCGAAGCGTTCTCCCTTCATGGACCGGGAGTTGATGGAGTTCTGCTTCGCGGTTCCTGCGGAACACAAACTTCGGGATGGCTGGACGCGTGCCTTTCTACGGCACGGCATGGGAGATATCTACCCGCCGGAAATAGCGTGGCAACGCCGGAAAAGCAATCTCGCCGGAGGATTGGACGCCACCATCCGCAGCTGGTGTCTGCCCGCTATCGAAGCTACCCTGGGAGCCGCAGGCGATCCAATCTGGCAATTTTTCGACCCGCAAGGAGTGAGGGTGCTTCTAAATAAAGCCAAAGGGGGAGACCGGGGTGTTTTCGTCAAGATATGGATGATTTGGGCTGTTTCGCGATGCCTGTCGCTGAACCAGGACAAAAGCTCAAACCGCCCGAATCCCATTTTGCAGCCGCAGATAGTGGATGGCATCTATACTACGTATTCTCACACATGAAGCAGGCAGGGCGGGATCGAGAGCATTCCCGCTGGCTGCCCGTACCGGCTCGAGCGCCGGGGTATATCCCAGGTTGCTTAAGCCGGCCGCTGAACGCCGCAAAAGATGATAAGCCTCACCCTCGCCAAATTGTTGGTTCTGACCGCACGCCCGCGGTTGAATGCGGTACAGGAAGCGCAGGCGCTTGCCCTGTGCGCTACGGATATCGATTGGCAGCAGTTCATCGAGCTGGCAGAACGCAAGCAAAGCCTTCCTCTCGCATACAGCAATCTCGCCGGGCTTGGAGCAGGAGGCCCGCCAGCGCCGTTCAGGGAGGATATGCGCCGCAGAGCGCTAGCCATGACATTGGCAGCGCTAAAAATGATGTCTGCCCAGATCCAGTTCCAGAAAGCATGCCTTGAGAAGTGCGGCGCCGATCACGTTTTCATTAAAGGCCCGGCGATGGCGGCCGCCTATTACGGCGATATCGGTCTTCGTTACGCCAGGGATATCGATATCCTCGTTCGCGAAACCATGATTCCTGGAGGTGGTTTTCCAGGCGCTGGCTTCCGGTTACACCTTGGGTTCGATGGGCCAGCGTACGAACGGGTGCACTGAGGCCGACATTCTCCGCGCCGCAGGGCAGGACGGCGTCGTTACGCTCCGCGCTCCGGATGGCATGCACATTGAGGTGCATCGATGCCTCGGCAAACTCGGCTTCACCTATTTCGACTCCGATAGGATATTGCAGAACAAATCGGTGATCGCCGTCAGCGGCGTGTCTGTGAACATACCTCACATCGACGATCTGTTCCCGTATATTTGCTATCATCATACGGGCCACTACTGGTCGCGCCTGCATTGGCTCGCGGATCTTGATGCGATAATCCGTCATCCAACCTTCAACACCGCTCAGGCGCTCGCCTCCGCCAGGCGCTATCGCCTACATGAGACCGTAGAAGCGTGCCTGGAGCTCAACCGCCTTTCCTCGAATGTCGATGGCTGGGATAACGATGCTTCCAGGACGCACGGAAAACAGCTCCTGAGAGTCTGTCTTAAGAACCTGGACTGCGCCATCGGCTTGGAACTGGAGATGCGCAGATCGATCTATTGGGGCTGGTTTGCGTTTAAGTGGCAGCGCGACGTGCCCACTGCCTGGCATATATTTACTCAAAAAGTACGGGAACTCTTCAGCACTCCCGGCTTCTCGCACAACCAACCCCCTAAAAAGTGGGGGGGGAGCATTGCAACGGCCATCCGGCGCGTTACGAAATACATCGTCCGGGCAACGCATCGCAAAGAAATCACGTGATGCTCCGCACCGCGCCCAAGATGTTGCAGGCGCGCCTAAGACTATATTCACGCGCAGTTCGGCAAAAATCTTTTTCAAAAAGTTTGCCGCTGCTTTTATCGGCGTGTCGTTATGGTCACTTCCCCCCATTTTCTGGCCACTGAGCGATAGCGGAGCTCGCACGGGCTTGACTTAACCATCTTTCTTGCCACTAATGGTTGCGGTAGGTCTAACATCCAGGAGGATTGGATATGAGTACAGAGAAAAAGGCTTTTGAGGCCCCGTGCGTCGAGAAGCTGGGTACAGTTGCGGAATTGACACTTGCTGGCGGGCCACTGTATCATACCGATGTTCCGAGAGGAACCAACGACAACGGTAACCCAGACAACGTTTTGAGTTGATCCTGGATTTGCACAGTAGCACGGCAACCGTAAGAGTTACTTGCCGGTGTGCTGAGAGGTTGTTGATCCATAAGCGCCATTGTTTATGCATTTATGCCGCGCATGCGCGGCATAAATATTCTTGGTGTTGCTTAGTGCGACCTCGAAGCTGACTCTCTCCCTACATGCCAAGGTTTGGTAAGGCGGGACGGAGATGGTGACTGTATTCCTCCATTGGCGTGTCTAATGTGAGTATACTTTAAACATTAGGAAGCGCACTCCAGAGTTCGCCTCTTTTACAGGAATGCTGCAGCATCGGGGGCGGGTGCAGGGCGTAGTCGCAAGGGACAATCCCTTCGCGGCGCTGCCCGGCCCTTTTGCCCTCGCTGCCACCACGAATGTTATGAAAGAGTGGATCGGGCTTCCGATCTATCGTCTTCGCGGCTGGGCGCGACCAGGGCCGCTGCCTCAATCCGCTGCGCTTTCAGCCTGTCCAGCTCCCGCAACGAAGCGGTAAGCTGCCGCTGCAAGGCGGTTTCGTAGCGCGAGAGCTTGCCGCAGATGTTCGTTTGCAGGAAGCTCTCGACAGCGCGGCCGAGAACGAGCGTTGGCTTCGGCGTTGCATCTTCCCAAAGCGGAAACAGCCGATCCCCCGGAAGGCGAGGGAGCAATAGGGTGTGGCTCTTGTCTCTGTGGCAGGCTTCGATCCATGCGAAGAGCGCCGCCTCGAAGGCAGGGATGCGCCGCATGCGCCATAGGACCAACACGATGCGCTCGGCGATTTCTTCCTCAACCGCACGGACCGGCGCGAGTTCGTCGAGGAGAGCCTCGCGAAATTGCTCGAATTCTTCGCCGCTTTCGCCGGGAAGGAGGCGCTTGGCGGTCACGCCGTGCTTCAGCGCGTTGCGGCTGCTATTAGCCTTGCCTTCCCCAGTTCTGGGGCCCGTGCTGGCTTGTGCATTGGCTCGATTTGCCGCGATTTGGCATTCACTCGTCATACGCGAACGTTCCTCCCAGCCGGCTCCCGCGTAACGGAAATTTCGAAAAGCGATTGAAATAGCTTGAGCCGCCAATTCCATATTGGATGCATTCATGCTGTGTTCTTTCTCCGCTGTCCGTCAACAAGACATCTCTTCGGGATGAGAGACGCGGCCAATTACTTGCAATATTAGTTAATTATATATTGCCAAGCTTCTATCTTGGTGAATAGCTAATGAATTTTTCCCCGTACATCGGCTTGGCTTAACGCTATTTGCAAAACGAACCCAATTTAGTTCTTTGCATCCGCGCCTTCTCTACCAGGTCGCAAGCTCTCATTCGATATACTTCACACCGGCCTCAGATGTGATATCCGGCGCACTCAGGCAGCGAAGCGTAAGGGCAAAGCGACATGCGCGACAATGCCTCGACAGTACGGCTTCCAAAACCATGGGAACTGGCAGATGAAGATTCTCTTCGTAAACCGCTTCTTCTTCCCAGACCACTCGGCAACCAGCCAGATTCTTTCCGATCTTGCTTTTGCACTTGCGGAGCGTGGCCACAAAGTCGAGGTGGTCACATCCTTTTTGTCTTACGATAGTTCTAAGAAGCTGAAGCGCTATGAGAATGTGCGCGGCGTTACTATCGTAAGGCTGCCAACAAGTGCCTTCGGCCGCGGGAAGCTTCTAGGCAGGGCCGTCGACTACTTGACCTTCTATCTTGCCGCCTTCTTCTGCTTAATGTGGAGGGTCCGGCGCGGGGATGTTGTCGTTGCCAAAACCGATCCTCCCCTGCTTTCGCTGCTGACAGCGCCGGTTTGCAGGCTAAAAGGGGCGGCATCCGTCAATTGGCACCAGGACCTCTTTCCTGAAGTAGCAGAGGCGCTGGGCCTCGGGAAGAGTGCGGGGCAAAAGATAGTGCTCTCTGCCTTGCACAGCTTGCGCAATGCAACGCTTAGAAATGCTGGGATGAATGTCGCCATCGGGGAACGAATGGCATCGCGGCTCTTAGGCCTGAGGGTGCCGGAGAGGCAAATCTGTATCATCCCCAATTGGGCAAGCGGGGGGCTCGTCCGTCCTGTTGCCCGCAAGGACAATCCCCTTGCGAAGGAGTGGGGGCTTGAGGACACATTCGTCGCCGGTTATTCGGGAAACCTCGGGCGTGCGCACGACATCGGCACTTTTCTCGCCGCGATCGCAGCATTGGAACGCCAGGCTTCGCCAGGAGAGGGGGGCAACTACGGCCTGGCGCGCGAAATTCGCTGGCTCTTCATTGGCGGGGGGGCGCAGATGGAGGCGCTCAAACGCGAGGTGCATGAGCGTAAGCTGAAGAGCGTCCTGTTTAAGCCCTACCAGCCCCAGGAGCTTCTGTCCGAAAGCCTGTCGCTGGCCGACGTTCATCTCATCTCCCTGCGTCCCCAGCTTGAGGGACTAATCGTTCCCAGTAAGTATTACGGCATCGCCGCGGCTGGCCGGCCTGCGATTTTCGTGGGAGACCCCGAGGGCGAAATAGCAAAGACGATCGAGCAAAGCGAGACTGGCTTTGTGGTGCGCGAGGGGGATGGAGCTGGACTGGCCTCCGCCATTCTCACCCTGGCCAGGGAGCCTGGCCTTGCGAGCATTCAAGGCGAGAGGGCCCGCGCGCTGTTTGAAGCCAGGTTCGATTTTCCGATTGCTCTCGAGGCATGGGAACAAGTCTTGAGGCAAGCACTCGGGGCCACCTCTTCCGAAACACTCCAGCCGTTGGGGCACGCCGGAATCCCGGATCGAACCGGCGCCTGGAAGCAGCTTTAGGCCCTGACTGGCGCGTTGGCTTACAAGCAGCTTGCTTTCTGAAGCTCGGCGCAAGCAAGGTAGGACGCGATTGGCCGGACACTTTCGGCCACCATCGGAATAATCAGAAGAAAACAATAGGAGAAAGCAATTGTGACCAAGAAGACGGCCCTCATTACGGGCGTTACAGGACAGGATGGCGCCTATCTTGCACGCCTTCTTCTTGCGAAGGGGTACGAGGTGCATGGCATCAAGCGCCGTGCTTCGTCGCTCAACACCGGCCGTGTCGATGCGCTCTATGTAGATCCGCACGAAAAGCAGACGTCCTTCTTCCTGCATTATGGCGACATGACCGATGCGACGAACCTCATCCGGCTCATGCAATCGATCCGGCCTGATGAGGTCTATAACCTCGCAGCCCAAAGCCATGTCCAGGTGAGCTTCGAAACCCCTGAATACACCGCGAACGCCGACGGGATTGGCACGCTCAGGCTGCTTGAGGCCATGCGCATTCTGGATATGCGCGCCACGCGGTTCTACCAGGCGTCGACTTCGGAGCTTTACGGGAAGGTGCGCGAGACGCCTCAAAGCGAGACGACGCCGTTCTATCCGCGCTCGCCTTACGGGGCGGCCAAGCTCTATGCTTACTGGATCACGGTCAATTACCGCGAGGCTTATGGCTTTCATGCCTCCAACGGCATCCTGTTCAACCACGAAAGCCCGGTACGCGGCGAAACCTTCGTCACGCGCAAAATCACCCGCGCCGTCGCCCATATCGAGCACGGCATGCAGGACTGCCTCTATCTCGGCAATCTCGACGCCAAACGCGATTGGGGGCATGCCCGCGACTATGTCGAGGGCATGTGGCGCATCGTGCAGCAGCCGGAGCCGGACGATTACGTACTTGCGACCGGGGAGACCCACTCGGTTCGCGAATTTGTGGAACTCGCATTTATGCAAGTGGAACGGCACATCGTCTGGTCCGCCAAAGGCGTTGAGGAAACAGGCAAAGACAGGCGGACCGGTCAGGTTCTCGTCCGCGTCGACCCCACCTACTTCCGGCCCGCTGAGGTTGAAATTTTGCAGGGCGATCCGCGCAAAGCCCGCGAAAAGCTTGGCTGGCAGCACCGGACGCCGTTTCCGGATCTGGTCTCCGAAATGGTTGCTGCCGACATGCGCTTCGCGAGCCTCGAAAAGGAGGGCGGCAAGGCAGCTCTTCAGGAAGTGCTGGGCGATACCGTCTTCGGGGATAGGCACGAATGAAGTTTTTCGATCTTTCGGGAAAGCGTGTTTTTGTAGCCGGGCACAGGGGGCTGGCGGGCTCCGCGATTGTGCGCGCGCTCGCGCAAGAATTGTGCACAGTGCTCACGGCCACCCGCGCCGAACTCGATCTGAGACGCCAGGAGCCCGTCGAACGCTGGCTTGAGGCGGAGCGCCCGGACGCCGTGTTTATCGCCGCGGCCAAGGTTGGCGGCATTCTCGCGAATTCCACCTATCCGGCACAGTTCCTTTACGACAACCTCGCCATCGAAACGAACCTCATCCACGCCGCCCACTTGGCTGGCGTCAAGAAGCTCGTGTTCTTAGGCTCCTCTTGCATCTATCCGAAGCTTGCACCGCAGCCCATCGAGGAAGACGCGCTGCTGACCGGGCCGCTTGAGCCTACGAACGAATCGTACGCGATCGCAAAAATCGCCGGCATCAAGCTGTGCGAGGCTTACCGCCGCCAATACGCTTGCGATTTCGTATCGGCGATGCCCACCAATCTTTATGGACCCGGCGACAATTTCGATCTTGAAACAAGCCACGTCCTGCCGGCGCTGATCCGCAAGATGCACGACGCGAAAATGGCTGGAGCCGGCGAGGTTGTGCTTTGGGGCACCGGCTCGCCGCTGCGGGAATTCCTGCACGTGGACGATTGCGCCGGCGCGCTGGTGCACATCATGAAATTCTACTCGGAAAACGAACACATCAACGTTGGCTCCGGAGAAGAACTGTCCATCCTGGAGCTGGCCAAGCTTGCGGCTGGCGTGGTGGGCTTCGAAGGGAAAATCGTGCACGATTTGTCGAAGCCCGACGGTACGCCAAGAAAACTGATGGATAGCAGCAAGCTCAGGGCGCTCGGCTGGCAGCCACAAATCGGCCTGGAAGAGGGAATTAAGGCGACTTACCGCTGGTTTCTCGACCGCCAGGGCCAGGATTAGCCACGGCCTCCGTTCGCCTGCGGCGGTTCCGCAGCGCTCCGCAGATCGCCTGCCGGCCGGCATACGTAGTATATTTCCGCACACCGTTTAGCCGATAAGATTGGAGTTCGATGTTCGACCTTCATAGTCATCTGCTGCCGGGCATCGACGACGGTGCCCCCGATTTGGAGACGTCCTTGGCGATGGCCCGCGCTTATGCGGATCAAGGGGTCGAGTGCGTCGCCTGCACACCGCACATTCTGCCGGGCCTTTACAACAATACGGGGCCTCAAATCCGCCAGGCGATCGCCGAGCTGCAAATGAGGCTCGACGATGCCGGCATCCCACTCAGGCTTACGTCCGGCGCCGACAATCATATAATTCCTGCCTTTGTTGAAGGGCTCAAAAGCGGGCATCTCCTTACGCTTGGCGGCTCGGACTACGTTTTAGTGGAACCGCCCCACCATGTCGCCCCTGCCCGGCTGGAGGACCTGTTTTTCGATATCCTTTTGGGGGGCTACTTTCCCATTCTGACCCATCCGGAACGGCTTTCCTGGATTGAAAGCAAGTACGATGTCATGGAGAGGCTTGCTAAACGCGGCGTCTGGATGCAAATCACTTCCGGTTCGCTCTCGGGCGCTTTCGGCAAGAGGCCCCGGTACTGGGCCGAGCGCATGCTCGATGAAGGTCTCGTGCACATTATTGCCACCGACGCCCACAACATGGGACGCCGGCCGCCGGACCTTCTCCAAGGGCGAATGCGGGCCGAAAAGCTCGCCGGAGCGGCAGAAGCCGGGCATTTGGTGCTAACCCGGCCGCAGGGCGTCTTGCTCAATAAGCTACCCAATTCCCTGCCCCTCCCGCGTGTTAAAGTGGCGAATGAAAATTTGCGCGCGGTCGAGGCTTCCAACCGCAAGAGGCCAGGCGGCATCGTTCGGCGGCTGCGGCGGCTTTTCAGCTAATTGCGGGGCGATGGAGCAAGCGTGCCACGACAATTCCGCAGCGCCTCGCAAGACGCATTCAGAGTTGTATAAACGTGGTAGCTTTCGCTTAAGCTCTGCGGCATGCTGCAAACAGAACATGCCGAAGCCCGCCAGGTGGGGGAGATGAGCGAACGCAGTCCCGAGGCGCTCCATGCCGCCTTAGCCATTATGAGCCAGCCGCAGCTCTTGCAGCGCGCGCGGCGCTCGTCGTTGCCCAGGGGCATGACATTGCTTTTGGAGGTTGCCGCGGGCGATCCAGATGCTATCCGCGAGGCCCAGGCAGCCACCGGTAGATCCGAAGATCACCTAACGAAGGCTGCAGGTTTTTACACAGAGCAGGTTCTCCTGCACCGGGACTCCGACAGCTATCGCATTCTCGGAGCAAGCAGCAGCGCTTCAGCCCCGGAGCTGCGCGGCATCTGGCTCTCATACTCAGATGGCTTCATCCGGACCTGGTTCCCAGCAACGGAGATGGGCTGCATTTCGACAAGTCCGCGCTTGCGAACCTGGTCACCCGTGCTTGGGAAACCATCAAGACCGGGGAGCGCAGGGCAGCGTACGATGCCAAGCCAAGAATTGAGCCTAACGCTAAGGCTAAGAGTGCCCCGCGCCCTAGTTTCCGAAGCGCAGGGAAGAGTTCCACGGTTGGCCGGCCGTCAAACCACGGCCCCAGGCGTCTTGCTCTTTACAAGTTGGAGGGCGACCCCTTTTGGATCCGTGTTCTCCGCTACCTGGGCCGCGAGAATTGAGGGGCGCCCAAAACTTCGCTAACTGACTTGCTGCCAAGCTAGCTGGCAGCACCGCAAAAAAGCCCCCGTCGCAGCCCGCGGCGAGGGCTTTTTTGCGCAGGCTGTGCCTCCCTCACCGGCACCACAAACTCAACGCCCGCCGGCCAGCGGCGCGGCCTAAGCATGAAGTTCCCAAAAGGGTATTCATCCGGCCGCTACCAGAGGCTTAGGCCGCGCGCGAAAAAGGCAAAGCGGCAACAAACGCCTCTTTTCGGATCATGAAGACGGTGTAGTCACCCGCTTCCAATGCAAATGTAAGGGCTGCTTGGGCGGTGGTCGCCTTACCTGCAAATTTGCCACTTGGCGAAGCACTTCGCGATTTCAAAACCTGACATTAAGGCTCGCTCGTGTTAAGTCGCGGAGAGGATCAGCCGCAGGCACCCATGTTCAACGCAATCAAGAGCATATACCGCTTGACCAAGGCAGGTTTGACGCTCGCCTGGTACGGGGCCGGGTTTATGCCGGCGTCCATTTCGCTGCCCGGGCCCTTGCGTGCTTTGCGCGACACCGACGATGGCGGCGGGGCTGCCGCGAAGCGTAAGAGCGAACGGCTTTCGCGCGCGATTCCCGCGCTCGGGCCCAGCTATATCAAGCTTGGCCAGTTCCTGGCGACGCGCCCCGATGTCGTAGGCCCGCAGCTTCCAGGCGCCTTGGGCTCATTGCGCGACCGGCTTCCGCCTTTTCCGGAGGAGCAGGCCAAGAGCGAGCTCGAAGCCGCATTCGGTAAGCCTTGGACCGCCGTTTACAGCCAATTCGGCCCCGCCGTCGCAGCGGCCTCCATCGCGCAGGTGCACAAGGCTTTCGTGCAATCGAATGGCGGCCCGCATGCGGTTGCGGTCAAGATTTTGCGGCCCGGCATCGAGAAGCGGTTCGAGCGCGATCTGGAAAGCTTCTATTTTGCGGCGCGCGTGGCAGAGCGCTTCTCGCCGCAATCGCGCAGGCTGCGGCCGGTGGCGGCGGTCGAAACGCTCGCGCAGTCGGTGCTGCTCGAAATGGATCTCCGGCTTGAGGCCGCGGCGATTTCGGAGATGGCGGGGAACATCGCAAAGGCTGGGGACCTCGATTTTCGTGTTCCGAAGGTCGATTGGGAACGGACGGCAAGGCGCGTTTTGACCCTGGAGTGGATCGGCGCGATTCCCTTGACCGATCCGGCAGCCGTCGAGCGGGCGGGCCTGGACCGCAAGGCGCTTGCGCTCAACGTCATCCGCTCTTTTCTTAAACACGCCATCCGCGACGGGTTCTTCCACGCCGACATGCATCAGGGAAACCTGTTCGCCGATCCACGCGACGGCACCCTCATTGCCGTCGATTTCGGCATCATGGGCCGCATCGGGCGCAACGAGCGCCGCTTCCTTGCCGAAATCCTCTACGGCTTCATTGTGAAGGACTACCGGCGCATCGCGGAGGTTCATTTCGAGGCGGGCTATGTGCCCGCGACCCAGGACGTTTCTGCCTTCGCGCAGGCGCTGCGGGCCATCGGCGAGCCGATCATGGGCCAGCGCGGCAGCCGAGATCTCGATGGCGCGGCTCTTGACCCAGCTCTTCGAAGTGACCGGCCTGTTCCAGATGCGCATGCGGCCCGAGCTTCTGCTGCTGCAAAAGACCATGGTCGTGGTCGAAGGCGTGGGCCGCTCGCTCGATCCGAACATCAATATGTGGGGCGCCGCGGAGCCCGTTGTGCGAACCTGGATCGAGGAGCAATTGGGGCCGGCCGCGCACATACGCGACGCGGTTGCGGGGGCTGGCGCGCTCGCCGCCGCGATTAGGCAGGCGCCGCAGCTCATCGAGAAGACCGCGCGGATTGCGCAAAGCTTGAGCGAAGAGCGCGCCGCATCGGCGTCCGCGCCCAGAGACCGCCTGGCGGTCCAGGTCCCGCTTTGGATCGCCACGGCCACGCTGATCGTCATCGCCGCCAAGCTTTTGCTCGGGTAGCCCCCCAAAACGAGCCTTCCCGCAAAGGCCGGGACCGGGCGCGATATTGCACTGGAAACCCATAACCCCTTGAGCGATTATCTAAGCTTCGCTCGCGGGCGCCCAATCAAGAAAAGTTCACATCCCGGATCGCGGGTGCTGTGCGAGACTAACGGCGCGGCGATGCTACAAGGGGAGAACTATATGGATGGAAAAATCGACCGCGCCAAAGTGCTAAGATTTTTTAAGTGGAGCAATCAAGAATTCGCCCCCCTGCTTATCGCCATCGGATGCATTATAGTAGCAAACTGGATAGGTTATGTGGGAGTTGTGGTTGCCCAAAGTGATGAAGAAAAAGCCTGGATCCTTGGATTTACCTTCACAATCGCTGCCGGATTTTTGGGAGTCGCCGCGCTGTCCTTCAGAAAAGCCATGAAAGGCGATAAACCGCTCCTGGAATTTCACGGCGAGGTGAAGAAGGCGAAGAATTTAGATTTCGCAAACGTTCTCATCCAGTCGTTCCGGAAAACTGATACCGCTCTCGACAAGGTGCTCGATTTCGATCCAACCGGCCTGGTTTCCCACATATCGGATGCCGCCGGCTCTGAAGACGGGCAGCTTCTGGAGGCGCTACGGCCAAAAGCCGTCTTTCTCGCCGGCAGGCGGGACGATACGGGGTTTCTCAAATTCCTCTTAAGTGGCGGTTCGTTGACCGTCGAGTATTCTCCCGTATCGGTAGCTGTCCTTTATCTCACCAGGAGCGAGCTAATTTGCTATTTCGCAAGCGCCGATATCGTAAGAGGCGAGGTAAGCGCCGAGGAAATTGAGCGCGTTCCGCTCCAAAACATCGCCGAAGTAACCATGGAACCGGCCATCCGCCGCATCGGCAGGACCGGAAACGACCGCCTGTTCCACGAATATGACAGAGTCACAAGAAATAATCCTTCCCGTGAAATTATTTCCGTAGAAAGATCCATTCGCGTCGCCACGACTGACGGTCAGGATCTCGTTCTGCCTGCCGGGGACCCCGTCTACCACCGCGGCAAATCTCAGAACGCGCGTGTGCCGGGGAAGGAGACAACTTCTCGCGCATTCTCCGCGAGGTCTCCCGCAGGATCCGCAAAGCCAAGCTGGCTGCCGGAAGCGAATTGCGCCCAGAACTGTAGCGCAGGCAGTGCGTAGCCCTGTCACTGCAAGTGTCCTTATGTCTCCAAATGCCTTCGCGAACGTACGGCAATCGGGGCGGCAATTTAGCCGCCCGGCCATACCGTTTTCATATTTTGCTGCTGTTCTACTTAGGTCTTTGAAGGACCGGAACACCAGCAAGAGCATGCTTGATGCTAGCGTAGGTTTAGACGCCCAATCCTGCGATCCCAATTGCCCGCAGTTCCAGCCAAATTCAAATAGCCTTCCCGGCCCTTCAGAGGCGGCGCGTTACAACAAGAAGTGGCATGAGATCGCGGTGCAGAGCGGCCTCGAAATAGATGCGCGCCGGTTTCAGTGCATCGTCAAAGCAATGCAAATGCATAAAACCTTTTGAACCTGGGCTTTGCCGTGCTTAGAAAGATGCGGCGTCCATTTACTAGGACCTATCCGCTTTCGATAGGATCGAAAGCGGGGCTCTAGGTCTTTGTTTAACCGTGCGTCTTATCGGAAAAACCGCTCACACCTCCGGGTCAAGCCCGAAGGCATGCTTTTCCGGACGCACTCTAGGAACCGCAAATCGCCGGAGACCCGCCGGCATTTTAACATCGAAAGAGGGGCAGTGCCGATGCGCTCGTTCATTCTCGCCGCCGGGCTTCTGGCCGGAGTGCTAAGTCCAGCTTTCGCCCAGGGCACCCTTCCACCACCTAAGCCTTGGAGCAAGGTTGTTACGGTTTTGTCGGATGGACTTTCCAGCCGGCAGGTCCCGCTTCGCAAATCCTTGGCGAGCTATCCATTGCGCTGGACAGGGAGAGCGATGTCCGTCTCCTTTCCATCAATGGGTATGGCGGCCCCTCGAATGTACGCGACCTCTTGCAGCTCCGCGGCACCGACTTCGCGATCCTCAACAACGACGTTCTAACCTATCTCGATCTCACGGCAGCGCTTCCTGAAGCCCGTAAGAAAATCCGTCTGGTCGCCCCCCTCTTCAGTCAAAGAAGTCCTGCTGTTCGCGCGGCGGGATATCAAGACCGTCGATGGGCTACGCAGCGGCAAGATCGGGATTCCGGCCAGGCACCCATGGCGGGAGGTAACGGCAAAGACAATTTTTGGATTGCTGAAAATTCAGGCTGAATTTGTGGAGATCGACGATCCCGCAAAAAGGCAAGCCGTCGATGCCGTCCTGGTTTATGAAAGGGACTTGCCCAGCCTCCAAGCTCTCGGCGTCAATTCTGCTACCTATCATCTCTTGCCGCTCCCGGCTGCCGGTCCGCTGGCCGCTGTATACCTCCCCAAGAAAGCCGGCAAAGGCGCTTTGCCGGGGTTCGATGCGGACGGGTTGGAAACAATTCAAGTTACGGCACTTTTGGCGGCGTTCGACTGGAGCCCGAAGCAAGGCCGTTATGCCGATGCCATAACCTTCGTCGACCGGGTCTTCGCTCTCGCACCAAAGTTGCGCCAGCATAACCCAAACTCGCCTTTCAGTAGAACCGACCTTAGAATGCAATTGCCCGGGTGGAAATACTTCGGCCCCGCGGAAGGGCTAGCTAAAGCCGCTCCCCCTGTTGCAGCTAAAGAGGATAATTTGGCCTCGGTGGCGCCGCCGCCACCGCCGCCATCAGCGCCGGCGGCGGTGGCCTCTTCCGCGGCGAATACCTTGAAGATCGTCGCCGCTAGCCAGCCGCCACTCCTCAGCGCACAGGATAAGGACGGTGGCATCGTATTGAAGATCCTAACCAGCGCGCTTGGCGCTGCCGGGGTCCCGGTCTCTGTACAATCGGCAGGCAGCGAGAAAGCGCTCCTTCACGAGCTTCTTGAGAGCAGGACGGCCGACGCAGGCCTTTTCTTGCAGGCTCCCCATTGCGATTCGCCCAGCAATCAATCCGCCATCGAGGCGGATGTTTGCGACAACGCGGTTTTGACCGATCCGCTGATGCAGGCGGTCGTCGCGGTGTTTACCCCCCTTGACACCCCGCTCGATGCCAATAGCGCCGGCCCTGCGCAGCCTCAGACCCTGTGCGTGCCCGAGAACCAGACAATACCCGAGGAAGCGCTGGAAGGTATTCCTTGGAAGAAGGCACCCACGGTCAAAATCGTCCGGACGAAATCGCTCGTTAATTGCCTCGTCGCCCTTCAAAGCCGCGAAGCTAGCGCGTTGATCGCGCTCGAGCCCGAAGTCCGGTTCACGATCCAAAAACTGACGTTGCCGCAGTCCTTCCAGATCACGCAAAGGCCAGGCATAACCATTGGCCTGCACGCCGCGATAGCAAAGGATAATCCGCGCCAAGCGGAACTCCTCCAAACCATCAACGCGGCCCTGGCGAAATTCAAGGCTAGCAACGCCTATTCCGCGATTATCGCATCGCATCTTGCCGACCTCACCGGCATAGCGGTGAAACAGCCTTAGGTGGAGAGGCCGGGGCGGGGCGGGGCGCGGCTTTGCCGGTTACAGTGGTAACCGGCGATAAACATCGCCCGCGACAGCCTGCAGATGCGGGGGCGCTGTAAAGAAAAGCAGCAAGGCACGCCTTGCTGCTTGAGTTTCTTACTCCCAATGCTTTTTTCAATCACCAGCGGTGGTAGCCGCCTGGCTTATCCTCCCCAGACTTGGGTGCCGTAGCTTCTTGAACGGAGCATTTATCGACCCATGTCAATTCAGAATGGCAGCCTAGCGAAAAACGCAGGGCTTGTCACGAACTCTTAACGCGAGCCTGACAAAAAAATTTCCGTTCTTCTAACGCGCCCCTGAAAAGTTTCGATAATATCGGGCTAAAACCGGCCGCGCGCCATTGCGCCTGCCCCGAGAAAACGGTATGTCCCTTGGCCTGGAGCACGGCCAGAAGTAGTGAAAACCCCTTCGAAATCCCGTACTCCCGGCTTTGGAGCCGGCTTAAACGATCGAAATCGATTGGGCCGCGAGTACGTACGCGGCGGAGCGGATTATGAGACTTAGCCAGTTTTTCCTTCCCGTTTTGCGGGACGATCCCAAAGAAGCGGAAATTGTTTCGCACCGGCTTATGCTCCGGGCGGGTATGATCCGCCAGTCGAGCGCCGGCATCTATTCTTGGCTGCCGCTAGGCTTCCGCGTGCTCAAAAAGATTGAGCAGATCGTCCGCGAGGAGCAGGATCGGGCGGGCGCTATCGAGATGCTCATGCCGACAATTCAATCGGCGGAAATCTGGGAGGAAAGCGGCCGCTACGGCGACTACGGCGCCGAAATGCTCCGCATCAAGGACCGCCACGAGCGCGACATGCTCTACGGCCCCACGAACGAGGAGCAGATCACCCAAATCTTCCGCGACGCCGTGAAATCCTACCGCGACCTCCCCAAGAACCTCTATCACATTCAATGGAAGTTCCGCGACGAGGTCCGCCCGCGGTTCGGCGTGATGCGCGGGCGCGAGTTCCTGATGAAGGACGCCTATTCCTTCGATCTCGACGCGGAGGGCGCACGCCAGTCCTATTACCGCATGTTCATTGCCTATTTGCGGACCTTCGCGCGGATGGGGCTGAAGCCGGTGCCGATGAAGGCCGACACGGGCCCCATCGGCGGCGACCTCTCGCACGAGTTCATCATCCTGGCGGATACGGGCGAGTCCGAGGTGTTCTGCGACCGCGATCTCATCGAGATGCCGGTTCCGGACGAGGCGACCGATTACAGCCAGAACCTTGAGCCCATGGTGAAGCGCTGGACCGGTAAATACGCCGCCACCAGCGAGATGCACGATCCCGAACGCTTCGAACGCGAAGTGCCGGCGGAGCGGCGGCTTTCGGCGCGCGGAATCGAGGTTGGGCACATCTTCCACTTCGGCACAAAATATACCGCGAAGATGAAATGCCAGGTGCAGGGGCCGGATGGACAGCTCATCACTTTGCAGGGCGGGTCCTATGGCGTGGGCGTTTCGCGCCTGGTTGCCGCCATTATCGAGGCGAGCCACGATAACGCGGGCATTATTTGGCCCGAACCGGTCGCGCCGTTCCGGATGGGCCTCATCAACTTGAAGCCCGGCGATATCGCCTGCGACGAGGCGTGCGCGAAACTCTACGCGGCGCTGGGCGGCGCACAAAACGACGTTCTCTACGACGACACCGGGGAGAGTGCCGGCGCAAAATTCAAGACCATGGACCTCATCGGCTTACCTTGGCAGGTCATCGTGGGGCCGAAAGGCCTCGCATCCGGCGAGGTTGAGCTGAAGCACCGCGCCAGCGGAGAGAGATCGGCACTTGCCCTTGATGCGGCCATAAAGAGATTGCATCACAGCCTCGGCGGTAATGCGGGCGCATCGAAGGCAGCGCACGAACCGGATGAGCCTGCGATCTCTACGGCGCCGAAGCCAAAAGGCAAAACCAAATCGCGGGGCAAGGAATGAAGCATCCGGCGGCACACGGTGGTACTGGGGCGTTCGCGCCGTTCGAGTGGCTGCTTGCCTTCCGTTATCTCCTTCCCCGGCATAAAAAGGGATCGGTCTCGGTCATCGCCGTTTTCGCCGTGATTGGCATCGCGCTTGGCGTGGCCACACTCATCATCGTTCTCTCCGTCATGAACGGGTTCCGCAAGGAGCTGTTCGATAAGATCCTTGGGCTGAATGGCCATGTTATCGCACGCCCCCTGGCTAGGTCCTTTACCGATTATGCGGAGACGGCCGAAAGGCTGAAGGGCGTGCCCGGCGTCAAGGCTGTCTTGGCCGTGGTCGAGGGGCAGGTTATGATCTCCTCCCAATCGGGTTCCTCGGGTATCTTCGTGCGCGGCTTGCCCGCGAAGGATTTGCAGGCGCTTACCAACATTTCAAACAATATCCGCTACGGTTCGCTCGACGGTTTCGACGAGTCGGGAGGCATCGCCATCGGCACGCGCCTCGCCAACTCGCTCAATGTCTTTGTGGGCAGCGAAGTTTCGCTCCTTGCCCCACGCGGCGCTTCGACGCCGTTCGGGACCGCGCCACGGGTAAAGCGATATCCGGTCAAGGCGATCTTCGAAATGGGCATGTCGGAATATGACAACACCATCGCCTTCCTGCCGCTCAAGGAGGCGCAATCCTACTTCAATGTCCCGGACTCCGTGCATGTGCTGGAGCTTGTGCTGGACAACCCCGACGCAGTCAGCGCCATGCGCCCAAGCCTGCAGGACGCGGCCGGGCCGGATATACTGCTGAGCGATTGGCACCAGCGCAACGCGACCTTCGACAATACGCTCAAGGTCGAGCGAAATGTAATGTCCGTTATCGTCATGCTGATTGTGCTGGTGGCAACGCTGAATATCATCTCCGGTCTCACCATGCTCGTCAAAAACAAGGGGCGCGACATCGCCGTGTTGCGGACGATGGGGGCCACGCGCGGGGCCGTCATGCGCGTCTTCTTCATCAGCGGTACGGCTATCGGCGTTATCGGCACGTTTATAGGTTTCATTCTTGGCGTTGCCGCGAGCACGCATATGGAGAACATCCGGGTCTTCCTTTCCTGGCTGACCAGCACGCGGCTCTTCGACCCGCAGGTTTATTTCCTATCGAAGCTGCCATCCGACATGGACCCCGTGGAAGTCGCCGCTGTGGTCACGGTTTCGCTTTTGCTCTCGATGGCTGCAACCATCTATCCTGCGCTGCAGGCCGCGAATCTCGACCCTGTGGAGGCTCTGCGCTACGAATGACCCAACTGGGACGCGAATTTGCCGGAACAAGGCCGGTGTTACAGGTCGTATCGCTTGAGCGCACCTACGTTCAGGGAGACCGGCAGCTGCAAGTTCTGCGCGGGGCCTGCGCCGAAATCTTCGAAGGCGAGGCGGTCGCCCTTGTCGGCCCATCCGGTTCGGGAAAATCGTCCCTGCTGCATATGGCCGGCCTGCTTGAAAAGCCGGGCGCTGGGAGCGTGCTTCTAAATGGCGTCGATTGCACCGCGCTTTCCGACGGCGAACGTACCAGGGTGCGGCGCACGCAAATCGGCTTCGTCTACCAATTTCACAATCTGCTGCCCGAGTTCTCGGCGCTGGAGAACGTGATGATGCCGCAAATGCTGGCCGGCGTCCGCAAGGGAGACGCCAAGGCGCGCGCGCTGGAGCTTCTATCGAACTTCGGCCTTTTCGAGCGGGCATCGCATCGCCCTGCCGAGCTTTCCGGCGGCGAACAGCAGCGCGTAGCCATCGCACGCGCGGTCGCCAACAGCCCTTGCGTGCTTCTGGCAGATGAACCCACGGGCAATCTCGATCCTCACACCGCCGACCGCGTTTTCGACGAGCTGATCTATTTCATCAAGGCTTCCGGCGTGGCCGCATTGATGGCGACGCATAATTTCGACCTTGCGGGTCGCATGGATCGCGTATTGCAGCTCGACGAGGGCCTGCTTGTCGAGGCGGCGCACGCCCCCACCGCCGCGGCGTATACCCCGCAGCCGCGCTACGGATAGGGGCGCTGCTAAGGACTGTCCTAAGATTTCAGACAACCAGCCAGGCTTGCCGCGTCCGCCCGCATGAGCGCGAAATAGTGCTCAGGCCCGGCGGGGATTGCCGCGCCAACTTCGTCCAGAACACCCCGCTTCGCTTTCGTGCCCATTGTCAGCATTTGCACGAGCTTTGGCGGAAACTCGGGTTCGGAGAAAACGCAAATCGCCTTCGTTTCCTCGATCTTGGCCCGCACCGCGGAAAGCCGTTTCGCGCCGGGAGCGCGTTCCGGGCTGACGGTGATGGCTCCAGCGCTGTTTAAGCCGTATCGCGTCTCGAAATAGTGTGTAACATCGTGGAACACGATAAAGGGCTTGCCGGCGAGGTCTGCCAGCGTGGTCTTGAGTTCCGCGTCGAGAGCGATAAGCGCCGCTTCGAGCTTTTTTGCGTTGGCTTGATACTGGGCCGCATGCCCCGGATCTATTGCCGAAAACTCATGCGCAAGGTGGCGGGTGATCGCGACCGCGTTTAATGGGTCGAGCCAGAAATGCACGTCGAAGCCGCCCTCGCCGTGGTGGTGGCCGTCGTGGTCTTCGTCGCTATCTTCGCCGTTAACCTCGTGCCAACCGCCTTCGCGAACCGGGAGGAGCCTCAGGTCCGGCGCCTGTTCAAGGTCGATCGCCCGCGCATTTGCGGGAAGCGTTCGAATGGCCCTTTCGAGAAATACCTCAAGGTTTTTGGAGACGAAAATAACGGCGTCCGCTTCGCTTATGGCTTTGGCGTCAGACGGCTTTAGCGCGTAGGAATGGGGAGAGGCGGCTCCGTCCAGCAGCAGCTTTGGCTCCGCTACCCCTTCCAGGATTGCTGCCGCGAGCGAGTGAATGGGCTTAATCGTGACAACGATGCGCGGTGCCGCCAAAACTGGACTGCCAAAGGCGAACACCCCGGGAACGGCCATCGCTACAAGGAAAATGCGCAAAAAATTCCCAAACCTTGCCATCTGCGAGCCCTCGGAGAACATATCGTTGATGTAATGATGTAACATTGCATAAATGTCAAATCTCCGGTATGGGGCCTTACAATGAGCATCGGCGGTAGGCGGGACCTGCGCGATATTGTAAGCTGGCCCGGCAAGCGCTAAGACATATCGGATGGATCAGCTTAATTTCCCCGCACCGCCCTACTTCGATCCCGTTGCCGTTCGCGAGGAGCTCAGCTCCTATTGGCGGGAAAGCTCTGAAAACGTGGCGCAAGCGCGGGCGCGTGTGCTCAAGCGTCTCAAGGAACTCAAGGCCGATGCCCGCGAGCAGGCACAGGCCGCTCTTGAGCGCACGCGGGACGGGCGCCGTTGCGCCGCCGCGCTATCGCAGTTCCAGGACGAGCTGATCAAGCTCATCTACGATTTTTCTGCCGGCCATATTTACCGCGCCCGGAACCCGACGGCGGCGGAGCGCATGGCACTAGTGGCAACCGGCGGCTACGGCCGCGGGCTGCTGGCACCTGGGTCGGACATCGATCTGCTCTTTCTGCTTCCCTACAAGCAAACGGCCTGGGGCGAGAGCATCGTCGAGTCGGTTCTCTATTTCCTGTGGGACCTTGGCTTCAAGGTAGGGCACGCGACGCGCACCGTCGACCAGACGCTGAAGGCCGTCAAGGAGGACATGACAATCAGAACCGCGCTTCTGGATGCACGCCTGATCTACGGCGAAACGGCGCTGTTCAACGACATGTGGACGCGCTTCGTGGGAAACGTGGTTCAGGGCAGCCAGCGCGAGTTCATCGCGGCAAAACTGGAAGAGCGCGAGCAACGGCTCAAGCGCACAGGGATGTCGCGTTATCGCGTCGAGCCGAACATCAAGGATGGCAAAGGCGGCCTTCGCGATCTCAACATGCTGCACTGGTTCGCGCTCTACCTAAACCCAGGCGAGCACCGGCAGCCAGAAAGAGGCATCTTCGCGCCGGACGAGGCGGCCGTCTTCAATCGTTGCGAAGCCTTTCTTTGGACCATTCGCTGCTATCTTCACTTCCTGGCGGGCAAGGCCGAGGAGCGCCTCAGTTTCGATCTGCAACCCGAGATGGCCAGCCTCTTGCGCTATCATGACCGGCTGGGGCTTCTTGGCGTCGAGCGGTTCATGAAGCACTACTTCTTGGTCGCGAAAGACGTGGGCGATTTGACGCGGACTGTCTGCTCAAGCCTTGAGCTGCTGCAGCTCAAGACCGTGCCCACGCTGAGCGATTTCCTGGGCACGCTGCCATGGAGTAACCGCGCGAAGCTTGCGGCCACAACCGATTTCAGGGTCGACAACAACCGCTTGAACGTCAAACAGCCCGATGTTTTCGAGAAAGATCCGGTGAATCTGATCCGGTTCTTCGTCGAGGCTGAGCGGAATAACCTGCTTGTCCATCCGCAAGCGATCCGCCTTATCCGCTCCTCGCTCCAGCTCATAGACGATAACTTCAGGGCCAACCCCGAAGCCAATAGCCTCTTTCTCGAGTGCCTGACCTCCAGCAACGCGCCGGAAACTGCGCTGAGATATATGAACGAGGCCGGCGTTCTGGGACGTTTCATCCCGGACTTCGGGCGCATTGTCGCGATGGCGACGTTCAACATGTACCATCACTACACGATCGACGAGCACACGATCCGGGCGGTGGGCATACTCTCGCAAATCGAGAAAGGCGGGTTCAGCGAGGAGCATCCGCTTTCGACTGCGATTATCGCGGGCCTGCAGCACCGCCGCGCGCTCTATCTCGCGCTGTTGATGCACGATGTAGCCAAAGCCGTTAAGGGCGATCACAGCGTCGTCGGCGCGGAGATGGCGCGGAAGTTGGCGCTGCGCATGGGTTTCGAGCGGGCGGAGGCGGACACAACGGCGTGGCTTGTCAGGCATCACTTGCTCATGAGCATAACTGCTCAGCACCGCGATATTGGCGACCCGCAAACCGTGCGGAACTTTGCCGATATTGTGCAAAGCCCCGAGCGGCTGAAGCTGCTGCTGCTGCTGACCGTCGCCGACATCCGCGCGGTAGGGCCGGGCACTTTTAGCGCTTGGAAAGGCCAGCTTTTGCGCTCGCTTTATTACGATAGCGAGCCCCTCCTGGGCGGCGGCCATACGCACGAGCCGCGGGCTGCGCGCATTGAGATGGCGCAAGCCCGCCTGCGGGAGGCTATTGCGCACTGGCCTCATGCCGAGGTGGAGCGCTTCATCCAGCGCCACGAACCCGATTACTGGCTCAAGACCGATATCGAGCGGCAAGTGCAGCACGCCCAGCTGCTTCGATCCTTCGAAGGCACCCATCCTCCGGTCACGTTCGAAGTCAAGAGCGACGCTTTCCGCGGGCTTACGGAGCTGACGCTGGTGACGGAAGACCATCCGAGGCTGCTCGCGCTGTTTTCGGGCGCCTGCGCGGCGGCCGGCGCGAACATTACCTCCGCGCAGATTTCGACGACCAAGGACGGGATCGCCCTCGACACGCTGTTCCTGCAGCGGTTTTTCCCGGAGGAGGAAGAGATCGAGCGGGCGGGCAAAATCGCACGCACCATCGGGGACATCCTCTCCGGAAAGCGCTCGATGGATACGCTAGAGACGCTGCGCAAGCGGGTGAAACCGAAGACCGATGCCTTCACTGTGCCCCCTGACGTGATCCTTGACAACACCGCGTCGCAGGAGCTGACCGTGATCGAAGTTCAAGCGCTCGACCGGCCTGGGCTCCTGTTCGATCTGGCGCGCGGGCTCAGCGATCTCGGGCTCGATATCTCGTCGGCACACATCGCCACTTTCGGCGAAAAAGCGGTCGACGTTTTTTATGTGACTTGCCCCGGCAAGAAAAAGGTCGCCAGCGACGAGGACAAGCGCATGATTAGGGAGCGCCTGCTGAACCTTTTAGGCGCCGGATAGGCTATGTGCGGCCTTCATGGCGAGGCGCTCTAGAAAGCGGCGCAGCGTTTGGGGCTCCTGGGCTAATCCCCCTCGCGATGACGCAGGGCGGTCAAAACTGCGGCGTCCGGTACTCGCTAAAGCCGCCCATCGCTGCTATCTTTGGGGAAGATGCCCTTCACGTCGAACAGGACGGCGCCGCCCTTTCCTAAAGCCCGAATCGCCGCGGCACCCATTTGCTCATAGCTGCGATGCCCGACCGCAACGACGATTGCGTCGTAGGACCCAGGCTTCAGCGGCCCGCTGAGCAAGGATAGACCATATTCGCGTTCCGCCTCGCTGGCGCTAGCCCAGGGGTCATGTACGTCGATGGCAGCGTTGAACTCTTTGAGCCCTTTGACGACATCGACGACTTTCGAATTGCGGAGGTCCGGGCAATTCTCCTTAAAAGTGAGGCCCATGACAAGAATGCGGCTGCCGCAGACCGGAAAACCGCGTTTCATCATGAGGCGCGCGACGCGGCCGGCGACATGGGCGCCCATGGCGTCGTTGATGCGCCTTCCTGCCAGGATCACTTCGGGATGATAGCCGGTCTCCTGGGCGCGATGCGTCAGGTAATAAGGATCGACGCCAATGCAGTGACCGCCCACAAGCCCCGGCTTAAAGGGGAGGAAGTTCCATTTCGTTCCCGCGGCTGCCAGAACCTCATGGGTGTCGATTCCGAGTTTCTGGAAGATGATCGCGAGCTCGTTCATCAGCGCGATATTGAGATCCCTCTGCGTGTTCTCGATCACTTTGGCCGCCTCGGCGACTTCGATGGAGGCGGCACGGTGGGTGCCCGCCGTTATGATAGAGGCATAGAGGGTGTCGATGGCCTCGGCAGCCTCCGGCGTCGAGCCGCTGGTTACTTTTGTTATTTGGGGCAGGCGGTGCCGCTTATCCCCCGGGTTGATGCGTTCGGGGCTGTATCCGGCAAAAAAGTCCCGGTTGAATTTAAGTCCGGAGACGCGCTCGAGGATGGGCACGCAGATTTGGCTCGTGCAGCCGGGAAATACCGTCGATTCGAAGACCACAACCGAGCCCCGGGGCATGACTGCACCAACCGTTTCGCATGCCCGTGTCAGAAGGCGCAGATCGGGCCGGTTTGCGCAGTCGACGGGTGTGGGAACCGCGACAATAAACACGCCGCAGCTCTTAAGGTCTTCCAGCCGTGCGGTGAACTCAAGGAAGCAGGCTTGCTTCAGTTCTTCCGGCTCAACCTCAAGTGTGCCATCCGTCCCGGACCTGAGCTCGTCGACGCGTTTTTCGCGGATGTCGAAACCGGTGACCCGCCGGTTTTTCCCGAACTCGACGGCAAGCGGCAAACCGACATAGCCGAGACCGATGACGCCGATTATTTTGTCGTTGAGGTTCATGCTCATGGCCCATGCGAGAAGTTGGCAACCCCCTGGCGCCAGTAAATTTCTGGCGCCCGGCGGCTTATTGTTGTTTCAAAAAAAAATACGCCGTCACAACGCTTTACGGGCTAGCGGGCTTGCCAGCCTGCGACAGAACGATCGCCAAGCCGACGCCGCTGGCCAGTACCAATTCGCGCTCGTAACCGTCCTGCGGCTGCAAGCTTTCGTCCGTTATGGGCTCCCGTTTAGGAGGGGTCGCGAGCACGGCAAGCGTCTGCCCTGACGCAACGGGAACGGTGGCGCCGTTGCCGTAGACGAGGCTCGCCGAGCCGTTGACAACCTTGATGCGATCGCCCTGGGCAACCTGAAAACTTCGTGGCTACACGCTGGCCGTTGACGAGCACTGCGCCCTTGATATCGGTCAAAAATGCTGCCCTTGCGCTTGTTGCCATCGCTGCCGCGACGAGAACGGGGATAATGAGTTTCCTAAACACGCCTACCTCTTGCACAACTTTAACTAACACTATACAGACCTTATCTGTAATGGATTAAATTGCGCAACTGTTGCGCGTCTCACGGAGCGTCTTACACGCGACATGTTGCACAAAACCCACAAACGTACCCGCTACGGGTTGCGGCCAACTGGCTGTGTACCAGTATCCGTTGCGCCGCGGCCGGGCCTACGGGACGTTAGTAATCGTCTGGATGAGAGACCCGATGTTCGATCTGCATAGCCATCTGCTTCCCGGCATCGACGATGGAGCCCCCGATCTGGAGACCTCGCTGGCGATGGCGCGCGCCTTCGTGGAACAAGGCGTCGAATGCGTCGCTTGCACCCCGCATATCTTGCCCGGCCTCTACCACAATACGGGGCCGCAGATCAGGCAGGCGGTCGCGGAGCTGCAATCGAGGCTTGAGGAGGCTGGCATCCCGCTCAAGCTCGTTTCCGGAGCCGACAATCACATCGTCCCGGATTTCGTGGACGGCCTTAAGCGCGGCCAGCTGCTGACGCTGGCCAATTCGGCTTACGTGCTGGCCGAGCCCCCGCACCACATCGCGCCGGCCCGCCTGGAGGAGCTGTTTTTCAATATTCTGCTCGCCGGATACGTGCCCGTCCTTACCCATCCGGAGCGGCTTTCCTGGATCGAAAACAAGTACGATGTGGTGCAGAGGCTCGCGGCGCATGGCGTTTGGATGCAGATCACCTCGGGTTCGCTGACCGGGCGATTCGGCCGGAGGCCCCGCTATTGGGCCGAACGCATGCTGGAAGAGGGCATCGTGCAGATCCTGGCGACCGACGCCCACAACATGGGGCCGCGTCCGCCAGATCTTTTGGAAGGCCGCAAGCGGGCGGAGCAGCTCGTTGGACCGGCCGAAGCCCTGCACCTGGTGACCACGCGGCCGCAGGGCGTAGTGACGAATAGTTTGCCTGGCACTTTGCCCAAGCCTTCTCCGGGACCGGCAAAAGAGGAGTTGCACGGAAATGATAAGCCTGCCCAGACTTCTAACCGCAGCGCTCGCGGCGGCCTTGGTCAGCGCATGCGGCGCCTCTTCAATTAGCGAGCTGCCCAGCGGCGCGGCGCAGCTTACCCCCACCTCCGCCCCGGCTCAGGGCAGCGGTCTGGGCACGGCTGCACTGCAACCCTCGGATGCTCGCCGGCCCGCAGAGGCAGCCCAGCCGGCCAATTCCCCCCGGGAGGAGGCCATGAAAAAAGTGGCCCAGTTCACATCGGTGGCGGATCCGGGCAGCGAAGCCTACAAGATTGGGCCGCGCGACGTGCTCGAAATCACGGTGTTCCAGGTGCCCGAGTTTCCCAAGACCGTGCAGGTTTCCGAGAAAGGGACGCTCAGCTATCCGCTTGCGGGCGAAATCGTCGCGGGCAACAAGACCGCGCGCGAGATAGAGCTGGAGCTGACCAAGAAACTCGGCACTAAATATCTGCAGGATCCAGCCGTCACGGTCGTCGTAAAGGAGCACAACAGCCAGCGTATTACCGTCGAGGGGAACGTGCTCAAGCCCGGAGTTATCCCCATGGCTGGGGGCATGACGCTGGTGCAGGCGATCGCGCAGGCGGGCGGGCTCGGCCCCACTGCGGAGAAGACCGCCGTCATATTCCGCCTGGTGGACGGCAAGCGGCTGCCCGCGAAATACGACATCTCCGACATTCGCGGCGGCAAGGCGGAGGACCCGCAATTACAGTCCGGCGACGTTGTCATCGTTCCCACCTCGGAGACGAGGGAGGGGATCGACATGGTAGTCAAATTCCTGCCGCTCGCATCGATAGCCCCACTGTTCTAAGAGTTCGCAGAAGCGGCCATCCCGGTTTTGCGATAAAGCATAGAGCGAACGTTTATCGTGAGCGGCAAGCGCGCGAAAACAAGGGACTCTAAGCAAATATTCGTTGGAAAACTGACGAATATTTACTTAGGTGAAGGCGTAGGCGTCGAGCCGCAGCACCGCGGCAGCGGAGCTGGCATAAATCCGTTCGGCGCGGGCATTCCCACCGGCCGCGCCCAGCGCTGCGTAGAGTGGCAGGAGATGCTCATCCGTGGGATGGTTCCTTTCCGCGTAAGGCGCGAGCTCGCGGTAGCGGAGGAGATCGTCCAGGCGGTTCTCCGCCAGCGCAAGGGCGAACCAATCCGAGAACGCCGTAACCCACTCCGGTTCGCTGCCAGACGCGCCCGGACCGCGGAAAAACTCGTAGAGATTGTGGGTGAAACTGCCAGAGCCAACGATGAGGACGCCCTCCTCGCGAAGCGGCGCCAGCGCACGCCCAAGCGCAAGATGATGAGCGGGGCCAAGACGCGGCTGCACCGAAAGCTGCACCACCGGAATGTCAGCGGCAGGATAGGCGAGCATGAGAGGCACCCATGCGCCGTGATCGAGGCCCCGGCGCGTGTCTATCCGGGCGGCGAGCCCGGCTTGCCCCAACAACGCCGCGGCCCTTTCCGCGAGCGCCGGCGAACCTGGAGCTGGGTATTTCATCGCATAAAGCTTCGCCGGGAAGCCGCCGAAATCGTGGATGGTTTCGTTCGCCTCGACCGCGTTCAGCGCCGGTTCGGCGGTTTCCCAATGCGCGGTCACAACGAGAATGGAATTGGGCTTTCCGAGCGTATTTCCGAGCCCGGCGAGGAACTCCCGCGCGGCGCTTTCCTCAATTAGAATCATAGGCGAGCCGTGAGACACAAAGAGAGATGGAAACATCCTAAACCCTGCCTCTTACCGCTGCCCAGGCGCCCAACCGGCCGCCAGGTTAGCTGCCTCTAACCCTTTTTCCCCATCAAAAGGCGTGCCACCACAGCGCGATTTTGTACTAATTTAGCAGATATGCTTTGAGAAATCCTTAGGTTCCGCATTTTTGGATCGCGATGTTGGGCAACAAAGCCGCAAGAACAAAGTTAACAATTACTTCGCCACACGAGCGTGTCGATTTTTGTTTCCCGCCCGCAATGTAAGTTGTATTAACTTGCGTCTCCGGGGGAGGCTTGCCGATGCATGTTGCCGTCATAGGTTATGGAGCTGTAGGCCGCGAAACCGCCAAGCTGCTCTTGGCGCGGGGCGAAACGGTTCGCATCGCGCAGCGCAAGCCCCCGCGCCACTTGCCCGAAGCGGCCGAGTTTATCGCAACCGATGTACTCGACGCGGACAGCGTCCAGCGCGTCTGCGCGGGATGCAATGCCGTCATCTGCTGCGTTGGCTTTCCTTACGATTCGCGCATCTGGAAGAAAGCCTGGCCGAAGGCTATGGAGAACATGCTGGCGGCATGCGCAACGGCGCAGGCGCGGTTCATCTTCGCGGATAATCTTTACATGTACGGCCCGCAAAACCGGCCGCTAACCGAGGATATGCCGCTGACGGACTTTGGCCGGAAGCCGAAGGTGAGGGCTGAGATCACGCGGGCGTGGCAACAGGCGCATGACAACGGGCTGGTTCAAGCTGTTGCGCTCCGCGCCTCGGACTTCTATGGGCCGGACGTTGAGAACTCGGTGCTTTCGAATTTCGGCGTAAAGCGCCTTCTGCAGGGCAAGCCCGCGCTCATTCCTTATTCGCCGGACCACCCCCACGATTTCACCTACGTCCCCGACTTCGCACGTGAACTTGCGACCTTGCTCCACGCGCCCGCGGAAGCCTACGGCCAAGCCTGGCATCTACCGAACGCGCCTACGCAGACGTTGCGTTCGCTCATCGTAAAGGCCGCGGGGATGATCGGCGTTGCGCCGCGCATTTCAGTGGTGCCGCGGGCGATGCTGCATCTCGCCGGCCTGTTCGACCGGCAAGCCTACCAGCTGATCGAGATGGGCTTTCAAACCGATCGGCCCTATCTCGTGGATGCATCCAAATTCGCCCGCCGCTTCTGGGCAAACGCTACGAGTTTCGAGGCTGGGCTTGAAGCAACAATCGCATCCTACAGCCATGCAAGCGCTCCGCCCCCGCACTCGCCAAGGCGCAGAACCGGCGCCTCGCCGGCGGTACGCCCGCCCGCTTAAGCTGGCCTCAGCCCCGGCTCTCGCGCAGCACCTCGCGCATGACTTCGGCGATTATGCCTGGGAGCCTCGACTGAGACGAATTGAAATCGTTTCTCAGCGCGCGCAACTCCGTCTCAAGCCTATCGACCTTGCCCTCAAGCTTATCGACCTTGCCCTCGATCCGCTCGGTGCGCGCTTTGAGCACGGCCAAATCGTCGCCATTCTGCCGCGTCTGCTGCAAAATATAGCGCGACAGCAGTTTCTCGCCCTCAACTTCCTGCGCGACGAACTCTACACGCGTCTCGACGCGCTTCAAATCTTCGCGGGTGACTTCCGGTTCCGGCATGCGGCGTCCCTCTGGCATCAGCCCCGCGTCTCGCGCAGCACTTCGCGCATGACTCGGCAATCATTCCAGGCAGCGTAGCCTCAAGCCGGTCAAACTTTTGCTCAAGCTTATCGACCTTGCCCTCGATCCGCTCGACGCGCGCTTTGAGCACGGCCAAATCGTCGCCATTCTGCCGCGTTTGCTGCAAAATATAGCGCGGGACCAGCTTCTCGCCCTCAACTTCCTGGGCGACGAACTCCACGCGCGTCTCGACGCGCTTCAAATCTTCGCGGGTGACTTCCGGCTCCGGCATGCGGCGTCCCTCTGGCAACGCCCCTATTACAGCCCATTTTCAAGTTTTTGCAACACCTGCCTTGCAGTTCTGCCACAGTTTGCCGGCATCGCGGAAAGCGCCAGAAACAGCGATGTCACGCCGGAAAAGCCGAAGGCTTTATCCGGCATTTTCTTGGAGCAAGCCGCAAGATGCCGGATACCGGCTGAAGCCGGTTCCGGCATGACAACGGCCCCCTACCGCCCGAACAGCCGCGGGCTATTCCCGCATGGTGAGTGTGCCGCCGTTCAGTTCGAAGCCGGAGAGTTGCCGGATGAAGCTCATGCCGAGCAGGTTCTGCGTCATCCGCCCCGGCTCGGCCACCACGGCCTGCACGCCCTTCACCGCGATCTCGCCGATGCGGATCTCGGCGATGTCGATGGAGGCGACGCGCGCGACGCCGTTCGCGGTTGTCGAGCGGCCGGTAAAGCGCAGGTTCTGCGGCGCAAGCCCTAGCTTTTGCGCCGTCTCGTAGCTCAGCGCGACGTAGGTTGCGCCCGTATCCGTCATGAACTCGACCTGCTGGCCGTTGATCGAGGCGACAGCCTGGAAATGCCCATAGGTATTCGCGTTCAAGACAACGGTCTTGCGTGCGGCAGCGTGCTTGCCCTGGCTCGCCGGGATGGTGCCACGGAAGGGCGGCGAAACGCCGGCAACGCGGGTGTCGAACCGGGGAACGGCTGCGGCGGCGCCAATGTCGAAACCCAAATAGCGGACGTAGCCGCCTTCAATTGCTGCGCGCTGAACGTGGTCGTAAAGCGGCTCGAAATATTGGAAGGTGAGCACGCCTCCAGCGATTGCGGCGCCCCAAACCATGAGCTCTTTCAAAACCGTTTGTCCAAGAGTCTGGCTTGCCATTGAGATTACCGCCGTCGGTGGTCCCCGAAACCGGAACTGGCTGCGCTGTGCCTGGAGCGTTTTCAATCTAACTTGAGCTGGAGACCGTCATACCCGCGCATGCGGGTATCCATCTAAACGCTTGTTCTGCCTATGTCGATATGGATTCCCGCCTTCGCGGGAATGACGGCCGGCGGCCCGGCTTTGACTGAAACTGCTTTAGCTCCGCATAACCAGTTGGTTCCCTGAGAACTCATAAGACTGCAAACGGCTTAAGAAACTCATACCAAGCAAGCTCTGATGCAAGGCACCGGGCCTGGTCACGAGCGCATCGACCTTGTCCAGCGTCAGGTCGCCGAGCGCGACCTTTTCGAGCTTGACGCGAGCGGCAAACGCGCGGCCGTTGGCCGTCTCGACCGGAACCGTATAGTTGAGCGCATTGAGCTGAATGCCGGCCCGGCGTGCATCCTCGGACCTCAGCACGACCGTCGAAGCGCCCGTGTCGACGATCATGTGTACGCTTTTGCCGTTGACCTTCGCCTTGACGATGAAGTGCCCTTCGGTCTTTTTGATCTTGACGACCGCACCGCGCCCGTCGATCCCCGATGAAAGCGTTTGCACCGAACCCGGCTGCAGCTGCTCCACCACACGGTCGCCAACTGCCCCGAGTTCGGCGCGGTAGGTGTAAACCCCAACGAGAACGACGCCGATTGCCGCCCAGATGCCCAGAGCCTTCAACGCCTGACGGGTCTTGCCGTGCGCCATCCGCGCCGCGCCGGACATCAGCAAAATAAGGATTGTAAGCGATGCAGTCAGCCGGAGAAAATCGTCGCGGGGTAGCCCCGCGATGGCGTCGCCGTCGCCCGTTATAGCGTAAAGCACGACGCTTACTACCAGAAGCCCGATAGCGAGAAAAACCATGGACGGTCCATCTTTCAACAACTCACTCCATATAGGCGGAAATCCCGGACAAGCATAGGCCGCCTTTGTTAGAAAGCTGCGAATCGGAATGCAAATCGGTTCATAATTGTGCGTAAAGCTCACGCTTTCATCCTGCCCCTGCCCGCAACCGTATCCGCCGGAGCAAGCCTCTATGCGCTATCCGCCCCATTTGCTCGATGAGATCCGCGCCCGCCTGCCCGTGAGCCGCGTGGCGGAGCGCCGCGTGAAGCTCAAGCGCACGGGCCGCGAATATACGGGGCTTTCGCCGTTCAAGGACGAGCGCACGCCTTCCTTCACCGTGAACGACCAGAAAGGCTTCTACCACTGCTTTGCCAGCGGCGAGCACGGCGATGTCTTCACCTTCGTCATGAAGACCGAGGGCTTGAGCTTTCCCGAGGCGGTGGAGCGGCTGGCAGCGGAGGCTGGCGTTTCCTTGCCGCCGCCGGTGCCCGTGGACGAAGCCAAGGCGTCGCACGAGGAACGCCTGTTCGGCGCGAGCGAAGAAGCCTGCCGCTTCTTCCAGGACTCGCTCTCAAGCCGGGAAGGGGCCGCCGCCAGGGACTATCTGGAGCGGCGCGGCCTGCGCGCGGCCGAGATCGCGGCGTTCCGTTTGGGCTATGCCCCGGACAGCAAGACCGCTTTGAAAAGCCACCTGAGCCAGAAGGGCTACACGCTCGCCGAGATGCAAGAGGCTGGGCTTTTGATCCATGGGGAGGACATCCCGGTTCCCTACGGCCGCTTCCGTGGCCGCTTGATGTTTCCCATCATGGATGCGAAGCGGCGAGCGATTGCCTTCGGCGGCCGGGCGCTCATGGAGGGCCAGCAGCCCAAATATTTGAACTCGCCCGAGACCGCGCTTTTTCATAAGGGCCATGTCCTGTTCAACCTCGCTCCGGCGCGGGAGGCGGCGCGTGCGGGCAAGCCCGTGGTCGTCGCCGAGGGCTATATGGACGTTATCGCGCTGACGCGCGCAGGCTTTGCGGGTGCGGTCGCCCCGCTCGGGACGGCGCTCACCCCCGATCAGCTCCGCCTGTTGTGGGCGATGGCGCCCATGCCGGCCCTCTGTTTCGACGGGGACGCGGCGGGCCAGAAGGCGGCGCACCGCGCGCTCGACCTCTCTTTGCCTTATCTGGAGCCCGGCCGCTCGCTGCAATTCGTCTTTCTGCCGGAGGGCCGCGACCCCGACGACATGGTGCGCGGCGGCGAGACCGAGGCGCTCACTAAGCTAGTTACGCAACCGATTGCGCTGATCGACGTGCTTTGGTCGCGCGAGCAGGCGCGGCATCGCCTCGAAACGCCGGAGCAGCGCGCGAGCCTGGAAGCAAGGCTCATGGAGCTGGCCGGGCAAATCGAGCATAAAAGCCTTAAGTTCTATTACATTGCGGCGCTCCGGGAGCGCTTGCGCAATTCCGGGACGGCGCGGCGGCCGGTTGCGGGGGCCAGACAGCGCAGCAGCGGCAGCGGCGTCCGCCCTGGCAAGCCCTCCTTCGCCACAGTAAGCGCCAGAACCGGCAGCTTGCTTGCCAGCAAGATCGTTCAGGCTTCGGCCTCCGTTACCGCGGCGCGCGAAACCTTGCTCATCGGCGCGGTAATTCGTCACCCCTGGCTTCTCGATGAATTCTTGGAGGAGATTGCCGGACTTCAGCTCAACGATGCGGATTGCCGGCGCCTGCGCGACCAAATATTAGCGGTGCACCAAGCCGAGGAACATCTTGACAACGAAAAATTGTTAGAGCACCTCTCCCGTGGCGGTTATGGGGCGGAGCTTGAGCGTGTCCTGCGAGCCACTGCGCAAGGCGCGGGCGCGCATTTCGCACCTGAGGCGAGCAGAGAGTTGGTGTTGGAAGGGTGGCATCATGTTGTGATGCTTCATAGCAAGGCGGGCGTTCCACGCTCATTGCAGGAAGCCGAGAGCGATTACCTCAGCGAACCGACGGTTGAGAATTTCTCAAGATTGCAAGCGATTGTGCAGCAGCATGAAATTGCGGCAACTTGATTTGCTCTTATGTATTGCGGCGGCGGAAAGCCTTTACCAAATATAGGCCCGGGCGCGTGGTGTGTGAATTTTGCCTCATGAGTAACGCGGTGTTAAGCATGGCCACCTATAGGCTAGGGTGGCTCCGCGAGCCGTATCGCATCCGCCGGAGAGAGCAGCGCTTCGCCATCCTAGCGCCACACGGGACTAACTGCCGCTTATGAGCTGGGTACGAAGGGACGTGCCCCGGTCTTTTCGCTTTTTCTGGAGTGCATAATGGCCACAGCGACGACAAAAACCGAAGATCAAGAGACTGCGGCGCCGGAAACCTCCGACAGCCCGGTCCTCGATCTTTTGGATGCCGCCGTAAAGCGTCTCATTAAAGTTGCCAAGTCTCGCGGATACGTCACCTACGACGAGCTGAATGAAGTGTTGCCGCCGGAGGAAGTTTCGCCGGATCAGATCGAGGATATCATGACGATGTTCTCCGATCTCGGCGTGAACGTCGTCGACGCGGAGGAGGTCGAGGAAGCCGCCGCCGCCGAGCCGATCGACGACGAGCCGGACGATGGGCAGTCGCGCCACGCCGCAGCTGCCCGTAAAGCAGGAACGCTCAACCGAGGTCACCGAGCGCACCGACGATCCCGTGCGAATGTATTTGCGCGAAATGGGGTCGGTCGAGCTTTTGTCGCGCGAGGGCGAGATCGCCATCGCCAAGCGCATCGAGGCCGGCCGCGAAGCGATGATCGGCGGCTTGTGCGAAAGCCCCCTGACCTTCCAGGCCATCATCATCTGGCGCGACGAGCTGAACGAGGGCAAGATCCTCCTTCGCGATATTATCGATCTCGAAGCCACCTATTCCGGCCCGTTTGCCCGCTCTGCCGAAGAAGAGGACAGCGGCGCTGAGGAAGTGTTCGTTCCTGATGCGGCGCCGCCGCAGCCGGCGCCGGCGCCGGCGCCCGTGAATGGCGCCGCGCATATGGGTGGCGCCGCTAACGGCGCGGCGCGCCCGGCCCGGCCCGTGCAGGGCGACGGCGAGGATACCGAAAGCAGCGAATTCCAGCCCGACGGGAATTTCGACGAGGACGACGACGACCTCGAAAACAGCCTTTCGCTCGCTGCCATGGAGGCCGAGCTCAAGCCGAAGGTGCTCGAAACCTTCGACAGCATCGCATCCGAATATAAGAAGCTGCGCAAGCTGCAGGATCAGCATGTCGAGCGCAAGCTGGCCGACGACGCGCTCTCGCCGCAGCAGGAAAAGCGGTCGAAAAAGCTTAGGGACGCGGTCATCCAGGATGTAAAGAGCCTGTCGCTGAACCCGGCACGTATCGAGTCGCTGGTCGAGCAGCTCTACGACATCAACAAGCGGCTGATCGGCTATGAGGGCCGGCTGCTCAGGCTGGCCGACGGCTACGGCGTGCGGCGCGACGAGTTTCTGAACCATTATCAGGGCCGCGAACTCGATCCGAACTGGATCGACCGCATCGCGGGGCTGAAGGGCAAGGGCTGGCACAAGTTCGTCGAGAAAGAGCGCTCGCGGATCGAGGAGATCCGTAGCGAAATCCACGCGCTGGCGACCGAGACCGGCCTCGATATCCTTGAGTTCCGCCGTATCGTGAAGATCGTGCAGAAAGGCGAGCGCGAGGCCCGGCAAGCCAAGAAAGAAATGGTCGAGGCGAACCTGCGCCTGGTGATCTCGATTGCGAAGAAATACACGAACCGTGGCCTGCAATTCTTGGACCTGATCCAGGAAGGCAATATCGGCCTGATGAAAGCCGTCGATAAGTTCGAATACCGGCGCGGCTACAAGTTTTCGACTTACGCAACGTGGTGGATCCGGCAGGCGATCACGCGCTCCATCGCCGATCAGGCGCGCACCATCCGCATCCCGGTGCACATGATCGAGACGATCAACAAGATCGTGCGCACCTCGCGCCAGATGATGCACGAGATCGGCCGCGAGCCGACGCCCGAAGAGCTGGCCGAGAAGCTTTCCATGCCGCTCGAAAAGGTGCGCAAGGTGCTGAAGATCGCCAAGGAGCCGATCAGCCTTGAGACGCCCATCGGCGACGAGGAAGACAGCCACCTGGGCGATTTTATCGAGGACAAGAACGCGATCCTGCCCATCGACGCGGCGATTCAGTCGAACCTGCGCGAGACCACCACGCGGGTGCTTGCAAGCCTGACGCCGCGCGAGGAGCGCGTGCTGCGCATGCGCTTCGGCATCGGCATGAACACCGATCACACGCTGGAGGAGGTCGGCCAGCAGTTCTCGGTGACGCGCGAGCGCATCCGCCAGATCGAGGCGAAGGCGCTGCGCAAGTTGAAGCACCCGAGCCGCAGCCGGAAGCTCCGCAGCTTCTTGGACAATTAGGGCGCGCGATGCCGACCATCTCGTGGTTTTACGGCATCGCCATCAGGATGTACGTCAAGGATCATCCACCTCCGCATTTCCATGCTGCCTATGCTGAGGGGGAAGCCTTCGTGTCGATAGAGACCGGCGAAGTCATCGAAGGAAAATTGTCTCGATCCGCGGCTCGCCTGGTCGAAGAGTGGGCTCTGGCGCGCAGACCGCTTTTGATGGAGAATTGGAGGCGCGCCCGGAACGGCGAGCAATTGGAGAGGACCCCAGGTCTCGATGCTGACTAAAGTGACCAGCATAAAATGCCTAGGCGGCTTTCGACTTCGCATTGCCTTCAATGATGGCAGCGAGGGCGTGCACGACTTTTCCACCATGGTCCAGGAGCCCGGCCCAATGCTGGCCCCGCTGCGCGACCAAAGCTATTTCGCACGTGTGTTTCTGGAATTCGGCGCGCTAACCTGGCCGAACGGCTTCGACATCGCGCCCGAATGGCTTCGCCGCGAAATGAGCGCAGCTAGCGAGTTGACGCACGGCGTAGCCGCTGAGTGAAGCTGAAGGTAATGCTCCCCATGCAGCCTACTATTGGGCAGCATTATGGCTCCGGGTGATTGCCGGCCGGATGCCTCCGCCGGGTTTGCGTCTGGTGCGCGAGTGGATTGCGAAAAATCGCGTTGCTTTAATGGCGAATTGGGAGCGCGGCCGGCAGCGGCTGCCTTTTGAGCAAATCCCCGGAGCGGATACCGATGATTGAGATTGTAAAAGTATCGCGCATCGAAGCGCTCGACGGCGCCCGGATCTGGGTGCTGTTCTCAAACGGCATGGAAGGCATCCGCGATTGCACCGGCATTCTTAGCGAAGGCGGCCCCATGGTCGAGCCCTTGCGCGATCCTCAGATGTTCAAGCGCGTCTTCGTCCAATGCGGGTGCCTGCCTGGCCGAATGGCTTCGATATCGAAGCCATCCAGCTTTACATGGAGATGAAAGAGGCAGGTGCCCTCAAGCCCGAGATGCCAGCGCTTGAGCGGTCCTTGCAGTCCTAGCTCTAATTACGGCAGTGCAGCCGTAACGTTCTCGCAGTACCGCCTTGGAGTTAGCTGCACGGCCTGCTAATATCGGCTCATGAACCTGTCATTCGAAACACGCCAGCCCCGTGAACGGAGAACGACGCAGGCGGCGGAAGGCTTGCCGCGCCGGCGCTTCACCGTGGCCGATATCGAGGCCATGGTGGCGGCGGGCCTCATGGACGAGGACGAGCGCGTCGAGCTGATCGGCGGGGAGCTTGTGCCGATGTCGCCGAAGGGCAATCACCACGAAGTCTTGAAGTTGAAGCTCAACATCGAATGGGCGCGCAGGCTGCCAAAGGGCGTGCTGTTTATCCCCGAAACCACCTTCAGGCTCTCCGAAGACACCTATCTGGAGCCGGACTTCTCCTTTTTCGAGGCGAGCGTTGGGCTCAAAGGGCTGAACGGAGGCAATGCGCTTCTGGTGGTGGAGATCGCCGATTCGAGCTTTGCTTACGACACCGGGCGGAAGGCGGCGTTGTGCGCTTCGTTTGGCATCCGCGAGCTGTGGGTGATCCACGCTGTGCGGCTTGAGACGCGCATCCATCGCGAGCCCAGCGAAGCCGGCTACGGCCAGGTGGAGGATTTCTCCAAGACGGAGATGCTGACCCCGCTTATGCTTCCCAGCCTTGCGCTCCGGCTGGCCGATTTCCCGGCAGACTAAAGGCTTGCGGTTTGCCGGGCGATAATGGCGTCCGTGTCAACGCTAGCCGCGCCCGCGCCGTAATTGATGCCGCGTCTTTCGCTCAGGCGCAGCTCGCAAAACGCGGCCGCCACCTCCGGCGCCCCATGCCGGAGCAGCAGAGCGGCTTGCAGAGCCAGCGCCATCGTTTCCGCGATAGCTCTCGCGCCCGCTTCCGCAACCCCCTGGCGGACCGCGCCGGCAAGCGCCTCGAAACTGCGGTCGAAGCCTGCGTTCGCGCCGCGCGCGGGCTCAAGCTCGGCGAGATAGGCGTTCAGCGCCCCCGGCTCCTTCTGCAGGGTCCGCAAAATATCGAGCGCGATCACATTGCCGGAGCCTTCCCAGATCGCGTTCAAGGGCGACTTCGCGGAAGTAGCGCGGCATCGGACCGTCCTCGACATAGCCGCCGCCGCCCAGGCATTCGAGGCATTCGTAGACGAATTGCGGGGTGCGCTTGGCGATCCAGAACTTGCCCAGCGCGACGCCGAGCCGCGCGAAGCCCCTATCCGCTTCAGTGTCGCCGTCGAAGGCGCGCGCGAGGCGCATCGCGAGCAGAGCGGCGGCCTCGTAATCCACGGCCAGATCGGCCACCACGGCGCGCATGACCGGCTGATCGATTAGCGTCTTTTGAAATGCCCTGCGGTGGCTCACATGATGCACCGCCTCGGCGAGCGCGCGCCGCATGATGCCGAGCGAGCCAACCATGGTGTCGAGCCGGGTATGGTGCACCATTTCGATGATGGTGGCGACGCCGCGGCCCTCCTCGCCGATCATTTGAGCGAAGGTATTGTGGTATTCGATCTCGGCGGACGCGTTCGATTTGTTGCCGAGCTTGTCCTTGAGCCGCATGATGTGGAAGGCGTTGCGCCCGCCGTCCGGCTTGATGCGCGGCACCAGGAAACAGCTCAAGCCCTTGTCCGTGTAGGCTAGCGTCAGGAAGGCGTCGCACACGGGCGCGGAGCAGAACCATTTGTGGCCCACAAGCCGGTAGTCGCCGCCAGGGCCGCCGGCCCCGAGCGGAAAGGCGCGCGTGCTGTTGGACCGGACGTCGGAGCCGCCCTGCTTCTCGGTCATCGCCATGCCGATGGTTGCCCCTCGCTTTTCCGCGATGGGGCGCAGGGCTGCGTCGTAAACGCCGCCCACGATCTTGGGCTCCCATAGGGCCGCCACATCGGGCTGGTGCCTGAGCGCTGCGATGCTCGCATAAGTCATGCTGATGGGGCACATCGTGCCGGCCTCGGCCTGCGTCTGCAGCGCCAGCATCGCGGCGTGCGCCACATGCCGGCCGGGCCGCTTTTCCGCCCAGCCGATGCTATGGATGCGATGCTCCATGGCGAGCGCCATCAGCCTGTGATAGGCGGGATGGAATTTCACCTCGTCGATGCGCCGCCCGAAGCGGTCGAAGGTTGCAAGTTCCGGCGGATAGCGGTTCGCGTCCTCGCCCCATTGCATAACCTCCTCCGATCCGGCTGCCGCACCCAGTGCTGTCAAAGGCGCCTCAACCCACTCGCCGCCGAAAGTCCTCGCGGCGTTGCGCAGGGCGGCATCGCCTGCGTAAAGGTTCCGGCCGGCCAGGGGCGGTGGCACGTTGGTCACTTCATGCGTTTCAAGCTGCGTTTGCGGAGCGTAGGCTGTCATGATCGCACTCTCCGGCCAATGAATCCCGGTTTGCTTAGATATGGTTTTTTTCTTGTTATGAAAGTGCTAAAGAGGATCTTGGGCATGAGGGAACCAGGGAGGTGAAGATGTCCACGAGCTTCCTAAGAACCATGATTGTAACGGCAGCCATCGGGGCGGCGTTCGCGTCCGGGGCCGCCGCGCAGGAAAAAGTCGCGGTGGGACTGCTCACCTGCGGCATAAAGGGAGGGACCAGCTTCATCATCGGGTCCACCCGTGAATTGCGCTGCATTTTCAGGAGCGCTCCGGACGATGTGGGCGAGCGCTACGAGGGCCAAATTCAGAAATACGGCTTGGACCTCGGCATCACCAACAACGCTATTCTGGAATGGACCGTGCTCGCGCCCTCGCGCGGCGTGGCGGCGGGCGCGCTTAGCGGGAAATATTACGGCGTCGCGGCGGATGCCTCAGCCGGGGTCGGCGGCGGTGCGAACGTGCTGGCCGGCGTATCGGGCAACGCCATCTCGCTGCAACCGCTGAGCGTGCAAGGCCAAACCGGCTTGAACGTCGCCGCAGGCGTGGCCGAAGTGGAGCTCCACCCCGCTGACGATGACGTCAAGTAATAGCAAATCCGGCCGGATGCGTAGCTATCCGCCGGCGTAATCCCGCCTGCACTCGGACTTGATCCCAGTGTGCGCGGTGCAGCATGCAACGATGCTGCGCAGACACGGGATCTTATACCAACGGCCATGAGCCTTGACCTTTCCGGCTACTACAGTTCGTCATCGCGAGGCGGCCTTGGTCGCCGTGGCGATCCAGGACGTGAAGGGCTTGGCCTCTGGATTGCTTCGCTTCGCTCGCAATGACGGAAAGGATCAAGACTTAGGGCCGTTGGTATTATAGAGCGCCAGCGTTCGTAAAGATCCCGGATACGGCGCCCCGGATCGTTGTCCGGGGCAAGCAAGTGCCGTTCCGGGATGATGGCTGCGAGCCATTCAGCCGGGTTTGGAATAGCGCCCCGCCAAAAAATAAAGGCCGCGGTTCGATCCGCGGCCCCGTGAGACTTGGCTGCACGCAGCAGCCTTTTCCGCGCTCCTGGCGCAGGCTCAATCGCGCATGTCAGGCAGTCACCAGAGGTTGCTCCAACGCTCCCGTGGCATGCGCAAGCTGCTGCTCCAGCGCAGTTATCCCACTCGACATCGGATCACCTCCTTCCCGTTGTTGCTCTCAAGTACAGGGTGACACTACTTCGCAAAAATGTAAAGCGCGTTAATGGAACTAAATTCAAAGCAACGGCGTTGAGGATGGCAGCCCCGGCTCTGCCGGAGCTTGGCGCGCGTTAAATATGTGCTTCCGCATCCTATTCATGGAGAGCGTTCATGAAATTGAGAGCCATTCTTGCCGCAACCGTTCTTTCGGCAGCCTTCGCGGCCGGCGCTTTGGCGGCAACTACCATGTACAACGCCGATCTCAAAGGCTCGCAGGAGGTGCCCGCCAACGACAGCAAGGGCACCGGCAGCGCGGAGCTGACCTACGATCCCGCGAGCAAGAAGCTGACCTGGAAAATCACTTACTCCGGTCTCAGCGGATCTGCCACCGCGGCCCATATTCACGGCCCCGCGGACCCCGGCGTGAACGCTGGCGTTGTGATCAAATTCGATAATCCCGCCAGCCCCATCGAAGGCTCGGCCACGCTTACCGGCGCGCAGGCGGCGGACCTTACGGGCGGGAAATGGTACATCAACGTGCATACCGCCGAGCATAAGAGCGGCGAGATCCGCGGCCAGGTCATGCCCGCGAAGTAAACATCGCTGGCGTGCGTGGATGGCTCGCCGGCCACCGCTTCCGTGTGCGTTGAGCAGGTTTCTTCCCTTTGCGTGCATTTAGATGTAAACCTCGTGCATGTTTTCCGGGGCGTGCGAGGGTCGCGTGGCGGGCAAGATTTTCATCAATTACCGGCGCGGCGACGATCCGGGCTTCGCGCAATTGCTTTACGCGCATCTCGAAGCGGAGTTCGGGGCGGCCCGGCTGTTCATGGACATTGAGGGCCATATCAAGCCGGGCGACGATTTCGTCGAGGTGCTCGGCGCGCAGGTGGCGCAATGCGACGTGCTCTTGGCCATCGTCGGCCCGCGCTGGGCGGAGCTTTTGGCCGCGCGGGCGGAAGATGCAACCGATTTCGTCGCCATCGAGATCGAGGCAGCGCTCGGCCAAGGCAAGCGCGTGATCCCGGTGCTCGTTGGCGGTGCTGAGTTCCCGCCGGCCGGGATCATGCCCGCGAGCATCCGCGCGCTGGCCCGCAAAAACGCCGTGGGCTTGCGCCCCGACCGCTTCAAGGCCGATTGCCTGGGCCTTTCCAATGCGCTGAAGGAAGCCTTCGCCGCCGCCGATGCCGAGCGCGCCGCCCGCACCGAGGCCGAACGGCAGGCGGCGGAGGCAGCACGCCAGCGGCGCGAGGCGGAAGAACAGGCCCGCGCCGAGGAAATGGAGCGCACCGCCAGGGAGCGCGCGCTTGCCGGGCTCACGCCGCAGCAAATCCGCGAGGCCAAGGAACTGGCGAACTGGGATTTCATCAAGGACAGCGCCACCCCGGACGAGTTCCGCAATCATCTGGCGCGTTTCGCCGGCGGGGACACAGAGCGCTTTGCGCGCAAGAAGCTCGAAGCGCTGCTCTGGGCCAATCCCGCGACGCGCGGCAGCATCGAAGCGCTCCGCAATTTCGTGGCGGAGTTCCCGCAGGGCGATCATGCCGCCCAGGCGCAGGCGGAACTTGCCGCGCTGGAGAAAGCAGCGGATGCGGCGCGCCAGGCCGAAGAGCGGAAGAGCGCCGAAATCGCCGCTTGGGCCAAAGTAGCCGCAAGCGCTCAGATCGCGGATGTCGAAGCCTTCCTGCGGCAGTGGCCCGATGGTGCGCATGCCAAAGACGCCAAGGCACGCATCCGAGAGCTGCGCGGCAGCCCCGTCACGCGCCGCGGCGTGCTTGCGGGCTTGGGCATCGGCACTGGCGTGATCGCATTTAGCTACCTGGCATTTGGCCCGAGGCAAATTCCTGCCACCGGCCCGGCATCTAGCCCTACCCAATCCACTACGCCGCAAATTCCCGATCAATCGGCCCGCACCCTCACCGGGCATACGAGCAAAGTCAAATCGGTGGCGTTCTCGCCCGACGGCCGGACGCTGGCCTCGGGCAGCAGGGACGACACGGTCAAGCTCTGGGATGTTGCGGGCGGGCGCGAGCTGCCTACCCTCTCTGGACATGCGGGCTATGTCTTGTCGGTAGCGTTCTCGCCCGATGGCCGGACGCTGGCTTCGGGCAGCGAGTACAGCACGGTCAAGCTCTGGGATGTTGCGGGCGGGCGCGAGCAGCGCAACCTCGCCGGGCATGCGACTTATGTCATGTCGGTGGCGTTCTCGCCCGACGGCCGGACGCTGGCCTCAGGCAGCGCGGACGACACGGTCACGCTCTGGGATGTTGCGGGCGGGCGCGAGCTGCTCACCCTCACCGGGCATATTGCAGCTGTCTGGTCGGTAGCGTTCTCGCCCAATGGCCGGACTCTGGCCTCGGGCAGTGCTGACTACACGGTCAAGCTCTGGGACGTTGCGGGCCCGCGCGAGCTGCGCACCCTCACCGGACATACGAAGTGGGTCGAATCGGTAGCGTTCTCGCCCGATGGCCGGACGCTGGCCTCGGGCAGCGGGGACAACACGGTCAAGCTCTGGGATGTTGCGGGGGGGCGCGAGCTGCGCACCCTCTCCGGGCATACGAGCGAAGTCAATTCGGTAGCGTTCTCGCCCGATGGCCGGACGCTGGCCTCCGGCAGCTATGACGCCACGGTCAAGCTCTGGGATGTTGCGAGCGGGTACGAGCTGCGCACCCTCACCGGGCATACGGACCATGTCCATTCGGTAGCGTTCTCGCCCGATGGCCGGACGCTGGCCTCGGGCAGCGCGGACGACACGGTCAAGCTCTGGGATGTTTCGCCCTACCTCGCCGCCCGCTAGCCGCCCGCGCGCCGTCACTCCGTCCGGCTGACCTTACAAATCTTGGCCCCGGCATCGAGAGCAAGAAAGCGGTCCCGGATGGTGCGGAAAAAGGCTGGCGGCAGAAAGCCATATGAAATCGTCCGGCCTTTTGGCGTATCGAAGGGCCGTATGTCCGGGCCTGGCCAGATGAAGCGATTGGCCTCACTCAAAACGATCCAGGAACGCTCGCTGTCCAAACCGAGACGGGCGTTTGGTGCCGGCTGGGATTTCGACTGCGTGTGCCGGGTTCGCCGGAGCCCTGTGCGTTATGGGAAGTACGATCAACCGGACATCGCCTGCAGGCGACGCCAGGTTCATGACAACTGCGCATGGGCAATTCTTGGCGCCTTCTTCCTGGCCCGCCTCGAATTCATCGGCCCAAAGGTAGGAATAGCAGATGACCTCGCCTGGCTGCGGCAGCGAAACCGTCACGCCGTCAAGCCTTGCAGTTCGTCATCGAGGGCTGCGTATTCCGCGGGCACTTCGGCGGCGGCGATTGCGAGCCGCTCCTCTTCGCTTAGCGCGCCTGCGCGGACAGCCTCGCGGTCGCGGCGCTTGAGCCGGGAATACTCCTCGGCCGAAAGTAGCACGAGACGGTCGCGGCCGTTTTTCGTGATGGTGAGCGGTTCGCTCAGTGCTTTGTCGGAGAGCGGTCCGAAATTGCGGACAAGCTCAGCAGTCGATACTTTCATGGCCGCCACCCGGAGGTTCGTTGAACTCTGTGTATTATATGTATAATGTGCAAGATATGCAAGTTTGCAGGCGCGCGCTAGCGCGCTCCCATTGACGAAGTGCAGCACAGTTCTGATGAAGGCTTGCGCCGGCGTATGACAAAAAGTATCGTCCTGAGGGGCAGTCTAAGATGAGCGGGGGCAGCTGCCGCCGCCTCAAGCGGCTCCGGGCTTCAACACTTCGCGCATGGCATCGGCGACGATGCTGGGCAAGTCACGGCGCAGCCCCCCGATCTCGGCTGAGACCTTGGACTCGAATGCATCGAGCCTCTGGTCGAGTCTAACGGCGTGTGAGCGCAGTTCCGTCACGTCGCCGCGCAGTGCGGTCAGGTCTATCGTATGCTGGTCCTGCGTTGCGGCAAGGGACGATACCCGGGCATCGAGCTGCGCTTCTTCCAGCGCCTCCACGCGGCGGGCCAGCAGTTCGATATCGGTCATCGGCTCACTCCCGTATGCTCACGCGAGCTTAGCGCAGGCGTCCGAAGTGCACAACCTAACAAACACACCCCGCAAACACGCATTGACGAAGCGCCCAGGAGAAATGATATTACACGCATGGCTGACGAAACCGAAAACCTCACCCTGCGTCTGCTGCGCGAAATCCGCACCGCTCAGGATGCCACGAATGCGCGCCTTGATGAGACGAACGCTCGCATAGAGGAAACTAATGTCAAGCTGGATGCGTTCATCGCATCCACGGACAAGAAGCTCGATAAGCTCAACGTCGAGCTTGCTGGCGTGAAGGGCCGCGTGCGGAAATCCGAAGAACTGCTTGAGTTCATCGCCCGCCTGATGAGCGACGGCGCTTTCGGCTGAACGCTCCCTGGCGGCGCGGCTTGCGTTCCGCGCCCTATGGCCGGACGCTGGCCTCGGGCAGCGAGGAAAAAAACCGTCAAGCAATCCTGGGCCAAACTTTCCATTCTTGCTCTGGATCGCCACAGCGGCTACGCCGCTTCGCGATGACGTTGCGCGCTCAAGCCAGCTCGATCCGCAGCTCGCGGCCAAGCACGTGCGCCGCGCGTTGCAGAGTCTCCAGCGTGACATTTCCCCGCGCCGGATCGAGTAGCCTGTCGAGTTGGGCGCGGCTCGTGTGCATCACAACATAGGCAAACTCTACCACCGTCCAAACTGAAGGAAAACGCGTAGGCGGTCTATGTAGGGCGCGCTGGATTTCCGTACGGCCGCTGTATGGTTAAAATCCGTGTGGTAAACGGGTGTGCGCCGCATTTTCCGCCGCCGCAAAGATCGCGATTTTTTTCGATTTCACCCCCAAATGTGCGTTTCAAAAAACCCGTTAATATTAGAATCTTGCGCGCCCTAACCAAGAATCCAAACCTTCGGTTGCAGACGCAGTATTCGCAACTCGCTGAAATTACCGCTTGAGAGCGGAGTATACTATTACAATTCAATCACTTAATCAGCAGTACACGGCATTTAAGGCCTTTTAAAAGCGCATTTTATATAATCCCAGCATCGAAAGGACGGGAGGCACTTGGCAAAATTTGGCCAAAAATGCGAACAACTTCGGTTAACCGCGGGTTACTTGCGCCGCCTCTCAACCGCCCTTACGCGGCTCGCGCGTCAAGAGAAACACCGCCTGCTGCGCGATGAGGTTATGCAGCGGCGGCGGCACCTTCATGCCGAGCGGGTGACCGTAAGGCGAAAGCGCGAAGGATCGCTCCACCCGCGCGCCGATCAGATCGCAGAGCGCGCGGAAATCGAGGATGGTGCAGAAATGGATGTTAGGCGTCTCGTACCAGGCCTCGGGCAAGTTCCACGTCACAGGCATGCGCCCGCTGACCAGGATTTGCAGCCGGATGCGCCAAAAGCCGAAATTCGGAAACGACACGATCACGTGCCGCGCGATGCGCAAAAGCTCCTCCAGCACCTCCTTCGGCCGGTACGTCGCCTGCAGCGTGCGGCTCAGGATCGCGTAGTCGAAGGCTTGGTCGGGGTAATCGGAAAGGTCGCGGCCGGCGTCGCCCTGGATCACCGAAAGCCCCTTCGCCACGCAAAAATTCACGCGCGACTGCTTCAGCTCGATGCCGCGCCCGTCCACCTGCTTTTGCTCTTCGAGGATCTTCAAAAGCTCGCCCCGGCCGCAGCCCACATCGAGCACGCGCGCGCCCGGCTCGACGAGCCCTGCGATCACAACCAGGTCGATGCGCGGGGAGGCCGCCAGTTCGGCTTTGACGCGTTGCGCGTAGCTGGTCATAGGCTGCCTCCACGCGGTGCCGCGGGCAGGCCGCGCCGCTGCGCCGCCGCGTTCAAGAAGCCGCGGATCGCATTGAACAGCTCCGGCTCGTGCAGCAGGAAGGCGTCATGACCCTTGTCGCTTTCGATTTCGACAAAGCTCACATTCGCCGCCACGGCGTTCAGCGCCTGCACGATGGCGCGGCTTTCGCGCGTCGGGTAGAGCCAATCGCTGGTGAAGGAAACCACGCAGAAGCGCGTCTTCGTACGCTCGAAAGCGTGGGCCAGCACGCCGCCGCAGTCCGCGGCCAGATCGAAATAGTCCATGGCGCGGGTGATGTAGAGATAGCTGTTCGCGTCGAAGCGGTCGACGAAGCTGATGCCCTGATGGCGCAGATAGCTCTCGACCTGAAAATCGGCGTCGAAGCCGAACGTAACCTTGTCGCGGTTCTGCAGATTGCGGCCGAACTTGCGATGCAGCGCCTCGTCCGAGAGATAGGTGATATGCGCGGCCATGCGCGCCACCGCGAGCCCTTTGGCGGGGCTCGTGCCTTCCTCAAGATAGCGGCCGCCGCGCCAATCGGGGTCGGCCATCACGGCTTGGCGCCCCACCTCGTGGAAGGCGATATTTTGCGACGAATGCCGTGGCGCGGTAGCCACAGGCACGGCCGAAAAAACCCTCTCGCCGAAGCTCGCGCACCATTCAAGCACCTGCATGCCGCCCATCGAGCCGCCGATCACGCAGAACAAATCCGGAATTTCCATGTGATCGATGAGCCGCGCCTGCGCACGCACCATGTCGTCGATGGTGATGACGGGAAAATCGAGGCCGTAGGGTTTGCCCGTTTCCGGATCGATGGAGGCCGGCCCCGTGGAACCCATGCAGCCGCCCAGCACATTCGCGCAGATCACGAAATAGCGTTCGGTATCCACAGGTTTTCCCGGGCCTACGACGGTTTCCCACCAGCCTGGCTTGCCGGTAACGGGATGGATGTTCGCTACATGCTGGTCGCCGGTGAGCGCATGGCATACGACGATCGCGTTGGAGCGCTCCGCATTCAGCGTTCCGTAGGTCTGATAGGCGATCTCGAAGGGCACGAGCAACCGGCCGCAATCGAGCGGCAAGGCTTCCTCGCTTCGAAAGATAGGAAAATGCGCCTGCGCCGCGCCGGGCTCGCGGCCTGGAAGGATCGGTTTATTCATGAATGCGCGGCCACCCTCTCTGAAGGGATTGATCGGATTCCGGCCGCTTACGTGTTGGGGCTCCCAGGGCCTCAGCCTTTTAGCGAGTTCTTTTACGTGGCTGCAAGCCGCGGCCAAATCACCACGGCGTGTAGTAATAAAGGTAGGCGGCCCCGGCACGTCAAGCGCCAGGGCCGCCTTTCCGCTCGGTTTTGTTGGATGCGGCGCCCGCTTCGGGACTTGTACGCCCCGCGGGAAGTCCTGCCGCATATGCGGCTTAACTCAGCGCACGCCTTCTGTGCGAAATCCTTTTAGCAGCAGGCGTCTTGCGAACGAGCTTGTTCCGGTGATGGAGAACCGTGAGCACTTCCATAACGGTGGATACAAAGCGGCTGTAGCTCCAGCCTTGCCGGTCCGAATCCAGCCAAAGCTTCTCAATCTTCTTTTCCATCGAAATGTTGAACTTGGTCCGCACCAGCGGTGGTTCGGCCACAAGTTCTTCGCTGGTGTAAGACACGCCGACTTCTTGTGCAGTTTGCATCATCCTTCCCCCGTAGTGTGTACTCATCTTTACTTATCCACGTTACGCATTATGACAGTTACTACTACGCATGTACCACGATTGTGGTTAACAGATATTATTCAATTTTTCACGAAACTGTCAAATGTTTTATCGGTGCTCATTCTTTCAACACAACTTGCATGCCAGAGCCTAACGTATTCGACCACTTCGGTTATGCCTAACAGTGCCTGAATTGAATACTTCAATGCGCGTCAACAGCGGCGCGTTGGATTGGTTCCCAAAATTCCCATCCATATTTTTTGGAGGCCTTTAAGCTGGACTTCTTCGAGCGGCGCTCAAGCTGTGCGCGCAATACTCTTCCGCAAAAAAGGCGGACCACGAACTATACCAACAGCCAAGGCTCTGTATCGTTGCGAGGCGGCGAAACTTGCGGCGTTTGGCCTGCAAAGACCTCCGTGCACGGTTGCCGGCTTTTGCACTATTCCGTATCGCTGCTTTTGCGCTAATCATAAGTTCGAATTGCCGGAAATGAGGAACACACATGCCTAGTTACAAAGCGCCACTTGACGAGTATCGCTTCATTATGAATGAGGTTTTCGACGCGGGAGAGCTATCGGCCCTGCCCGGTTTCGAGGATGCGACCCCGGATCTGATCGCCAGCGTCCTCGAAGAGGCGGCGAAGTTCTGCGAGACAGTCCTGCAGCCGCTCAATCAGAAGGGCGATGCCGAAGGCTGCACCTACGAAAACGGCGTTGTCCGCACGCCCAACGGCTTCAAGGAGGCCTACGATCGTCTACGCCAGGGCGGCTGGACGGGCCTCGCCTGCTCGCCGCAATATGGCGGCCAGGGCTTGCCGGACACGCTGGGCTTCGCGGTCGAGGAGATGATGTGCTCCGCCAACGTGTCCTTCGGCATCTATCCCGGCCTGACCGATGGCGCCTACAACGCCATCGACGCCCACGCCAGCGAAGAGCTGCAAGAGCCTCTACCTGCCCAAAATGGTGGACGGCGAATGGTCGGGGCACCATGTGCCTGACCGAGCCGCATTGCGGCACCGATCTCGGGCTCATCAAGACGCGCGCCGTCCCAGCGGGCGATGGCTGCTTACAAGATCACCGGCTCGAAGATCTTCATCACCGCCGGCGAGCACGACCTGACCGAGAACATCGTCCATCTCGTGCTGGCCCGCCTGTCCGGATGCGCCCGGCTGGCACAAGCGGCATCAGCCTGTTCCTCGTGCCGAAGTTCTTGCCGGACGCGGATGGCGAGCCCGGGCCGCGCAACGGCGTGCACGCTGCGGCTCGATCGAGCACAAGATGGGCATCAAGGCTTCCGCCACCTGCGTCATGAACTTCGACGACGCCACGGGCTGGCTGGTCGGCGAGCCGCAACAAGGGCATGCGCGCCATGTTCACGATGATGAACGCGGCGCGGCTCGGCGTCGGCATGCAGGGCCTCGGCGTCGCCGAGGTCGCCCGGCAGAACGCGCTTATCTACGCCAAGGACCGGCTGCAAGGCCGCTCGCTGACCGGCGCGAAGGCTCCCGACAAGCCGGCCGACCCGATCATCGTGCATCCGGACGTGCGCGAATCTGCTCGAGCGAAGCGCGCCTACATCGAAGGCGTCGCGCACTGCTGGCGGCTGGGTGGCGCGGGCTCAAGATCGACACCTCGCGCCATCATCCCGATGCCGCGGTACGCGAGCAGGCCAACGATTTCGTCGCGCTGCTGACCCCCGTCGTCAAGGCTTACTACACCGATATGGGCGTCGAGATCACGGTCAAGATGCAGCAGATGTACGGCGGCCATGGATACATCCGCGAATGGGGCATGGAGCAGTTCGTCCGCGATGCGCGTATTTTCATGCTGTACGAGGGCGCAAATGCCATCCAGGCGCTCGATCTGGTAGGGCGCAAGCTGCCGCAGAACGGCGGGCGTGCGGTTCGCACCTTCTTCGCGATGGTTCAGGCCGATCTCGATGGCGCGAAGTCCGAACCAGCACTTGAGAGCATCGCCAAGCCGCTTGCGGATGCCGCTAACAAGCTGCAGCAGGCTACCATGTGGCTCGCCCAGAACGGTCTTGCGAATCCGGACGAAGCAGGCGGCGCCGCAACGGATTACTTGCGGATTTTCGCCCTCGTAAGCCTCGGCTGGATGTGGCTCAAGGCCGCTCGCGCCGCGCACCCGAAAGCCGGTTCGGCGGACGGCACGGCGCAATACTACGACGCCAAGCTCAAGACGGCCGTCTTCTTCGCGCAAAAGATGCTGCCCGAAGTGGATAGCCGCTTCAAGAGCCTCACCGCCGGCAGCAAAACCATGATGGAAATGGACGTAGAGCAGTTCTAAGGGCTACCAGCGTTGCTCTGGGTTTGCCCCCCAGCTTTCGCCTCGCCTTATGGGCAAAGGAAATGAAAACGAATCGGTGATAGGCTCGATCCGCACAACGCTCGCGCCCCTCACCCCCGCCCTCTCCCCATGGGAGTGGGAGTCCCGGCGTGCCCGTCGAGAAGGCGTCCCCTCTCCCCCATCCGCATTCGCAAGCGAATGCGGACGCTCTAAGCTGCAAGCTCGCCAAGGCGAGCTTGCCGAGAGGGACAGGGTGAGGGGAGTGACGGTAGGAATATGGCCTATCCTTCAGCGATAGCGGGTGCTAGGCGGAAGCCTATTACGGAGAATGCCAATGCGCGCTTTAACTGCCCTTGCCTGCGCCGTCTTCCTATGCGTGGCCAGCGTTCTATGCGTGGCCAGCGTTCCCGCAGGGGCCTATGGTCCGTGCACGGGTAGCCGGTGCGCGGCTTTCCGGGAACGTGTTGCGCTTCCCGGTCCCATCTTTCTTGGCAAGTGCTGCCACCCAGCGCCTTCCGGCTGGGGTTTTTACCTGCGGCAGAAGCTCCGCGACGACCAGAGCGCCCCGCTCTCGATAGACGACGAGCTTGGCAACGTTACGCTCTACCGCGATCGAAGATAGAGCCGGGGCTCACTCCCCAATGGCCGAAAATACCGCCGATGGATGGCGCGAATCCCCGCGCTTATTCTGGCGCCGGACATAGGTGACAGTGGAGTCGGGCTCCTGCGTCTTGGCCTTCAAGGCCGCGATGAGGGCATCTTCGGCATCGACGGTAAGATGACCGCTTCTAGTCTTGAGCTTCAGTCCAACAATGAATTGCATAGACGCTCCTTTTGGCTTTCCCGCGCTGCCATCGTAGCAAGCCTGGGGAAAATCCTGGCGCAAATATCCGTTACTGGCTCGTTTTCCGGTAAGACAACGCACTCTGGACCGCGCGGTTCCCTGTAAATCGTTTCCGTTCACGCTCGAAAAACCTTGCAACCGGGAGGCAGCGGACGCAGTTACACTACGCCAAGCCGAAGGCCGCCGGCTGTGGGCGCGAATCGCGGAAAACGGCATATGGAATCTGGTGAACGGGGGGCAAGCACCGCCATGGCAGCAGACGGTTTTCTGGAAACGCACGCTTCGCCGCCGCCGGATGCCCCGGCTGCATGGCTGCAAACCATCCGGGCCGCGGCGGACAAGCTCGAGGGCGCCATCATCCGCACCCCGGCCGTCGAGGCGCCCAAGCTTTCGGCGCTATCGGGCGCGCAAGTTTTTCTGAAATACGAGAGCATGCAGCCGACCGGTAGCTTCAAAGAGCGCGGCGCTCTTCTAAAGCTGCTATCGCTCGGCGACGCTGAGCGCAAACGCGGCGTTATCGCGACCTCGGCTGGCAACCATGCCCAGGCCGTCGCCTACCATGCCGCGCGGCTCGGCATCCCCGCCACGGTGGTCATGCCCGAGGGCACGCCCTTTAATAAGATCGCCAACACCGAGAGCTACGGCGCGAAGGTGATCCTGTGGGGCGAGGATGTCGGCGAATCCCAGAGCTACGCGGACCGGCTTATCGCCGGCCAGGGATTCACCCCGATCCATCCGTTCGACGATGCAACCGTGATCGCGGGCCAGGGCACCGCCGGGCTCGAATTCATCGAGGAATGCCCGGCGCTGGACTGCCTGATCGTGCCCGTCGGCGGCGGCGGTTTCATTTCCGGCGTTGCGGCGGCGGTGAAGGCGCTGAAGCCGCAGGCCGAAATCGTTGGCGTCCAGGTGGACTCCTACCCTTCGGCCTATGCGGCCTTGCGCGGGGAGCCCGCGCGCTGCGGAGGACCAACGCTGGCCGAAGGCATCGCGGTCAAAGCTTGCGGCGCGCGCACGCTGCCCATGATCCGCGCGCTGGTTCAGGAGGTGGTTCTCGTCAGCGAGAAGGCCATCGAGGAGGCCATTTTCTGCCTGGCCAGCCTGCAGAAGACCATCGCTGAAGGCGCAAGCGCGGCCGGCCTCGCCGCCCTTCTCTCCAACCGCGCAAGATTTGCCGGCCGGCGCGTTGGCCTCTTTCAATCCGGCGCAAACATCGATCCGCGCGTGCTCGCCTCCATCCTGATGCGGGGGCTGGAGCGGGAGAGCAAGATCGTCTCGTTGCGCATCTCGATTGCGGACCGGCCCGGAATGCTAGGCGAGATCGCAACCGCGCTCGGCCGCTGCGGCGCGAACATACTCGAAGTCTATCACAGCCGCCTTTTCCTCGATGTGCCGGCCAAGGGCGCGGTGGTCGAGATTTCAATCGAGACGAAGGACCGCGCCCACGCCGAGGCTACGATGGAGAGTCTGCGCCGGCATGGCTTCGAGGTCGAAAGGGTGAACAACCACTGCGGGGAAGCTTAAGCCGCCAGACCTGTCCCTAGCGCCGTACCCCTCACCCCAGCCCTCTCCCCATGGGAGAGGGAGCAGGTCGCAATCGTTGAGGGGTCGTCCCCTCTCCCATGGGGAGAGGGCTGGGGTGAGGGGCGATTCCCTATGGATGGGACTCATCCGCCTCAATAAGGCGGGCGGCCGCCGTAATCCGGACCGGCGTAGCCGTTGCCATAGCCGTCGCCGTAGGGCCTGAAGCGCGGGGTGCCTTGCTCGGCATAGCGGCCGGCCTCGCCGCCGGGGCCAGGCTGGCCGGCATAGCCCTCGTAAGGTTCGCCCTGCGGCTGCTGCGGCCCGCTCCGGTACGCATAGCCGCCGTCATACCTGGGGTCGCCTCTCGGATCGCCCCTTCGATCGCCGGCATAGGGGCCGCCATCGTACTGCTGGCGAGGTGCGCCTGGGGCGGGATAGCCGTCCTGGCGTTCCGGACCTTCGCGATAGGCATAGGGACCGGCATTCGGCCCCGCATAAGGCGCCGGGCCGGAATAAGGCGCGGGAGCCCCATAGGGAGCCGGGCCGGAATAAGGCGCCGGAGCTCCATAGGGAGCGGGGCCGGAATAAGGCGCTGGAGCTCGATAGGGGGCCTCGCCGCCATTATAACCGTTATTATAGCCGCCATTATAGCTGTAACGATCGCCCGGCGGCTGCATATAGGGAAGATTTGCGCTCACAACGCGGCGGCACGCGGGGGCCAGCATATTCATCCTATCGGCCAGGCATTGAAAAGCCTGCGGCCCCGTCGGCACACCCGGACAGAGGCGCTGAAAGTCCGGCATGCATTCCTCGACAGCGGAAGCGATCCTGAGCGCCAGCTGGCAGTTGGGCGCAAGCTCGGTTCGATGATCGAGCAGGCAGCGTGCCACGCGCCCTTCGCCCGGCGGCACGTAGGCGCAGATCCGGCGATAGTCTGCGCGGCAGGAATTCATGATGCCGTCCGCCGCGTCGGGTTGCAGGTCTCCGGCCGAAGCGGCCGTTGCGCCAACCATGAGCCCGGCGCCAAGGATATATTGGGCAATCTTAAGCATAGCTACTCTCCCGCGAGGGTACTCGCTCCGCAAAGCCGGTGCATCCCGGATTGCTGATGTTGGATTCACAGAATGCGGCCCGGATTTGTCGTAAACAAGATTTAAAACGCGCTTGAGAGAATTTAGCCTTGTAATCTTTTGTATCGGCCCAGCGCATGAAGGCGATAGTTCGATCTACGCGAACTTTGGGCCGGCACCTATATAAACGCGGGCAACACTGCAAGGCGGGTAACACTGCAAGGAGGATTGCATGGCGCGCAAGGCATTCATCACGGGCTGGGCCCATTCACCCTTTGGCAAGCTGGAAGACCCGGACACCGAAGCGCTGATGGCGCGCGTCGTTCGCCCCGCGCTCGACCACGCACAAATCGCCCCCGGAGAGGTCGATGGGATTTTCGTGGGGGTGATGAACAACGGCTTCCAGAAGCAGGATTTTCAGGGCGCTCTTCCGGCTTTGAGCGAGCCCGCGCTGGCATCGAAACCGGCGATCCGGCTGGAAGACGCTTGCGCCACAGGCTCGGCCGCGATCCACGCCGCACTGAATTTCCTCGAAGCCGGCCAGGGCAAGGTTGCGCTCGTCGTGGGCGCGGAGAAAATGACGGCCAAGCCAACGGCCGAGACCGGCGACATCCTGCTCGGCGCGAGCTACCGCAAGGAAGAGGCGGAGGTCGAGGGCGGCTTCGCCGGCATCTTCGCCAAGATCGCCCAGAACTACTTCCAGCGCTATGGCGACCGGTCCGAAGAGCTGGCCCGCATCGCCGCCAAGAACCACCGCAACGGCGTGGAGAACCCCAATGCGCAAATGCGCAAGGACCTGGGCTTCGAGTTCTGCAACACGATCTCGGAGAAGAACCCCTATGTGACACACCCTTTGCGCCGCAGCGATTGCTCGCTCATTTCGGATGGCGCCGCGGCCCTCGTGCTGGTGGCCGGGGATGCGGCTGGCGATGCACCGCGCGCGATCCGGTTCCGCGGCACCGCGCAAGCGAACGATATCCTGCCGATTTCAAGGCGCGATCCGGTGGCCTTCGATGGCGTGCGCCGCGCATGGACGGCCGCGCTGGAACGCGCCGGCGTGACGCTGGCCGATTTGAGTCTTGTTGAAACGCACGACTGCTTCACCATCGCCGAGCTCATCCACTACGAGGCGATGGGTCTGACGGAGCCTGGCAAGGGGCATATCGCCGTCCGGGAAGGCTGGACAGAAAAGACCGGCAAGCTGCCGGTAAACCCGTCGGGCGGCCTCAAATCCAAGGGGCATCCCATCGGCGCGACGGGCGTCTCCATGCACATCATGGCCTCGATGCAGCTCATGGGCGAGGCAGGCGGCATGCAGATCCCGGATGCGAAGCTCGCGGGCATCTTCAACATGGGCGGCGCCGCGGTCGCGAACTTCTGCTCTATCCTGGAGCGCGCACGCTAGAACACGGAACGCTCGATTGAGCTCACCGTCATTGCGAGCGCAGCGAAGCAATCCAGAGGCAACGGTTACAGCCCTTCGCTCTGGATCGCCACGGCGGCAAATGCCGCCTCGCGATGACGATGGTGCGCCCGATTAAGCGCACGATGCGCTGGTCCGGCTATTGGGGCGTGCTAGCAGGCCCCTCTTCGCCCTCTTTCCCGCCCCAGATAAGGGACGCGGCAATCGATCCGAAGATCAAGGCCGCGGTGATCGCAAGCGACCATTCGGTTGGAATGTCCGGCAGCCAGTCGGGATAGTTGTAGATCATCTTGATGCCGATAAAGATAAGGACGAGCGAAAGGCCGAGCCTCAAATAGCGGAATTTATCGATCATCCCCGAAAGAGCGAAATAAAGGGCGCGCAGGCCCAGGACCGCAAATATGTTCGAAGTGTAGACAATAAATGGATCGCGGGTGATGGCGAAAACCGCCGGGATCGAATCGACTGCGAACAGAATGTCGGTGACGCCCAGAACGACGAGCACAAGGAAAAGCGGGGTGGCAAAAGACTTGCCCAAACGCTTGGTGAACAGCTTTTGCCCGTGGTAGTCCGCGGTCAGGGGGATAAAGAGGCGGACTGTGCGGATGATCCGGCTTTTTTGCAGATCCTTCGGCTCATCTCCGGACCTTATTGTCTTGATGCCGGTGTATATCAGGAAGAGGCCCATGACAATTATTGTCCAGTCGAACGCTTCGATCATGGCGAGGCCCGCCAGGATGAAGATGCCGCGCAGGATAAGCGAGCCAACGATCCCCCATAGCAGCACGCGCATCTGCAATTCGGACGGCACTTGAAAATACGCAAGTATGACAACGAACACCAAAATGTTGTCCATGCTCAGTGCGTATTCGATGAAGTAACCGGTGAGGAATTGGATGGCGGCTTCTTCGCCGGATCGCCAGTAAATCCAGGCGTTGAAGCATAGAGCCAGCGCGACGTACGCCGCAGTCATCCTGAGCGCCTCGCGCACCGGGATCTCTCTGGGCTTCCGGTGGAACAGGAACAGCTCGAACGCCAGAATTCCAAGTATAAGGAGGTTGAATACGATCCAAGCCAAAGGCGAATGCCCCTCGAACATTACCAGCATGCAATTTCCCGGCGCTTGCACCTACAACCGAAATCAACGCTAGAATGCCGGGCGGTGTTGCCGCCTGCTGTCCGGATCGCGCCAAAGCGCAAATGGTTCAAGACCTAACTGGCCTACAAAATGGCGCGTTGCAGGCTAATTTGGGGCGGGTCCGAAAATGAGCACCGCATTCAACCCGCCGAAAGCGAATGAATTTGACATAACATAGCCGATTTCGCGGTGCCGGCCCTCGTTCGGCGTGTAATCGAGATCGCACTCCGCGCCCGGCTCGTCGAAGCCAATGGTCGCCGGGATGAAGCCTTCGCGCAGCGCCTGGATAGAGACAACGGCTTCGACGCCGCCGCCCGCACCAAGGCAGTGACCGTGCATCGATTTGGTGGAGGATATCGGGAGCTGGTTGGCGGCTGGCCCGAACGCCTTTTTGATTGCGCGCGTTTCGTTGATATCGTTGGCCGTTGTCGCCGTGCCGTGTGCGTTCAGATAGCCGATATCGCCCGGAGAAAGCCCCGCATCGCCAAGGGCGATCTGCATCGCGCGGGTGGGGCCGTCCACGTCGGGGTTCACCATGTCCGACGCATCCGAGGTCATGCCAAACCCGCATATTTCGGCAAGCACCGTTGCCCCGCGCGCCTGCGCGTGCTCCAGGTCTTCGAGCACGAGGACGCCCGCGCCTTCGCCAAGCACGGTGCCATTGCGCCGCTTGGAAAACGGAAAGCAACCGTCTGGCGACAGCACGCGCATGGCCTGCCACGCCCGCATCGCCCCGTAGGCGATCGAGGCTTCTCCTGCTCCGGCAACAGCAACGTCGACGGCGCCGTTCCGGATCATCTGGAAGCTGAGGCCGATGGCGTGGGACGCGGTCGAGCAAGCACTGACGACGCCGAAGACCGGTCCCTTTATGCCGTAATCGATGCTGACATGCGCCACAGCCGAGCTGCCGATGGTGCGCAGCAGCGTGAGTGGATGAATCGCCTTCTTTTTGTGGATAAACATGTCTTCATAGGCTTTATCCATCGTGGCAAGGCCGCCTGCGCCCGAGCCGATAATGCAGGCCGCGCGCTCGCCGTCCTTCAGCGGTAGCTCGAGGCCCGATTGCCGGAGCGCCTCGTCCGCGGCGGCGGCTGCATATTGCGAATAGCGGTCGGCCAGAAGCACAGCTTTGGACTTGCAATGAGTCTTGGGATCGAAATCGCGGACCTCGCCCCCGATGTTGATATACAGGTCCTGCAGGTCGATGCTTTGAATCGGTCCTATGCCGCATTCTCCCCGCTTGATCGCGGTCCAAAACTTAGGCGTCCCAGTGCCGAGCGGCGAAACCACGCCGGTTCCGGTGACGGCGACGCGGCGCCCCTTGCCATTTAGTGCCATATCGTCTAGGCCGCGCTGGACGCTTGGGGGCCGGCCAAAACGTCCTTCACCCGCTCTACCACGGAGCCGACGGTCGCGAAATCCTGAACTTCCTCATTCGCATTGTAGGGAATCTGAATACCGAAAGTATCTTCAATATCGAAAACTATCACAGCGAGGTCCAAAGACTCAATCTCAAGGTCCGTAAGCCTCGTATCGAGCGTGATCTCTTTGCTCTGGTCACGCATATTCCTACGCAATATCGTGATGATCTTTTCCGCTACGTCGTCCATTGCAGGCTCCCTGCGCCATTCCGGGCGCGCAAGCTTAAATAAGTGTGCCCCCCATCCGTTGCGTTCGGGTGCAGGCGCGTGGCGAAGGGGATAGCGGTAAACTTATCTCAAGTCCAGCGAAGACGCTGTAACAAGAGTTTTGCCCAGGCTTCACGGTAAATGCCCTTGGAAAGCCCTAAACCTAGAAACGGCGGTTGGCGCCCATTTGCGGGTGAAAATGCGCGCCAGAATACGCCGCAGCGTCATTCCCGCGAAGGCGGGAATCCATTTCTGGCGCTAGAACAAGGTCTTATATGGGTCCCCGCCTCCGCGGGGACGACGCTGCGGAGTTCTCCCCGTCCCATTTCACCCACAGGGTGAAATGAGAATAAATGTTAGCATCCTGTCTTGGGCGGCATTCTTGCGTTTAGGACAGCCCCAACTGCCGGATTTTTCGCAGAGTGAGCGCTTGCCGCTCACGATAAACGTTCGCTCTATGTTTTATCGCAAAACCGGGAAGGCCACTTTTGCGAACTCTGCCCAGCCGCAAAACAACGAAAGAACGGCTTCCGGCGAACGGTAGAGCTCTGGTATACTGCTGACCGGCAACAAAAATTTCCCATAAGCTCAAGGTGGAACTCCATGGAAAGCCCTCACCAGGCTCAACTAAACGGCAAGGCCGCGATGAACGGCGCCACAATACCCTATCCTTGGCTGAAGTCCTATCCGGCAGGTGTAGACTGGTTCCAGCAATTCACAGCCGTGCCTTTGCCGTCCCTGCTCGACAACGCGGCCGCCCGCTTTGGGGGAAAGCCCGCAACCTACTTCTTCGGCCAAACGATGAGCTATGCGGAGCTCGCGCGCCAGGTGAACTGCGCGGCAAAGGGCTTGCAAGCGCTTGGCGTGACTAAGGGAACGCGCGTTGGGCTGCTCTTCCCGAACTGCCCGGCTTTCGTCATCTATTACTATGCGATCCTGAAGGCCGGCGGCACGGTGGTAAATTTCAACCCGCTCTATTCGATCATCGAATTGACCCATCAGGCGAAGGACGCCGAAGCGGAGATCATGATCACGCTCGATCTCAGGGCGACCTTCCCTAAGGCCAAGGCGCTTCTGGATGCGGGCGTCTTGAAGCACATCGTGGTGGTTCACTTCGCTTCCATGCTGCCTGGCGTCAAGAGACTGCTGTTTCGCCTCTTTAAACGGCGGGATGCCGCCCGGTGGCACGCTCGCGCGGGCATCGTTTCCTCCCGCCAATTGGAGCGCAACGACGGCCGCTTCGACGCTCCCGCGATTGATCCGGCCGATGTCGCGGTTCTCCAATATACCGGCGGGACCACGGGCACGCCCAAAGGGGCGATGCTCACGCACTCCAACCTTTCCATCAACGTGCAGCAATGCCATGCCTGGTACGGCGATCTTCCGGCCCTTGGCGAGGAACGCTTCTTTTGCGTCATTCCCTTCTTTCACGTCTTTGCCATGACGGGGCTCATGAATTTTGCCGTGAGCATGGCAGCGCAGATGATCATGCTGCCGCGCTTCGAGGTCAAACAGGCATTGAAGCTGTTCGACGAAACTAACCCCACCGTCATGGCTGGCGTTCCAACCTTGTTCAACGCGCTCGCCAAGGCGCCGGACATCAAGAACCACGACCTGTCGCACTTGAAATTCTGCACATCGGGCGGCGCGCCCTTGCCGCTGGAGGTGAAGCGCGAGTTCGAGCGCTTGGCAGGCTGCACGCTGGTCGAGGGGTATGGGCTCTCCGAGACCTCGCCGGTGACGCACATCAATCCCCAGGGCGGCCCCATCAAGGAGGGCTCCATCGGCCTGCCCGTGCCTGGCACGATCATGTCCCTGCGCGACCTTGAAGACCCGGGCCGCGAGGTTCCGCTGGGCGAAAAGGGCGAGATTTGCATCGCTGGCCCGCAGGTGATGAAAGGCTATTGGAAGAAGCCGGAGGAAACGGCGTCGGCGTTCACGGGCGAGTTCTTCCGCACCGGCGACGTCGCCTACATGGATAGCGACGGCTTCACTTACATCGTCGACCGGATCAAGGACCTTATACTTGCCTCGGGCTTCAACGTCTATCCGCGCCGTATCGAGGAGGCCATCTACGAGCACCCCGCAGTTGAAGAGGTGACGGTGATCGGCATTTCCGACCCCTATCGCGGCGAGGCGCCGAAGGCGTTCGTGAAGCTGCGGGCGGGCCATCAGGCCACGGCAGAGGACATCCTGGAATTCCTGAAGCCGCGCATCTCGAAGATCGAAATGCCCGCCCAAATCGAGTTCCGCGACGAGCTGCCGAAGACGCTAATCGGCAAGCTTTCGAAGAAGGAGCTGAAGGCAGAGGCCAAAGCCAAGACGCAATAGCGGCGTGCCGCCGGGGCGTGAGCGCTTCCCGGCACCGGTCAGGCGTGGCACCAAATCCGATTGAACACTCCGCGAAGACCCCCTCACCCCAGCCCTCTCCCAGCAAGCTCGCCTTTGGCGAGCTTGCCACTCCTGTTGCCGCACCCGCGAGCGGGTGCGGACGGGGAGAGGGAGCTGGCTGCGGCCTGTCCTCAAAGTAGAGGACAATTCGGGCGTCCCTTCTCCCCTTGGGGAGAAGGACAGGATGAGGGGGTCTTTTGCGATATTCTTGACGAATTGTTAGATTCGCGTAAGGCCCTACTATAGTTAATGCGCGGATGGTAAACGCGCACCCGGCATATTTTCCGCCGCCGTCTTTCTGCGAATTTTTTCCCGTTTTAGGTCGATTTCTGCGACTCCAAAATACTATAAAATATGTTCGCAGATTTAATATTAACCATAGGACGGTGCATTCCGCGCAAGAAAGCGGTGCGAGGCGTTTTTGTTTTATTATGTGGTATCAATACGTTAGGTGGCAGCTTAACAACTTGAAAATATATTGCTGCTATAATGGCGCCTGAAGAAAACCAGAAGGATTGCGGGATGTTTAGTAGGAAAACCGCAGGAACAAGGTTAACAATTACACTAAGTTGCGGCGGCACGCGCCCGGCCGATAATCCGGCCGTCACGCGAGACGACGATCGTATCGGCGGCGATACTTCGATTATTCAGCACTTTCCCCACCTCGCGCAGGGCGAAGTCCGCAACGCGGTCCGCGAGCGGTATGCCTGCCCGCTCAGCCAGCCCAAGGATTTCCTGAGCGGTCTTCGCTTTCTCAGCCGCCTGAACCGTAGCGTCATCCGCGCCGAGCTCGCGGAGCCAGCCCGCGAGCAGCGGGATATCGGCAAGCCCCCGCTTCGAGTGCAGATCGAGCCTTCCGCCAGCGAGCTTCGACATTTTCGCGAACCCGCCTGCGACGGTGACGCGCGGCACCGGATGCGCCTTGAGGTATTTGAGCATTCCGCCAACGAAGCCGCCCATGTCGACGAGCGCGATGTCCGGCAGGCCGTACTCCCGCTGGGCCGCCGCCTCCGAAACCGCGCCCGTGGCACCCGCGATATGCTCGACCCCAGCGGCGCGGGCCACATCGATGCCGCGATGGATGGTATCGATCCACGCCGCGCAAGAATAGGGAACGACGATCCCCGTTGTACCGAGGATAGAGAGGCCGCCGATCACCCCAAGGCGCGCGTTGAGCGTTCGTTCGGCAAGCTTCTCCCCGCCGGGAATGGAGATTTCAACCGCTATGTCCCGTGACCCGCCAAAAAGCTCCGCGGCTTCGCGTACCGCTTCCCGGATCATTGCCCGCGGGACGGGATTGATCGCGGGCTCGCCCGGCGGAATGGGAAGGCCGGCCCTGGTCACGGTGCCCACACCGGGACCGGCGCTGAAGGTCACGCCGCTTCCAGGCTGCCCCCGCGACACGCACGCAACGATGAGCGCGCCGTGCGTCACATCGGGGTCGTCGCCCGCGTCCTTGACCACGCCAGCGCGCGCCCAGCCGGCGCCGGTCTCCCGCAACGCCAGCGCAAAGCTTGGCCGCATGCCGTTCGGCAGCGTCACCGCGACGGAATCGGGAAAACCGCAGCCAAACAGCGCTTGGCAAGCCGCGCGCGCCGCGACCGCCGCGCAAGTTCCAGTCGTCCAGCCGCGGCGCAGGGCTGCGGCCGGATTTGCGCCCGCTTCGGATCGCGAGGGTTTGCCGCTGTCGCTCATGGGCGTTATGTAGAGCAATATTTCCTTTTCGCGGCAAGCCGTCAAAACGCTTCGCGGACGGCCAGATTCGCCGCGATGCCGGCCAACAGGGTTCGCGTCGAAACGCTACCCAGGGCTGCAGTCCGAGTGCCTGCGTATCATGGCGAATTGCCTGCAAACTTTCATGGACCGGGCAACGAATGCGCGCGGGCGCCCTTGGGGAACCCCAGTTGCGCATGATACATCTCTTGATATATACCAAGGCGTAGTATATATTAAAATCTCTATCGATGCAGCGCTGGAGAAACCGCAATGGTTCACAAAGCTAAAATCTTCGAAAATGGCCGCAGCCAAGCCGTGCGGCTGCCGAAGGAGTATCGCTTTGAAAGCGATGAGGTCTACATCCGGCGCGATGAGGCGACAGGCGATGTCGTGCTGTCCCGGCGGCCCGATACATGGGACGACTTCTTCGCCCTCGCCACGAAGGATGTTCCGCACGATTTCATGACCGAAGCGGACCGGAACCAGGGCCAGCACAGTCGCGATCCTCTCGCAGGTATCGAATGACAATTTACATGCTGGACACAAACATCGCGAGCCACGTCATCAAGGGCACGCAGGCTGTTCGAAGTCGCCTTATACAGGTGCCAATGCACGCCATTACCGTGTCCGTTGTGACGGATGCCGAGCTGCGGTACGGGGTCGCCAAACGGGGGCACCCGCAAAAACTCGGGACTCTGGTGAAAGAGTTTTTGATCCGGGTCGATGTGTTGCCCTGGACGCAGGCTGTTGCGCACGTCTACGCCGATTTGCGCGCGGCGTGCGAGGCCGCGGGAGCGCCTTTGGGGCCTTTGGACATGATGATTGCGGCACACGCCAAGGCTATCGCGGCAACGCTGGTCACCAACGATCGAGCCTTCAGCCGTATTCCCGCCGGTTCTTTAGCCCTGGAAGACTGGACAAAGTAGGGGGCACGATCCAAGGTTGGTGCGCTAAGACACGGTGCCACGAACAAAGCCCGAACCTGTGATTGCTTACTTTCGGCTGCACCGGCCCCTCCCGCGCACTGGTTCGGCCACAGGGTACAGAAGCAAACTTGCCGCTTGCTGCCGAACAGCTGCATCCGGGCTCTTCAATTGAGCGAGTAAATTGCCGATTTGATCGCTTTGCCCGTACGCGACGGACACAAGACGGAGTATACAGAAAAGCGCCAATATCCCGGCAGTCTGCCACCGTCCGATTTGCTAGAGGCGAATACTCGATGCGATCATGATAGCCTCCCCGGTAAGGACCACCGCACAACGTGCTATGTAGAGCAATGTTTCCTTTTCACAGCAAGCCGCATGGCATTCTTATTGCCGCCCCGCGTTCCGGCTCGGGCAAAACCATGGTGACGCTCGGGCTCTTGCGCGCACTCAAGCGCCGCGGCCTCTGCGTCCAGCCTTTCAAATGCGGCCCGGACTACATCGATCCTGCCTTTCACGAGGCCGCTTGCGGGCGTCCAAGCTATAACCTCGATAGCTGGGCGATGCGAAAAGAAACCGCCGTGGCGCTCCTGAACGAGGCCGATGGCGCGGACTTCGTTGTCATCGAAGCGCTGATGGGGCTTTTCGACGGCGTTGCTTCCGCTGGGCAATGGGGAAATGGAGCGAGCGCCGACATCGCCGCACTTACGGGCTTGCCCGTTGTCTTGGTGCTCGATATTTCCGGCCAGTCCCAGACCGCCGCGGCGGTTGCGCGGGGTTTTGCGGGCTTCCGGCCGGGGGTCGAAATCGCGGGCGTTATCCTGAATCGCGCCGGTAGCGCCCGCCACGAAAGGCTGGCACGCGCGGGCTTCGAGGAAATCGGCATGCGGGTTTTCGGCGCCATCCCCCGCAACGAGGCGGTGAAGCTGCCCGAGCGGCATCTAGGGCTGGTTCAGGCCGGCGAGCTTTCCGGCCTGTCCACCAACCTCGATGCCCTAGCCGATTTGGTGGAGACGCATCTCGATATCCATGCGCTGCTGAAGACCCCCTCACTCTGTCTCTCTCCCCAAGGGGAGAGAGGACGCCAGAATTGTCCTCTTGCCTCAATCGAAGGGCCGCAGCCGGCCCCCTCTCCCCTCGGGGAGAGGGCTGGGGTGAGGGGGGACTTGCCACCTCCCGGCCAGCGCATCGCGCTCGCGCAAGACGCGGCGTTTTCCTTCGTCTATCCGCATCTCGTGAAAAGCTGGCGGGAGGCGGGGGCGGAGATTCTGCCCTTCTCGCCGCTTGCGGACGAGGCGCCGCCGGCTTCGGCGGACGTGGTTTGGCTGCCCGGCGGCTACCCTGAGCTGCACGCGTGGCGGCTCGCCGCAAACGCCAACTTCATCAACGGGTTGCGTTCCTTCGCGGAAAGAAAACCCGTTCACGGCGAGTGCGGCGGCTACATGGTGCTGGGCGACGGCCTAATCGATGCGAAGGGCGAGCGGCACGCCATGCTGGCGCTCCTGCGGCTTGAGACAAGCTTCGCGGCACGCAAGCTTCACCTGGGATACCGCAGGGCCGAGCTTTTGCACGCGTGCATTCTCGGGGAGCGCGGCGGCGTCGTTTCCGGCCACGAATTTCACTATTGCTCCGTGCTCGCCGAGGAAGGAGACCCCCTGTTTAACGCCACGGACGCCGATGGCAAGCCCGTGCCTGCGCGCGGCCTTCGCAGCGGCAACGTCACCGGCTCCTTTTTGCATGTCATAGACTGATACCGGATCCGCTTGAATACTTCCGCCATCGTCATCGCGAGGCGGCAGAGCCGCCGTGGCGATCCATAAGCAACATCCGTGACTTGGATTGCTTCGCTTCGCTCGCAATGACGCTGCGGAAGCGATCAACCGGATCTGGTATGACGAGGCGCCTCAATTTAAGCGGACTGGAAAAGCCCCGGCGCTTCGAGAGCCGGTTCCTCGCGCTCTTCCGGCGTCTGGGTCGAGCCAACGCCAAAGAAGGAGAAGAACCGCCGCCGCCGCATATCCTTCTGATCGCGGTCCTGCTTCTTGAGGTGCTGCGCGAGAGCCAGATAGGGGTTGGCAAGAGCGCGGTCGTCGGTCGCTCCCTTGGAGATGCGGTGCCAGATAACGCCAAGCGGACGCCTGGTTCTAACCTCGATGGCGCCAATCACCATGACGGCGATATAGGGCAAGATATTTTGCAGCGCTTCCGCCTCAATTGGCAAAACCTTGGCGCGGTTCTCGACGATTTTCTTGACGCGGGCTTCCCGCACAAAGAGGTAGTCGATCACCCGCTCCCCTTCCTTCAACACCTGCGAATGCCCGAAAATGCGCGGGTCGTCGAGAAAACGATCATAGCGCCGCGAGCCCAGGAACTCCAAAACCGACAGCAAACCTTCCGGGGTTTGCGCCCGCTTTTCGATGGCTTTCGCCATGGGCGGGATGAAATAGCGGACGGTCTGGGCCATCAGCTCATCGGAGAAGCCGAAAGCCTGTCCCATATTGGAGAATGCGCGGCTACCTTGCGCGCTTGCGATAATTTGAAAGAGCTTCATGGCTCGCCTCGTTTCGCCTGCTTGGGCTCGAGGCGGATGCGCCTCTTAAGCCTGTCCCCCTGTGAAACTCGCTCCACGCACCAACGCCATCCTTCTCGGCCTTTGAAATTGCAGCCGAATCACTAAGCACTAAAAGATTGTAGTAACTTTTCGGCCGATTTGGATCGCCGCTGCTATAGCTTGCTTCAAATTCATCACACCCGTTGCATAGCTGCATCATCCGGCCACTAACTAGGTGGGCCACACGCCATGGCCGGGTCCCGGCGCCCCGGCCCTCGCCGCGCCCGCCGTCGCTGCGACGGCGCGATTCATAGAGCCGTTCGCTTTCCTGGCCACGCAAGCGGCGATCGTGCTCCGGGAAATCGATCGTTTGCCTTATAGCCAGGTTTGCGGTATGCCCTCAGGGTGCGTTTTGCCACGGTCCGGCTTGAGCTGCGACCATTCGCGTTGTGTTAAGAGGCGCAAATGAAAATCGCATTATTGACCGCATTTGCAGTTGCATTCTGCGTTTTGACCGGAGAGGCAAGCGCGGACAGAATCCGTTTAAGTTGCGAGGGACCGGGAGGAAAAAACAAAATAGAGCTTGAGATAGATAATGGGGTTGTTTTGAAGAATAAGGTTTTCGAACCGAATGTTATAAATTTGACGGTGAACGATTATTATATTTCCTACTTCGTGGACAACCTCGCCGCCGGCGGGCTTTTGGAAAAATATGTAATAGACCTTCAAGATTATAAGTTGAGCTGGACCGGGCGCAAGTTTGAATTCGTCGAAGCCGCTACGGGAAACTGCAAAAAAGAAAGTAACTTCCTTAGAAATTAAGGGGCAGGCGTCGCGCAATTGCCTGCGAAAGCCTAGCCGCAGAGGGTGTGGGCAATTGCGGGCTGCCACACGAGCACCTCGCTTGATTATCGCCGCGGGCGCAAGTACCGTGCGCCATTCATCCGCTCCGGAAACCTCCCATGAAGCATATCAAGCCCGCAGCAACGCTCAATCCCGCGAAATCGTTCCAGGATTTGATCATGACGCTCCAGCACTTCTGGGCGGAGCAGGGCTGCGTGATCTTGCAGCCCTACGACATGGAGGTGGGCGCGGGCACGTTCCATCCGGCAACGACGCTGCGGGCGCTCGGGCCCCGGCCGTGGTACGCCGCTTTCGTGCAGCCCTCGCGGCGGCCGAAAGACGGGCGCTACGGCGAGAACCCGAACCGGCTGCAGCACTATTATCAATTCCAGGTCATCCTCAAGCCGTCGCCGCAGAACATCCAGGAGCTATACCTCGAAAGCCTGGTGCGGCTCGGCATAAATCCACTACTGCACGACATTCGCTTCGTCGAGGACGACTGGGAAAGCCCCACGCTTGGCGCCTGGGGGCTTGGCTGGGAGGTCTGGTGCGACGGAATGGAGGTATCGCAATTCACCTATTTCCAGCAGGTCGGCGGCTTCGATTGCGATCCCGTATCGGGCGAACTCACCTATGGGCTTGAGCGGCTGGCTATGTACATCCAGGGCGTAGATAGCATCTACGACCTGAACTACAACGGCCGCGACGACGGCAAGCGCGTGCTCTACGGCGACGTGTTCCGCCAGGCCGAGGAGGAATATTCGCGGCACAATTTCGAGTTCGCCGATACGGCGATGCTGCTGCAGCGCTTCCGCGACGCGGAGAAGGAGTGCAAGGCGCTGCTCGCGGCCGGCGAGCCCAAGCCCGGTGCCGATAGCCAGCGCCATCTGCAAGTGCTGCCGGCCTACGACCAGTGCATCAAGGCGAGCCACGTCTTCAACTTGCTCGACGCGCGCGGCGTGATCTCCGTCACCGAGCGGCAGAGCTATATCCTGCGCGTGCGCGACCTCGCCAAAGCCTGCTGCGCGGCCTGGCTCAAAACCGAGGCCGGCGGCGCAGCTTAGGAGCTGTCCTAAGCAAACATGCGTTGCGCCGGCAATAATGTGGTGTTATGAAGTGCCGGACAAAGCGTTGTTCGCGCAAGCGGGCAAGGTCATCGTATTGATCTAGCTTGGTTTTCCTGCCTTGGAGGGGTGCCCGAGTGGCTAAAGGGGACGGACTGTAAATCCGTTGGCTAAGCCTACGTTGGTTCGAATCCAACCCCCTCCACCATTTCCCTGTTCGTGACCGTCCGCTCCCGTTCGATCTTCCTCAGACAGCATTGAATCCAAAGCGGATTTTTATCCGCTGCTATTCGTTACCGTTTGCTTGCAGCCGGTTGACCATAATCCGCACACCGGTCGGCTTGATGTCGCCGGCAAAGGCATTGGCGGCTGACCTTTAACACTACGCGCCGGCACAGTCCTATTATTTCGGCAAATTTTAAGCGCAATCGAAGACATCGATTAACGCAAAAGCTTCAATGACTTTCACATCGCGGCCTGCCTGCTTGTTCACGGCGCCATTTCAATGGATGGTACCCGCTTAGCGTAGAAGCTATACCGCGCTTGCCTTCAGGCGATGTCCATGTGTTGGGTGGATCACTTACATCGATGTTCCAGTTTCTAAGGAAGGCAGCGCTGCTGCTTACATGCTGGCCCAGACGCTTGCCACGCTGGCCGCGGCGATCCACCTTGTGATTTCCCTTACGTCTCTGGTCTTGAGAAGGCCGGAGCGGTTATCGGAGCGCCCGGCGGCACAGATACAGATACCGCGAACCCATTGTCATGCTAATGCACTCTGCCGTACCGTCATCTGCTGAATTTCTTAAGAGTTTCGAGCCCTTGCTCAGAGACGGCGATGTCGCCGTTTACAGGCGCCGGGACGCCACCGGGGGCGCGGCGGGGAGCGTTCTTGCCGTCATTCCAAACTCGGACCAGCCACTACGCGGCTGTCTCGACCGCCTGCGCCACGAATATGAGCTCAAAGACGCGCTGGAGTCCCAATGGGCGGTGCGGCCGCTGGAGCTGGTGCAAGAGGAGGGCCGCCCCCTTCTTTTGCTTGAGGACCCAGGCGGCGAGTTCCTTGAGGGGCTTCTCGGCCAGCCCATGGCGGTGGGACCTTTCCTGCGCCTTGGGATTGGCCTGGCGAGGGCCCTCGCCAAGCTGCATCGGAGTGGGCTCATCCACAAGGACATCAAGCCGGCCCATATCCTGGTGGATCAGGCCAGCGGGGCGGCCTGGCTCACCGGATTTGGCATCGCCACCCCCCTGCCGCGCGAGCGGCAGACGCCCGAGCCTCCTGAAATCCTTGCGGGCACACTCGCTTATATGGCCCCCGAACAGACCGGACGCATGAACCGGTCGATTCGACTCCCGCAGCGACCTCTATTCGCTCGGCGTCACTTTCTACCAAATGCTCACCGGCGATCTACCGTTCAGGGCCACCGATCCCATGGAGTGGGCCCACTGCCATATCGCGAGGAAACCGGTGCCCCCTGCTGAGCGGCTTAAGACGATCCCGGCGCCTGTCTCCGCCATCGTCATGAAGCTGCTCGCTAAGACCGCCGAGGAGCGCTATCAGACCGCGGCTGGCCTGGAGAGGGATCTTCAGCAGTGCCTCGCCGAATGGGAAGCTCAAGGCCGCATTGGCGAATTCGCGTTGGGGCGGCACGACACGCCGGACCGGCTCCTAATCCCGGAAAAATTGTACGGGCGGGAGCGCGAGACCGGCACGCTGCTTGCCGCTTTCGATCGTGTGGTGAAGACCGGCACCCAGGAGCTGGTGCTCGTTTCCGGCTATTCCGGCATCGGCAAATCCGCCGTGGTGAACGAGCTCCACAAAGTGCTCGTTCTGCCGCGCGGCCTTTTCGCTTCAGGCAAGTTCGACCAATACAAGCGCGACATTCCTTATTCCACTTTAGCACAAGCCTTTGAGAGGCTCATCCATCCGCTTCTGGGCAAGAGCGAAGCTGAGCTCGATGTCTGGCGCCAGGCCCTTCGGGAAGCGCTGGGCCCAGACGGGCAGCTCATTGTGAACCTCGTCCCGGACCTTAAGCTCATCATCGGAGACCAGCCTCCGGTCCCGGAGCTTGAGCCGCAGCAGGCGAAAGCCCGCTTCCAGCTCGTGTTCCGGCGCTTCATCGGTGTTTTCGCGCGCGCCGAGCATCCGCTGGCGCTGTTCCTCGACGATTTGCAATGGCTCGATGCCGCAACGCTCGATCTGCTCGAGGATCTTTTGACCCAGCAGGATGTGCGGCATCTGCTGCTGATCGGCGCCTACAGGGACAACGAGGTCAGCTCCGCCCATCCGCTCATGCGCAAGCTCGATGCCATCCGCAAAGCGGGAGCCAAGGTGCAGGAGATCGACCTTGCGCCCCTTAGCCTTGAAGATATAACGCAGCTCGTTGCCGATTCTTTCCACTGCGAGCTTAAGCGCGCAGGCCCGCTCGGCCAGCTGGTGCACGCGAAGACGGCGGGCAATTCGTTTTTCGCCATTCAGTTCCTGTCCGCGCTCGCTCAAGAGGGGCTGGCCGCCTTCGATCATGGCGAGGGCCGCTGGTCCTGGGATTCTGAATCGCATTCACGCCAAAGGGTACACCGATAATGTGGCGGACCTCATGGCCGGGAAGCTCAGCCGCCTGCCCAAAAAAACCCAAAGCGCTTTGCAGGATCTTGCCTGCCTTGGAAACGTCGCCGGAATCCCGGCGCTTTCCCTGGTTTTGGAGACCACGGAGGACGAGGTCCACGCTGCTTTGCAGGAGGCGGTCCGTCAGGAACTGATCCAGAGGCTCGATGGCTCTTTAAGGTTCGCCCACGACCGTTTGCAGGAAGCGGCTTATTCGATGATCCCGGAAGAATCGCGCGCCGGGGTGCATCTGAGGATCGGCAGGCTGCTTTTGGCACACATGCCCCAAGAGAAGCGGGAGGAGGCTATCTTCGAGATTGTAGGCCAGCTGAACCGCGGCGCGGTCTTGATCGCTTCCAGAGAGGAACGCGAAGAGCTGGCCAGGCTAAACCTGGCCGCAGGCAAGCGCGCCAAGGCCTCCGCAGCCTACGCCGCGGCCCTCAATTATTTTAGTGCGGGCGCTGCCCTTTTGCCGGAGGATTGCTGGGAGCGGCAGCGCGAATTTGCCTTTTTTCTTGAGATCAACCGGGCTGAATGCGAGTTCCTGACCGGACAGTACGCGGCTGCGGAGCAGCTCCTGGGCGCACTTTCAAGCCGCGCTGCCAATACAACGGAGCGAGCTGCCATCGCGTGCTTGTTCATGGATCTGTACATGACGCTGGGTCAAACCGGCCGCGCCGTCGCAATAGGCCTCGATTATCTTGGGCACTCGGGCATCTGCTGGCAGCCGCATCCCACAGAAGAGGAAGCGCGGCGCGAATACCGGCGGATTTGGTCCAAGCTCGGAAACCGCGCGATCGAGGATCTTCGTCAATCTGCCGTTAATGAGCGATCCGGCTTCACTTGCGACTATGGACGTTTTGATCAAGCTAGGGCCGGCTGCCAAGTTTACGGATGCGAACCTGACCGCCCTGATCGTCTGCAAGGCGGTCGATTGGAGCCTCGAGCACGGCAACAGCGACGGTTCTTGCTGGGCCTATGTGTCGCTTGGTTACATCGCCGACCGCGGTTCGGCGACTACGGAGCTGGGTTCCGATTCGGTCAGCTTGGCATTGAACTGGTCGAGCAACGCGGGTCGGAACGCTTCCAGGCCAGGGTCCATATGATCGCCGGCGTTTTCATCGTCCCATGGGTGAGACACGTGCGTACCGCCCGCGAACTGCTGTTTCGCGCGCTTGAAGCTGCAAATAGGACCGGCGACCTCACCTATGCAGGATACACCTGGAACATGCTGGTAACGAACCTCATCGCAGCGGGCGACCCGCTCGCCGAGGTGCAAAGCAAAGCGGAGGCCGGCCTATCTTTTGCGCAAAGTGCGCGCTTCGGGCTGATCACCGATAGTATCACTCCGCAGCTCTTATTCATCCGCACTCTGCGCGGGTCGACGCGGAAATTCGGTTCTTTTGACGGCGAGCAGATGGATGAACTCCAGTACGAGCGGCATTTGTCAAGTAAGGCGGATTTGGCGCTGCCCGAGTGCTTGTACTGGAACCGGAAAATGCAGGCGCGCTATTTCGCCGGCGATTATGAGGCGGCGATTGAGGCTGCCATGATGACGCGGCGGAGGTATACGGCATCGACGTCCCTTATCACGACGCCATTTTTCGGGCTGGCGGAGTATCACTTTTATAGCGCGCTTACCCGCGCAGCATGCTGCAATTCCGCAGGCGTCAGCCAACGGCAGCAGCATTTGGAGGCCATAGCCGCGCATCTGCGGCAACTCGAATTATGGGCGAAGCATTGCCCGGAGAATTTCGAAAACCGTGCCGCTTTGGTCAGTGCGGAGATCGCCCGCATCGAAGGCCGGCCGCTTGATGCGATGCCCCTTTACGAACAAGCCATCCAATCGGCCCGCGCTAACGGCTTTGTGCACAATGAAGCGCTGGCCAATGAGCTGGCAGCGCGCTTCTATTTCAGCCGCGGGCTCGATGCAACAGGCCTTGCCCATCTCCGCGAGGCGCGCAGCGGCTATGCCCTTTGGGGGGCCGAGGGCAAAGTGAACCAGCTCGATCGGCACTATCCGCAATTGGCCATGCAGCCAGTCCGTCATGCGGCAAGCGCCCCTACCGTCCAGCAGCTCGACGTGGCGGCGGTAGTCAAGGCTTCGCAGGCGGTCTCGGGCGAAATCGAGCTGCCGAAGCTGATCGAAACGCTCATGACGATCGCGCTTGAGAATGCTGGGGCCGGCCGCGGCCTCTTGATCCTGCCGCAGGGCAAAGGCTATCAGGCCGAAGTGGAAGCCCAAGCTCACGGTGCTGGAGTCGACGTCAGGCTGCGCCGCTCAGCGATCACGGAAGCAGGCTGTCCCGAGGCCGTCGTGAACACTGTGATCCGCACCAAGAAAAGCGTCATCCTCGATGACGGGTCGCGGCCGGGCGTTGCCTTCGAGGACGCCTATTTGCGCCTTGGGCCGCCACGTTCGGTGTTTTGCCTCCCCTTGCTGAGGCGAGGCAAATTGGGCGGAGTGCTGTATCTCGAAAATAATGAGGCCACCTGCGCCTTCACGCCAGACCGGATCGCGGTCCTGGAGCTTTTGGCGGCGCAAGCAGCGATCTCGCTGGAGAATGCCCGCCTCTATGGCGATCTTCAGGAACGGGAGGCGAGGATCCGCAGGCTCGTCGATGCCAATATCATCGGCATCATCTTTATCCTAGACGGCCAGATCATCGAGGCCAACGAGGCCTTTCTCGCCATGACGGGATATGACCGCGAAGACCTTCGTTTGGGGCGGGTTAGCTACACCGGGATAACCCCGCCCGAATGGCAAGCCGCCACCCGTCAGGCGATGGAGCAGCGCAAGGCAAGCGGAACTTGCAGGCCCTACGAAAAGGAATATGTCCGAAAAGACGGCAGCCGTATCCCGGTGCTGGTCGGCGCGGCGCGGTTCGAGGGATCGGAGAATGAGGGCGTTGCCTTTGTTCTCGATCTCACCGAAAGCAAAGAGGCCGAAAAGCGCCAGCGGGTGATGGTGGATGAATTGAACCACCGGGTGAAGAACACCCTTGCCACGGTAATGGCCATTTCGTTCCAGACGTTCCGCACCGCAACCTCGCCCGAAGCCTTCCGTGAAGCCTTCGAGGGCCGGCTGCTGGCTCTGTCGCAAACACACAATTTGTTGAACCGCTCCTGCTGGACCGGCGTCAGCCTGCAAGACATTCTCATGCAGGAACTGGCTCCTTACGCCGGCCGGAGGACGGCCGCTTCATGCTGGAGGGCGCCGGCCTCAAGCTTGGACCGGTGATGGCCGTAACACTAGGCATGGCCTTTCATGAACTTACCACCAACGCTGCCAAATATGGTGCGCTATCGGTGCCCGGCGGCAAGGTGCGGGTCGCCTGGCAAACTTGCGCGCCGGGGCGGCTGCACCTGGAGTGGCAGGAGATTGGACGGTCCGCCGGTCTCGCCGCCCCGGCGGCGGGGCTATGGTTCCCGGCTCATCGAACGGGCGCTCACCGCCGGAGTGGACGGCGAAATCCGTCTTCAGTTCCTAATCGAAGGCGTGCGTTGCAGCATGGACATGCCGCTGGAGCGGCTGGCGATACATTGAAGGAGTGGGCATGGAGCAGGGAACTGGGCTATCGGGACTAAAGGTCCTCGTTGTGGAAGACGAGCCGCTGATCGCCATGGCCCTGGTAGATATGCTCACCGAGTTCGGCTGCACCGTGGCTGGCCCCGCAGCAAGCCTCAAACGGGGAATGCGGCTGATGGAAGAGGAAGCCGTCGATGGCGCGGTTCTTGACATAAACCTCGGCGGCGAGATGGTCTTCCCTTTGGCTGATGCCCTGGCCGAGCGGTCCATCCCCTTCGTCTATGTAACCGGTTATGGCAATTTGCTACGCGCCTGTAATAACGGCCGTCCCATTCTCCAGAAGCCTTACAACAACCAGGAGCTGCTAGAGATCGTCAGCCAGTGGCGGCCGCGGTTGCGGCCTGCCGCAACCGGTCCGCGCGTGGTCTCTTGAGGCAATTGCTGCGCCAATGAGCTGCCTTTACTCGCGTTTCCCGAAAAAAGGAGCAGCCGGCTGTGAATATGCACCGCGAGAGGCCGGATCAACTTCGGCCTGAAGCAAAGATTTGGGACGGTTTTGCGATCGCAGCATTGAGCCCTCGCCAGCAAGCGGCAATGCGATTTCGACAGCACCGCGCTGCTTGGCCTTCTGCAGGACCTCTATGCCGCCGCTGAAATGGGTGATGCTCTCGATCTGCGCCGTGTCCGTGTGGATGGCAAACACCAGACAGATTGCACCGATCGTCGGCCCGGCCCCGATCGCGCTTGGGATTACTGAAGTTATCAATATCGGCATCTTCGCGGGCTACGCCGCGCCGATCGTCTATCTCAACGGGATGCTGCCTTTCGTCGCCGACCAAAATCGCTGAGCCAGGGCCTGGTCAGGCCTGGTGACGCTCAGTGGTTGGTTCCTCTTTTTAATCAGCAGCACCCGCCTGCGATTGACGCTCCTTATATGGATCCGGGAAGGTTTTGCCTACTATGTGAGAGCTTCCTTCGCCTTGCTGTTGCTGGGCACTTCGCACAGCCTGTATAGCGTCTTGGGCCTCCGTGACCGCGGGGTGGGTTGGGCCATATGCCCTGAGCCGGATGGTCAGCGAGCGGTTGAGGAGTGCTTCAGCTTCTTTATAACGCAATTGCCTTGTATAGACCGCCGAAAGGTTAAAAAGAGCTGCTGATAACAAAAGGCTCTTTTCGTCAGAGCTGTTCTCACCAATTCCGACTGCACGTTCGAAAAGCAGCTCAGCCTCAGCAACCTTTCCTTGCTCCAAATATGTAACCGCTAAACGATTCGCGATCATGCCTGCCGAAATGTCCTGCGGGCCGAGCGCAATCTCAGCCTCATCGAGGGCCAGGGTGAAAAAAACAATAGCCTCAGAAATACGTGCCTCAGCTTTGTAGATAACCGCCAAATTGGCCGTAACTTGAGAGCGCCTTGGATCCGAAGGATTAAATTTCTCATGGGCGATGGCGAAAGCCCGCGAAAGAAGTAGCTCGGCATCTTTATAGCGGCCTTGTGCGTTATAAGCGCCTCCGAGCGTGTTCAACGCATCGAAAACGCGGCTTTGATCCTGCGTTGGCTCCCTGGTCAAAAGCGAAAGCGATCGTAAGGCGGCCTCTGTCTCCTCTGAGTATCGGCGTTCCCTCCCATAGAATATGGCTAGATTATGCAGAGCGACTGCTTCTGAGACCAGATCGCCAGACTTTTCGAATGAGCCGGCGGCCAGCTTGAAAAAGGCTTCGGCGTCCGCCGTACGGCCCGCGCCAGCACAATAAAGTGCAAGGCGGTTCGCGATCACACCACGCCGGTAACTATCCGGCCCAGCTGCTTCGCCAGCGATCGCCAAGGCGCGTTCCAACAGAGAGATTGCCTCCTCGTTTCTTCCTTGCGCCTTGTAAACTATCGCCAGATTGCTCAGCCCCCACGCGAACAGTGCGCGCGAAGCGAGCGCTTTTCCGGCGGCACTAACGAACCGCTCTATCCGAATCCCGGCATGTTGATAATGCGGCAATCCGAGACTTTCCGCGATTGTGGTGATGGACAACCCGCCAGCTTCAAGCGCCGTTCCTATAGCTGTGAGCGCCCTCACGTGCGAGAGTTGGAACTCATGGCCTAGGCCTGTCTTGAGCCCCCGGCCTTCCGCCGAAGGAGTTGAGCCACGGTTTGCGCCTTTCGTGTCCAGAGCAGGATTTACGATGCTAATAGCATAGTGCGGACTCCCCTCACTATTTTGATAAAGAGCTAAAGCTTTACCGTCGATATATACCTCTTGCACCGCACATGTTGCCTTGGACAATGCGCCAGAGCATCCGACAATCAAGGCTACAATTAAGTTGCGAGTGATCGAAATGCGCAAAATAGATGTATAAATAACGGTCAGCACTGCTGCTTTCCTCCCCGTCACGGACAGCTAAGCAACGTATGCTTTCATGGGCTTGATTCGCAACTTATGATTGCAATATTCATGTCTTTTTCCAAGGCTACGAATAGGCGGATGAATATTCGGGCAGAAAAAACCTTTTTGGTGGCTGCGATAGCGAACGCATTCATGGCTATTGGTTGTACTGGTGTGTTTTATATGCGACTTAAGCGAGAATAATTTTACAGATATCGCAAAAGTTGTCGCTTTCCAAGAACCAAACCGTAATTGTTGCATTGCAAGGTGTGCGTGATTCCAAGTCCCAGCCTTCCAATAGCGGTCACTGTAAACTTGACATGATCCCGCAAGGAGGGCCAATCGTCCCGCCTAAGTTAGACGGCTAGGCTTACTTGGGAGAAGGGGCGAGTCAGTGAGCTCACGGCTCCGTCTACGGTAGTATGTGTTGATAGTCCAGAAACAATGGAAACAGTCCATGCTATCCATAAGGTCGTTCCGCTTTTGCAAAATCCGCAATTGGTGCGCGCCAATAGCATTACTGCTTGCGGTGTACAGTCCGTGTTATGCTGAAACCCTGAAAGAGGCATTAGCAGCAGCCTATCTTTACAACCCGACACTGAAGGCCGCGCGCGCGCAGCTCCGCAGCACGGACAATGGGGTTTCTCTTGCCAAATCCGGATACAGGCCAACCATTTCGGCGACCTACCAGGAGGGGTGGGACGAGATCCACACCAAACTCCAGGGTCTTGCAATCCCGCCGGGGTCTCTTCCATTGTGCCCAGGAACCATAGCCAGTAGCACAACCGCCACCTGCTCCCAAAGCTTCCAGCCCCTCCCGCTGAGTAGCCTTACCAACACCCAGGTCGCAAACGGCCCGTCCATTCCCCGCATGGGACAAATCACCCTCCAAGAGACTTTGTTCGACGGCTTCCGTACCTACAACAATATCAAAGGGGCGGAGGGATTGGTGGAAGCCGGCCGCGAGGATCTTCGTAACTCCGAAATCAGTGTGCTTCTGAACGCCGCGACGGCTTACATGAACGTGGTGCGCGATGCGGCCATCGTTGGGCTGCGCCAAAATAACGTCAAGGTGCTTTCCGAGCAGCTGAGGGCGACGGAAGACCGCTTCAAGGTGGGCGAGGTTACGCGCACCGATGTGGCACAGGCCCAATCCGGGCTCGCTTCCGCGCAAGCGGATCTCAGCATCGCGCAAGGTACGCTTTATGGCGACCAGGCGCTTTTCGCGGAATATATCGGTCATCCCGCGGCAAACTTGAGAGATCCAGGTCCTCCCACCAAGCTTCTGCCCAAGACCCTGCAAGGCGCAATCGAAATTGCCGAAGCCGAGAATCCGGGAATTCTCGGTGCGATCTTCCGCGAGCGCGCCCAACAGCATCAGGTGAAGGCGGTTAAAGCCCAGCTTCTTCCGACCCTTTCTTTTAACGCGAGCTATAGCAGAGCCGCGCAGCCGTTCGGGCTTCCCGATATCGGCTTAGTGGACGAGGCCCGCGTGTACGGCCAAATAACCGTGCCGCTCTACCAGGCGGGAAGCGTTTCTGCGCAGATCCGGCAAGCGATCGAGACCTTGTCTCAGATACGCCAGAATATCGACGCGCAGCGCGAACTCGCGAGGGCGAATGTCAGCTCGCAGTGGGGATTGATCGTTGCGGCAAAAGGCAACGTAGCTGCCGGGAAATCGGCAGTGGAAGCCACCAAGATCGCCTTGGAAGGCGTGCGCGAGGAGGAGAAGGTCGGCCAACGAACGATTCTCGATGTGCTCAATTCGGAGCAGCAATATTTGAACGCGAATGTAAATCTGGTCTCATTCCAGCGCGACCTTGTGGTTGCGTCCTACGGCGTGCTCGCATATATGGGCCTGGCTCACCGCCTATGACATTGCTCTTGAGGCTGAGCTTTACGACCCCGCCCGCTATTACGGCGAAGTCAAGGACGTATGGTATGGCTGGGGCGCTGCGATCGACGACCGGGAGGATCCGCGGGTGGCTCCTGTTGATGATCCAGCCCGCACGCCTTGGCAAACTTCCACGGACGGGCCTGCTTACACCCAAAAACTGCCGCAGATTCCATGAGCTGTAAGCTAGGGTGTAGAGATGGTTGCGGCGCGCGCTTACACCTGTCTGCCCTATCCAGCGCGTCCGTCAGTCCTCGCATGCAATTCCAAATTATGGTGGAGGTCTGTGCTTCGGCGTGTGTCCGCCCCGAATCGGGAGCTGCCGATCCGAGGGAGCGCTGCAAATGGCGGGATTTGGCCCGAAGTTCGGATGGGTGCACTGCGGGTGGCGGTCGGCTATCTTAGGGTGCATCGGAAAATGCGCAGCACGACCGTCGCAGCTGACCCAAAGGCGACCAATGGGAACCACTAACGGCATGGTGCCAGGCTGACCAGCAATTCTCAATATGACTGCGGAGCTCGCGGCGGTGCGGCGCATTGACTCAGGGGCGGGCAGGGGATCCACAGCGGCGGTCGAATTGGATTCGCTGTGGCAATGCGGCCAGTGGAGAACTTGCTCAACGTATTGCGAACGTGTTTTGAGACGTTTCCGGACGGGCGCCGGGGCGCGAACGGCCAGTACACCATGGCGGATTTCGGTATGTCCGCGTTTTCGGTGTTTTTCATGCAGAGCCCATCGTTTCTGGCCCACCAGCGGCGGCTGGAAGAGGGGCATGGGCGTTCGAATTGCCAGAGCCTGTTCGGCATGGGCAAGATCCCCAGCGATAATCGCATCCGGGACATGCTCGATCCGGCGTCTCCAGAGCTGCTGAACCCTGTGTTTTTTGAAATAACCTCACAGCTCTGCCAAGCAAACGGCGGCCTTGAAGCGTTCCGGCGGTTGGGAGAGCATGTCTTGATTGCCTTGGATGGCACCGAATATTTCTGCTCCAAGGAAATTAAATGTCCGAATTGCTCGACGCGGCAGCGCAGCAACGGAGAGACGGAATATTTTCATGCCATGCTGGGAGCGACGCTGGTCGCGCCGGGACATGACAAGGTTATCCCGCTCCCGCCGGAATTTATTGTGCCTCAGGACGGCGCGGAGAAACAGGATTGCGAAAACAAGGCAGCCAAACGCTGGCTGGCCGCCCATGGTTCGCGTTACGCCGCGCTGGACCCGGTGTATCTTGGCGACGATCTATTCTCGCGCCAGCCGCTGTGCGAGGCGGTGACGGCCGCCGGCGGCCATTTCATCTTTACGTGCAAGCCGTCCTCCCACCCGCTGATCCAGGAGTATCTTGCCGGGGCGGAGCTTTCCGCTTGCGAAAGAACGGTCAAGAGGGGCAAGAAACGCGCCATCCACCGTTACCGCTGGCTTTGCGGCGTTCCTCTGCGCGACGGCAAGGATGCCTTGGCCGTCAATTGGTTCGGAATCGAAATCGCCGATGCCGCTGGCAAAGTCACCTACCGCAACAGTTTCGTCACAGATCTTGATATAACTCCCCAGAACGTTGGAGAGCTTAGCGATTGCGGGCGTGCCAGGTGGAAAATAGAGAACGAAACCTTCAACGTGCTCAAAACGAAAGGATATAACCTCGAGCACAGTTTCGGCCACGGCAAGAAAAACCTTTCCGCCGTTCTCGTAGCGCTAAACCTGCTTGCCTTTGCCGCGCACACTCTTTGCGAAATCATGGACGATCTCTGGCGCCTGGCGCGCCAAAAACCCGGTTCGCGCAGCCAATTCTTCAACACGATCGCCGCAGCCACAACCTTCCTGATCTTCCCGTCGTGGGATGACTTCCTGCAAACCATCGCCTTCGTCAAAGCGCCCCCTACGCCTCCTTGACGGGGGCGAGGCACGCCACCCACCCATCTCGCAATCTCCCGTCAAGGAAAATCGATCCCATGCCAAATTGAGAATTGCTGCAGGCTGACCGCTTTCGTAGACAGCGGACAAAAAGTGATAGAAACTTTGTCTCCGAGGAATTATCGCCGCAACTATTTCAAGGGAGAGAGACAAGCGAAAATAGTGTTTGTTGCTGTTATTGCGCGTTTTCTCTTTCCGATGCTGGGTTTCCCTGCCGCGATTGAGCAGTGGTGCCGGACAGAGCGGCAGCCAGGTTTCCGCGAGCGAGAAGAGAATTCTACGCTGAAGTTGTACGCCTGAGTTTTTACGCAGCCAAGGCCGAGGCTGTGTGAAAATGCGGTTTTAGTCCGGCTGGAAACGGCACATTGCGGGATGGCGGTTTATCCAGGCTGGAATCGCGCTTGTCTTGCGCAGAAAACCGCGGACAGAGTCGCTATGAGAGCGGCAGCACAAACAT
>CAWAVJ010000044.1:0-97874 GCA_963785355.1 uncultured Alphaproteobacteria bacterium
TTCTCAATTTGGCATGGGATCGATTTTCCTTGACGGGAGATTGCGAGATGGGTGGGTGGCGTGCCTCGCCCCCGTCAAGGAGGCGTAGGGGGCGCTTTGACGAAGGCGATGGTTTGCAGGAAGTCATCCCACGACGGGAAGATCAGGAAGGTTGTGGCTGCGGCGATCGTGTTGAAGAATTGGCTGCGCGAACCGGGTTTTTGGCGCGCCAGGCGCCAGAGATCGTCCATGATTTCGCAAAGAGTGTGCGCGGCAAAGGCAAGCAGGTTTAGCGCTACGAGAACGGCGGAAAGGTTTTTCTTGCCGTGGCCGAAATTGTGCTCGAGGTTATATCCTTTCGTTTTGAGCACGTTGAAGGTTTCGTTCTCTATTTTCCACCTGGCACGCCCGCAATCGCTAAGCTCTCCAACGTTCTGGGGAGTTATATCAAGATCTGTGACGAAACTGTTGCGGTAGGTGACTTTGCCAGCGGCATCGGCGATTTCAATTCCGAACCAATTGACGGCCAAGGCATCCTTGCCGTCGCGCAGAGGAACGCCGCAAAGCCAGCGGTAACGGTGGATGGCGCGTTTCTTGCCCCTCTTGACCGTTCTTTCGCAAGCGGAAAGCTCCGCCCCGGCAAGATACTCCTGGATCAGCGGGTGGGAGGACGGCTTGCACGTAAAGATGAAATGGCCGCCGGCGGCCGTCACCGCCTCGCACAGCGGCTGGCGCGAGAATAGATCGTCGCCAAGATACACCGGGTCCAGCGCGGCGTAACGCGAACCATGGGCGGCCAGCCAGCGTTTGGCTGCCTTGTTTTCGCAATCCTGTTTCTCCGCGCCGTCCTGAGGCACAATAAATTCCGGCGGGAGCGGGATAACCTTGTCATGTCCCGGCGCGACCAGCGTCGCTCCCAGCATGGCATGAAAATATTCCGTCTCTCCGTTGCTGCGCTGCCGCGTCGAGCAATTCGGACATTTAATTTCCTTGGAGCAGAAATATTCGGTGCCATCCAAGGCAATCAAGACATGCTCTCCCAACCGCCGGAACGCTTCAAGGCCGCCGTTTGCTTGGCAGAGCTGTGAGGTTATTTCAAAAAACACAGGGTTCAGCAGCTCTGGAGACGCCGGATCGAGCATGTCCCGGATGCGATTATCGCTGGGGATCTTGCCCATGCCGAACAGGCTCTGGCAATTCGAACGCCCATGCCCCTCTTCCAGCCGCCGCTGGTGGGCCAGAAACGATGGGCTCTGCATGAAAAACACCGAAAACGCGGACATACCGAAATCCGCCATGGTGTACTGGCCGTTCGCGCCCCGGCGCCCGTCCGGAAACGTCTCAAAACACGTTCGCAATACGTTGAGCAAGTTCTCCACTGGCCGCATTGCCACAGCGAATCCAATTCGACCGCCGCTGTGGATCCCCTGCCCGCCCCTGAGTCAATGCGCCGCACCGCCGCGAGCTCCGCAGTCATATTGAGAATTGCTGCTCATTACCCCATTTTTTTTGAAATTTTGGATACAAGTTTCTCGGCACCCTGCTTCAATTTCGCTTCCAGCTCTTCGGGCGAGGAGAGAGGGGAAAAACCGACGAAGAAGGTGAGCGAGACCTGCTCTTTTTCGATCCGCACAGCGCCGCCATTCTGGTCGAAAAAGGTGGGCTGGAGCTCGATGATTGCGGTGGTGCCGGATGTCTTTATGGCCTTGGCGAATATAGCGACCTTAAAGGCTCCCGCAGACGGGCAGAAGGGCTCGAACCCGGCACTCTCCAAGGCTTTGCCGATGGCGGACGTGGCTGCCTGCTTGAGCTCTGGAGAGCTGGCGTCTACGTCGCTCAAGTAGATCTCTTTTTTTGAGGCAGTGGCTGTTTTCAGGTCGACGGGAACGCCGCTCATCCTGATCAATGCGAGAACCGGCTCGATGGGATAGGCTGCGGCATATTGCCCGCGATCCTCGAAAACGATGCCGGCGAGGTGCCTTGCAGCATCGAACACGCCTCCGCCTGAATATCCGGGCTGCATGACGCCGCTATTGATGTGCAGCTCGGCGGCATTTCTAAAATCCGCATCCCCCGGAGGCGTCGTTGTCTTTCCTCCGCCAGCCGGATTTCCGATAATGACGAAATTCTTTAAATCGTTAGAGTATCTGGCCTCGCGCAGGATCGCCCAATCCAGCGCGGACAGTGCCTCCCCTGTGCGGCCGGCCTCGGCCTGCAGGAGTGCGAGGTCGGTATAGGGCTCCGAAGGGGAGAAACTTCCCATGATTTTGGCTGGAACTGTCCTGTGCGAACCAATGCCATCTGTGATCGTTACTTCGACTGAAGCTGCGCCGGCTCCCGGCTTCCGGACCACATGATTCGCCGTCAAAATGTACAGGCTGGACCCCTTCGCTGACACTATTATGCCCGCGCCGAACTCCGACGGCGCCCCGCTGGCAAACTTGGCCTTTATCGTGATGATCGCTCTCTCGGCCATTACCTGCGCTGCCTGCCGCCCTTTGCAGGTATTGTCTCTGGTTTCCAGCTTGTCCGCGGGTACGGGCTTTGCCTGAGCCGTCTGGTCTTCGCCGGTAGATTTGCCGGCCGTAAGGGAAGAAATGTCCATCTTGCCGAGCGAACAGCCGGACAAAAACGCGGCGGCTAACCCTATGATAACTGTTCGCTTCATGATTTTTGCGGGCGGGAAGCTAGAAGCTGGAGATATGCAAGTAATAAGCCGGCGGTGGCCGCGGCTACCGTTAATGCCGTGCCTAGCCAATTATAGTACGCCAGGTATGTTGGCATGAGGCTGGCAGGCGCACTTTCATCGCCTGCCGTGAGCTCGGTCACCTCGCCAGAATAGACCACGCCGATACCAGCACTGGATAGTTTTAGCGCACGGATTGAGCCTGCGTTTTTCGGCTTGACGTTCAGGCGCTCTCCGCTTTCCAGCATAAGCTCCTTGCTCTTTCCGTCCTGCGACACAGTTCCGCTAAAGCGGACGAGCCCCTTCGTGAGGGCGCTGAAGGCGATGGGGACGCCTTCCTTTTCCCGGTTATCGGCGAACGATAGTTTGTCGGCCAGAAAGGGGCCGCCGGTCCATTCCGGTTCGGCAAGGCTCAAGGCAAAGTTTGTGGGCCCCGAGAGGGAAAACTCGAAGAATTGCGGAGCAGCACTTTGTATCTTATAACTTTTTCCGTCTGCATCGATTTGAAGCGTGCCTTGTGCAAACGCCGTCAAAGAGGAATGTCCCGACGGTTCTATCGAGAATTCGAAATTCTTTTCGGCACCGGCCGTCTTCCTCAGCCATAGCGCATCCCCGCGTTCCAGTTTCAGCTCCTGGACGGTTATGGGAGCGGATTTCTCCTGTTTGATAGAAAAACTCGACCGGAAGGCAATCGTATTGCCGTCCGTTTCTACCTTACCCGGGCCGCTGACTGTCAGGGCGCCGGCCAGGAAAGGCGCAAGAGTGGTTGCTTCGAAGGGTTTGATCGTGAGAGCGGTGCTTTCGGCATCGAGTTCGACCGCTGCGGAGGGGACTTTCAGCGAGGTCAATCCGAGCGTCGCGCCGGCGGCAAGGACTGCCGTTAGGAGCAGGAGCCGCAGATAGGGCATTGAGGCAGCGCCCGAAGTTCTCTTTGCCTTTCCGTATTGCGCAGGACCGGCCGCGGGTTTTCTTGCCGGAGCGGCCGGGTCTCCGACAAGGCGCTGAACGGCGGCGAGAACCGCACGGCGGTCGTCGGCATCGCCGGCTTGATAGGTGTTATAAGGCTTCGGAATACGCCAGGCCTCCAAGTCCCTGCTTCGCACGGTGATGAGCTTATTCTGCCGCGCGGCATGATCTGCCTCCGCGATCACCCATTTGGAGGAAACTGAATGCCCGGTCCAGATCACGATCACGGCGTCTGCGACATTGAGCTCGCGGTCGATGACGTCGCGGAACACCTCGCCCGAGGTCAGGTTCGTATCCCACCATACGGAGTAGCCCTGGCTGGATAGAAACCTGGCCAGATTTTGCGCAGGCGTGGGTTCGTTCTTCGAGTAACTAATGAAAATACGCTTTGGCATCAGCCCCCCCCGGTACAAATTAAATATGAGATAGCCGATGGCCGCCGGCTTGTCACCGCCCTTGCCGCCGCACCGGCCCGACTCACGGCACCACGATCTTTGCGCGGGTTTGGTCCATGGCATTGGCTCCCGCCGGGACCGCTGTGGCGCGGAGGCGATAAGTGCCGCGCTTCAGCATCACGAAAAAGTCCTTTGCGGCTCCCGCAGGCAGTCAGCCGGCTCTTCCAGCACGTCTTTGTCCTTAAGGACGGATACGTTGCTGGTGGAATTCTCAATGCTGAGGAAGAGCTGCTTCAAATCCACGGCGGCCCTGAACCAAAGCGTTATGCCCTGTGTCTTGGGCGCTTTCTTTTCTGAAATGGACACGGGCAGAACGGTCGGCTCCGGGACGTTGCACGGGCCGTCGCAAAGCAAGCCCTTCACTTCGGAGGGCTTTAGCTGGATGGAAGGGGCACTGATAACGTCGCGCTTCCAGACGAAGCGCGTTCCTTGCGGGAAACTCGCGTCCATCCGGTAGTAGAGCCGGGTCCGGGAGGAGAGCACGCGGAAGTTCAGAACTTTGGCAGGATTGCCGCGGAATGCCGTCGATACGGCAAGCGGCGTTCCTGAGTTCGGGTTGAAGTCCGGCTCATGGCTATGCACGCCAAGCAGCAGAAGCTGTGCCGATGCGGCAACTTGCTGCCGGAAAAGACCCTCGCACCGGTCGCCCCTGTTGGCATAGGCTACGGGATTTGCCGGATCCGGGCTCTCCCTTACAGGACAGGCTGCGAAAACGGCGCCCGCGGAAGCCAGGGCAATGGCCATCGAAAGGAAAAACGGCAGGGATCTAATCACGAGCACAACCTCATACCAATTCAACTGCTTCTAACCACGCTACAGGGAAATAGCAATCCACTTTGCACGAGGGTAATTTTCCGGCGGGAGCCCAGCTACTTGTGGTTCAGCGGCGCGATGAGCCTCGCCTGGGCGATACAGCAGTGCCGCGGGTGTGCGGCAAAAATATCGCGGCCTGGTTGCAATGTGTAAATTTGCGCGAAACAGTCTATTCAAATTGTATGCAATCTGAGGTAATCGATAGTGTCATGAGCCAATTGCAAAACGTTAGCCGTTTTGGAGGCTGGGAAGCGGCTTTGGGCTTAAGGGGGGACAGTTCTGGCGGCTTTTGTAGTTTTGGGCGCTTCCGCAAGGATTTTGGGCGCAATTTTCCCGTGGCTTGACCTCGTTCAGGTTGAACTTGAGCTGCCGCCGTGCCGCTCAGGCTACAAGCCGCATCAGCTGTTCGACGGTCAGCGCCAGGATGCCGAACATGAGATGGCACAGGACCTTGGCGTGACTACGCACCCGCACGGAGCGGCCGCCGTAGCTATCCTTGAGCGCGCTGTTGACGCGCTCGGCTGAGCTGCGCTCGCGATAGCGGATCTCCTCGGCGGGCTTATAACCGGCACACCGCTTGGCCAGCGCTTCCGCCTCGGCTTCGGCCTTGCCGCCCCGCCGCGGATTGGCATCGATGATGGGCACATGCCCGAGCGCGCGGCTCTTGGCCCAGATTTCCGGCGCGTCGTAAGCGCTGTCCATGAGGTCGTAGAGATTGGCGACACGGCCCGCCGTTATGGTGGCCAAGGGGATGGCGGCCTGGCTGTCGTGGACGGACGCCGAAGTCAGCAGGCAGGAGACCGGGATATCGCCATCGGCGGTATCGATGTGCAATTTGTAGCCGATCCAGCTGCTGGTATGGCCTTTTGCATTGCGTTTTGTGCCAACAGAACAAGCCGTTGGCAGATCGGCCAGCATCTGGGGCAGCGTCATGCCAGCTTGGCGCTCAAGCCGCCGCGGCTCCTTCTTCGCGGCCGGCTCGCCCTTTTTCGGGCGCCCGCGTTTGCGCTTCGGTGCCTTGGGAGCTGGCAGTGCCTTTAGCGGCGCGCTACTGCACGACGTGCTATTTGGCCACTTGACCGGCTTTTCGCGTGCCTCGATGGCGGTGGCGTCGCGCGAGATGTGCCCCACAAGGCGTTCCTTGTGGGTTCTCTTGATCAAGGCCTCGTGAACCCGGCCCGGTAAACCGCTCGCAGCAAACTCGGCGAAGGCGCGCGAGAAGGTGCTCTCGCTCGGAACCGCGCTCGCCCGCTCCCAGCCGCACAGCCGGCGCAGCGTGGCATCGACAGCCAGCCGCTCGATCAGACCCGAGGTCGTGGCCAGGTTGAGCACGGCCTTCGCCACGAACGCACGCGCCAGCGCATGCCGGTCATCCTGCGGACGCCCCGGCAGACTTGGCCACATCCGCACGAAGGCCTCGATGCGAGCCATGCCGAGTACCGCCACCAGCCGTTCGTGCTGCGCGGTCAGCGGACCCACCTCTTCCCGCAGCATCGGGAAAAGAAAACCTTGAATGTGATCCCAAGTGCTGGTTAGCATCCCGTGCAGAGGCATGTTCGCGTCCCAATTCGGCAGGTGGTTTGTTGCAAAAGCACCATGCCTGACTCGCGGCGCGGACGCCTCGCTTCATCCCCCATCAGAGCGAAAAATCCCGCGCGCCGCTGCTATTTTGCAAGTGGCTCTCATATACGTTTTTTTTAATGTGGGAGTGTTGATATGCGCTGGTTTGTATTATCCGTAGGCACGGTCACCTCAGCTCTAGCGCTCATTGCGGCGGCAAATGCCGCCGATCTCAATACCGCGGAGCCCATGAGTTTGAAAGACAGCCCGGTTTATGCCCCGAACATCTGGACAGGGTTTTACGCCGGTGTCCATCTCGGCGGGGCTGCCGGCACGGACAAGGTCTCCGATCCTTACGGCCCCTCGATCTTCGGAGATACGATTCAAAACCCCGGCGCAATCGGTGGCGTCCAGGCCGGCTATAATTATCAGATCGGCAGGCTGGTCGCGGGCGTCGAGGCTGAGTTCAGCGCGGCCAATATGGATGGCAGCAGTACATGCTTTGCCTATTCTGGATATTACATTAGCTCCAATTGCCACAGCCACGTTGACAGCATCGGTACACTTACGGGGCGCCTTGGAGCAACGCTGGGCGCTTGGGAAAGAACTTTGATTTATGCGAAGGGCGGTCTCGCTTGGGAAAATGCCAGCATAAGCGCTACGGCCAACGGCAACGTAAACACCGCCACGAGCGCGTCTGAGGACCGGACAGGCTGGACGCTTGGCGCCGGTGTGGAGCGTGCCTTGACGCCGCACTGGTCGGTCAAGGCAGAGTATGACTACCTTAGCTTCGGCGATAGCAGCATGTGGGCACCGGTGAGCTTTAAGCAGGTGGCCTTGCCCAGTACATTCGCGTTGATTGCCGGGAAGGCCGCCAATACGGCAGAGGACGTTCACGAATTCAAGCTTGGCGTGAATTACCGGATTGGGGCGGATGCCGCGGCGTGGACCCCGGATAGCGATGTTTCCCTTAAAGATGCACCTACTGTCTTGGCGTATGGGTGGGAAACGGAAGTTGGCGGGCGCTATTGGTACAGCACGGGCCGGTTCCAGAAAGATCTTGCCCCTCCATCGCTTGTCTCCAGGCTCTCCTATGGAGAGGATTTGGCCGCCAATTCCGGCGAGGCGTTCGGGCGGGTCGATACTCCGTGGAATGTATTCATAAAGGGTAATTTGGGCCTCGGAAGCATCGATAGCGGTCATCAAAACGATGAGGATTGGATGATTCCGCCGGGTGTCTTTGGCGTGACGATCCCATATTCAAACACCGTGGCAGGGAAAGTGGATGGCGATTTGAGTTATGCGACCATCGACGCTGGCTACGACTTGTTGAGAGGAGGGGATTATAAAGTTGGGCCGTTCATAGGTTACAGTTATTGGCATAAAAAGAAGAATGCCTATGGCTGCATGCAGATCGCCAATCCGAATTCAGATTGCGCAGGAATAAGCGTAGAGCCCACCTCTCATCTTGGTATCGCGGAGGATGACACATGGCAGGCACTCCGCGTGGGTTTCTCGGCAGAGACGATGGTCACAGACCGCCTGAAAATCAGCGCCGATGCAGCATACCTCCCATACGCATACTTTAGCGGGCAGGACGATCATCTCGACCGCAAAATCCTGTTTCCGGAGTGGTCGGATGGCGGAAATGGCGTACAGGCCGAGGCGCTGCTGTCTTACGCGCTCACAGATCGAATCAGCGTAGGCGTGGGTGGACGCTACTGGGCAGCTTGGACCGCCGAGGGCAGATATTCATGCGCGGGGTGCATAACGGCGGCGGCTGACTACAAGACCGAGCGGGCCGGCGTCTTCGCACAAACCTCCTATAAGTTCGGTGCTGGGAGCCCTGAGCCCCTGAAATGACACGCCGTCCGATTATTCTTGAGAGAATTGACGCACGGCAAAACAACAAGCTAGAGCCCGCGGGCCCTAGCTCCTGTTGAGCCGTGCGATGAGGCTCGACGTGTCCCAACGCCTTCCGCCCATCGCCTGGACCTCGGAAAAGAACTGATCGACGAGCGCCGAAACCGGCAAATGCGCCCCATTCCGGCGGGCCTCGTCTAGGCAGATCGCCAAGTCCTTGCGCATCCAATCGACCGCAAAGCCGAAATCGAACTCGCCCTCCGCCATAGTCCTCCAGCGGTTTTCCATCTGCCAGGATTGTGCGGCGCCCTTCGAGATCGTTTCGATCACGGCGCCGGTGTCGAGCCCGGCTTTCTGCGCGAAGTGGATCGCCTCCGACAACCCCTGGACCACGCCGGCAATGCAGATCTGGTTAACCATTTTGGTGAGCTGCCCCGCACCGGATGGCCCGATCAGCTTCACCGCGCGGGCGTAGCAAGCAATCACCGGCTCCGCTTTGGCGAACGGCTCCGGGTCGCCGCCAACCATCACGGTGAGCACGCCGTTTTGCGCGCCGGCCTGCCCGCCCGAGACTGGTGCATCCAGAAAATGCGCACCGCGATCGGCGGCGGCGGCGTAAAGCTCGCGCGCAACGTTGGCCGAGGCGGTCGTGTTATCGATGTAGACCGCGCCAGGCTTCAGACCGTGGAAGGCGCCCTGCTTGCCGGTTGCGACCTCGCGCAAATCGCCGTCATTTCCCACGCAACTGAACACGAAATCCGCGTCCCTCGCCGCCTCCTCCGGGGTTGGCGCCACCTGCCCGCCGTATTCCGCAGCCCAGGCCTGCGCCTTGCCAAGCGTGCGGTTATAGACGGTGAGATCGTGCCCGCCCTTGGTGCGGATATGTGCCGCCATGGGATAGCCCATGACGCCCAAGCCAATAAACGCAACTTTGCTCATCGCAGCACCTCCTAAGCGGTCAAAATCTGCCGCAGTAACCGGTTCCAAAGGTACCGACAGCTCGCATACAGACCTTCGAGAATATGGAAGTTAAGACGGCTTTCCGTTCAAGAGCGCACGTCAAAAGGCCTCTTTTGCTTTAAGGCGTTAAGGTCCATGTGTTCACTTGGTACAAAAATCCGAGTTGTTCGATCCTATGGATCGGGTTGAATTATACTTGCTTTTACAGCCGTACCGTTCTTGTGGATGTGGCCTAAAAAACTATTTAGTGACCGGGGCCAGCGTACCCCAATAAAACCTGTCCCAGGTAAAGAACTACAGAAAGGAAAACACCTAGGAAAATACAAATTCCAATTCCACGAATAAAACCAGAAACGGGTCCATCTGCGCCAGCGGATTTATAGAAGATCGTACTGGACACAATAATAATTAAGGCGATTGCTGCAGCGAGCCTGCCTAGCTCTTCTACGTTCACGTTCGTCCTTCCGCTAATAGCCCTTCGAGTAGCCCAGATTGAATATTAGAGCAGCGTCGGTCTTTTGACCAGGCCAAGCATTGCCATTGGAGCCGCCTTGCACAGCCGGTTTTCCCCTCCACAACCGAAACTTGTGGCATACCTCGAATGTCTCTTCGGCCTGAGGGGACTTTACACTCCGCCGGCTTGCAACCGCGCCGCGATGCAATCGACGAAGCGGGCGGCCTTTTGAATTATGTCGAGAGCGTCGCCGGCATAAATCCTGGCAAGCGGGCCAACCTCGTAATCGGAAAGAGACTTGTAGTCGTAAGCCTGACCGAGAAACGGCAGAAGGTCTTTCGGAACTTGCGGATCGTCCTTGGCCAAGCGGCTGAATTCGCCGTGAACGCCTTTATGGGTTTTGGCGATGTTTCCGGTTTGCTCGAAAATACAGCACTCGGCCGCGTGAAGAGCGGCGTAATAGGCCTCTCTGGCAGCAACTTCCGGGATGTTGGCGGCGGCAATCGTGCTTGCATTCGCCAGATGCCAGCGCGCCTTTTCGAGATAGAGGGCCGATTCCTCTTTCACAAATCGACACCTTCGCGCCGCACCTCGTGCATCAGAGGCGTTCGCGCGGTATAGGAACCCGCGGGGTAGGGAAGCGCCGAAATCATTTCGCCGGTATCCTGGACGATATCCGCGGTGATTTTCGAAATCCGCCCCATTTCCTCATGGCGGCCGGCCAAGTCGAAGTCCTTGAGGAACACCAGCACATCGTAATCGGAGTCCGGCCGGGCGTCGCCCCGCGCGCGCGAGCCGAACAACACCACGCGCTCGATGCGTTCGCCGTAAATCTTGTCGAGCGCGGCGCGAAAACGGGTCAGGACAGGATCGGCGGCAGTGGCCATGGCGCCCTACGATTATGCATCCGCTTTGAGATGAATCCGTCCCTCAAGATGGCGTACAGGGACGATCCTCTCATGACCCGCATTATACTTGTTATCTGTAAGGCTGCAATGAATGACCGGCGGCATGCCAGGCCGCCGGGGCAAATACCGTATGCGCCTGGGCTACCATATGCTGTCCCACCGTGGGGCCGGTATGTAGCTGGCACGTATTCGTTGTCCACGCCGCGCCGCGTTCTGGAAATCTCAGTTCGCGTTTGCCAATTCCGAATGTCCAGTTAGCCAGTGGCTCGATGGGCGGCTTGCCCGCTTTACTTTCTGGCGCCGTTCCCCAATTTAGGCGCGACGGGAGAGAAGGCATGGATTCGTTTTTAGTAAATGGCGTCCGGATCGCCTACACCGTCGAGGGCGAAGGCGACCCAGTTCTTCTCCTTCACGGCTTCGCCTCGAACGCGCGGACAAACTGGGGCGATACGGGATGGATGCGGTTCCTTAGCGGCAACGGCTTCCGCGCCATCGCGCTGGACAATCGCGGCCACGGCGCTAGCGATAAGCTCTACGGCCCGGAAGCCTACGCGGGCCCCGTCATGGCCGAAGATGCGCGGGGACTTCTCGACCATCTCGATATCGCCAGAGCCGATGTCATCGGATATTCCATGGGCGCGCGCATTGCGGCCTTCCTTGCGCTGGCCTATCCGGAGCGCGTGCGAAGCGCCGTCTTTGCGGGGCTCGGCGCGAACATGATCCATGGCGTAGGCGATCCGCGGCCCATCGCGGCGGCGCTTCTTGCGGAAGACGCCGCGGCAATCGCCGATCCGAACGCCCGCGGGTTCAGAATCTTCGCCGATCAAACGAAAAGCGACCGCCGCGCGCTTGCGGCCTGCATCATGGCTTCGCGCGACCGCGTCCCGGCCCAAGAACTTCGCGCATTGAAAGTGCCTGTGCTTGTGGCAGTGGGCACGGACGACGCTATCGCTGGGCCGGCACAGCCGCTAGCGGACGAGATACCAGGCGCGCAGGCGCTCGATATACCTGGACGCGACCATATGAAAGCTGTGGGCGACCGCGTGTTCAAGGAGGGCGTTCTCGAATTTCTGAAAAGAAGGCCGTAATGCCAACCTTTGCGCCGGCGGCTCCAATCGTCTAAACTCACCGGAATTTCATCCTTCAGGGGATTTGCGAGGGTCAGCCAATGCTCGATATGAAACGGCGGAGCAAAACCGCCAACGTCTCGGCCTACGATCCCGTGTGGGGGTGCCTCCGGCGCGACGCCGAGAATGCGGCGCGGGCCGAACCCGAGCTCGCGGCGCTGATGTTTGCGAACATCCTCAATCACAGCCGGCTTGAGCACGCTGTCTGCCATCGCCTCGCGCAGCGCTTGGATCACGATAACGTCAATGCGGATCTCATCCGCCAGACGTTTCTCGCCATTGTGGACAAGGAGCCGGAACTCGGGGCGATCGTCAGGGCAGACCTTTCCGCCGTCTACGACCGCGACCCGGCCTGCAGCCGCCTGATCGACCCGCTACTTTATTTCAAGGGCTTTCATGCGCTTGAGACCTATCGCTTCGCCCATTCGCTGTGGCAATCGGGGCGCAGGGACTTCGCGCTCTACCTGCAGAGCCAATCGTCGATGGTGTTCAACATCGACATCCACCCCGCGGCGAAGATAGGCCGCGGCATCATGCTCGACCACGGCTCGGGCATCGTGATCGGAGAGACCGCCGAAATCGGCGATAACAGCTCGCTCTTGCATAGCGTGACCCTCGGCGGCAGCGGCAAGGAGGTGGGCGACCGGCATCCGAAGGTTGGGCGCAGCGTCATGATCGGGGCAGGCGCCAAAATCCTCGGAAATATCCACGTTGGCGATTGCGCTCGCGTCGCGGCCGGCAGCGTGGTCTTGAAGGACGTTCCGCCGAAGACTACGGTTGCCGGAGTGCCCGCCCGGGTGATAGGCGAAGCGGGATGCGGTCAGCCGTCGCGGATGATGGATCAACTCCTGGCGGGCATCGAGCTCGGCGCCGCGGAGCAGCAAGCTGAGGAAGCAGGCAGATCATGACTCCAGCAGAGATAAAGACCCTCGAAGCCTACTTGAGAAAAAAGTTCGATCTTGAGGCAATTGAGGTTCGAAAGAGGCATAAAAAGCAGGATTCCGTCGAGGTTTTCGTAAAAGAGGAATTCGTCGGCGTCATCTATAAGGACGACGAGGATAATGAGGTAACTTACCAATTCCAGATGGCAATACTCGAAGACGACCTCAAGGAGTGATCCCGCACGCCGCCGCTGCGTCTTCGTTGCGAATGATATAGTACCTGCGACGGAAAGACCGCCTCGCCAAGGTGCACCGGTCGGCTTACGGCCTAAACATAGCTGCGGCGGCATCGCGGTCCGGTTCTCCGCGCCGCTGCTGCGGGCAGTTCTGCCCGGTCGAGCGGCAATGCCGCGCTCCTGCCTTGCAACCGCCAACTGAAAATTCCATAGCCCGCCGCACCGTCACAGGCCGCGTTCAATCCAACCAAGTTTTTGCTCCGGCTTCGCGAAGCAAAAACTCTTAAATCGTTCGTTTCGCGTAAGGCCCTACTATGCTTAATGCCGGGATAGTTAACGTCGGCCCGGCATATTTTCCGCCGCCGTCTTTCTGCGAATCTTTTGCCACTTTAGGCCGTTTTCTGCGACTCCAAAACTCTATTAAATATATTTGCAGTTTTCGAATTAACCGTAGTACGGTGCATTTGGCCCTGTCCTCCCGTCCGCACCGCAGGCAATTTCCCTTTTAAAATCAATGCGTAATGCCCCAGCTTAAGGCTTTCGTAAGGGGTATCGCCTATAATCGCGCCTTGAAGGAAAATGCCGGCATTGCCGAAAACCTGACGAAAAACCGGAAGAACGAAGTTAACGGCGAGCTAATCCGGGGGTAGCCTAGACGGCCTTGATGGATAGGGAACGGCGATGACTCTCGAACCCAAGCTGACGCTCGCGGACCTCGCCGGGAAGGCGCGGGTAGCAGCGGCGCTTACGGAGGCGGAGAGGAACTTCGCCGATCCGGGCATCGCGGCACTTCTCGACGAGGCCTACGAGAACCCGAAGGGCCTCGTCACCGGCATTACCGGGCCGCCGGGCGCCGGTAAATCCACGCTCATCAACGCGCTCATCGCCGAATGGCGCGCCGCCGGGCAGACGGTGGCCGTAGTGGCCGTCGATCCCTCCTCGCGGGCGAGCGGCGGTGCGCTTCTGGGCGACCGGGTACGTATGCGCACCGACCCGGACGACAGCGGCGTGTTCGTACGCTCTGTCGCCGCACGCGGCCGGCTCGGCGGCCTTGCCGATATTGCCTTTCCGGCCGCAACGCTGCTACGTGCGCTTTACGACAGAGTGATCGTGGAAAGCGTCGGCGTAGGCCAGTCCGAAACCGATATCGCCACGGTTTCCGACACAGTTGTGCTGTGCATCCAGCCCGCGTCGGGCAACTCGCTGCAATTCATGAAGGCCGGCATCGCCGAGATCCCCGACATTGCCGTTGTGACGAAGGCCGACATGGGCGCGGCGGCCACACGCGCACTCGCCGGCCTCACGGGCGCGCTCAGCCTTTCCCACCGCGATGCGGGCATGTGGGAGCCCGAATGCCTTGCGATCTCGGCTGTCAGCAGGGACAGTCTTTGCCCGCTTTTTGCCGCGTTTGGCCGGCACGAGGCATGGCTCAAGGGGGAGGGGCGTCTTGCCGCAGCACGGGAGGAGAAGGCGCGGGCGTGGCTCGAGTCGGAGCTTGCAGCGGAGTTCGGCCGCAAAGGCTTAGAGCTTGTAAAACAAGGACTTTTGTCACTTTACTGTCACAAACCGTTTACGAATCTCAGGCGCGCGTTGGGCAGCCTCAATACCGTTGTTAAGCCTGAGCCGGACACCTAAAGCGCCGCTGCCGCTGGCATCCCCATTTTTGACTTAAAAAAAGGTGTAGCTATCACCCGCAAAACCTCCATGCGTCCCGAAACGCGGAGTTAACCATTTTGCGTTATATATGTCGTGGCTGTTGTTTAGGAGCGTCGAGTGAGAAGTAGCCGTTCGATGACTGTGGATCGGGAACACAGCCAGGCCCTCGTTGTACAATACCAACGGCCGGGTCCGCTGGTTATCCGGAATTCCGAACTTGCTGTCATTCCGCCGCGTCCGCTTCCGCTCACGCTTAAAGCAAAGCGATCTTTCGCGAAGCTTACCAAGTTTGGCATTTTGGCCTCGGTTTGCGCTTTTTGCGGCTACGCCTATCACGATGACGCCATCCGCCGCGCGATCGATTACCGCGTCACCTTGCTCACCGCTCCCGGCGTTTCGAATATAAGCCCCACCTTCGCCAGTCGATCGGCTGGCCTAGAACCGCTGCCGTCGTATGCCAAGCATCTTTTCGCCGGCAATCAGAAAGGCCCGCGCGCCGATAAATTCGCATTTGCGATGAAGTCGGGCATGGATAGCGTGTCCCGCCGCGCGAAGACCGATCCGCTGCATTTGAGCACGGAGACCGCGGTGCAAACGGCGGCGCTTGCCGGCGCGCAAATGTTCCTATCGGCTTTCACCCCGCAGGACCCCTTGCTTGAAGGCGAGGCTGCAGCACCCACGAAACCTGGCGGCGAATGGGCCGGGCTGCTCAAGAACGCAAGCCTTTCCCCGGAGCAGCCGCAAACCTTGTTCGGCGGCCTGACCGAGGACGAGTTCCGCAAGCGCGAACTGCGCTGCATGGCTACTGCGATCTACTTCGAAGCGCGCGACGAGCCGATCAAGGGTCAGATCGCCGTCGCCCAAGTTATCATGAACCGCATACGCAGCCCGTTCTATCCCAAGACCATTTGCGGCGTCGTCTATCAAGGCGAGCGCAACCGCCACGGCTGCCAATTCTCCTTCACTTGCACGGGCAAGAGCAATTCCGTGAGGGAGAAGCCCGAATGGGCAACCTCCGTAAAGCTTGCCAAGCAGGTGATCGCGGGCGAGGTTTGGCTCGATGAAGTGGGCTATGCCACGCATTACCATGCAACTTACGTTCATCCGCCATGGCGTTTCGAGCTGATCAAGGTCGCGCAGATCGGCGGCCACATCTTCTATAAGATGAAGCCAGGCACGGTTCAGATCGCTCTGCTGAGCGAGGGTCTATAGCGCTATGACGCTCAACGATCTTTTTGATCGGATCGTTGAGCGCGCGCTCGCGGAAGCTGAAGCCAAGCGAATATCCATACACACATTCGCGTTTTACTACGATCACGAGTCAGCGGCCGTGTCAGTCTGCATCGACACGGAGGAGAACTCTTGGCAGGCGGCCAAAAGAATAAATGCTTACAGTGCCAAGCATTTCCTTAGCGCGGTTGCCGATGGCGACTTGAAGGGCGCCGCGATGTGGAACGTCAACGGTGACAGAAACTTCGCGCTTGGCGATTTTTATCTTGTCAACTTAGCTCGCACCGATTTGGCCGAAGCCCGCGCTGACAATGAATTTTTCCAGTCCATGCTGCAGGCGGTTGTGCGCAATCAGCCCGCTATTTCCAGACTAGCGGACAATAAGGACCGCCTTATGCTCTGTTGTTCAGGACCGGACGACGAAGTGCAATTCGTCTGGTCAGCAATCGAGGCGCAGAAATAGGACCCACCCGCTATTATTTGGGAAAAACATTCCATCCATAGGGCCGGAAGCCGCGTTGGAGGTATTTTCCTCTACCTGCAAAAGAAACATAAAATGGTAGCCAACTATAAGTAGCAATAATTTGAATAATATCTGCTGTCCGCCTGAGAAAATCGGTTAACCACTGCTCAGCCTTAACTACTTCTTCACCTCCGTCTGCCAAAGATCGCATATGTGGGAAAAGCTGCGGCAATGACTGCCGCGCAAGTATCGCAATGCGTGACACGCCGGCCGGTGCGGCTAAATCGGGCCGGCGAGCTTACGGTGCGGACTAGGAGGGCTGGGCCATGGCCCAAGTGAAGGTACTTGTAAACGGGCGCACTTTCCGGATGGGGTGCAAGGACGGCGAGGAGGGCCGCGTCCGGGACCTCGCCGCGGAAATCGACGGCCACGTGCAGCGGATCAAGAACGGCACGAAGGCCGTGCAAGACGAGCGGCTGTTTCTCATGGCGGCGCTCTTGATGGCGGACCAGCTCTGGGAAGCGCGCGAGGAAGTACAGCGCTTGCAGCGCATGGCGTTAGACCCGCGCGCCTATCAGGTGATCGACGGCGGCGCCCAGGCCATGCAGCGGGAGCTTGGCAAGGCGATCGAAGCCGGAAGCGCGCATCCCCGCGCCAAGGGCAGCGCCTAGAGCCTATCCGCTTTTGATGGGATCAAAAGCGGGGCTCTAGCTTGTTGTTTTGCCGTGCGTCTTATCGGAAAACCGCTTCGCACCTCCGGGGCAAGCCCGAAGGCATGCTTTTCCGGACGCACTCTAGCATCAAGGCCCGCCCGTAATGCTGAGGCGGCCCGGACCAATAGACGGAGGCGTCATCCGGTGATCGGGCGGACGCGATCAAGTTTTGCGTTTCACTTGGATTAAAGAACTTATGCGCGCCCCTCACCAGGAAAAGCGCGGCCATCATGTAGCGGCCGATTGCAGTCAAGTAATTAGAGAGCACCATCTCCGGCACCTTCTTTCCATTGCCGTGCCAAAAAATCAGCCGCAAAACCGGGCCGCGCTCACAACTGGTTTATTCATAAGATATTTGGCTGGAGGACCGCTCCAGGGGCTAGTAATTTCGCTCAAATCCCGTTATATGCAACGTTCGCTGCGGGGTGCGTTAGGGGCTCAATGAATACCCGGGCCCTATAAGATCCTTAAGGGAGCTGACCCTGCCGGGGCCGTGGCCTCGGTTATTTGGCGCCCACCTGTTTACCAGGGACCCAGGGGATCGAAATGCCCCGACGGCCTTCGCGGCATCTAACATTCGACCGGCATTGGTGCGGGCAAAAGCGATAGATCGGCGGAATCCTTTGGCGGAGCGGAAAGCGGCTCTCAGGGCCGAAGCTTCGGAAATTCGCCGCGAGGTTTGGCTGAAGTCAGGGGCCGCGGCGAGCCGGGCTCTTGCCGTTCGCGGCGCCCCTCTGATTGGAGCCATGCAAGCATTTTGCGCCGCCGGCTATTTCCCGGTCCACGACGAGCTCGACCCGCTCCCCCTGCTTGAAGCGTTGCACGCTCAAGGGTTGTGCACCGCCCTGCCGGTTGTTAGGCCGGGGCCGGATCTCATATTCAGGCAATGGAGCCCAGGCGCACCGCTTAAACGCGGCAAATTCGGCCTACGGCAGCCTGGCGCCGGGCGCATCGAACTTATGCCAGACATCGTGCTCGTCCCTCTTCTCGCCTTCGACCGCAAAGGAGGCCGCCTCGGCTACGGTGCCGGCTACTATGACGCGGCGCTGCGCCGGATGAGGCAGCGCGCCCAGGTTGCCGCTATTGGCATCGCCTTCGACGAGCAGGAGTTTCCGGAAGTTCCCCAGGAGCCGCAGGACGAGCCCTTGGATACGATCCTAACGCCGTCGCGCGTCATTGCCTGCGGAGAGTGATATGCGGCTTTTGTTTCTCGGGGATGTAGTCGGAAGGCTAGGGCGGCACGCGGTCTGCGAGCAGCTTCCGGCCTTGCGCGAGCGGCTTGCCGCCGATTTCGTCATCGTCAATGGCGAGAACGCCGCGGGTGGCTTCGGCATCACCGAGCAGATATTCCAGAACCTGCGCGATGCCGGCGCCGACGTTGTCACCACGGGCAACCACATTTGGGACCAGCGGGAAACGCTGGTCTTCGTCTCGCGCCAGAACCGCCTGTTACGGCCGCTGAATTACCCGGCTGGTACGCCGGGCGCAGGTGCTGGGCTATTCCGGGCCGCGAACGGCGCCGAGGTGCTGGTGATGAGCCCGCTCGGCCGGATTTTCATGGATGCACTCGACGACCCGTTCCAGGGCGTGGAGCGCGAAATCGCCGCCTGCCCCTTGCGGCAGGGCGCGGACGCCATATTCATCGACTTCCATGCCGAAGCGACATCCGAAAAGCAGGCGCTCGCCGCCGCGGTCGACGGCAGGGTCAGCGCGGTCATCGGCACGCATACGCATGTGCCCACCGCCGACGCTCGCATCATGCCGGGCGGCACCGCTTTCATGACGGACGTTGGCATGTGCGGCGACTACGATTCCGTCATCGGCATGGAGAAGGGTGAGCCGGTGCACCGGTTTACCACGCGCATCCCCTCCGGCCGGTTCACGCCCGCGATGGGGCCGGCGACGATCTGCGGCGTGCTGGTCGAAACCAGCGATGCGAGCGGCCTTGCGGTTTCCATCGAGCCGCTGCAAGAGGGCGCCCCGCTCGGCGGCGGCCGCACCCGCCAGGAAGGGTGACGCGGCTTCACCCGCCCATGCCGCCCATCTGCGTCAGCTTGGCAACCACCTCCTCGATGCCGAAGAGGAAGATGCCCGCGCCGCCGATCATGAAATGCGAGACCGAAGCGGCGAGGAGCGAGTTCGTCCGCGCGAAAATCCAGCCCCAGAACAGGCCGGGAATGAACGCCGCGATGGCGAAGGCGAAACTGATGTGCGAATGCGCCGCCGCGAAGACGAGGTTTGAGACCAGGATGGACCAGACGTGGCGCCAAAACGTAGAACCGTTGAGGAACGCGAAGAGCGGCGCCTGCAAGCAGGAGCGGGCCACGAATTCCTGCAGTGGCGTCAGCACCAGGTAAAGCCCGGCCGCGATCCAGTACAGTGGCGACATCATCACTTGATGCATGTTCTCGCGCACGTCTGCGACGCCGAACAGGGAGAGCGAGGAGAACGTCTGCGTGGTGTGGATCAGCAGCAATTTCAGCCCCGCGCCTGCCGCGATGAAGGCGAGCGAAGCCAGAACCGAAAAGCCGATCGCGCCTTTCCAATTGGCGGTTTGCAGGCCGAAAAACGACGGCGGAAAGCCGCTATACCAGATCACCGGCCCCATAACGGCGGCGAACATGGCGATGATGAACGGGGTGATGGCGAAGTTCACAGTCAGCGCCACCATGAATTGCGGGAGGATGCTCAGGAGCAGCGTGTAGAACGACAGCAGCGACAGTGTCGTCACCACGATCCGGCCGACCGCGTTCTTGTAGCGCGCGAATTCGGCCTCGTTTTGCAGGCTGTCGAGGCGATGCATGACGGAATGGCGCAGCTCGCTCGTGAGCTCCTGCCTGAGTTGCGCGACGACCGCTGCCTTGAGCTTGCGCGACGCCGGCGAAAGCGCGGCGCCGGAAAAGTCCAGCACCGCCAGCGTTAGCGGCGTTTTTGCCATCAGGCTGCTCGAAAACGGCTCGCCGTCCAGGAAGGAGACCGCACCGATGATATCGTGCTTGCCGCGCGAGCCGGTTTCGTACTCGGCCATAGTGTGCGTAGAGAAGGTTTTGCCGCGATTGCAAAGCGCTGCCTCGCCGTCGAGCACGACGTAAAGACACCCCGGATTTGTGTCGCCTTCCTTGAACACACGCTCGCCCGCAGTGAAGCGGCGAATGCTCATATGCTGCTCCAGCGCCTCGCGCCGATCTTCGGGCAGCCGCGCGAAAAACGGCACGCTGCCTGCCGGAAACTCGCTTATTGAGGCCGCTTCCATCGTGACATCCCTTTCTATTGAAGGAATCTACGCTGGATGCCGCGAGGAGGTTACATACGCCGGAAATTTCTTCGGTTCAGAGTTTCAGAAGGGTGAAAATGATCGCAGCAGCGTCATTCCCGCGAAGGCGGGAATCCATTCCCGGCGATGAAACAGGATCTTAGCATGGGTCCCCGCCTCCGCGCGGACGACGCACCGGAGGTACCGAAGGCGGAAACAAACGCCACTGCGGAAAGCTATTTGACGGCGCTTTGCCCGCTTTCCGCGCCCCTGCCTCGCAAACCGGTCAGGATCGCGTTCCAGCATGCCCCCGGATCGCGCGCTTGGGCACCAGCCTTGGCGGCGGCGTTCATTTCCTCCTCGGCCACCACCTCGCGATAGTCCCGCTCCTCCGGCGTGGCCCGCGTTTCCAGGCTCTTCGCCAGCGCTTCCTTTGCGCCGTCCATACTAGCCTGGAAGGCGGCGGCAAAACCGGCGTCGCCCGGCGCCTCTTTTTTCAACGCGAGGCGCGCTTCCGCCGCCGAAAGGTAGAACATCCTTGCCGTGGAGAAATCCCCAGCCTTGGCCTTGACTTCGGCAATCTGATGGAGCGCCGCGGCAGTATCGCGCCGCCAGATCAAGTTCTTAGGGTCGCTCCCGGCAAGTTTGCGGCGGATCGCAAGCGAGGCGAATGCGGCATCCAATGCGCCGGCAAAACCGCCCGTCTGCATCTTGACACCGGCGATCTTGCTGTAACTCCAGGAGATATCGTGCTGAAGCTTGGTGTTCGTCCGATCCTTCGAAAAGAGATACTCCCGGACACAAAGCCCGTTGCTGTAAGCCAAGTCCGCGTCTGCATATTCTTTGAGGCCGGCGGAAACATCGCCGATCTTATTGTAGTTCCAGGTCAGCTCGCGCTGCACTTCCGGCGGGGGTTCGCCAACACTGCCGCGCAGCACGCCTTTGATTTTCTCGAAAGCATCGCTATAGCGGCCCTTGGCCTCAAAAAAATTCTTGCCGAAGCAGTCGAGATCGCCGAGCCGGGTGAGGGTCTTGGAAAGGCTCACCGCGTAACGCGGATTTGCTGGGTCCTTGGCGTTGAGGGCCAAACCGGTCCTGGCCGCCTCGCCATAAAGCTCGTGCGCCTCGGGAAATTGCTTCTGCTCCCGTTCCAGATCGCCAGCCAGATCGAGGCTTTCCTCCAGCGCTGCCGCCAATTCAAGGTTCTGGGGATGGGCTGCTGCCAGGCGCCGCCGGATGGCAAGGCTTTCATCCGACGCCTTGACGGCTTCGTCGCGACGGCCGATCTTCTGATACGTCTTGCCGAATTCATAGAACATCGCGGCCCGGCTGGCTTCGAGCCGCATGTCGCCGCCGCTTGCCTCCTTCAAATTTGCAGCAAGCCTCTCTCCATTCTTGAGGATTCTCTGGACGGTCTCAACCGGTATGCCCTCAGCGTCTTGCATTTCCGCGGCGAGGTCTTTGATGAGCGAATCGAGATTGGTCCGCGCGGCTGTGTAACTTGTCTCGGCGCGCTGCCATTGGAATGCGGCAGCGCCTGCAAGCGCGAAGGCGAAGGCTGCGGCCAGAAGCGAACCGGCGGCGATGGCTCTTTGACGGCTGGTCGCCGCGCGCCGGCTTGCCAGCATGAGCTCCAGGATTTCGTCGCTGGGCTGGGGTGCGGCCTTGGGCTGCCGGTCTTGCCAGCTTTCCGCATCGGCAAGCGCGGTCCCGCGCAGGAGCAGCGCAGGCGCCCGCCCGCGCGCTAGCCATTGCCGCGCCTGGGCCGCGAGCCTTGTGTGCTCTTTGACCCATTGCCTATCGGTGTTCAGCGCTTCGGCAAGCGGCTTGAGGTGGATCTCGAAATCGAAGGCGCCCTGGGCGGGCAGAAGGTGGATTTTGCCGATGGCTTCGGGCAGATCCTCGATTGCCACCTTCTCGATCACCACGGGCATAAGGCGCTTGTTCGTGGCCTTGACTTGGCCGAGTTCCCAATTGCAAGCCTTCGAGGCGATAAAAGCCGGGCTCACAAGCGCCACTACGGTGTCCGCGCCCGCTATGAAATCGGCCAGCTCCTTCAGCCACTCCTCGCCGTAAGGCAGGTCGCGCCGGTCGATGGTGACTTCGATATCCTCGCGTTCAAGCGCGCCCACAAGGCGGTCGGCGATCTCGAGATCGCGCCGCGAATAAGAAATAAACACGCGGATAGCGCTGGACTTGGCGCGCTCAGCACCCATCGAAGAACACGCTCGTGGAAAAGTGACGATTTCTATTTAAATGCCGCAAGACTTCTTCGGCTCCTTAAATGGCTGTTTCATGGCCTTCAATTCGAGAGCACGCCGTTCAATACCGCGCCGAGCCGCACGCCTGCGCGCTTGAGCCGCCCGCGCACGACAGGCGCCTCTTGCTCCATATACTGCTCCGTGATCCGCACCTCGCGCCTCTGCCCGGAAAACTGCCGCGCCTCGGCCGTGTACCAGCAGCCATCGGTATGCCGGTAGCAATATTGGGTAAAGGGGCTTTCCGCGATCGCAAGGGATTCGCTGGCCCATGAGGCGACGGCGGCGGCGTCTAGGCTCGCAGGCGCCCAGGCTTTGCGGTCTGCGTCCGTGATTTCGCTTCTAAGAGCCGCCGAGACGGCTACTTCATCGCTGCCGATCTTCGTCTCGATAATGCAAATATCCCAAGCGATATGGAGGGTGGAGCCGCAAACGCCGGTGGCATCGATGAAATTGGCGCCCTTGTCGTCTTCGAACGAGACATGCAGCGGCTGATGAATGTCGCCCACCCAATGGCCGAGGCTCTTGAGCAGCCGCAGCCGTTCGCCCGGTTCTTGCGCCGATGCAAGCTCACGTGCGTCGTTCAGGATCGCTGAGGCTACGCAGCGTTCAGCCGTGGGACAGAGGCTGGCCGGATCGACAGTGCGTGCGCTGCGGGGAACATTCAAGAAGTGCTCGGACGGCCTTACCGGCGGGAACATGTCCGGCCATGTGCAGCTAGCGGCGAAGGTGCGAAATTTCGGATCGAGCGCGATCAGCGCGTCCACCTTGGCTTTGGCGGCGGGCGTCAGCTCCAAATAGGCAAGCTGGCAAACGATCCGGTGGCCTGCATCTCCCCAGGCGAAAGCATTCGGCGTAGCGGTAAGCTCCAATGCGGCTGCGGCAAATAGGAGAAACGCCAGCCGCCACATCTTCCAACCCGCCAGAACCATGCCATTCCCCCCGAAGCTAGAGTGCGTCCGGAAAAAGCATGCCTTCGGGCTTGACCCGGAGGTGTGAGCGGTTTTTCCGATAAGACGCACGGTTAAACAAAGACCTAGAGCCCCGCTTTTGATTCCATCAAAAACGGATAGGCTTTAACTCGTCCGTCATCGCCAGGCAGCTTTGCCGCCGTACTTGACCCGGCAGAACCGGCGCGCATTTCGTGCTAAGTAAGTGCGGGTGCTTGGCTTTATAAGTGCAGCTAGCTAATAAGATGCAGCGCAGCGTCACGGGCCGCGCATGCGGTCGCGCTGGTGGCGGCCTGCGGAAGCGGCGACGCTATCGCTTGTGACGCAAGAAATACCCAAGGCTGCGAAGCTTTGCCGCGCGGCGTCAAGCGATCTGCTCATGTCGATGGCGCGGCAGGCGTCCTCCAAAATCACGGCGCTAAAGCCGCTCTTCTGCGCGTCCTCGGCCGAGTAACGCACGCAGAAATCGAGTGCCAAGCCCGCCAGAAAGACGCGTTTTAAGCCGCGCTCGCGCAAATATCCGCCAAGGCCAGTCGGTGTGGTGCGGTCGTTTTCAAAAAAGGCCGAATAGGAATCGATGTCCGGGCGAAAACCCTTTCGTATAATTAGTTCGGCGTGAGGGATATCGAGGTCTGGGTGAAATTCGGCGCTCTTGCTTCCCTGAATGCAGTGATCCGGCCAAAGAACTTGCGGACCGTAGGCCATTTCGATCGTTTCGAATGGGTTGTGCCCGGGATGGGCGGATGCAAAGGAGCGATGTCCCTTCGGGTGCCAATCTTGGGTGAGCACAACATGATCGAACCGCTTGGCGATCCGGTTGACGAGAGGCACGATCTCATCGCCGCCACGCACCGCCAGGGCACCGCCCGCGCAAAAACCGTTCTGTGCGTCGATGACAAGCAAGACATCTGCTGGACCGAGCTCAATCGTTTTTTTCATCGCGCGGCTCGCTGAGCAAGGCGGCGATCCGTTGCGGCGGCAAGCTCGATCAACGGTTTCGCTATGGTCACAGGGTAGGCCGCGCCTGGATGGAGGCGGCGCAGCGCTTCGGGCAGGCATTCGAGGTTCTTTGCAGCGCGCTGCCGCACAGCAATCAGCGCGAGGGACGGGCCTATCCGGCGCCCGGCTTTCATTGCGGGTACAAGCAATGCCTCGCCCGCCTGGGTGTCCGTTTCCAATGACAGCACATCGCCCTCCAACTTGCCATCCGGCCCATAGCGCCGCCAAACCTGCTTGCGGCCGGGCCAAGTCTCTTTGCCGGAAGAATGCTTACGCCTGGGCACACCGTCATATTCTTGTAGTTTGTAGGCGCAGTCGAGGGCGGGCCGGTCGGAGGAAACGGTCAGGCTCGTACCGATGCCTAGGCCATCGATGGGGCGCCGCTTCGCTGGAACGCGATCAGCTCCTCCTCATCGATGCCGCCGCTCGCGAAAATAGCGGTGCGCTGGCAGCCTCCGTCATCGAGGATGCGCCGGACGGCTTTGGAAAGCGCGATAAGGTCGCCGCTATCGAGGCGCACGGCGCCTACCGCTAATCCCCTCCGGCTCAAGCCGCTTCGCCAGCGCCACCACCTTTTTCGCCGCTGCTTCCGTGTCGTACGTGTCGATCAAGATGGTGAGATCTTGCGGGCCGCGAGCGCGCGAATGCCTCGAATGCGGCGGATTCGCTGTCGAACGCCTCGATGAAGGAATGCGCCATCGTGCCGTAAATCGGAATGCCGAAACGCTCGCGCGGCCAGCACTGTGGCGGTGCCGGTGTAGCCTGCGATGTAGCTTGCCCGCGCGGCCAGGATCCCAGCTTCGGCGCCATGCGCGCGCCTCAAGCCGAAGTCCACAAGCTCCTTGCCGGGCGCCAGCAGCACATGCCGGGCGGCCTTGGACGCGATAAGCGTCTCGAAATGCAGAAGATTAATAAGCCGGGTTTCCACGAGTTGCGCCTGCGGCAGCGGCGCGGCGATGCGCAGGATCGGCTCGTAGCCGAAAAAGACGGTGCCTTCCGGCATGGCATGCACGTCGCCGGTAAAGCGGAAGGCCGCGAGGCAGTCCAACAGATTCTGCCGGAAACGGCCGGTTCGCGAGAGCCATTCGATTTCGCCTGCCGCGAAATGCAAGGTCTCAAGATAGCCGAGCGCTTGCTCCAGCCCCGCCGCCATCAAGAAACCCGCGGTTTGACGGAAGCTTGCGCATGAAGAACTCGAACACGGCCGTTCCCGTCATGCCGTGGTCGAGATAGGCTTGCATCATATTGAGCTGATAGAGATCGGTTAGCAGCGCGCTGTCGCCGGGCGCGGCCTGCATTCCGTGCCGTGCTCCGCTGAGGCGCCTTCGACTTTGCGAGCCCTTGCTCAAAGCCTGCCGATCTCAAATTGCTCGCAGGATTTTCCGAACAGCGCGAGCCCCTCTTCGAGATAGTCGGACAACAGCGGCATGCCGAGGAGATAGCGCGCGGTGCCTGCCGAGTCCGGGAACGATGTGACGCTCGCCGCCTCCTCGCGTATGGACGGCCAATCCTCAAGGGTGTTGTCGTCCCGGCCGAGCCAGGCGAGCGCCACCAGGTCGATCTGCTCGTCTTCCGTCATGTTCTCGATGATAGGAGGCGAGCTCCTGCTGGACGGGGTCCGCCGCGGCCGTCCTCAAGAACGGAAACCATCCGGTCGTCGGATGCATTGGAGCCTGACTCAGGCTCACTATCGCGCTCTTTGACATCGAATTCGCGGGCCTTCACGATGAGGAAAGCACACCTGCTCCGGCCGAAATCGTCAGCGCTTCGTCGGCGTAGGCTTCATCGGGTTCGGTTTGATCGCTTCGCATGGGAGCCTCCGGGACTCGGTGTTGTCTTGTTTCTATTAGCACGCTGCCGGTTTGAGGCGATTTGACGGTCGTCAACGGCTCTCGAAAGGATATGCCATCGGCGGGCTTAAGGTTCCACTATCGCGCCTATTTAAGTATATAATAGTGGATTCTGCAACACCTCCAATGCGTTGCTGTTTTTGGCTTTAGGTCAAGCTCAAGCTCCCCCCGCCTCCGATGTGGCGATACTATAGTGAAGGTGGTACGCCGCGCGAATTTGCAACCCACGCTTGGTTGTAACAGCATCCAACTCCGTTATATTCAACAAATCGGCATAAGTCCCTTGTGCCAATTGCGGCAATACCCAGGGTAGTGTATAAAGGTTAGAAAAATGAACAATCTCGTTTCGAACGGCGCGATCGCCAAGGAAGTAGTCGTTTATAACGATGCTACCGAAGAGGAGGTTACCGAATTCATCTTATCTACCCTGAAAGAGATCTCTATTATGGCATATTCTGTCCCTTTTTCTTCCCAGGAAAGGGAGCGGATATCCAAATCTATTGAGTTACTAGAAGGGTGCATTAGCGAGACAGCCGGCGCCTGACTATTCACGAAAACCTATACTTGAAAACCTATGCTTGCGACGATGCACAGCGGCCATCGCCGCAAGCCGCTTGCACGCTTCGGCGCAATCGATAGCGCGCTTGAGCCGGGCGGCTTTGCAACCGCTGAACATCGCTACTACCGGGAACGCGACTTGACGCTCCTCTCCCTTCCTTGCGAACGAATTGTCAACCCTGTTTTCTCCACCTTCCCGTCGGTTGCTTGCGGCTGGGCTGCCGGTTCGATGACGCTGAGGATAACCCAAAACCCTTCCGGAAGTCTAAACGCTTCGCCAAGCCATTGATATTACGCGAATAAATTAAGTTGCCGCGAGCCGCGTCCGCGCAAATATGCACCGTTTTATGGTTAAGATTAAAACTGCGCGTATATTTAATAGGGTTTTGGAGTCGCAGAAATCGACCTAAAGCGGGAAAAGATTCGCAGAAAGACGGCGGCGGAAAATATGCCGGGCCAGCGTTTACTATACCCGCATTTACCATAGTAGGCCCTTACGCGAATTTCACCGCCCGTTAACATGGCGAATGCGCCACGAGGTGGTGGAGAGCGGCACGACCGTCACGCACAAGACCTATATCGGCGGCGCGGCGGTGGTGATCGAGGTCACGTCCACGCCGGCCTCCAGCCAGACCATCTACCTGCTGCACGATCACCTGGGCTCGACCGGCGTCATCACCGACGCCTCGGGCAACGTCGAGACGCGCTACTCCTTCGACGCGTCCCGATCCGCTTGACGGATCGGGACACTTCAAAGCTGCGAGATCGGCAAGCCGATCTCGCAGGGCGCCCGGCGCAACGTCACCTGGGCCGCGTACTTCCCAACGATGCCCGCGGTCCTGTGGCAGACGGCGCTCACCACGCGCGGCTTCACCGGCCACGAGGAGCTCGACGAGGTGGGCCTCGTGCATATGAACGGGCGCGTCTACGATCCGCAGCTCGGGACGGTTCCTGTCGGCCGATCCGTTCGTGCAGGACGCAACCGACCTGCAGGCCTACAACCACTACGCTTACGTCCGCAACAACCCGCTGTCGCTGCTCGATCCGTCCGGCTTCTCCTGGATCGGCGATATCTTCAAGTCCATCGGCAATTTCTTCTCGCACGCCTTCGGGGGCATCGCCAGCGCCTTCAAGGCGATGCTCAGGAACTCGATCTTCCGGGCCGTCATTCAGATCGCGATCTGCGCGGCGACCGCCGCCAGTGGGCCGGGCATATGCGCCTTAGCAGCCGCCGGACTGACGCTGGCGGGCGGAGGGACGCCGATGCAGGCGGTCAAGGCGTTTGCATTCGCATACGTCTCCGCGAGCGTATGGACGGAAGTTGGGCAGGCTCTGAGAGCCGATGGGCTGGCTACCAACTTGCTCGCGAAGGGCCTCGTGCACGGCGTGGTCGGTGGCGCGCTCTCGATGGCCCAAGGCGGCCATTTCATGCAAGGCTTCGCATCCAACGCCATCGGCGCCGATGTGGGCCTCGAGAGCAACGCGATCAGCGGCGGCAACGTTATCCTCGATACGGCTATTGTGGGCGCGGCGGGCGGCGGCGCATCCATGCTGACCGGTGGCAAATTCGCAGCCGGCTTCATCACCGCGGCTTTTGCGAATTTGTTCAATAAGTTCAATCTTTGGGGCAAAACCTACCTAAATCCGTGGGATATTGGTAATGATGCCCATGATACACTTCAGGCTGACAGGGAAAAGATCCCTGGAACGTGGAGTGAGGCATGGACCGACGGTGCTGGAACCTTTTTCATGGGGCGACCCGATCTTGGTAATACCATAACTGAGGAACTTTGGGAAATTAAGCCAAACAGCATGCAGGGTATAGGGGAAGGTCTATATCAAGTAACCGGATATATTATGACAAGTATCGGTGCCACACAGTACATGCCTGGTGGCATGTCAATATTCCCGGAAGGTACGCCGTTGACGCTTACAGGAAAATACGGTATTTACACGTACACTCTTGCTGCTCCTGGCGTAATCGTGTATGATTACCAAACTAACTACAGCAGTGTAAGTCTGTCATTCCCGGCCTATTGGGCGTGGTTCTATCTTACACTCCCATCCCAGGGCAAATGTGGTTGCAGTGTACCGAGCCACTAACGTTAGGAAATGCGGATGAGGAGCGGCGCGAGTATCGTGCATTCGGATGCCTTACGTTACTCGCACTAGCCTAGGCGCTACGCCGCAAAAGGGCGTCTAGCTTCGGTGACATTATGCATAAGCTTCTTTCTACTCTCGCAAAATGGCCTGGGCAGCGGGTCACAAAATCCGTTTTGGAAACCAAGGGGTATAGCTTACCGGAACGTTACAAAAAGATAGTTTTGGCGAACTGCGGCAGCGGTGACGAGGTCCAACTTGAGCGCTATTGGGACGAGGTTTCTCGAGAATATCTTTGCTCGGCTGGACTTGTAAAATCAGACAAGCGAAGGTTCGGTGGTGAGACCTCGTACCGTTCAGTGTACTTAGATGATATAGCATTGCAGAACGAAAAGGGGGAGACATCAACACAAAGGATGTTCCTTAATGATTGCATGGAGATGTTTTACAAAAAAACGTTAACACTGATACAGCCGGGTCTTCTATTCGCCGGGGTGGTCTCGAGGGAGCTAGAGGAGGCTAAACAGGATGAAATTCAATATTTTCGCATCTCTGCTTCGGAATGGACCGGAACGAAGAAGGATTTTAGTAATTACTTAAAAAAAATCGCGCAGGAGAGGGGCTTCGCTTTTAATAAAAAGGGATGGCAAAAAGTTTTAGGCAATGAGCTTGTATTTAGTTTTTTTGTTGATGCTGGCATGAGAACAACTTGGAAGTTTCACTTGCCAATTGTGTTTGAGATTGCTCACAAGGCGGCTCCAGATCTAATAATGCAAACATGGCAAGCTGAATGGCTTATGCCTGGTTTTAGTTATTACAGAATGTATCAGTCTCCAGAAAGTGCAATTTTGGGAATACAAGCTCATGTTGATTTAATGCATACAATCGGAGATCTAATAATAAATCAATCATAAGACATTTGGCCGCGAGGCTCCAGCCAACACTGCTGGAACCTTCGCTAGTGTGTTTAGCTCTACCTCGCTAGCTGGCACTTAGTTCACGTTAGTTCACCGGGAATTACAGCCCAACCGCGACAGATTATGGTTAGCGCCAGTACGGTAAACAACGCCGCTTTTGCCGGATTTCACGCGCGAAACACCCGCCTTTTTGCGTTTTTCGCGTGCAAATCTGCACTCCAAAAAGTCCGTTAATATTAGAATCTTGCGCGCATTAACTATAAATCGAAACCTTCGATTGCAATGCATCTCTTTGCTACTCAACCCACCTTTGCGGCATTTGAGCGGTATTCCAGATCAATCCCGTTGTATATCAATATCTTATCCGTTTACGCTTCCGTAAGAGGCTTTAGCGGATAATTGTACCGAAATCGACAAGGCGGTGCGGCCATGACCGGAGTCCATAATTGTAAGTATTTATATACATACAGACCGCCTATTGCTGCGTTCTTTATGCCGTCCGCTCCCCCAGCCAAGGGGTAGTTCTCAGATCCCGATAAGGGAAGCTGGAGCTACACCTACGATCCGTACGTCCGCTATCATCTCACCGAAACCAATCCGCTCGGCCAGACCCAGACCACCACCTACGATCCCGTGCACGGCCTGCCCCTGACCACGACGGGGCCGAACGGGCTTACCACGCAATGGACCTATAACACTTGGGGCCAGGTCACGCAGGAGCTGCGCGCGGACGGCACCAAGACCGCGACCTATCGCTATAATTGCACGGACGGGACCGCGGTGTGCCCGGCCAACGCCGCTTATGCGTTCGTGAGCGTGCCCGGCGGCGCTGCGGCCACGGCGGTCTTCAAGGACATTTTGCACCGCACCCTGCGGCAAACGAAGGAAGGCTTCGACGGCCGCCTCGTCGATGGGGACACCGTCTACGACGGCCAGGGCCACGTGGTGCAGCAGTCCGAGCCCACGATCGAGGGCACCACCGAATATTGGACCACCGTCGTATACGATCTTCTCGGCCGGCCGTACGCTTTCGACCAAGCCCGACAACAAGACCGAGGCCATGGCCTATAACGGGCTTACCGTCACCACCACCAACGGGCTCGGCCAGACCAAGGCCATCACCTCGAACCCGATGGGCCAGATGGCGGTTGCCACCGACACCAACGGCAAGACGCTGACCTACGCCTACGACGCCATCGGCGAGGCGGTCCAGGTCACAGACGCGGCGGGCAACCTCACCACGGGGTCGTACGACATCCGCGGCAACAAGGTGGCGATGAGCGATCCCGACAAGGGAAGCTGGACCTATAGCTATAACCCGCTCGGCCAGCTCGTAAGCCAAACGGACGCCAAAGGCCAGACCACGCGCCTGAGCTACGACGTGCTGGGCCGCATGCTGACCCGCACCGACGGCGCCACAGGGGCAAGCCCGCAGGTGTCGAGCTGGGTCTACGACACCGCTTCAATGGGCGTAGGCAAGCTTGCGAGCGAGGCGGGCTACGGCTATAGCGCGGCGCTCAGCTACGACAGCCTGGGCCTGCCTCGGCCAAGACCGAGACCATGGACGACGGCTCGCACTATACCGTCGCCTCGGCCTACGACAGCTACAGCCGGCCCGCGACCGTCGCCTATCCGACGGGCCTGACCGTCCAGACGGCCTACACCGCTTACGGCCAGCTCGCCCAGCTCTTGAACGCCTCGACGGGCGCCGCCTACTGGACGGCGGTGAGCGTGGACGGGCGCGGCAACGTGACCGGCGCCACCTACGGCAATGGCGTGAGCCTGGCCAACAGCTACGACGCCCCCACCGGGCATTTGACCGGGATCATGTCCACCAGCGCCGCGGCCGGCACCATCCAGAACCTGAGCTACCAGTTCGACACGCTGGGCAACCTGCTGTCGCGCACCGACAGCATCCAGGCCATCCAGGAGACCTTCCAATACGACACGCTCAACCGCGTGACGTCCTCGACCGTCGCTCCCACGGGCCAGGGCTCGGGCGGCACCAGCGTTACGGTTGCCTACGACGCGCTGGGCAATATCACGTCGAAGTCCGACATCGGCTCGCCAGCGAGGATGGCGGCGAACAAGCCCTCAAAGGTCTCGCTGTCCATGTCTCATTTCCCTCCAATCGAAAAATTGCGGAGAGTTCGATAAGACATAGGTAAAGGAAGCAATAAGATTAAAATGCCACACAGGGGTAAGCCCCTGTTTCTGGGTAGAGAATGTGAGCCGTGAACGGACGGTACAAAGTCACACCGGCTAATTCCCGGTTAGCAACCGCCGCGAAGCAATAAACCTAGAAATGGCAGACTTCGGCGAGAACTCCGCAGCGTCATTCCCGCGCAGGCGGGGGTCCATTTCAGGTGCTGGAACAATACCTTAGCGTGGGTCCCCGCCTGCGCAGGGACGACGCTGCGGCTCGATTTCTGCGAGCGTTTTTACCTGCGAACCGGCGTCAACTGCCGGATCTAGGTTCAATCGAGGGCTATCTTCACCCCAAGCCGCGAGCGGGCTTGGGGTGAAAAGTGCTGGACTGAAGGGCCGGTATCCGCCGCTTACGCAGTCGACGAGGAGCTGCTCCCGCCCTTGGCCTCGCACCACGGCCTGCGCCGCGGCCAGGCGCGCCACCGGCACGCGGAACGGCGAGCACGACACGTAGTCGAGCCCAACGTTCTCGCAGAAGGCGATGGACGCCGGATCGCCGCCATGCTCGCCGCAGATGCCGAGCTTCAGCCCAGGCCGCGTCTTGCGTCCGCGCTCGGCCGCGATCCGCACCAGCTCGCCCACGCCTTCGGTGTCGAGCGAGACGAACGGATCGATCTCGAAGATGCCTTGGCTGAGATAATCGCCGAGGAACGTGCCGGAGTCGTCGCGGCTGAGGCCGTAAGGTCGTTTGCGTCAGATCGTTCGTGCCGAAGGAGAAGAATTCGGCGGTCTTCGCGATGTCGCCCGCCTTGAGGGCTGCGCGCGGCAGCTCGATCATCGTGCCAACGTGGTAGGAAAGCGGTGCACCCGAAGCTCGCTTCCACTTCCTTCGCCACCTTGTCTATGACGGCTTTCAGAATATCGAACTCCGCCTTGGTCGCGATCAGCGGGATCATGACCTCCGGCACGACAGCCACGCCGCTGGTTTTGCTCACCGTGACGGCCGCCTCGAAGATGGCCCGCGCCTGCATCTCCGCGATTTCGGGATAGGTGATGGCGAGCCGGCAGCCGCGATGGCCGAGCATCGGGTTCTGCTCTTTGCAGGTGAGTCAGGCGGCGGCGCAGCGCGGACGCGTCCATGTTCAGCGCCTGAGCCAGCTCCTTGATCTCCTCGTCGCTCATGGGGCAGGAACTCGTGCAGCGGCGGATCGAGCAGGCGGATGGTCACCGGCAGGCCCGCCATGATCTCGAACAGCTTGATGAAGTCCTGGCGCTGCATCGGCAGGATTTTGGCGAGCGCCGCGCGGCGGCCTTCCTTATCCTTGGCCACGATCATCTCGCGCACGGCCATGATCCGGTCCGTGTCGAAGAACATGTGCTCGGTGCGGCACAGGCCGATGCCCTCGGCGCCGAATTTGCGCGCCTGGGCGGCGTCGCGCGGGCGTGTCGGCATTGGTGCGGACTTTCATGCGGCGCACGCCGTCGGCCCACTCCATGAGCGTTCGCGAAGTCGCCGGTCAGCTCCGGCTGACGCATGGCCACCTCGCCCTGAATGACCTGTCCGGTCGAGCCGTCGATGGTGATGATGTCGCCCTCTTTCAGCGTGATCCCGCCCGCTGATAGCGTGCGCTGCTCGAGGTCGATGCGCAAGGCGCTGGCGCCCGATACGCAGGGTCGGCCCATGCCGCGCGCCACCACCGCCGCGTGGCTGGTCATGCCGCCGCGCGCGGTGAGAATGCCCGCTGCGGCGTGCATGCCGTGGATGTCCTCGGGGCTCGTCTCGTTGCGGCACGAGGATCACGGTCTTGCCCGGCGGCTTTGAGCTTCTCGGCGTCGTCCGGCGAAAAGACGATCTCGCCGCATGCGGCACCCGGCGAGGCAGGAAGGCCCGTTGTCATGATTTTGCGGGTGGCCGCCGGGTCGATGGTCGGGTGCAAAATCTGATCGAGCTGCACGGCCTCGATGCGGGTTACGGCTTCCTCTTTGGAGATCAGCCCTTCGCGCGCCATGTCGACCGCAACTTTCAGCGCCGCCGGCGTGGTGCGCTTGCCGTTGCGGCATTGGAGCATCCAGAGCTTGCCTTCCTGGATGGTGAACTCGACGTCCTGCATGTCGCGGTAGTGCCGCTCCAGCGTGTCGCAGATGCCTTTGAATTCGGCGAAGGCTTCTGGCATGAGCGCTTCGAGCGACGGCTTGTCGCTGCCGCCTTCCTTGCGCGCCTCCTCGGTGATGGTTCTGCGGCGTCCGGATGCCCGGCGACCACGTCCTCGCCTTGCGCGTTCACCAGGAACTCGCCGTAAAGCCGATTGTCGCCCGTGGAAGGATTGCGGGTGAAGGCAACGCCGGTCGCGCTTGTCTCGCCGCGGTTGCCGAAGACCATGGCCTGGACGTTGACCGCGGTGCCCCAGCTTTCGGGCAGGTTGTTGAGCTGCCGGTACTTGATCGCCCTCTGATTGTTCCAGCTATCGAAAACCGCGCCGATCGCGCCCCAAAGCTGCTCGTTGATATCTTGCGGAAACGGCCGGCCGAGCTTGTTCTGCACAGCCTGCTTGTAACCGGCGATCACGGTCTGCCAATCTTCAGCGGTGAGATCGGTGTCCAAATCGTAGCCGTTCTGGTGCTTGTAGTGCTCCAGGATTTCCTCGAAATCGTGGTGCTTCACGTCCAGCACGACGTTCGAATACATCTGGATGAAGCGCCGGTAGCTGTCGTAGGCGAAGCGGCGGTCGCCTGAGCGGGCGGCGAGGCCCTCCACCGTTTCGTCGTTGAGGCCGAGATTGAGGATCGTGTCCATCATGCCGGGCATCGAGGCGCGGCTGCCAGAGCGAACCGAAACCAGAAGCGGGTTCCGCGCGTCTCCGAACCCCGCCCCGACGGCCCTGCCGATTTCGGCGACCGCCTCCCGCACATCCGCGTGCAGTCCCTCCGGGAGCTTCTTGCCGTTCGCGTAATAGGCGGTGCAAACCTCCGTCGTAATCGTGAAGCCGGGCGGCACAGGCAGGCCCAGGTTCGACATCTCGGCGAGGTTCGCGCCTTTGCCGCCGAGCAGGTTCTTCATATCGGCCGAGCCGTCGGCCTTGCCCGCGCCGAACCGGTAGACGTATTTCGGTGCGCCCGCCGCAGCGGCGTCCCTTTGCTTCGGCGCCGGAGCCTCTTGGGCTGCCTCTTTCTAGGTTGTGATCCCTCGGTTCATTTTTCTTATCCGTTTGGGATGGCTTTGCCCCTTTGAAGAGACCGATTGCCATGTTGTAAATGGTACGCCTTGGTGAATAGGTGGTCATCGATCCGCTCACGTTTTTCAATACTAAACCCGCGGCTCCGTTCCTTTGGAAGAAAGCCGCCACGCCGCTATCGCGGACCTTTTGTGGAAAAGATGATGTTTTGTAGCCGATAAGAGCGGCGGGCTCAAGGGCGCTCGGGGCCGTGCCGCGGCGCCGCGGCGCATCGGGAAAGGCGGAACGCGGTTTCCAGCTAAAATCGTACTGCCACGCTATAGGACTACCATATCCGGCAGCAGGAGGATCGTTCCCCTGCGCGGAGGTTTGGAATAAATTCGCTAGGGAACGAAATCCACAGCCCGTCGAAAGGCCATCGCATGACGCCAATCAAAGTGCCGCTCGATTCGAAATTGCGCTTGCTGAGCTACGCGGACGAGAGCGGTGCGCCTCGCCTCGGCTTCGTGCGGCTGGACGGGCATGCGGTAGATGTCGCGAAGGCGGCTCGTCAGGCGAAGATGGAGCTTGGCTTCGACGGCACCTCGATGCTGGCGCTGATCGAAGCCGGGCCTCAAGGCTTGGCCAAGGTGCGGGAGCTGGCTTCGGCCGGCATTCATGCCGGGATAGAACTTGAAGACATCAAGCTGCTGCCGCCGATTCCGAAGCTCACCCGCAATATCAATTGCGTTGGCTGGAACTATGTCGAGCATTTCGAGGAAAGCGCAGCCTTCCGCAGCCAGTCGCAGAAAATGCCGGAACATCCGGTGTTCTTCACCAAGGGCGTGAATGCCCTCAACGGCCCCTTCGATCCGATCCCTTACGATCCGTCCCTATCCAAAGAAATCGATTGGGAGGTCGAGCTGGCCGCCATTATCGGCAAGCGCGGCCGCAATATCGGCGAAACGGAGGCCGGCGATTACATCTTCGGCTACACCGTCCTGAATGACACTTCCGCGCGCGATATTCAGCGAAACTGGCATGGCGGCCAATGGTTCAAGGGCAAGAGCCTGGACGGCCATGCGCCGATGGGGCCGTGGATCGTGCCTGCGAGCGAGCTCGACCGCGATAATTTGCGGCTCGTTTTGCGCGTGAACGGCGAAGTAAAACAGGACGGCAATACGAGGGATATGTATTTCAAGGTGCCGCGGCTTATCGCGGAGCTATCGCGCGGACTGACCCTCGATCCGGGCGATGTAATTGCGACCGGCACGCCGCCCGGCGTTGGCATGGGCCGGACGCCACCCGAATTCCTCAAGCCCGGCGATGCGATGGAAACGGAAATCGTGGAAGTCGGCGCGATGCGCAACGTGATCCACGCTAGCTGACCCCCCCCCCCAAAAAAAACGAGGCGCGAAATCGCGCCTCGTACCCCGCTATTACCGGAATTTAGGCGTTACTTGCCTTTCGCCTTGGATTTCGGCGCAGCCTTCGCGGGAGCCGGTGCGGCGGCCTTGGGAGCGGCCTTCGCGGCTGGTTTAGCTGCTGGTTTCTTGTCTGCCATGGTGTTGCCCCTAGATTTTTAGCATTGACAAATTCATCGAAAGCCAGATTCGCCTCGCTCAAACAATTGCACGTACAGACTTTCCACAGCTAAGTGATGCATCTGCCTCGGCCGCGCCGCCCGGAGCGCCGCGATGCCGCGCAAAAGGCTGGCCGGCGCAAAATCCAAACGGCCAGCGCAGTATCCACCACCGCGCCCGGAATGTCTTTTCAGAACAATGCCGTGGCGGTTTCAGACGCTGAATTGGCTCGCCGCCATGGAGCCCTGAAGATTACGGGTCCTGGCCGCAGAAAGCTCAGGGATTGGGAGCAAGGCAAGAGCGAGCCGTACACCTGCGCGCGAGCCTATCTCAAGGTGATCGCGCGCAATCCGAAGGCCGTCACGGACGCGCTGGAAAGCGCGCTCTGATTCGTTCGAATTGCCCCTAGCCCAAGCCGCAAACATTAGATAAAACTGTCTCCGATTTGGCAAATAACTTTTTCTAAACCGGCAAGGACAAACGGAGATGCCACACAAGATTTTCATCAGCTACCGCCGGGGCGATGTTGATGTGCCGAATGCCGCGGCGCGAATCCGGCACCGTTTGACGGGCGCGATGGGTGCGGGGGCGGTATTCATCGACGTCGACAATCTCCGTCCGGGGGGGGCGCTTCGAGGTCCACACAGCAGCGCGGCGAAGCATGCTGTGGGTGGCTGCATGGATTATTATGTGCGTATGGTGGCTGGCGGCCGTATCCGCCGCGTTTGCGGAACCTGAGCGCCTCGCACTCCTCATCGGCAACCAATCCTACGGCGCTTCGGTCGGCGAGTTGCAGAATACGCATAACGATATTGCGCTTGTCGGCCAGGCCCTGGCCCAGCAAGGCTACACGGTGCTGCCCCCTGGTGAAGGACGCCACCCGTGTGCAGATCCTCACCGCGGTTGAGAACTTTGCCCTGCGCCTCAAACGGGCGAGCCCGGGCGCCGTCGGCTTTGTCTGTTACGCCGGCCACGGCGCGGCAGATCCCGAGACCAAGATCAACTACCTGATCCCCATCGACGCAAAAGAACCCAGCACGCAGGATTTCTGGCACGAAAGCGTGAAGCTGGACGACCTGCTGGGCATTCTCAACAGGGCGCCCAGCGCGGCGAAGTTCGTCATCTTCGACGCTTGCCGGACCGAGCTTCGCCTGCCGCTCCGCGGCTCAAGAGGACTTAGCCGCGTCGAACAGCAAAAAGGCCTCTTCGTCGCCTTCGCCACCTCGCCCGAGCAGCCGGCATTGGACGCGCTTCCTGGCCGGCCGAACGGACCCTATGCCACCGTGCTCGCGGCGGAACTGGCAAAGCCAGGCCTCGATCACGTGAGCCTTTTCCAGAATGTGAAGGAAGGCGTTTTCACTGCGACAAGGGAGGCGCGCTTCCCTGGACGACCGATGGCCTGACGGGCCGGGTTGCCGTAACCGGGGCCAAGACGAACGGGGCGGCTGCTGCGCCTGTGCAGGCTCCGCCCGCGGCAGCGGCGTCCGCCGATCAGCAGTGGATCGCGAACCAGGACCGGCTGGAAATCGAGTTCTCTGCGCCGGTCGCGGAGAGCTTTTCCGACAGCAAAGCGAGTAAATGCCGGCTTCCGGTCACAGTTCGCAATCTCTCACGCTATCACCTGAGACAGCTCTCCTACAAGGTGGGAGATTGGGAATTCCGCGAAGGGGAGATGAGCGCTAACAAAACGCGCAGCAAGGATATTGCGATCGATCTGACGAAGGGAGGGGATTGCTTCACGCAAGCGGCATATGTGCTTGAGCGGATCGCAACCGCGGAGGTGAACGACTGCGCGATGGATGGGCTGCCGGAAGGCGATTGTCAGGCCATGGTGCACATATCCGCGAAATTTGGCGCGCCAGAGATGGAGGCGATCAGGCAGATTGAAGCGGAAGCCGGAAAGCGCCATGCTGAGGCTGTCGCGGCGGAGAAAGCCAAGCGTGACGAAGAAATCCGGAGGGCCGAAGAGCTACGCAGAAAAGCTGAGGCGCAACGGAAAGCAGATCAGGCAAAACAAGAGGCGGAAGTTACCTCAGCCAAAGCATTGGTCAAATCTTGGAAAAAGCGTTCATTAGATTTCTTTCATAATAGCAAGAAAGATGATTCTATGGAAATTCTGGCAATCAGAGCAAGTTATTATCTTGTTTCTTTTAATAATCTGCCAGATAACATAGAAAGCGACAAGGTGGTTGCAGAGAGTGCGGCTTCATGTTTGAATATACAAGGACCTGTAAAGTTGAGACCTAAGTCGTACTTTCTTGAGCGCTCCGCAGAACGATTTTCATCTTATGATTCTTCTGTATATGAATACTTTAAGAGAGAACTTAATTTAAAAGAGTCAGTTGGCATCACGTATATTTGGCAACTTAAAGCCGACAAGCAAGAGAAATGGTATATGGTTAATGCGTTTCAGGTAGCCATCGTATCGAATGACAATTCCTATAAATTATGGTGTAGTTACGGAAGACCGATCCTTACAATCGGCAACAAAAATTTCAAAATTATTGCCTCGGAAGACGATGAATTAAGCATTAGTGAATTTGATCCCGAACAGTAATAACCGCGCTTAGCTAGCCGCAACCGATTCCAGCGCTCCTAATCCGGCAAGTTCTCGAAGTCTGGCTCGCGCCGCGAGTTGTGCCGGACATGGAGGATCGCCACCGCATCCGGCGCAATCGTATAGTAGATGCGATAGGGGTACCGCGTGGGCGGCAAGATGCGGATACCGGGCTCTTTTTACGCCCATACGGGGCGAGAGCCGCAAGCACTCCATCCGCTTGCGCAGGTGGCTGCGCAAGCGGATCCGCTGCCGCAGGCCCGGCTTCGGCGAGGAGATAGGCGCGGATGGCTCTAAGGTCTGAAACCGCCTGGGGGTCCAGCCGCAGCTTCAGCGCCATGGCTCGTGAAGAAGCTCGCTCACCTCGGCATCGGAGGCATACTCGCCGCGCCGCGCCCGTTCGAGCGCAGGCTCCAGCACCAACAACTCGTCATCCGAAAGGGCATAAGTTTCCGCCGCGATTTCGGTCAGGGCTTCAATGGCAGCTTCCTGGCGTTCCGCTGGCAGCGCGTGCACCTTGTCGAATAAAGTCTCAAGTTTCTCATTCATGGCCGGCATATGCGCACCGTAGCATAATCCAGCCCTCGCAGCCAATCCCATCAACTGCGCTTACACCCCCGAAGATCAAGCGAATATCTTCGCGATCCGGGATACCGGCAAAAACAATCGCCCGCGTCCTGGTCCAATGTCCAAAAACCCATGCCGCCGGTAAAAGCTCGCGGCCTGCTCGTCCTTTGCATCGACGATCAAAACGGCGGCGGCAAGATCGGCATGCAGCGTCCGGCGCATGGCGTCGAACAGGAGAAAGTCGCCAAGGCCTCTGCGGCGGTGAGCCAAGTCCACGGCGAGGCGCCCAAGGAGAGCGGCCGGCACTTCTGGATAGCGTGGCAGCTTCTTCCTGAATTCTTCCGGCAGATCGTCAAAAATTACGGCGGTGGCAGAGAGCGTATAGTAGCCGCCAATCGTCTTTTCAGCCCTGTGGACGCCCAGGAAGCAATTGGCAACGTGGCGGCGGCTTTCCTGCCCGGCTTGCTGCTTGAAGTAGCGGTCAAGCGGTTCGGCGCCGCTCGAAAAAGCCGTCCGGTCATGCTGGGTGCCGAGCGGCTCGATGGCGTAGGGAACGAGACCGGTCACTTTGCGCCAAGAGAATCCAAGTAGCGCTTGGCAACGGCGCGGGTATAAGCGCTCGGGTCGCCTGGCTCGAAAATGGCTTCGGCCATTTTTCGACTTTCGGCCGCATTGAGCCGGATGATTTCCAGGGTCTCGATGGTTTGTACCGCCGCCGCATGCAGCGTCGCAATGGCGAAATCGCTGAGCGACCGGCCTTGGAGATCGGCCGCGCGCTGAAACAATTGCCGCTGCTCATCGGTCAGGCGCGCCTCCAGCCGGTAATGCTTGGCCGGCTTGCGGGCTTTGCGCTCGGCTGAAAGTTTAGGCATGGCTTTCGCTCCTTGGGCACTTCAAGCTAATAGTGTACGCCAAAGTACAGGACAAACTCAAGACTGTTTTGCTGATCGCAGCATCACAGCATTTGTCTCCCGGCGCCCAAGGCCTGTATGATGACACGATTTCGCGCCGCCCATAACCGGCGGCCCCATTCAGCGGAGCGTGACGGATGAAACCCATCGAACAGCGGATTGCGGAAGAGCTTGGCGTGCGCACGCAGCAGGTGGCTGCGGCGATTGAGCTTTTGGACGGCGGCTCGACGGTGCCGTTCATCGCGCGCTACCGCAAAGAAGCCACCGGCATGCTCGACGACGCGCAGCTCCGCACGCTGGAGGAGCGGCTCGGCTATTTGCGCGAGATGGAGGAGCGGCGCACCGCGATCCTCGACAGCATCCGCGAGCAGGGCAAGCTCGACGACGCGCTCGAAGCGCAGATCATGGCGGCGGAAACGAAGGCGCGGCTGGAGGACATCTACCTGCCCTATAAGCCCAAGCGCCGCACCAAGGCTCAGATCGCTAAGGAGGCCGGGCTTGAGCCGCTGGCGCTGGCGCTGCTGACCGATCCAACGAAGGTGCCCGATGCGCTGGCGGCAACCTTCATCGATGCGGAGAAGGGCGTGGGCGATGCGCCAGCGGCGCTCGAAGGCGCGCGCGCGATCCTGGTCGAGCGCTTCGGCGAAGACGCCGACCTCATCGGCAATTTGCGCGAGGAAATGTGGGGCCGCGGCCGGCTCGCGGCGAAGGTGAAGGAAGAGAAGAAGGCCGAGGGCGCGAAATTCGCCGATTATTTCGACACCGCCGAGCCGCTCGCGAAAATGCCGGCACACCGCATCCTGGCGATGTTCCGCGGCGAAAAGGAAGGCGTGCTCGACCTCAATTTCGAGCCGGAGGACCCGGCACAGGCGCCCGCCAGCGGGCCGACGATGTATGAGCAGCGCATCGCCCGCAAATTCAACATCGCCGATCGCGGCCGGCCCGCCGACAAATGGCTCAACGACACGGTGCGCTGGGCCTGGCGCACGCGCGTGCAGGGGCACCTCGCGGTCGATCTGCGCATGCGGCTCTGGCAGGCGGCGGAGGACGAGGCAGTGCGCGTGTTCGCGAGCAATTTGCGCGACCTGCTGCTTGCGGCGCCCGCCGGCACGCGCGCGACCATGGGCCTCGATCCGGGCTTCCGCACCGGCGTGAAGGTCGCCGTGGTCGATGCCACCGGCAAGGTCGCGGCCACGACGGCGATTTACCCGCACGAGCCGAAGAAGCAATGGACGGAGTTGCTTGCAATCCTCGGCCGGCCTTGCAAGGAGCATAAGGTCGAGCTGATCGCCATCGGTAACGGCACGGCCTCGCGCGAGACCGACAAGCTCGCAGCGGAACTCATCGCGCTGGCGCCGGAGTTGAAGCTCACGAAGATCGTGGTGTCCGAGGCGGGCGCGTCCGTCTATTCCGCGAGCGCCTTTGCGAGCGCGGAGCTGCCGGAGCTTGACGTCAGCTTGCGCGGCGCGGTTTCCATCGCCCGCCGGCTGCAAGACCCGCTGGCCGAGCTGGTGAAAATCGACCCCAAATCCATCGGCGTCGGCCAATATCAGCACGATGTGTCCGAGTCGAAGCTATCGCGTCTCGCTCGACGCGGTGGTGGAGGACTGCGTGAATGCGGTCGGTGTGGACGTGAACACGGCGTCCGCGCCGCTGCTCGCGCGCGTATCCGGCATCAGCGAAAGCCTCGCCAAGAATATCGTTGCGCATCGGGATAGCAAGGGCGCCTTCAAGAAGCGCTCGCAGCTTCAGGAAGTGCCGCGGCTTGGGCCGAAAGCCTTCGAGCAGGCGGCCGGTTTCTTGCGCATCCCCAATGGTGACGATCCGCTGGACGCCTCCTCCGTCCACCCCGAAGCCTACCCGGTGGTGCGCAAGATCGTAAAGGCGGCCAAGACCGATATCAAGAAGCTGATCGGCAATGCGCCCATCCTGCGCGGCCTCCAGCCCAAGGAATTCGCCGACGAGACCTTCGGGCTTCCGACCGTGACCGACATCCTGCGCGAGCTGGAGAAGCCCGGCCGCGACCCGCGCCCCGCCTTCAAGACTGCGACCTTCCAGGAGGGGGTGGAGAAAATCTCCGACCTCAAGCCTGGCATGGTGCTCGAAGGCGTGGTGACGAACGTGGCCGCGTTCGGCGCGTTCGTTGATATCGGCGTGCATCAGGATGGGCTCGTGCATGTGTCCGCCATGTCGAAGACTTTCGTGAAAGACCCGCGCGAGGTGGCCAAGCCCGGCGATATCGTGCGCGTGAAGGTTATGGAGGTCGATCCCGCGCGCAAGCGCATTTCGCTCACTATGCGGCTCGACGATCAGCCCGGCGTTGACGGTAAGCAGCAAGCGGGTGCGCCGAAAGGGCAGCCGCCGCAGAAAAAGATGAGCGCAGCGCCGAAGGGCAGCCTGCCCGAGGCCGGCGGCGGCGCCTTCGCCGACGCCTTCCGCCGCGCGGGGCTCAACGGCGGGAAGTGATTTCAGATTAGATTTGGCTCCCGCCGGGGAAGTCGACAGGTTTTGGTGCCCCCTTCCCCACTGCGGGGGGGACGCTTGAAATCCCCAGCGGCGTGCACTTACCGCTGGGGGTTGGCCTTGCATTCTGTGTAATGCACCTTTTACTTTAGGGCTAAAATTGGACCAGTCAAGCCATGGTTTCGCCGCAGGTTGAAAATCGCGCTAAGCTCGCGTATGGTGCATTTTCCTAGTAAAATCAGCGTCTTGCTGAAATTTGCGGATTTGATATCCACAACTTCACGTTGCGCCAAGAAATATCATATAACTGTGTGAAATCGGTCCAGCGAGCCGGTCTCAAACTTTCTCTATGTTTTTCCTATACTTATACGTTGGTTGTTTTGAGATGCATTCTAAGGTGGCATGTATAACTAAATCGCCCTCAATGTGTGGTTGTGTCGCAGATAGGAAGTGCAATTATAGGACCACGGCAGCGCCCCCGCCGCTGTCGAATAGAAAAGGCTCCCGCCGCAGGTAATGCGTAACGGCGGGAGCCTGTCAAACAAAGGCCCCTAGTAGAGGGTACTAGGGGCTAGATGCCCGGCAATATCGCGTGCGATCAAAAAACGATGAAACCCCTAGCTTACCGCGTAGCTAGGGGTTCCGCCCCCGCCGAGAAGAAAAGGCGCTCACTGCGCACTTCGGAAATAAAGACGGGAGCCTGCAAATACTTTTCACTAGTCTGGGTAATGAGTTGCCCCTAGCGGGGGGCGCTAGGGGCAGGCGATGGATTGGGTCTCCATCTGGGGTGTTTCTACCGTAGGTTGCGGCTGGTCGTGAATTAATCGAAAATAAACGGTTTCCACCTGCTGGCGCAACTCTGTGGATATCTCTGGCGCCGCCCCTTATCCCACCAGCCACACAACAGACCCGTGCTGGTTAACCGCCGACTTAATGGCGGGGGTGGGGTTAGGGGTGGAAGCTGGCGCCTTAATTCCAAACAAAAACCCTGATGTTCGGACCTCCAGGGACTTCGTTCAACGGCTCGCTCTCCATAGGGAGCCCCCGCCGGGAACAGTTCGCGCGCGCAACCGTTGGAGTTGCAAAGAGGCGCGCTGCTAAAGCGCGCTTTTCCTTTCATGCAAAGCCGCCAAAGGAGGCGAACATGCCACGCACATCCGCGGCCGATCTGTCCCACGGGCTCAAGGGCGCACACTTCCCAATGAACGCCCGCCAGCTCGCGGAGCACGCCCGCCAAAACCGGGCTCCCGACGAGGTGATAGAGACGCTTAAGCACCTGCCCAATCGCGAATTCGACTCTCTGGCCGATGTCGAGCACGCCTTCAGCGAGAGGCATGAAGGCGGCCAGCCGAAAGGGCGCGGCCCGGCGGAAGAGGCTCGCAAGGGCGCAACTCATCGCCGCAAACAGTAAGACTGCAACGGCCAACAAATACCGGGCGGGCGCTGTCCCGCTCTCAAGTCAGCGAACGCGCACGAGCGCGGGCCGGTTCTGCCAGCTTCGGCCATTCGCCGGGCGGATGACCAAAAACCAGAAGAAGAACGAGGTGGTCACGACGTGCGACGCCAAAGGGAACCAGGCGGGCAGCAGGGAGGCCAGGCCGGAGAGTTGGGCCGGCCCAGTACCGAAACCGGCCAGCGCGGGGATGCTATACCAGTAATAGGTGCTGACCGCGGTCGCCGCGAAGGCCCGGTGCAAGATGCGGCGCGCGGCCGGCTTGGCGGCAACAAGCGGCTCGATGGCCTTGAACGCCGAGTATGACACGAGCGCGCCGCCGAGCGGCCAGAGATACGCGGCTGCGATCTCGTGCATGCCAGCAGGGGCCGGATAATCGGGCACCTGGAACCATCCCCACACGAAGCCAAGAAAGCTTCCCGCCAGGAAGTTTCCTACAGCCTTTTGTACCTGCAGCGGCCCAGTGAACGCGGGCGTGGTTGCGGGTGTCGAGTTGGGGCAAGGTTTGGAGCATCGTTCGCACAGGTCGCAGCGCGCATTCTGGAAAGAGATGGCGGGCGCGCTGCCGTAGAGCCTCTCCACGGGATGAATGGGACAAAGGGAAGAGCACCAGCCGCTGCGCCATTCGAAAACGAAGCCCATAAGCCCGGCAACCGCCGCCGCGGACATCAGCAAGACGGCGGTCATCGGCCCATTGCTGTCGAGCCCGATGTGGCGAAGGGGCACGATGACGAACAGCAGGGCGACACTCGTCAGCCCGAGCCATCCGGCCAGCCGGTCCGGCATTTTCCTGCGCTTCGACAGGCCCAGGCGCCGCGGCAATAGGGCGAAGGTAGCCATGGGGCAAATGTTGCGCCATAGGCCGGGAACAATCGTCACCAGCGCCGGAGCTCCTGCGGTGAGGATATTCCACATGACGGAAGTTCCCACGCCGGGCCGGAAAATGAGCAGCCAGACCAGCACCACGCCGCCCAGCAGCACGGCATACTGGGCCGCCGTCCAAAAAGCGCGGGCGCGCGGCGAGAGAGTGCGGCCGTTGTCCGCAGTTCCCGTGCCTTTCGAAGAACCTTCCCCAGCTCTGGTGTAATTCCGCGGCGTCTCATCGGGACCATGGAGAACAGCCATCTGTGAACCCTCGCGTTCATGCCTGTCCAGGACAAGCCGGCTGGGCCAACGGCGGAGCAATCCGCGCGGAAAGCCAGACCCTGCACGGTGCGCAGGTTGAAGCCTGTTCCTTACGTCACGCTGGATCGCGGACGGCGCCGTGACGATCCAGAAGCAGCATCCGCAGCTTACGGCGGATTGCTTTGAGCGCCCGCCCGGCGCCCGCGCCTGCGCTCAAGCCCCACAAGCTATAATCCAGCAACATCGAGTAAGCCGCATAGCTAACAATCATGTGCCACAGTTGCCACATCGCGTCCGGCTGTCATGCACAACTGTCATTGGAGAAGCGCGCTTTGAACCTTCCGCACGCGATCTACGACTAAAATTTTACAGACGCAGCTAACAGAGTTCTGCACACTTGCAACCGGCTCCCAATGGAGGAGAACGTCATGCCTTTCAAACTCGCCTGGCCTTCGGGCGGCGCTCTGCAGCTACACCGGCTCTCGCTCGGTCTCTCCGCGTTGGCGGGCCTTTTCCTGCTTCCCCAGCCCGCTTCGGCACAAGCCGGCGATGGCGGCAAATACCTCGACGCCAAATTCTGCGGCGACTATCTCAATCTCAATCCCGGATCGGAGTACGAAGGCGGCGCCTGTCAATTGTGGAAATTCGTGCCAACCGGCGATGGTTGGGCGCGCCTTCAGCTCAAGCATAACGGCAGATTTCTCGACGCCGATCACTGCACCGACAACCTGAACATGAACCCCGGCTCGAACTGGGATGGCGGCTCGTGCCAATTGTGGAAGTTCCTGCCGGAGGGTGACGAGTGGGGGCGGCTTCAGCTCAAGAATAACGGCAAGTTCCTCGATGCAAGCTTCTGCTCGGACGAGGTCAAGCTAAGCGGGGAGTTCGACCTACGATGGCGGCGCTTGCCAGTTGTGGCGGCTCATTCCAGCGGAGGATGGCTGGTTCCGGCTGCAAATCAAATTTGCCGGCGAGGCGGCTCCGATGCCGGCGGCCGATGAGGAATTCGCGTGGGAAGGCCAGAATTACGGCTGGTACGACGACGGCTGGAACGGCCCTGGCTGGTATATCGTAGACTTCGAGTTTGTTGTGGGCGCGGGCTGGGGCGGCCATGAGGGCTGGCATCACTGGCATCATCACGGCAGCCACCACCATCACCACAATCAGCATCAGCATCAGCATTTTCAGCATTTTATGAATCATCACGGCCAGGGCAGCCATCCCGGCCACACTTTTCACTACAAGAATTTCGGCCACCACGGATCGGGTCACTCCAATAACATAGGCCACCACGGAGCCGTGCATTTCCGCAACTTTGCGCACCGTGGCGGCGGCGGCGGCGGTGGCGGTGGCGGCGGGCATCGTGGTGGTGGAGGCGGCGGCCGGCATCGTTGAGGCGAAACCGTTGTGCCTGCGCCGCGCTAGCATCCGATCCTTCGCACGGCGCAGGCATTGCTGGGTCACTGTACAGCAAAGCGCATCTTGCAGATCCTATCGCAGTATCTGCCCGCCGCGGTCGATAAGGCGAGCCCAAACGGCAGAATCGAGGAGCAGGAGCAAACCGCGCACTGACATCTACCGTTCTCTGTCATTGGGAGGGGCGAAGCCTCGAAGCAATCCAGCAGCGGCAAAAACCCACCGCCGCCATTGTCAGGCGCGCGTATGCGGGCTTGACCAGGCCATGCACTAACGCATTGAGTGCATAGGATTTTTCATGTGTGGCCGGGTCAAGCCCGGCCATGACAACTGAGGTTGTTGCGAGCGCACCAATTTTTTCACACACTCAACGGTGTGTACGCTGCCACGTTTTTTTCACAAACCCTCGCGGATCGCTTGCGGGGCCGAAGCGCGGCTTGTATAAGGGTTCGAAGGTTATCGGAGTGTAGCGCAGCCTGGTAGCGCACCTCGTTCGGGACGAGGGGGTCGAGTGTTCGAATCACTCCACTCCGACCATTCAAAATCAATGGGTTAGCACGTCAAGAATCGTGGGCGCTGCATCTGCGCCCCAGAAATGATCGCGGTTGGCTAACCGGCTGTGCGTGGTCCCAGCGACCGCGGTTGACTTGCCTGACACCGTTGAAACCATTCCTACCGCGATGTTCGGTCACGGCCGCCGGCTTCCTAGGCAAATCCAACCTGCCGGCTTATCCCCAGGTAGCTGCGAGGATACGGCCTAATGCAAATTCGCGGCAAGATACCGGTTGGCGGCAAAGCTGGCGCCTTGCGTCAAGGCAGCGAAGAGATTGAAGCCGGGCCGGTTCCGCTGAACCAGCGAGACCCAGCCGGTGTAACTGATGGCCGCCAAATGACGGCGCAGGCCGGCATGATCGATTTGCCCCGAGCTGCCGAGTTGGGCGTGGCCAGGCTCACCGGCGTGGAAGTGCTCCAGGCGCCCGCGCACGGAGGCGAAGGGGGCGTGCCCGGTCTCACCGTTCGCAGCCAGTCCAGCCGCACTCAAGTGCAGCCCGAAAGCGGGATGGTCGACCGCGTTGACAAGCATGTAGCATTCGCGGGCCGATGTGCAGAAATCGCCTTCTCCCGGCGCAAGCTGGTCGAAACACAGCACCGTGCCATGCGTCTCGATGCGCGGCAGCAAGAGTTCCAGGAACGCCCGGCCTTGCAGCCAGGCCACTCTATCGGTCAGACGCCGCCGCCATCTGGGGCCCAGAATCAGCGTCTTGCCGCCAAGATCCCGGCAAATCGCCGACAACTGCGTGAGGTAGTTGATCGTGCGGCCGCCTATGCCGGGCATGTCGAACAAGCCGAGATCGGGCCGTCCGGACAGCAGGCAATGCAGTCCCACAATCTTCAGTCCCGCCGAGGTTGCCGCCTTCCGGTACGCCCGTACCTCGGCGGATGGAACGCCGTCCCATGGGTCGAGCCAAGTATGGGCGGGAGCGACCTCCAAGCCTTCGATCCCAACCGCAGGCAAAACCGGCAGCAAATCCAGGTGCTTGAAGGCAGGAAAAATAAGGTTTGAGGCAGCGATTTTCATAGCGGTCTCACTCAAGCTCGCCGGCATCGCCGATCAGGCGATGGCTCGTTGTGACAGGGGTGGAAGCGGTTCGCTCCGGCGATTGCTCTGCCTTGGCCTTGGCGCGGCCAGCCCAGGCCAGGCCGCCGTAGACGAGCGCCAGGCTGACCTCGTTCAGGAGGTCCAGGATTTCGTGTCCAGGCTCGACGATGATCGGCTGTACGCCCTGGGCCATCGGCCTCCGGATGGAGTTCGCGCCGATTGAGGCGGCGTAGACGGCCGCGCATTCTTTTACGAAGTCGAGCTTGGGGATCACCTTGTCCTTGACTGTGCCCGTCAATCCGGCGCGGGCGTCGCTGCCCGCCGAGTGAAGTGAGAAAGCCCGAGATTGCTACAAGCAGATCCGGATCGGCAGCCACGGCAACGCGGGCTCCACCCAGCTGGAACTGGCAGTCCACCATGGCGTCTTCCAATTGCGCGCGCTTCCGCAGGATAGAGGCCAGCACTTCAATTCCTGAGATTTCCGCAAGCGCCGCGGTAAATGCGTCGCACTCCTTTAGCCCCATAAGGCTTGGAAAACGGTAATCGGGAACGCCCGTTCTGGCCTTCAGCAAATCGGCGGCGCGGCTAATGGATCGGCCAATAACGAGAGTCGCGGCACTGTCTCCCATGGCTGCTATGCTGGAGCGTGGCGTTCCGCCGTAGGTTGCCGTGGAAAAGCTGGCATCGATCAGGTGGTCATCGAGAGAGTCGGCGATGTCCGGCAGGACGATCGCGGTAAGGCCGAAAGCGCCGGTCCAATCCTTGATCGCTTCGATATCGCCGGGCGTAAGCATCGCCGAAGCCAGCACGTTGACCGTGCGCGGGAGCCGGGGTGCCGATGGTGTCATACCAAACACGCTTGCTTGCCGAAGCGCTCAACCTGATTTGGCGCCAACGCCGCGATTGCAGGCGGAATATCGGCACGCTGGGCTTCGGAAAGGCCCGTCGTGATCAGCCCGATCACAGAGGGCCGGTTTTTGCCGCAGATGGTGGCGAGCGCTTCGACGACATTGCCGTCCGCGCCAGGAACGGTGGTCATCTGATCCATCGCGGTGGTCTGCAAGGCAATGGGCTCGCGGAAATGCCGCATGAAGAACAGCTTGTTGAAGGAGGTGCAGCCGCGCGCGCCGTCGAAGCAGCAGCCGACCTGGGTGGAACCCGGCTGCGGCCTCGCACATCCGGACTTCGACTTGCTATTGTGAGTACAGGCCGGCTCGTTCAGCAGCGCGAGGACGTCCTCGTGTTTCATCGCGGGCTCTCCTGTATCGTATAGTATATAGCAAGAGGCGTGCCAGGCGCCAGTTCTACGAAGTTTGGATCGGCGCGCGAACGCGCCAGCGCGCGGGCTTTCTCCAGCTCTTCCGGCGTCAGCAAAGAGTCGCGGACGCTGTTGAAGAACGGGTTCAAATAGCCGTCGAGGCAATTGAAGAGCGGAGAACGCAGCTTCAGCGCGTTCTTGCGGAACCTGAGGCATCGGCGGCATGCTTTGGAGTGGGGCTTGGCCTCCTCGGTCCTGATCCATAGCGCAATGGCGAATAAGCGGATTCCAGTAGCAAGCGCTTCGCGGAAAACCCGGAACCACCAGGCGCGCCGGTAGCAAAGCTCCTCCAGGCGGATCGTGCATATTTTGCAGGCAGCGATGGCGTGAAGATAGGATACGGAAGCAGGCATGGAAGCTCCTCGCGGCTATGTCCATGCCTTGCTGTTAGCAAAAGGCGGGCCAACGCTATTCCCGCCAGGATATAGCTTGGGCAAAATGCTTGCATAAGGATATTTCGTACGCTGGAGGACGGAGGCAGATCGTTTCGTTCCCGGATGTGCGTTCCGGCAGACGCCGGGGCGAAGAACAGCACGCAGAGGCACATCCGCATTCGCCACCATCGCCTCGATGATCGCGCCCACCGCCGAGCTATACATGCAGGAAAATATCGACAAGGTGCGGCTTGAGAGCGAGAACCGGCGCCTTGCCAACGCACTGAAGCAGCGGTTCAAGCCCTCGAACATCATCGGCAATTCCAAGCCTATGAAGGAGGTCTACGAGTTGATTGGCAAGGTGGCGGGCGCCAAGGCGACGGTGTTGATCCTTGGCGAAAGCGGCGTGGGCAAGGAACTGGTGGCCAACGCGATCCATTATAACGGGTCGAACGCAGAAGGGCCGTTCGTGAAGTTCAACTGCGCGGCGCTGCCGGAAAGCATCGTCGAGAGCGAGCTGTTCGGGCACAAAAAGGGGGCGTTCACCGCAACCTCATCGAAATGACGAGAGAAAGGGACGTTCCGCGAGGACCTGTACTACCGGCTCAACGTATTTCCGATTACGATTCCGCCGCTTAGGGACCGCGGCAGCGACATCATCTCGCTCGCGGACTACTTCGTGACCCAATTCGCGGCGGAGACAGGCAAGGACGTGAAGCGCATCTCGACGCCCGCGCTCAATATGCTGATGGCCTATCATTGGCCGGGCAATGTGCGTGCTGCGAAGGGACGTCCTATCGAAACTCGTCGCGCTCTAAAAGTACACGTTTTGATAGCCAAAGGGGGCTTTTCCAATTCGAACTAATTGTATCAAATGCGCCTTACGGAAAGATTAAGGGCCAATCGCTTCCTAAGGCGTGGATATACATACGCATAGTAGTCTGTATACATCATGATTATGGTTAAGCCACAATATTTAACTGTATTTTTGAGAGCTGGAAAACGGGCAAAATCGAGAAATTTTACGCAGAAATCCGGCCCGTTTCGAAGATCGCGTTTTTGTGTTAACCATGATTTCTTAACGGATGTGGCAGCGCGTACGGAACCGTAGGGCCGCCTGCCAAGATCGTGCCACATTTGCCCGATGGACCGGCCCTATCGTTTGGTATGAGGCGTGCGCCATGGAAAGCATCGAATGCGCAAAGCTGGATGACGTTGCCGCGCTGGCGGGGCTGCTGGCCATCCTCTTCACGCAGGAAGCGGATTTCGCCGCCGATAGAGCCAAGCAGGAGCGGGCGCTGCGGCTCATAATCGGGAGCCCCGAAACCGGCGCGATCTTCGTTGCCCGCAGCGGCTCCGTTCCCGTGGGGCTGGTCAGCCTGCTGTTCACGGTGAGCACGGCCGAAGGCGGCCCGGCATGCTGGCTGGAGGACATGGTCTTGCATCCGGACTGGCGCGGCGGTGGCCTCGGCACGCGCTTGCTGCAACACGCGATCGATTGGGCGCGGGGCCGCGGGTTCACCCGCATCTCGCTGCTGACCGATAAGGCGAACGAAGGCGCAATCCGCTTCTACCAGCGCCAGGGGTTTGTGGAATCCGCCATGACCGTTCTGCGCCTGCCGCTTTGCCAGCGGGATTGAAGGCGGCTGAGCGGGCATTCGCGGTTTGATCGACGGACGGACGGTAAGATCGGGCCGCTTCATTTCCGGCGGCAGCAGGCCGATTGCGGTCCATCGGGCCGAATTTCAGAGAGCACCTGCTCTTGGACAGTAAGCCGCCATTCCGTACTGTCGCCAGGGATTGGGGTCAGCGAACGTGGTTGGCGTTGAGGAGACCCGCTAGCGCGCGCTTGAGGCCCGGCAGATAGTCGCGGCTGGCAAGAACCCAATTGCCGCGAGGCGAAAGGCTCGCAAAGGGCGACCTATGCGAGAATCTTGAACGAGTCGGCGTCGGGGAGCCTAAAATTGAAATCAGAACAATTCAGAACAGTATGGCCGATCATGTTTGCCCTGCTGGTGGTGGTGAGCACAGGCTGTACAGGCGTGGTGGCCACGAGCGTTCCTTCGGCCAGCGTGAACGCAGCAGTACTTGATGAAAAATTCAAAAGTTGCGTTCGGAAAGAAGCCCCTATCGCGGTAGATGAAAACATTAAAAAGTCAAAAAATATTGCTTTATATGGGTATCATGTCGACGAATTCAATGTCGTCATATCTAAATGTACTGGCGTGCCGGATGTCAATTATTCGGTGCAGTTTGTGGCCATGCTTGATTCACCGGGTGGACTAAAATTAGATGAAAGATTTGTGTTTGCTTATCATACGATTGACGCGGAAGTAAAAGCAAAGCGCGATGTGTCTATTAAAGAAGAAGTGGCGGAAGACCGTAAAAAAAACGAAGAATATGAGCGTCGCAAGAGCAGAAGACGAAAAATTGCTTGGAGAGGCTTTTGACGTTTATATGAAATGCTTACTTAGTCATGTCGATTTTTTAGCCAAAACATCCGGGGAAATCGGCCGACGTGCTGTCAGTCGCCATTTTGTCATCATGCCCAACAGAAAAAAACAACCTAGAAAATACTTACATGAAAACTAATCATACATCTGATGCCGATGGTTTTATGCAAGCTTTTAATAAGAAAGTGCAGCCTGACATAATATTCCGCATTGTCGCTATTCGCGCAGCCACTTCGATTCCTGCTGAGCCAGTGAGGGAAAAGCCGAGCAATAATCGCGATCAATTGTAATTAGTTAGTCTTCTGCATGTTCTCAACCGCCGCGGTTCTCGTTTTCTTCGGTGCAGCACGATCTGTAAGCTGCATACGTTTAGCTGAAAAGGATGAGCTGTCGGATTAGCGGGCGAATCAAAGCCGGATTTGACCGGCTTGCCATGAAGTTTCTGCGGAAAGTAGGGAGGCGGCGTTCGGAACATTGGCAGCACATCGCCCAGCCTCGTTCTCGGAATGCTCGAGATACTTGTAAAGGGGCGGCAGAGTCATGGATCACCACGATAAACAGGGTAGATTTCAGAAACATCGAAGGCCGAGCTTCTTTTTCGGGGGGTGCTGAAAGCGTCCCGCTTGCGCAGGGCTGGCATCGAAGTTTACCTGCCGTTTGCACGCCGGAGCGCAAATTCGCCGAAGGCGGACAAACAAGAGCATCATCTCCCGCGTTGCAATTACCAGATCCTCTTCCCTGGCCCTTTTGATCCAGGAAATTGATACCCCATTCGCGTAACCGTATCCCTCACGAAGCAAGCAAGCTCGGTCGTGTGTCGCTGCATTTGGACCAGCCATGCCAAACCAATTGGGGTGTCAAACATATCCTTGCGTTTGTTGAAAAACCAGGGCAGCGACCGGCCCTGCTCGTCAGGGCGGCGGTTCCATGATGCGTGGCACAGGAGATTGCGGAAAGTGGACACTTCCCGCAGGCGGCCAATGAGTTCGTCGAGTTTGTCGGGATTGATTGGCGCTTTCGGATGTTCGCGCACTGCCTTTTCATAGCTGCCGATGAGCTTGCCCAGTGGATCGGAAAGCGCGTGCTCCAAGGTTGCCAGCCACTTCTCGAAGGCGGCTTCGATTTCCGTCTCGGGATATTGTCGCGTTGCGGTAAAGGAGAAGATCGCTTGCGCCAGCGTTTCCTCTAGAAAGCCAAAGGTCGCCACCGCGCGCCCCAGTGCCTCCCAAAACTCAGGGGAATGAAGATGTGTCGGAAAATGGGCTGGCAAATTGTCGAAGTCGATCTGGAATCTTTTTATATCGTCCTCGTCCTGCATCAATTCTCTCCGCCCGCCGTCGAGTTCCTGCGCCAGTTCCAGGGCTGCCTCTTTCGCATTGCTGTCCATACCATGAATTCCTCATTCCTCTTCAAAAACGAATTGAGTCGCATCGCAAACGTACAACCTGACGTAGATGATTTGCAAGCCGGGGTATCATGCTCAGTGGTTTTGATCAACGTCCGCAGCTGAGGGGCAAGCTGCCGGGGTCTTTCGGCAACCGCGAGTCCGCAAGCGACCCACAGGACGCATGCCCGTTTGCTGGAAGGGAGCCATCCACACATATTTGCTTAGCGCTCAGCGCCCAGGAACTGCGCGCGGACATAGGCGCCGCCTGCGTTGAGGACGGTAACGAGCGCCACGAGCACGATAATCAGCGCGGACGCCTCGCGGTATTCGAACAGGTGGAAGGCGGTGACGATCTCAAGGCCCAGGCCCCCCGCGCCAACCACGCCCAAGGTAGTGGCCGCGCGCAAATTGTGCTCCCAGCGGTAGACGGTCGCATCCACGAGCCGGGGCAGGATTTGCGGCAGGACCGAATAGCGCAGCACGCCGAGGCGCGAGACGCCATAGCTGCGCAATGACGGACGTGAACTACTCAATCGGATACGGTATGAGGCCTGCGGCGTTTGGTATCAGACGTTCGCGGCCTGGGCATCTCCGCTGACGGTCCAAGTCTCGCCCGAACGCAGCAGCATTTCCAGGTCGGGCTTTTTGCTTGCCGCAACCTTTTGCTGCTGGGCGATAACGGCGCTGTCGTAAGTTGGCGCCGGGTTGCAGTAGATCACGCCGAGCGCGATGGGCAAGCTGCCGCCCGCCATGGCGATAAGAAGTTCCGCGACGATCCGGTTGGTTTCGTCGTGCACGAGCACGCCGGCCGCCTTCCAATCGCCATCGGCGACCTCGACAACTTCGAGCCGCAAATGCTCGTGATCGAGCCTCAGTCCCTTCGTGCCGTTGGCAAAGAGCATCGGCTTGCCATGCTCAACCCAAACCACGGCATCGGGTTGCGTTTTCTTGGCCGCGATGGTGTCGAATGCCCCGTCGTTGAACACCGCGCAATTCTGATAGATTTCGACGAAGCTCGTTCCTTTGTTGGCACGTGCGCGCTTGAGGAGGGGGAGCAGTTCCTTCTGCCCCACATCGACGGCGCGCGCGACGAACCGGCCGCCAGCGCCGAGCGCGAAACCGCACGGGTTCACCGGCTGCTCGACCGAGCCGAACGGCGTCGAGGGCGACCGCGTGCCCAGCCGGCTCGTCGGCGAGGCTTGCCCTTTTGTCAGGCCGTAAATCTCGTTGTTGAACAAGAGGACCTGGCAGTCGAGGTTCCGGCGCAGCAAATGCGCCGTATGATTGCCGCCGATGGACAGGCCGTCGCCGTCGCCGGTGACGATCCACACGTCGAGATCCGGATTGGCCAGCTTGACGCCTGTGGCCACCGCCGCCGCGCGGCCGTGGATCGTGTGGTATCCGTAGGTTTCCATATAATAGGGGAAGCGGCTGGAGCAGCCGATCCCCGACACGAAAACCGTGTTCTCTGGCGTCGCAGCCTGTCTCCGACAGCGCGAGGCGAACGGTCTTCAAGATCGAATAGTCGCCGCAGCCGGGACACCAGCGCACTTCCTGGCTGGAGGCGAAATTGGCGGGCGTCAGAGCGTGAGCGGTAGCAGTCGTATTCATGGAAGTTGCCTCTTACGCTAGCGCCTGCTGGATCGCCGCTTCTATTTCGGCGATCTGGAAGGGGCGGCCGGAAACCTTGTTGAGGGATTTGGCGTCGACGAGATACTGGTCGCGCAGAACCGTCTTGAGCTGACCGGTATTCATTTCGGGAACCAGGATTTTTTCATAGCTGCGCAACAGCGTTCCGAGGTTGCGCGGCAACGGCCAGATATGGCGGATGTGGATGTGGCTGACATCGGCGCCGCCGGCGCGGGCACGCCGCACGCCCTGCTGGATCGCCCCGAACGTCGAGCCCCAGCCAACGACGGCGAGCTTGCCGCCGGGAGTGCCAAGCGTGACCTCCTGCTCGGGGATGAAGTTGGCGATGCCGTCGATCTTGGCTTTGCGCGTGTCCGTCATCTTCTGGTGGTTGGCCGGATCGTAGGAGATTTCGCCAGAATTGTAATTCCGCTCGATGCCGCCGATCCGGTGGGTCAGGCCGGGCGTCCCTGGCTTGATCCAGATGCGCTTCAACGTTTCGGCATCGCGCATATAGGGATTGACCCGCCCCTCGGACGGCACCTCGGTGTAGAACTCGGCGGGGAAGGGTTGCCACGCCGAAAGATCCGGCAGCCGCCACGGCTCCGCGGCATTGGACATGTAGCCGTCCGTCAGCAAAACGACCGGCGTCATGAACTGCACGGCCAGGCGAACCGCCTCGATTGCCGCGTCGAAGCAATCGGTTGGGCTTCGCGCCGCGATGACCGCCAGCGGAGCATCGCCGTTGCGGCCGTAAACCGCCTGATAGAGGTCGGATTGCTCGGTCTTGGTCGGCAGGCCGGTGGACGGGCCGCCGCGCTGGACGTTGACGATAACAAGCGGCAGCTCCGACATGATGGCGAGCCCGAGCGCTTCGGTTTTGAGCGCCATGCCCGGCCCGGACGTGGACGTGACGCCGAGCTTGCCGGCGTAGGACGCGCCGATCGAGGCGCAGATCGCGGCGATCTCGTCCTCTGCCTGGAAGGTTGTGACGTCGTATTCCTTGAGCCGCGACAGAGAGTGCAGAATGCCGCTCGCCGGCGTGATGGGATAAGAGCCCAAGAATATGGGCAGCGAGCACAGCTGGCTGCCGGCGACGAGACCGAGCGCCGTCGCATCGCTGCCGGTGACCGTCCGGTAAAGGCCGGGCGCCAGCGCGGCGGGCGCGATCCGGATCTGGCTCAACGGCAGCCCGATCTCCACGGTATCGCCATAGGAATGCCCGGCATTGAGCGCCGCGACGTTGGCGGCGGCAAGCGCCTCGTTCTTCGCGCCGAATTTGCTATTGATCCAGGCTGCCACCGGCTCACGGTCCCGGTCGAACATCCAGAGTGCAAGGCCGAGCGCCCACATGTTTTTGCAGCGCAGGGCGTCTTTGGTGCCGAGCCCGTGGGGCTGCACGGCGTCGACGGTGAGGCGCGCGATGTCCAGGGGAACCACCTGGAACCGCGCGAGCGTCCCGTCTTCCAGCGGGTTGGTGTCATAGCCGGCCTTGCGCAGGTTACGTTCGCCGAAGGCGCCGGCAGTCGGCGATGATCAGGCCGCCCGGGCGCAAATCGGCCAAATTCACCTTGAGCGCCGCCGGGTTCATCGCAATCAGCACATCGGGTTCGTCGCCGCAGGTTTCGATGGACGACGAGCCGAAGTTGATCTGGAAGGCCGAGACGCCGAAGGTCGAGCCCTGAGGCGCACGGATTTCCGCGGGGTAATCCGGAAAAGTGGCGAGCGCGTTGCCGGCCAGAGCTGTGGCGAGCATAAATTGGCTTCCAGTCAATTGCATGCCATCGCCTGAATCGCCCGCGAAACGGACGACGGCGGACTCGCGCACCACTGCGGCCGCCATGGGATTGGCTATGGAATCGGCGGTATCTAGGGCCATGATAACCTGCTTTTTTCAAAGTAACGGCTAAACTGAATCCCAGCCCGGCGGCCGCCAGAGCAGCTGGCGCGTGGACGGGCGTGATTCCCTCAAGTGCCAACGATATACATGGAACCCATCATGGGCCTGACGAAAGCCCCCCATGCTGTGCGCCAGCGGGTTCCAGGCCAGCTTCAGCTAAGCAGCCAAGGCGATGCATGGCAGCCAGACCGGTCTCTTTCGAGCGGCACGTATTCGCCGGGCGCAAGGCAATCATGGATTTGGATGTTTCTCTCGTCCAATTTGGAATGTTTACTCGAGCGGCCCAAATTCAATGAAAGATTAACATCGCATTAACTTTATCTTAATCTTCATATTTGAAATGCCCCCTCCAATCCGGGATCGAGGGCCCTGAAACCGCCGCGCGCCTGTCTTCCTCTCATCGGGCGCTCCGTCAAGCCGGACATCCGGCAAGGCGCTTCGACCCTCTCTGCCAGACCTGGCTAACTCATGCCGCCAGCCTTCTGGATGGCGCGGGCCAGCGCGAAGATGCGCTGGTCGATCTCAACCGGCACTTCGCAGGCAAAGGTCAGCGTTTTGCGGCGGTCGTCGAAAATGCGGGTCTCCCATTGGACCTGCGTGACCTGCTCCTGTATTTGGGCGCCGGCGGCATTCGCATCTTGCAGCTCCCGAAGCTTTTCCGTGTCGCTGCGGATTTTATCCGCGAATTCCTTCTGCTTGCGGTAGGCGCGCTCGATGCCGTTCATCACCTGAAACCGCTGGGCATTGAGCGCGTCGAAAAGGCCCATGAACAAGAGATCGGCCTTCTTCTTCCGCTCCTCAGGCGCGCCCGTCACAAAGGCGGCGATGTCCTTCTCCGCCTCTTCCATCGGCGTCTTCCGGGCGGCAAGCTTGGCGCACGATGTCACTGAGGCCAGGCACCTGGCTTGCGGCATCCGCGCTCTTCTCCGGGAGCGCCTCGGGCCAGATCGCCGCAACCGAAAGCTCGGGCACTTTGACCTGCGGCAAGGCCAATCTGGATTGCGGTTGTCCCGCGCTTCGGCTGGGACGGCGCCCAGAACGAGCGCGAGAAAAGTCAGCGCGAAAACTGGGCGTCGTTCCCGCGAGGGCGGGAATCCATGCGCAAAAATACGCGAGCTCAGCGTCTTTTGCGGCATGGGTTCCCGCCTTCGCGGGAACGACTCTGCGAACTGCGACTGCCGGATTTTGGCTCATGCATTACCTCCCATGCCGCGCCGCAGCGCGATCAGGCCGCGCGCGGGATCGTAAGCGGCGATGGCGCCGCCCATGAAAACAGCGGTGCAGCCCAAGACCACCGCGAGCGAAAGCGGATCGAGCTTGCCGTAAAAGGCGAAGCGGATGAGCTCGGTCGCGTAGGTGAACGGGTTGAGCCAGCAGATCCGGTAAAGCAGAAGGCTCGATTCCTCGCACGCGCCACAGCGGATAAAGCGCGGACGAGGCGAAGAACATCGGGAAGATCACGAAGTTCATGATGCCGGCGAAATTCTCGAGCTGCTTGATGAGCGAGGACAGCAGCATGCCGAGCGCGCCGAACATCAGGCCGGACAGGATGAGCGCGGGCAGCACGGTCAGATAGCCGATCAGCGGCGGCTCGACGTCCCAGAACCACGCCACGGCGAGGAAGGCGTAGACCTGAAGGATCGAGACCAGCGTCCCCGCGACGAGCTTGGATGACAGCAGAAACCAGCGCGGGAACGGGCTCACCAGCAGGGTGCGCATGTTGCCCATCTCGCGGTCGTAGACCATCGACAGCGACGACTGCATGCCGTTGAAAAGCTGGATCATCGCCAGCAGGCCCGGCACGATATAGACCTCGTAGGGCACGTAGGTTTCGTAGGGCGGAATGATCGAGACGCCCAGCACCTGGCGGAAGCCGGCGGCGAAGATGAACAGCCAGACCAGCGGACGGACCAGCGCCGCGACGAAGCGCTCGCGCTGATGCAGGAAGCGCAAGGCTTCGCGCCAGACGATGCCCCGCGCGCAGATGAGGTATTGGCTGAGCGGGAAGCCGGTAGCGCGATGCCCGGAGCCCGCTGTTGCTGAGGGATGAGTCATAACCATAGGGCGTTACCCCTCATTACCGTCATACCCCTCACCCTGTCCCTCTCCCCTGGGAGAGGGGACGCCTTCTCAACGGCTGCGACGGGCGCTCCCTCTCCCATGGGGAGAGGGACAGGGTGAGGGGCGTGAGCATCGTATAGATCGCGGCAGCTCATTCGCCCACCTCGCTGCCGGCGGCGGCGCCATGGGTGAGCGCGGCAAAAGCATCGCCGATGTTTTGCGCGCCGGCCGCTGCCACGACGGCGGAAACGCGGCCTTGCGCGCGCACGGCTCCCTTATGCAGCACAATAACGTGATCGGTGTCCGCCACCTCGTCGATAAGGTGCGTCGCCCACAGCACGCTGATCCCCTCCGAGGCAACCAGGGTGCGGACGTGCCGGACGATGTCCGCCCGCGCCTCGATGTCGAGCCCCACGGTCGGCTCGTCGAGCAGCAGCAGCTTCGGCTCATGCAGCAGCGCCCGCGCAATCTCGACCCGGCGCATCTGGCCGCCGGAAAGATTGCGCGCCTTCTCGTGTGCGCGGCCTTCAAGCGCCACTTGCGCCAGCACGCGCTCCGCCCTGTTGCGAGCTTCGCGGCCGGCCATGCCATGCAGCGCGGCGTGATAGAGGAGGTTCTGCCAGACCGAAAGATCGAGATCGAGCGTGCGCGCCTGAAACACGACGCCGAGCCGCTTGAGCGCCTCGCCCGGTTGCCGGCTAAGCTCATGCCCGAAAATGCGAATCCTGCCCTGCTGCGCGTTGAAGAGCCGCGTGATGAGCGCGAACAGGGTGCTCTTTCCGGCGCCGTTCAGCCCGAGCAGCACCGTGAAGGTGGACAGCGCCGATGCGGACGCTCACATCGGCGAGGGCTATGCGCGCGCCGTAAGAGTGGCTCAGATGCTCCACTTCGAGCACAGGCTCGGCCTCCGCCCGCGCCATTCGCGGTCCGGTCCTGGAGCGGGTGGGGTGCAGATTCATGACCGTCATCCGGGAACAGCACCTTTCCGCGGGGCGTTCGAATAGACAGCGGTTACGCCCCTCCCCCAGCCCTCTCCCCTGGGAAGAGGGAATCCAGTCGCAGCCGCTGAGAAGGCGTCCGCTCTCCATTGGGAGCGCGGACAGGGTGAGGGGCGTAACCGCTGTCGTTACGGGATCTGCCATCATTCTTGTGCCTCGATCGCCACGCCCCACGGCTCCCGGCCAACCTGGATCGATTTTATCACCTTCAAACCGGCCACATCGATCACAGACACGTCATTCGATAAGCCATTGGCAACGAGCAGGTATTTTTCGTCTGGCGTGAACGCGCCGTGCCAGACGCGCTGGCCTACGAGGAGGTATTTCAGCACCTCATAAGTTTGGCCATCCACCACCGCGACGCGGTTCGCGGGGCCAAGCGAAATGAAGGCGAGCTTGCCGTCCTTGGTGAGGTTGATGCCCACCGGCTGGATCGCCTCGCGCCTGAGCCCCGGAATTTCGAAGGCGATCTTCTTCTTCACCACATGGTTCACGGGGTCGATCACGCTCACCGTTCCGCCAACCTCGGAGGAAACCCAAAGCTCGGAGCCGTCACTCTTGAATACCGCGAAGCGCGGCCTTGCGCCGACCAGCACGTTGGCCACGATCTCATGGCGTCTTTGCATCGATGAAGTGAGCCATGTTGCTCGTCTCCGAGGTGCAGACCACGAACTTGCCGTCGGGGCTGATCGGCCATTCCTTCCGGCTCGACCCCAACCTGAATGTCGCCATCCTGCCGTTGCGTTGCCGTATCGACGATGGTGACGGTGTTATTGTTTTCGTTGGCGACATAGAGATGCTTGCCGCCTGGACCGAAGGCGAAAAACTCCGGATCGGGACCGGAGGGCAGATTGCCGGTCACTTCCTTGGTCTTCGTGTCGACGATCTGGATCGTGTCGTCGTCGCCAACCGCGACGATTACCGATTTGCCATCCCTGGTTACGGCGATGCCGCGCGGGCGCTGGCCAACCTTGATGGTCTTAACCACCTCCAGCTTGTCCGTGTCGATCACGCTGACGGTGTTGCTCTTTTCGTTCGAAACGTAGGCTTCGTAGGCACCAGCCGGATGGGCGACAACAGCCAGCACCACCGTCATTCCCGCGCAGGCGGGAATCCATGCCTGCCAAAAACACAGTCTCTGCCTGTGGTACATGGGTCCCCGCCTTCGCGGGGATGACGCTGCGGCGGGATACGGGTTTGCATCATTTCAGTACGCATTTCGTTTCCGGTTTGTCGTATCCGAGCGTATCGAGTTCCGAAACGGGGTGCAGAAAGCCCTGCTGGGGCGAGACCGAGACGACGTTTTTCCCGTCGCTTAGGAGAACCGGCTGGCGGAGCTGCAGATTCCAGGGGCGCACGGTCAGGGCCTGGCCCTTGAAGGCGGCCAGCTCGAAGGATGGGCCGAGGATAAAGTCACGGACCTGCTGCGCGTCCGCGGAATTGCGTCCTGGTGACGGCCTCGCCGATCATGCGCACCGCCGTCCACGCCTGCATGTCCAGCGCCTGCATGCGCCGCGAAAACCGCTTCATGAAGCGGTTTTGCAGTTGCGTCGCGCCCCATTGCTCCATCGACGGGTCCCAGCTCGTTGGCACAGGCCCGCCGAACCGGCAACCGGCCGCGCCGCCTTGGTGCGGTAAGGGAGGTAAGCGGCGAAGACCGCGCTTTCGTCGGCGGCAATGAGCACGTCGTAGTCCGGCAGCCCTTGCGTAAAGAGCGGGATTTGAAGCTGGATTTCCGCGATGCCGCTGTCGGTTTGCCGCGCGCCGCCCTTATCCTCGAAGACCTTCTCGGCCACGATTTTCGCGCCGAACCGCAGGCGCGGCACGCTTGAGCGCGTCTGCCCAAAGCTTGTCGTCGGGTGCGAGCCGGTGACGAGCACCCATTTCAGCCATTGCTTCCAGACGAGATATTGGGCGAGCCCGTCGGCCAGCATCGAGCGCGTGGGCGCGACGTGAATGACATCGGCGCGGCAATCCTCCTCGCGCAAGGCGTCGCTCAAGGCTCCCGTATTAAAGAAGAGCATGCCGCGCTTGCGCGCCCGGCATCGGCGGCTTTCAAGAGGGCGTGCCGCCGGCAGGTCCGTCACCACCAGCGAAATGCCCTCGCCGGCGAGCTTCTGAACCGCCGCCGCCGGGTCTTCGTCCGGCCCAAGCTTGACATCGGTTATGTCGAACTTCTGGTTCAGGAACTTTCCGGTGGTATTGTTGTCCGCGATGGCGAGCTCCGCGCCTGCAAGCCCGGCGTCGGGCGCGGGCACGTCCAGGAGCGATATGGCGGGCGGTTGCTCTGCCCTGCGCAAATAGCCGATCTTGATTTCGGCGGTTTCGCCGGCCGCCGCGCCCGCAGTCAGGCGAGGAGCAAACCGAAGATGGCGAACGCCGCAAGAATGACCGTCCCAAGCTCCCCATGCCACTTGTCGTTTTGGAGTATATGATGGTTTGCCAAGCGCTGCCCCGCAAGGCTCCCGCGCATCGCCGCTAAATGGGTAATTTGCGTATGCTTTTTCGAAGGGTATAGTTGCGCGGATGCGCACAATCCCGGTTAAGGCGGCTTTCCTGTTTTTGACTTCTGAGCTGCGCCGCTCCAGTTCAGGCGGGCGCGCGTTGCCGCGCGTTGCGGTTTTCGATTTCGAGCTTATCGACACCAGCTTGGACGGCTCGATCTACGGAACCACCGATGCCGAGAAGGCGCGCCTGCAAAGGCTAGGCGAGCAGTTGCGCAAGGCGCTGGCTGACTCCGGCCGCTACGAGGTCGCTGACATAGGCCCGGTCCAGGAAGCCGCCCGCGGCAGCAATCTTCAGGCCTGCGGTGGCTGCGACGCCGATTTCGCCAAAAAGATCGGCGCCAGCTTCGCTATCACCGGCACGGTTCAAAAGGTCTCCAATCTCATATTGAACATTAGTCTTTATGTACGCGATGTTGCGAGCGGCGACGTTATAAGGACCATGAGTGCCGATATGCGCGGAAATACGGATGAAATCCTGGTCGCGCGCTTTGAATTGGCTTGTAAAAAATCGTCTGCTTACCTCCAATTTTGAGCAGACGTCTGACAAACCGGCGCAATGATGCGTTAATCCGGCGCACCCAGTAAAGTATTATCGAAGTTGAAAGCGCCGGCGGAGCCGTATAAGCTTCAAGGTTGCTGACTAATACCGAAATCCGGTTGAACAGCTCCCGGCATCCCGGAGACGCCAATGGCGCCGTCCGGGAATTTTGCAGGTCCGGCGCCTGCAACGGTCCCGCGACCGCGCATCGGCATGAAACGCTGCTGCGCGCCCCTGAATCACGTCCGGGGGCAGGCGGGGTGACGCAAACCGGCGGCGGTGCATTCTGGATTCGGTGTCGAAGGTTCGGCGAATCTAGGCACCATTTTGGCATTAATTTTGCGTAAATGGCTCCCAAGCAAAGCAACGAGGGAAATTACCCCATGATAGAGCTTGTCATGACCGTCTGCATCGTCACCCAGCCCGCAACCTGCCGCGATCAGCGTGTGCTCATCGATGAGAGCTCAACGCCGATGCAATGCATGATGGCTGCCCAGCCCACTATCGCCCAATGGGGCTCCGAGCATCCCAGATGGTTCGTGCAGCGCTGGAAGTGCCAATATCCTAGAAAAGGCGATAAGGACATTTAGCGCTTCCAGCAGCCCGCCAGTTCGAGCACGTCGCCGTCAATTCTGTACGCCCACGCCGGCCAAGGCGCGATGACGGACGAGTTAAAAGCAGCGCACCTCCGCTTCCGCTTGCGCGCGGCGCAAGGCGTCAACGGCGGCTTTTGCCGGCGGCGGCGACCGGAACATGGCCCCAAAGAAGCCAGGCACCTGGGCAAGGCTCAGCACCGTCTCGGCTTCCACATAGCCGTCATACGGCAAGAGGCTTGCGATGACGTCGATCGAGCACGAGCACTGGTCGAGGGCTGTGCGCGTGTCGCCATTCGCCTTCATGCAGCCGAACACGTAATCGGCGCGCACGGAGGTCGGATAGTCGTTGAGTTCCGCGGCGCTGGCGCTCCCGCCAAGCGCGGCTGCAATCGCGACGAGCCGCAACGAGAGCATCGCGCTTCCTCTCGCAAGCCTATTGCGCTGCCACCCGGCTCACACCAAGGGGGTTGAGCGTGAGCCGGACTGGCATACCGCTATTTCTTGCAGGTGCGGCGCGCGGCAACGTCCAGAGTGGACGGCAGATAGCGTGTGACCTCAAAACCGGCGTCGGTGGTGGACGTGGCTGGCTTGGTCCAGGTCTTCATGGGTTGGGATCTCCTCCGGTTTATTGTGCCCCTGAACGGGTATCTATTCGTATAATAAGCCCAGGACCTGAGCTTACAGGAGGACAGTATCGGCTTTACTTCGGTCACGGCCCAGTAACATTAGCGTAATTCAAATACATGTGAATTCGCTTCGCGAAACTGGTCCGGATGCCGATGAAGCGAAACGAGGCGGGGCGGCAGACCGCACCGCGTCCGCCCACGTAAGTCTCAGCTGGCAAAGACAAAACTTCCAACTTTCAGCGAGCCCCTTCGCTTTAGCTGCGGCTGTTGCCGTAATGCAACCGGCGAAACGGCCGGAACCGTTTGACCACGGTCTTCATAAGTTACTGGCAGCGGGGCATTCATTTCCGGAAGAATGGCCAGTCAACCACCACCGCGCGTAAAATTGTAACAAATTCTCCGCCGGGTTGCACCGCCTCCGGTTGCCCGCTAATATTCCCCCTATCCAATGAACGCAGGCGTTGCCGTGGGGGGCAGCGACCCGCGTGTTCATTACAGTTAGTATATGACTAGATGGGGACTTGAGAAATGAAACTTCTATCCGGCATCCTGGCCGCGACGCTGACCAGCGTTGTGGCTCTGGCTTCCGCAAATGCGGCGGACATGTACGCTAGGCGGCGACTATAAGGACGGCCCGGCTTACGTCAGGCGTGAACTGGAGCGGTCTTTATGTTGGTGTGAACGGCGGCTATGGCTGGAGCCGATAGCGACCAGCGGCATCGATCCCGGCGCTATCGGTGGCGGCCAGATCGGCTATAACTTCCAGCACGGCAATATCGTGTTCGGCATGGAGACCGACTTCCAAGGCTCCGGCATATCGACAGCGGCAGCGTGAGCGGTCATCGCTCGACTATTTCGGCAGCGTTCGCGGCCGCCTTGGCTATGCGTTCGAACGCGCTCTCGTTTATGGGACTGGCGGTTTTGGCTATGCGGCAGGTCACGGATGAGCGGCGATCCGAGACCAGACGGGCTGGGTCGCTGGCGGCGGCGTGGAATACAAGCTTCACTCCGTCTTGGTCGCCAAGGCTGAATATCAATACTTGGGAACCAGTTCCGGGGGGAACTTTGGGATCGAACTTCGATCCGCGCCGGCGTGAACTACTTCGTTGGCGGCGCCTACGAGCCTCTGAAGTAGCCTCCAGCCCATCGCACTCCCAAAGCGGCGCCCGGAAGCGCCGTTTTCGATTTACACACATGCAACTTTCGAGATGCACGGTGGCAACAGAAGCGAAACTTAAGGTATACTCAACCGTACGTTGCTTATCGCGCCCGTCTCCTTCTGTAGTTAGTGCTCCCATGTGGGAAGGCATTTGTAATCACGGAGGGTGTCATCATGCTTTCATCGTACTCATTCTTACCACCGCGAGCGCGATCGCACTGACGGCAGCCGCAAACGCGGCAGACATGTATCGTCCCGCCGAAGGCGGCTATAAGGACACGCCGTTCGTTGGCAGTGAACTGGAGCGGCCTGTATTTCGGTGCGAACGGCGGCTACGGCTGGGCCGATAACGACAGCAGCATCAATGGCGGTTTCGGCGGCGGCCAGATCGGCTACAACTTCCAGCGCGGCAAAATCGTATTCGGCGCTGAAACCGACATCAGGGCTCCAGTATTACGGGGAGCGGCGAGCGCCACTCTCGACTATTTCGGCACGGTTCGCGGCCGCGTAGGCTATGCCTTCGACCGCACTCTGGTTTACGGCACGGGCGGCTTGCCTATGGCGGACTTTCAGGTGACGGCGCGTCGAACAGCGACGGCTGGGTAGCTGGCGGCGGCGTCGAGTACAAATTCACTCCGTCTTGGTCGATGAAGGGCTGAGTATCAGTACATGGAAATAACGAATTACCTGCGGTCGGTTCGAACGCCGCGATCGACACGTTCCGCGTCGGCGTGAACTACTTCGTTGGCAGCATCTTCGAGCCGTTGAAGTAGTCTCCAGCACATCGAGCTTCAGAAGCGGCGCCTCCGGGCGCCGTTTCTGTTTGGCGGTCGTAGCTTCATCGTTGCGATTCGCAACAGGCGAAGACTCGACGCGGGCTCAACCGGCGGTTGGTTTCGTCGCTCTTCCACCTCCGTTAATTAGAGTTGAGGACTGGTGATCTTAATTTTCTGCGCACAAGAGGGACATACCATTATGCTTCAACGAGTTATTCTGACCGCCGCGAGCGTGATCGCGTTGACGGCAGCAGCGAACGCAGCTGACATGTACGTTCCAGGGCGGCCGGCGGCTACAAGGACGCTCCGGTAGCGACCTGGACGGGCATCTACGTCGGCGTCAACGGCGGCTATGCCTGGAGCGACACGAGCAATCAGCTCGCAATGGAGGCAGCGCCCTTTGGCGGCTTGGCTCCTGACGGCGGCTTTGGCGGCGCCCAAATCGGCTACAACGTGCAACGCGACCGCATTGTGTTCGGCATCGAGGCCGACATTCAAGGTGCTGGCATCAGCGCTTCGGGAAGCGACGCTGGCCTCGACCAGTTCAAATCGCGAGCTCGATTATTTCGGTACGGTTCGTGGCCGCCTCGGCTATGCCGTTCGATCGCACTCTCGTTTATGCCACCGGCGGTTTGGCTTATGGCGAAGTCAAGAACAGCGCCGTCCAGGCCGCTACCGGCGACAACTACAGCATCGACAAGACGGCCGTTGGCTATGTGCTTGGCGGCGGCGTCGAATACAAGATCGGCGGAGCTTGGTCGGTTAAGGGTGAATATCAATACATCAACCTCGGTAAGAACGATCCCACGTTCGGTGGGGTTGGCTTCTCGAACGTACCTGGCGCCACGGTCAATGACGACGCTTACCATACGGTTCGCGTCGGCCTGAACTACCACATCGCGCCGAGCTACGAGCCCCTGAAGTAGTCTCGGGCTCATCCAGCTTAAAAAGCGGCGCCTCCGGGCGCCGTTTTTGTTTGTGCCGCGTTTGACGATGCGCCGCTCGCGAGGCGGTGCGCAGCGATCGGCCATCGTGCTTAACCCTGGTTGCTTCACGCTCACAATGACGATAGCACCGTTACCGTTGCTATTTTGCACCACCTCAGGAAAACATCTTTGTTTCAACTTTGCGGCCGCGCTGGGTTGGTGTAGCGGCGCCCCGAATCTCTCCACCTCTGGTTGAGTAAGACCGCGCGCCCGGCCGGTTGCAAGAATTTCGGGGGATTTGACCAATGAAACGCAGTTTACTTCTAGGGGCCGTGAGCGCCATGGCCATGATCGCGTCAGCACAGGCCGCCGATTTGGGCGGTGCGAAAGAAACGGTGTATACACCGCCGCCCTATAATTGGGCCGGCTTTTACGTAGGCGTGAACGGAGGCTATGCCTGGAATGAGGGCGGCGTAAGCGTTTCCCCCGTGGAGGCATTCAATTGCGATGGATCCTGGTGCGGATGGGAAAATAGAGCCCAGAAGTCCTTGGAGGGCGGGTTTGGCGGCGGCCAGATCGGTTTCAATTTGCAGCGGGACCGCTTGGTTTACGGCCTTGAAGCCGACATTCAGGGCGCAGGCATAAACGACTCCGCGACTGCTGTTCCCGACCGCTTGGATTTGGACTCCGCACTCTATCGCCGAACTCGACTGGTTTGGAACCTTTCGCGGCCGCTTAGGGCTCATTCCTTACAGAATTGGCTCGTCTATATGACAGGCGGTGTTGCCTTTGGGGGCATCCAGGATAGCTTGGGCCAGAACTTCGACTTTGTTTATAAGCACAACTTGTCGAATCGACCAGCCGCGACGACGTGTACGCCGGCTATGTTTTGGGCGCAGGCGTGGAATATGGCTTCGGCCCCGCATGGTCCGCCAAGGTTGAGTATCAATACATGGACCTCGGCCCGTCAACGCTCAAGCTAGCGGACCCATGCTGGTGCACTAGATCGGAGCTCGACTCCTTTCACTCCTTCAACACGATCCGCGTCGGTATAAACTACCACTTCGTCCCCGCATACGTGCCGCTAAAGTGAGCCTTCCGGTTGTTCTCATACCGCTGTCATGGCCAGGCTCGACCCCGGGCCATGACAACTGACTTTGCGGCGCAGGCCGGCGGTTTTTCGCTGTGCGGCGCCGCATTTGCGTTGCGGCCGTAAGCAAATATTTACTGCAAAATCGATTCCAGCTCTCGTCCGGCGATGAGAGGTCCATTTTGCAACCTGAGGGCTTTCTGCGTTCGTGTACAACCGTAGGTAAGCTGCTCATACTCTGCCCCGGGTGGCCAGTTTCCGATGTTTTCACGGGGAGTATCATGTATCGCAGAGTATTGTTGAGTGTAGCAAGCAGCGTTGCACTTGTGTCATCGGCCTTCGCAGCCGATATCTATACGCCATCGGCGCCCTACGCGACGGTGATCTTGCCGCCCACATGGGCCGGCTTTTATGTCGGCGCCAACGGTGGCTATGCCGGCGAGAGCGGATTGGGGTTCATCGAGGATGTCTCCAAGGTATCCGCCGGCGTTACTACCCCCTACTCTCGCCTCAGCGGCACCGATACTATAGCTGGAGGATTTGGCGGCGGCCAGTTGGGGTACAATTTCCAATTCGGCTCCTGGGTCGCTGGCTTCGAGACCGATATTCAGGGCTCCGATATTCAGGGAAGCGGCGGGACGGCTATATTCAATCCACTGCCTGACGCCTCCAAAATTTGCGGAGTCACACACGTGACTAGCGGCTTGATGACTAATCTTGGGGCATGTGCGGCGAAAAGCGACCTAAGTGTTGACTGGTTCGGCACCGTACGCGGCAGGCTTGGCTACTCATGGGGCGGCACGCTGCTTTATGCCACCGGTGGCATGGCCTATGGCGGCGTTAGCTCTAGGCTCGGATATACCGACAACAGCAGCGCTTTATACGTCAGCCCCCCCCCCCAGCATTACCACTATAGTTGGCCCTCTTGCCGGCAATGCTTCTAGCTCCACCACCCAAATTGGCTGGGTCGCGGGCGCCGGCATCGAATATAAGATCAGCCCATCCTGGTCTCTGAAAGGTGAATATCAGTACATCGATCTCGGCTCGCTCACGACGGACCAGACTGAGACCGCCTATCGCAACGGCAGCGGAACTCCGGTAAAAAGTTGTTCTGTCACTGTCGGCCCTGGGAAATGTTCATATCTCAGCGGCAAAAACGATGACGTGGCGTTCAACACCGTCCGAGTGGGCGTGAACTATTACTTCAACGCGCCGCCGCCGCCGCTCAAGTAGCTTCAACCTTGCCAGAGGAGGGACCTACGGCGCCTGCGGGCGCCGTTTTTTCGCCGCCCCGCCTCGTCATCAGTAGGCGCGTCAATAGCCGCTGCAATGGCTCGAAACAAGGAGAGCGTCATGCCGAACCCCTCGATCGCACTTTACGGATTGCACCTGTCGGGCCACTGCCACCGGGTTGAACTGCTGCTGCGTATGCTCAATCTGCCGTTCCATTACGAGACCGTGTCACGCGCGGACTTCGGCTCTCCCCGTTTGCTCGCGCTAAACCCGCTGGGCCAGATACCAGTGCTGACGGATGGCGATCTGGTCCTGCCGGATTCCAACGCGATCCTGGTCTATCTTGCCACGCGCTACGACACCGCCCGCGCGTGGTACCCCGACGATCCGGTAATTGCCGCCCGCATCCAGCGCTGGCTATCGCTGGCCGCAGGCGAAATACGGTTCGGGCCGGCCATAGCGAGGGCGATATGCATCCTTTCGCGGCCAGGCGACCTCGCCGCGGCGCAAAAAATCGCCGCGCGCGTGCTGCCTTTTATGGACGCGCACCTGGCGGACCGGGGCTTTCTCGCGCATGACACGGCGACCATCGCCGATCTGGCTTGCTATTCCTACGTTGCGCGTGCGCCGGAGGGCGGTATTTCGCTGGAACCTTACCCGCATATTCGCGCATGGCTCGCCCGTATCGAGGCGCTGCCAGGGTTCACGCCTATGCCGGCCTCGGCTCTGCCCGCGTAGCGGAGGCCGCAATGGGTGACCGCCATAGATTTTTAGCGGTTTGTTAGCCATGCCCGATAGGGGGGGTCTCCCAAGTCCTGCGTTTTCCGGCGGCTGAGGGCCGCGCCACGCGTTTACCTTTTGGCGCAAGGGACGTTCCCCGGAAGCTGCACCGGCCAGCGCTCCCCGGCCGGGCGCCCCGCCTCCCGGCAGCCGCCCTGCCCCGCTCTCAATCCTGCAAATAACGCCATGGCAAGCCTCCCGAGTGCGCCCGCGCCTTCCTACGGCGCAATGGTGGCCCATAGCTCCTTACCGATGTGCTAACGCCGCGCAGGGCAATCGCTTTGCGAACCGGATGAGGTTTTCCGCCATTCCCGGCAAGCGCCTGGAGGAAGAAACGAAGCGGCTGCGCCCAAGCAAACACTTGCAAGAGGCAACCCTCTATTTGCCCTGCCCGGCTCGCCCTGGCCCTTAAAGCCAGCGGCGCCGGTATTCCTTCGCAAATAGTCTTCCCTGCTTACTGTGGCAGGGGCATTTTTTAAATATCCGCAAACCTATGTCTTCTGCTGATACCATCGCGCAGGCTTGACTTTCTTCCTCCCCTCGCACGCTGCGAAGAAAAAGCCCTTCCGGGAGAGCGAAAGCCGTATACAGATGAATAAGCCATTGAAATTACGCCGGTAACCTATGCTTGCTGTTAACTAATTACGCAACCACAGATTGGGATTTGTGGTTAACCCGCGCAATAATCTAATATTAACGGGTATTTTGGAGTCGCAGAATTCGACCTAAAGCGGCAAAAGATTCGCAGAAAGACGGCGGCGGAAAATATGGCGGGTGCTCATTAACCAACCCAAAAGTAACCATGGTACGGCGCTACAGGATTGCTATCCTGCCGAGCCTACTCCACCGAAGTGGCCTCCAGCTAAGCAAACATTTCTGGCTTGCCCAACGAATGCCCAGCAGGCCTGCTACGGGTCGCATGCAGACGTGCCGGGTTTTTCGCGATCCCTTACGCGCCAACGCGGCTTCGGGATCCGAATGCGGTCCGCCCTTGAGCCATTGCCGCCTTGACTGGTCTAGATCGGAATCCGACCGCTTTTTCCGGGCAGATGCGGAATTAGCTTATCTCCCGGCACCGCCTTCGCCCACCACCACGAACGGCGCCCAGTAGGCCGGATGCGCCTCATACGGCTGGCCCTTATCGATGAGCGCGAGCATGGATTCGCGCATGGCTTCGGCCCGCCCGACGCCGCGCGATCCGCCAAGGCGGCTTATGGCGCCGGTGACTAACTTCACGGTTGCGCCGGAGTTCACCGACCAATGCGAGACGAGCAGCGCCCTCGCCTGAGCGTAGATGAACGCGCGCGCAAGCCCGGAAAGGGCCTCCGCATCCTTGGCCCCGCCCGCTGCCGTGTTGCAAGCGGACAGGATCACCCAATCGGCATCGAGCTTCAGCGTGGCAACCTCCGAAGCGGTGAGGTAGCCGTCATCCTCCGCGCCCGGTACGCTGGGCGGCGTCAGGATCAGGCCCGGCTCGCTGCTGCCCGCGACATCGCCCGCAAGCGCCCCGTGGGTGGCGAAATGCACGACGCGGTATTGCGCAAGCTCCCCGCTGGCGCTGAGGCGCTTCACCTCGGTTTCCGTTGCCCTCGCGCCAAGCCGTATTTCAGACGGATCGGCGCCAAGATCGCGGGCGACGGCGCAAAGCTCGCCCGACGTCTCGGGCAGCGGCGGCGCGTAGCGAATTTGCTGCGTGTCCGCCACCCCGCGCCTCATGGAGACGGGCCGGACACCCCGGACCGCGGTGGCACTACGGACCGGACCCCCGCCCAAATCCAGGCCGTAATCGGCAAGGAGTTGAGGCGAGCAGGCTTGGGAGTTGAGGGCACGCGCGGCCGCGTCGCGGTCTGATGGATCGTTCTTATCGCCTTCGAGCAGCGGATTGCCGAAGCCGATCATCGGCTTGGTGGCGGCGCTCGCCTGTGCCAGGCGGCGCAGCGCCTTGAGCGAGGAGACCGCCGGCAGCACGGTCAGCGCATGCTCGCGAATGAGCCATGCCGCGCTTCTGTGATCGGCGCTGCTGGGCGCTGCCGTCAAGAGCACCTGGAACGGCAGTTGCGTCAGCGCGCCCGACGGCACAATCTGCAACTGCTTGCCTTTGACGACGTCTTCCACCTGACCGAACAGCGTCTTGTAGAGCCGGTGCGCGCGGGGCTGGTCGAAGGGCAGCGCGAAGATGCCCAGTTCGTCCGACGGATTATAGGTTTGGCCGGTCAGGCCGGCGCAGTCCGCCGTGCTCCACGCCGCCGCGTCGAGCCCGCAGCGCAACGCCTGCACCTCGCGGGCAATCGCCGCCGTGCCCAGCCCGGCGCGCACCCAGCGCGCCTCGTTGCGGGTTATGGCCCAGACGAACGTTTCCTCCGGCGCCGGCTTCAGCTCCTGCGTATCGAAGAAAAACATCAGCGCCTCGTCCGGACCGAGCTGAGCCTGCACCTCCTCCACGGTCAGCGGCATGGGGTTGGCCAGCGACGAATAGTCCGGGTACTCCTGCGCGAGACGCCTGTCGATATCGGCGATGCGCTTGCCAAGCGCGGTCAGCGCCGCCTGGTTCTCAGCTTCCCCCTGGGAGTTGCGCTGCGCGGGCGGCTGGCTCAGCGCCTCGTTGCGCTGCTTGTCGTGCGCGAGCCACTTTGTCATCAGGTCTTGGCGATCGCGGACCAGATTGGCGAGCGTCTGATTGCCAGCGGCACCGCGCGCCGCCATCTGCGCCAGGGATTGCGCCGCCTCGGAGCGAATTGCCCATTGCGCCGTTTGGAACATTTCGCCGGCGAGGGCGGCATCGGGCTCCTTGCCTTCGGATGTCAGGCGATAGGCTGCCTTGACGAGCCCCTGGAACTGGCGGGATACGCGCTGTGTCTCGGTTCTGCTATTGCCCGTCAGGGCCTGCCCCGTGTTATCCGCGCGCCTCTCGGTACGCTGGATCGCGGCGCCGGTGCTGCGCCGCCAGTATTCCACCGCCTGGCGGTTGTTGCCCTGAGCGAAATTCAGCTCCCCCAGATCGCCAAGGTTGTCGATCGCTCCGGGATGCTCCATGCCCACCATGCGCGCCGTTTCGCTGAGGCGGACACGCTGAAACAGAGTGTCCGCCTCGGCGAAACGGCCCTGTTGCATATAGTTTTCCGCCAATTGGTTCACAATCGAGAGGGTTATGTAAGTGTCCTTGCCGATAACGCGCCCGGCGATTTCCAGCGCCTGCAAATGAAGCGGCTCGGCCTCCTTGAGACGGCCCGTCTTAACGTACAGCAAGGCCAGATTTTCGAGGGCATTGGCGTATCTGTAATCGTCCTTGCCCAAAATCCGCTCGATCGCCGCCAGCGCACGCTTGGCGTGAGGCTCGGCGAGATCGTACTTGCCCCGATGGAAATAGTGAAGGGAGAGATTGTAGACGAGCAGAACCGTCGCGGGATGGTTCTTGCCCCGGACCCGCTCGCTCGCGGCGAGCGCGCGAAGCAGGAGCGCCTGGGACTCATCGAAGCGGCCTTCATACTCGTAAACCACCTGAAGGCCGTTGACGGCATCGATCGTCGCACTGTGCTCCTTGCCCAGCGCCCGTTCGCTCGTCAGCAGCGCTTGCTTTATCAAATCCTCCGCCTCCCGGTAGCGGCCTTGACGGGCGTACACCGTCCCCAAGCCGAAATACGATCGCAGCGTGAACTCGTCTTTGGCGGCCGTCACGCTCTCCGCTCCCGCCAGCGCGCGCTTGTAAGTAGCCTCGGCTTCGCGGTAGCGGCCCGTCTCGTTATAAAGCCAGGCGAGGTTTCCCAACTCCAGCCGCGTGTTGGGGTGGTTCGCGCCCAGGGTCGTTTCCAGCCCGTGAATGGCGCGCGCGTGCATTGTCTCGGCCTCGGAGAAGCGGCTCACGGTCGCATACAACATCGCCAGATTGCCGAGCATACGGTAAGTGTCCGGATTGTTTTCGCCCAGGCGGCTCCTGACAATGACCAGCAGCCGCTCAGCAAGGGCGATGGCCTCGCGAAGCCTGCCTTCCTTTAAATCCCGTTGCTCCTGCTGCCACATGGCTTGGGGGTTCTCCGCTTCAGAGCCTCCGCCAAAGAAGCCCGCCTGGATGAGCAGGCCCTGCGTGCCCGGGCCTTGACCAAGGGGTTCCGGGCTATGGCAGGCCGGAGAATATCCTCCTTGGCCGCGCATCCGCGCCATCATGTCGAAAAAGGCCCCGGCTGCCGCGGCGCCGCCGCCTTGCTGGGCTTGCGCGTCCGGCCCCGCCCCAACCAACAGATATGCAACCGCAATTGCAACCGCGAGCAGCCCGCGCCGGACACTGAACATCGCTATGCCCTCCAATTCGATGAGGGCTAACTAGTTTTCCAATGTGGCCGCAATGGGGAAGATGCGCCCCATTTCCGCCCAAAAGCGAGGAGTTGGCGTCCGGTACGATTTGCGGCGATTTGGGACACGGAAGCGGAAGTTGAGCCGATGGCTCAAGAGCGTATCCGCTTTCGATTCCGTCAAAAGCGGATAGGTTCTAACATTCCAAAGACACCGGGCCTACGGTGAGCCCGAGCTCGGCCTGCTTCTTTTTTGACAGGCCGCGGGAAACGATCAGATGCGATTGGCGGATGTACTCTCTCAGCTCCTCATCCGGTAATCCAGGTTTGGCGTAATGCTAAATCCAGGTCATGCCGCGGGAAGCAAGATAGGGCGCGGGCCGCAAGCCCGGCTGCTCCTTGAGTATTTCGAAGGAGATGCCGCTCACTTTGAAGGTAACGCTCATCCCGGCCTCGTCCCAGCCGCCAATGGCGAACACCTTGCCGCCCACTTTCCAGACGTGCGATCCGCCCCATTGGACTACATAGGTAGCGGCGGGAAGCGCGCGGCAGAACTCGTTATATTCCTCTATCGTCATAGCCGTGCGCCCGCGGGCTTCACCCTGCCAGCTCCGGCTCCCAGGAAGTGGTGGGCTTTTCCGGCTCCTCCTTTGGCTGATGCACGATTTTTCCGAGCTTCAAAAGCACCTCGCGAACCCCCGCACCGGACACGGCGGATAAGAGAAGCGGCTTCTTCCGCGCCGCGCGCTGCAGTTCGGCCGCTTTTTCCGCCGCCACCTCCGGCGTCACCGCATCGCATTTGGAGAGCGCCACGATTTCGCGTTTGCGGGCGAGCCCCGAGCCGTAAGCCCTAAGCTCACCCCGGATGGTCCGGTAGGCCGCCACGACGTCCGGCTCGGTCACGTCCACGAGGTGCAAGAGCACGCGGCAGCGCTCCACATGCCCCAGGAAGCGGTCGCCGAGCCCAGCGCCTTCGTGCGCGCCTTCGATGAGCCCCGGAATGTCAGCCAGCACGAAGTCCATATCGCCGGCTTTGATCACGCCGAGATTGGGGTGCAGCGTCGTGAATGGATAATCGCCGATTTTCGGCTTGGCCGCGCTTACCGTCGCGAGGAAGGTGGATTTGCCGGCATTGGGAAGCCCGACGATGCCCGCGTCCGCGATGAGCTTGAGACGCAGCCAGATCGTCATTTCCACGCCCGGCTGGCCGGGGTTCACGCGGCGCGGGGCGCGATTGGTGGAGGACTTGAAACGGGCATTGCCGAAGCCGCCGTTGCCGCCCTCCGCGATTAACGCGCGCTCGCCTGGATGCACCAAGTCCGCCAGAAGCGTCTCGTTGTCTTCCGCGAATATTTGCGTGCCGGGGGGCACTTTGAGCACGGCGTCGCTGCCCGCTGGGCCCGATCTATTTGCACCCATGCCGTGCTTGCCGTTGCCAGCCGTGTGATGCTGCTGGTAGCGGAAATCGATCAGCGTGTTGTGGTTTTCGACGCACTCTGCCCAGACGCTCCCGCCCCGGCCGCCGTCGCCGCCGTCGGGTCCGCCGAATTCAATAAACTTCTCACGCCGGAAGGAGAGGCAGCCATTTCCGCCGTCTCCCGAGCGAATGTAAACCTTAGCTTGATCCAGGAAGCGCATAAGCCGCAATTAAGGAGAGTTGCGCTCCGAAGCAAGCGGATCTTCCGATGTTAGCTGCGAATATGGCCCGCCAGGCCGGGATCCGCCGGATGCTACTATATTAGTCCGCGCGCTCAAGATTTACGGCCTTCGGACCCTTGCCCTTCGGATCGGGCTGCGTCTCGTAGGATACGCGCATGCCTTCGTCGAGCATCCCGACCCCAGAACGCTCCACGGCCGAGATGTGCACAAACACATCCTTACCGCCTTCGTCCGGTGTTATGAAGCCGAAGCCTTTGGCTTGGTTGAAAAATTTAACCGTGCCGGTCTGGCGCATGGGATATTCACTCCTCTTCCCCAACGAAAAAACATGGTCCGATAGACCATGTTTTGACTTTTACAGGCAAGACAGGTATCGGGGGGAGGACATGCGTACTGTGACCGCTCTCACGGCAGATTCTGCAACGCGTAGTTCCACGGGGTCCGATAGTTTGCCCGGTTGGGCGGGATTATGCGCGAACATTGCCTTTTCGTAAAGTCCTGCGCACAAGTTTTCAGACAGTTTTCAATGCTGATTGCGGCACTGATGCAAGCAAGCATCAGTTATAGTTGCCTTTTAATCAAAAAACCGCCTCGAATAGCCGGTCATCGGGCAGAATGAGCCTTCGCCCTGGGCTAGTGGCCTGCATCAGTCTGGATCGCCACGGCGCTAAAGCGCCTCGCGATGACGGCGTTGCGCGTCAGACCTTCCGGCGGGGTGTACTGGTTAGCCTCCAGCCGGCTTCGGCCCGTGGCGATCGCGGAGCGCATCCCGTTCTTTTGCGAGCGCGTCTTGTGCCTCCTTCGCAGCCTGCGCAGCGCCATCTCTCTCCTTCTCCGCTCTTGCCTGAGCTTCCTTGGCATCGCGGGCGGCTTGCTGCACATTCGCAAGCGCGTTCTGAATTTCGGCTAGGCGATCGTTCGCAGACTTGAGCGCCTGTTCAGCCTTGTCGCGCAGACCTTGCTCGTCGGCCAATTTTCCGGAGGCGGATTTCGCGTCCTTCTCGGCCACTTGCCGCGCCCGCTCCTCATTCGCAAACTTTTCGTTCGCAGCTTGCAGATCTTTCGCAGCCTTGTCGCGTGTATCCGTTAGGACTAGGCCCTGTTTCTCCAGTTCCGCGGTGAGGTGATAATACCCATATCCGTACATGATCGCTATGACGGCCAAAAGGGCGATAAGAATATTGCGGATCACAAAGTCCTCCCGGCTGGCAAGCCTTGAGCGCGGCGGTTGATTCTAGCAATAGCCGCTCATACCATAACGCCGTAAAGGCGATTATGGCATTTCCATATTCGATTTAATTTTCCGTACGATGTGGTTTCCATGCACGGGTGGTTGAAGCTGGGATAGCGGCTGCCATTACCACCGATGTATCCCGGCGCTCCCTATGGGAATAGCGGCAATTGTTCGAGCCCCGCGCTTTCCGGGAAGCCGTACATCAGATTGAAGTTTTGGATTGCCTGACCGGCCGAGCCCTTGACGAGATTGTCGATGGCAGAAACCACGATGGCGCGTCCCGGAATGCGATCCCCGTACACGCCAATCATGCAATAGTTGGAGCCGCGCACGAATTGCGTCGAGGGCAGCGTGCCCTTTGCGGCGAGTTTAACGAAGCGGGCCGCCCGGTACTTCGCCTCAAGCGCCGCCGTGAGGTCAGCCGCCCGGTGTCCGGCGGCGAGGCGCACATAAGCCGTGACCAACTCGCCGCGGCTCATCGGCACAAGGTGCGGCGTGAAGTTCACAAGCACGTCTTGGCCGGCCGCGGCGGAGATTTCCTGCTCGATCTCGGGCGCGTGCCGGTGGCTCGCGATGGCGTAAGGCGACAAGCCTTCGCCGGCCTCCGAAAACAGGATGTTCTGCTTGAGCGAGCGCCCCGCGCCAGAGACGCCCGACTTGGCGTCGATAACGATATCCGACGCGTCGATGAGCTTCGCATGAACCAGCGGCAGGAGCGCCAAAAGCGCCGCCGTCGGATAGCAGCCGGGACATGCGACGAGCCGCGCTTTCGCGATGGCCTCGCCGTAGAACTCGGTGAGCCCATAGACCGCGTCTTTGAGAAGATGCGCCGCCGCGTGCTCGCGCCCGTACCACTTGGCGTAAGTCCCGGTGTCCCGCAGACGGAAATCCGCAGACATATCGATTACTTTGACGCTTTCAGGCAGCGTCGCGACGATGTCTTGCGCCGTGCCGTGCGGCAAACCGCAGAACACCGCGCTACATGCGCTCCAATCCGCATCCCCGGACTTCACCAGTGCCGGGGCATCGATGAAGCCGAGATGGGGGAAAACATCGCCGAGAGCTTTTCCGGCATGCGTGTTGGCCGCCAGCACGCCGATCTCGATGTGCGGATGGCAAGCAGCCAAACGGATGAGATCGGCGCCCGTGTAACCGCTGGCGCCAATGACGCCGATTTTGACCTTCGCCTGCGCGGACATGCGTTTGTCTCCGGGTTTCAAATCCGCCGCAGCTTCGCCCCCGCGAAGGCGCATGCGCGCTAACTTAGACGCCGGATGGCGTAACGAACTGGCGACTCTCCCCTCACCCTGCCCCTCTCCCCATGGGAGAGGGGACGCCCGAACAACGGCTGCGAGCGGACTCCCTCTCCCATGGGGAGAGGGCTGGGGTGAGGGGCGGAAGCTCCCCGATCATGGCACAACCAAGCGTCATGACGGCCGTGCGTCTTCCAAAGGCTCCACATAGCGGGATCGCGAGGCGGCAAAGCCGCAGCGGCGCGCCTTTAGCGTTTCGAGAACTGGAAGCTGCGGCGGGCTTTCGCCTTGCCGTATTTCTTACGTTCGACGACGCGCGGATCGCGGGTGAGGAAGCCCTCCTTCTTGAGCACGGGGCGCAATTCCGGCTCGTAGTAGGTGAGCGCCTTGGAAAGCCCATGGCGCACGGCGCCCGCCTGGCCGGAAAGGCCGCCGCCAGACACGGTGGCGACGATATCGTATTGCGTGGCGCGGTTCGCCGTGATGAGCGGCTGCTTCAGGATCATCTGCAGCACTGGCCGCGCGAAATAGGTTTCGTGATCGCGGTCGTTGATGGTGATCTTGCCCACGCCCGGCTTCACCCAGACGCGCGCGACGGCGTTCTTGCGCTTGCCCGTGGCGTAAGCGCGCCCATGCTGGTCGAGCTTTTGGACGTGCACCGGACGCGACCGGTCCTCTGCTGCGGGCGCAGGGGCGCTGGCGCTCTTTTCAAGGCCGGCAAAAGACTTCGTTGTCTCAGTCATTAGCGCGCCCTCACTGCATTCTTGGGATTCATGGCACGGATATCGAGAGGTTCGGGGCTTTGCCCGGCATGCGGATGCTCAGGCCCGCCATAGATCAGCAGATGCGTCATCTGCTTGCGGCCCAGCGGCCCGCGCGGCACCATGCGTTCCACCGCTTTCATCAAGACGCGCTCCGGGAACTTGCCGCCGAGCACCTCGAACGGACGCCGCTCCTTGATGCCGCCGGGATGGTTCGTATGGCGGTAGTAGACCTTGTCTTGCGTCTTGTTGCCGGTGAAGACGATCTTCTTCGCGTTGATGACGATCACGTAGTCGCCGTCGTCCATATGCGGCGTAAAGGTGGGCTTATGCTTGCCGCGCAGGCGGTTGGCGATGATCGTTGCCACGCGCCCGACGATGAGGCCCTCGGCATCGATCAGAAGCCACTTCTTCTGAATCTCTGACGGTTTTGCGGAATAGGTTTTCATAGCTCAAGTCCGTTGCGAAGCGGCCGGGCCGCTCCAATGAAAAAAGGGCCGTGCGGCCCATTTGCGAAAGAAATACGCGAAGTGCGGAGCGCTGTCAACCGCGCAAAAAGCGGATTTGCCGAAAATTATGCTGTGGAATCAGTGGCGTAAAAAAGCGGTGTTATAATACCTCAATGTAAACGGGCCCGGGTGAGGGAGCGGCGCTTAAGGCCATTTCACCACGGGCGGCATGGAGGAGAGGATGGAATCCACATTGCCGCCCGTCTTCAGGCCGAAGATGGTGCCGCGGTCGTAAAGCAGGTTGAACTCCACATAGCGGCCACGGCGCACAAGCTGCTCCTCGCGCTCCGCTTCGGTCCAGGGCGTGTTCATGTTACGCCGGACGAGCTTCGGGTAAATATCGAGGAAGGCGCGGCCAACGTCCTGCACGAAGGCGAAATCGGCCTCCCAGTCGCCCGAATTGCGATAGTCGAAGAAGATGCCGCCGATGCCGCGCGGCTCGTTCCGGTGTTTGAGCCAGAAATACTCGTCGCACCATTGCTTGTATTTGGCGTAATCGCCGGCCGCGTGCTTGCCGCAGGCCGCTTTCATGGCGGCGTGAAAATCGGCGCTGTCCTCATCCTCCTGCGTGCGCCGCCTCTCAAGCACGGGCGTCAGGTCGCAGCCGCCGCCGAACCACCATTTCGAGGTCACGATGAACCGTGTGTTCATGTGAGCGGCGGGCACATTGGGGTTCCGCGGGTGGGCGATCAGCGAAATGCCGGAGGCCCAGAACGCCGGATTTTCCTCCGCGCCTGGAATTTGCTGGCGGAATTCGGGCGCGAACTCGCCGTGGACGGCCGAAATGTGCACGCCAACTTTCTCGAACACGCGGCCGGCCATCATGGCCATGGTGCCGCCGCCGCCCTCCCCGCCGCCGTGGTCCGTCCGCTGCCAGGGCCTCCTCTCGAACCTGCCTGCCGGCCCGTCGGCCATCGGCCCAGCGATGAACTCATCCTCGATGCGCTCGAAGCCTGCGCAGATGTCATCCCGAAGCGCGGAAAACCACGCGCTTGCCTTCGACTTCCGGCTCGATGCTGGCATACGTACTCCCCCGCTTGGCGGCTGCACCGGGCGCTGGCGCTGGCGGTCTCGCCTTATAAGCGCTTCTATCCTCGCAACTATTTTACTTATTCTACACCTGAGCGCACAGCCTGGGAACAACTCTGCGGGCATTCCTGTTGGCTGCAAAACCCACGGAGATAATCTCATGGCAAGTAATCGGGAAACTTTCGGGCTTAACGGCATGGGCGCGCAGATGCCGGATGCGGGCGCGCTTCTGGATGCCCAGCGCGTCGCGGCAGAGAACACGGCGCGCATGGCAAGCACGGCCTGTCATTACACAATGTCGATGAACCGGGCATGGCTTGAGTTCTGGGGCAAGCATCTTACCCAATATACGGAGCTTCCAAAGCGCTTCGCGGACGCGCAATCGGATTTCGTGCAGCGGACGCTGGGCCACTATCAGGAGAGCGTTCAGCAACTGAGCGGGCTGGCTCAAGAGGCAGGAAAGGAAATGGAAGAGGCGATGGGCGAAGCCGGAAAGGCAGGCGAGCGCACCGCCAACCGCCTCATGGAGGAGGCGAAGGAAATGGGCAAAGGCGGCCGGTCCAAGGAAGGCCGGGCGTCTCGCGCGAGCGAGGAACCGCGCCAGGGCGAGCAGCCGGCCGCGCACTGATAGCGACCGCCATAAGTTCCGACCGCTCGCCGTCATTGCGAGTTCTGCACCGGCCCGCGGGCCGGCCCTGCTGGATGAAACGGAATCTGAGGCCAAGTCCCCCCCTCATCCTGTCCTTCTCCGCGCCTGCTCGCCTTGGCGAGCTGGCATCTGTTGCTGCCGCATCCGCTTGCGGATGCGGCCACGCTGAGTTGCAAGCTCGCCAAGGCGAGCTTGCTGGGAGAGAGACAGAGTGAGGGGGTCTTCCCGCACTGTTTCTTCCTAGGGGCGAAGACCCGAAGCAATCCAGAAGCCGCAAACGCAGTGCCCGTTTTTGGGCGCCCGCCGCTCGCGCTGACGGGCGTTGTCACGGGTATGAGTTGCATGAGTGAAAAGGGGAGCCGCTTGCCGAAGGGTTCACCCTGCCGGCAGCGATTCGACGCGCACCACGCGGAAGGTGCGCATTGCCTCGTCGTCGTGCTCGCGGATCGAAACATATTCGCCTACCGCGAATTTGTGATCGCCGAACCGGTAGCCGCCTTCGTCGTCGTCCGCGTCGCCATGGATGTCGTAGTGGAAGGCCCATTGACCGCCCGGCTTCCTGACCAGGTGGCCCATCTCGTCGGCTTCGTTCAGCCAGAAACGCTTCACGCGGCAGCGCTCGCGATGTTTCTTCCAAGCTACCGCGTCGAGATGGCCTTGCTCGTCGAGCGGCCCTACGAACTCGTAACCGTGCCGGCTGCTGCCTTCCGGATGTTCCCGGTCCCTCGCCAATTCTAGCCTGATTTTTCTTAATGTCATGGAGGGCACTCCCTATTCCGCCTAGTTTGGCGTCTCGCAATTGCCTTTATCCCTCGTGGCTGTCCTCGCGGAGGCAATTGCGAGACGTAAGCCAAACTAGTGCGAGACAAGCGTTGGGACACAAGTATCCCGCAAAATGTCGCGGCTAACCCCGCCGAAGAGCATCTCGCGGAACCGCGAACGGCTATACCCCCCCATTATTAACAAATCGCAGCCTTCGTCCACGAGCTTGGCAAGAATAGTCTCGCCCGTAGCACCGGTGGCCGCGTAACAGGCCTCGAAAGTGGCGTGGACGCCATGCCGGGCGAGAGTGGCCACGAGCGGCGTGCCATTGGCTTCCGCAGCGGCGCGCTGGATCTCGTTGTCGATGAAGGTGATCGCCCGCACCGGCGCCCCCTCCTCGATAAGATCGAGCGAGTCGAAGGCGGCCCTTGCCGACTCGCGCGTATCGTTCCAGGCAATAACGGCGCGCGTTCCGATCGGCTTGCTTCCCACGTCCGGCGGCAGGATCAAAACCGGCCGCCCGCATCGCATAAGCGCGGTTTCGGCGAAATCGCTCCAGGCATCCGCAAACTCTTCGTCCGGTTTGCCGCACACGATCAAGTCCACGCTGCGGCCCTGCTGTGCGATCAAATCGGCGCCCATTATATAGGACGCGATGAAGCCACGCCATTCGTGCGTGACTGCGCTGCCTTGAAAAGCCTCCTCGAAAGCGCGCTTGGCGGCTGCGGCAGCCTCGTTGCCGGCTTTCTGCAGGCGGTCGATGACTTCCTGGGAGACTTCCGCTGGAAACTCCCCGTAAACCGGCAGGTCGGGAGTGAGATGCAGCCCGATCACATGGGCGTTTCTTGCACTCGCTATCTTGAGGACCGGCTCCAGCGTGGCCGCGGCGTTCTTCCCGGAAGGCGCATAGACCAGAATTGTCTTGATTGGCATGGCGCTCCCTCCCGATCTTCCATTGCTAAAGGCTTTGCCCAAAAATAACTGCGCCATCTGGCTTGTCCTTTTGTCCGCCCGCCGCGTTCCGGAAAGGGTTACATACATCTTAGCGACGCGCTACCGCACGGCGCTACTTGAGCGCTTGGGTATGCGCTCCTTTCCGTGCCTTGCGGGTGAACAAAATTCCGGCGCCATATGACGCACTTATTTCCGGGCAAAGCCAAAGCATGTTATTCTTCAAGCAATGGCGCGGCTTTGACCTTCATCAAAAGCGCTGGAGCAACTTTCCATCTGAGCGACGGTACTTAAAAGCTCGATGTCCGGAATAGTAATATCCCGGCTGGACGGCAAAGCGATGATCGCCTGGGATTTCAGCCGGCTGAACTGGCGGCTGACGGTTTCGAGGGTAAGGCCCAGATAGTCCGCCATTTCCGCCCGGGTAAACGGCAGCTCGAAGTGGACGGAATTAGCGTCGTGGCCCGCCGCCTTCGGCATCCGTCTTGCCATCATCAAGAGGAATCCGGCTACGCGCTCAAAGGAGCATTTGCGGCCCAAGAGCAGCGTCCAGTCCCGGCAAACATCGAGCTCCCGGATTGTCATCTCGAATATTTGACGCTCAAGCTCGGGGTGGGATTTCATGAATGCGTCGAACGCGGCCCGAGGATAGACGCAAAGCTCGACTTCGGTAGCGGATTTGGCAGCATAGCTGTGGCGGCGGTTTAGCGTTTGCCCCATGAAATCGGGCTGATAAATCAGGCCGATGATGTGCTGATGGCCGTCGGCGAGTGTCTTTACCAGCTTAACAATACCCGAAGTAATACTGAAATAATGATCGGCCTCATCGCCGTCGCGGAAGATGACATGATGAGGAGGCAGTGCCTTACGCCGCGATATCTGCAAGAGCTGCTCGCGCGCCCCGGCGTCTAGAGCTGCACAAATGCCCTCCTGCCGGACTTGACATGTGTCGCAGCGCGTGCGGATTCCGTGCATCGAGTTCTCCCGTAACTCTACAGGTGGAGAGCATAGCACTGGCAAAATCGGCTCGCAAACAGATTCCCGTTCGCCTGGCCTTAGGAAAGCCGGAACGTCAAACATATTGCTGTGGAATTATTTAAGAGCGGTATTGCCGCCTGCACATGATATTTATCAAGCGACGGCAATATCTTGAGCGAAGGCGTTGTCTTTACCTTAGATTGGCAATTCATCGCCAAGATGATGCCTGATCTGTGGATTGGGCAGTTTCGTCAAATCCTTGGCCACCTCAGCAAAGATCAGCGCCTTGACTTTCTCGCTGAGCGCCGAACGGATGACGCCAAGCGTTTCCGGGGCCGCTGCGATAACAAGACGGTCGTATTCGCCGTGCGCAAGGCGCCGGTCGAGGCTGACGGCGAGGACCTGAGCGAAACGCTCTTTTTCGCGGCGGTGAAGGTCGTCGCGCTCGATGGCGTGGCGCGCCACGTTGGCCGACTCGTGAACCCGGCCGGGCCTCTCCGCGCTTAACTCGTGATCGGGCTTGATATCCTGCGACAGCTCGGAACCGGGGACTTCGGCCAAGGGCTTCAACCGGCCTTCCGATAGAAGAAGACGGGCGCGCGCCCCATCGGCAATCAGAATGTAGGTTCGAATGGGCTTCATTTGCGGTCTCCTTGCCTGTTCTTTTGTTCTTGTTTTCTCGTCCCCGAATGTACTGGATGCGGAAAATCTTGAGGGCCGCCGCTTACCCTTTCCCGCTCAGGCTCTTAAGATAAGCGATGAGGGCGCCAACCTCCCTTGGGCCGAACTGGAATTGGGGCATGTCCGGATGGCCCACGATAATTCCCTCGCCAAGAGCCTCCTCCAAGTTCTCAACATGGCCTTTGGCGACGATGTCCCGGAAGGGTGTGGCGCTGGGATGCGGGCTCGCGCCCTGCCTACCGATGGCATGACAACGCGCGCAAAATTTCTGAGCGATCTCATGTCCCACGGCGATTGTTTCGGCGCTCTGGGCCAGACATGGACTGGCCAGCCACGCCACCGCGGCCAAACCTGCACAAAAAGCCGCTATTCTCATCGTTGCCTCGCCGCGCCTTCCACCCTCCGGGCAGCGCCAGCACTTCTAGAATAGATAGAACTCTTCTTGCAGCAGGCCTTTCAGCTCGGTGGGCAGGACTTTGCGCAGCTTCTCGATCTCGTGGGCGTCGATCTTGTCTGCGATGACCGCGAAAACCGCCTTGACCTTGCCGCCCGCCCCGGCTCCCAGGCTGCGGCCTGCCTCCTCCTCGACGGCCGCCAGAAAATCGTCCATGTGGCGCGTCTTGGTTTGCGGCCTGCTGGGCTGCCAGCCCTCGTAATAGAAGCCGCGGATCAGCATCGGGAGCTGGGCGCCGAAATGGACGGCGTTCTCAGGTCCGATCCGGTCCCTGAAGGTGTGCAGCGTGGCCCGGAGCAACTGATAGGCATAATGCCGGTCCGTTGTCGGGATGCGGACCATCAAATCCTTGAGCCAAAGATTGGTTTGCTGGACTGTTGCGTCGAATACGTCAAGACCTGTTGGCATGATTAAATCCTCCCTCAAAAGCGAGGCCAATCCCTTTCCGGGATCTTGCCGCAGAGCACACCTAAGCCCGCATTTACGCCATGACCGATGTCAAACCGCAGCCCCAAGCGCCCGTTCCGCCTTTTCTTTATGCACATACATATAATCCCGGGTGAGCGGCACCGCGTCGATACGCTTGGCGAGCTGAATTTGGAACACCGCGATGTCTTGATACCGGAAGCCCACCTCGCAGGCGGCGAGATAGAACTGCCACATCCGGCAAAAGCGCCTGGACATAAAGCTCGCCGCTTTTTCCCAGTTAGCTTCGAAATTCCGGCGCCACGCCGCCAGCGTCCCAGCATAGTGCAGCCTCAGAACCTCGATGTCGGTAACGATGAGCCCCGACTTCTCGATCGCCGGCACGATCTCGCTCAGCGCCGGGGAATAGGCGCCGGGGAAGATATATTTCGCCATAAAGGGGTTCGTGAACCCCGGCCCGGAAAGCCGGCCGATGGTATGCAGCAGTGCCACGCCGTCATCCTTCAAGCACTTATTCATCTTGCGGAAGAAAGCGCCATAATTCGGCACGCCGACGTGTTCGAACATGCCAACCGAAACGATGCGGTCGAAAGTCTCATTGACGGAGCGGTAATCGCAAAGGCGGAAGCTGGCGTTCCCTTCGCTTAACGCTTCGGCGCGCGCTTTGGAATAGCGCTCCTGCTCCACGCTCAGGGTGATGCCTAAGACCTTGGCACCCGCCTCGCGCGCCAAATACAGCGATAACCCGCCCCATCCGCAGCCGATGTCCAGCACGCTTTGGCCGGGGGAAAGGCATAGCTTCTTGGCGATATGCCTTTTCTTTGCGAGCTGAGCCTCGTCCAGCGTCTCTGTTCCCGTTGGGAAGTAAGCGCAAGAATATTGCTTGTCCTTGTCCAAAAACAGCTCGTAGAGCGGGCCCGGAAGGTCGTAATGGCGGCTGACGTTGCGCCTCGCCCGCCGGGGATCGTTCATTTGCCGTAAGAACCGCGTTACATACCGGAACCTGTCGGCGAACCGCATCCAGCCTGGAAGCTCGCCGGTGCCGATATTCCGCGCAAACAGGGCCAGAAAATCGTAAATCGTGGTGCCGGCCTCAAGCTCGATGTCGTCATCCATATAGCCTTCGGCGACGGCGAGTTGCGGATCGAGGAGCAGCGCCCGCTCCAGCCTGGGATTGCGGAAGTGAACCGCCACCGGCTTGCCCGTGTTATCGCCGAATTCGTGGATTTCATCCTTCCAATCCCGGACTTGCAGATGTCCGGACCGGGACTATCGTCCTCAATGCCCACCAAAGCGGCGAAGGCCGGGTGGACTTATGGAAGTCTAGCTGTTGGGTTGCGCCATGTGTCATCGCAACTAAACCTCATTTGGGCGTGCGCTCAAATATAGCTGCTCGTGGCCACGCCAGGGGACTTTACCAGGCATCAAAAAGCGTAGTGAATAGATTGTTCCCGTGCCGTCCTCTCTTTTCTTTGTGATTCGTCAAAGTGCGGTGCTCAGGAAGCGACTAAACATTCAATGACAAGCTTCAATGCACGGGCCTCAACATGCAGAACCTTCACCTTGAGCGGCGGGATTGGCAAAACATCCTCGATCACATCTCGCGCGCCGAAAATGCGTACAAGGTCACGATAGAGGTCGACCGGGAAGACCTCGGCTCACAAAAGGAGGTCGAGAACGTTGCGCTTCACGGCTTGAGCTACGACCACAGAGGCGGCACGATCGCCATCCGGGCGGGGGCGGTGGAGCACATGATTGCCCGGCCCGAACGGATCGACGTGGCGCATGCGGGTACGGATCTCATTGCGATGGAGGTCACTACCGCGGATAAGACGCGGCACCTGATTACCTTCGTGCCGCCGCTGCACCTGCCGGACCTCTTGCTGCCCGCATACCGCTAGCGCGGGAGCAGTATCCGGAATCAGTGATCCGCACTACGCACATCACCCCTCACCCCAACCCTCTCCCCATGGGAGAGGGAGTTCGCTTGCAGCCGTTGCGAAGGCGTCCCCTCTCCCATGGGGAGAGGGACAGGGTGAGGGGTAACGCCCTATGGTCATGCCTCATCCTTCAGCGATAGTGGGTACTAACCTCAACCCTGCGTTGCGGGCTGCAAAGTCCGGCTCACGCCGTGTTCGGTTTTTTCCCAGTAGAAGGGCGCATAGACGAGCTGCCAAACCGCGCGGTAGGCCGCCGCCGACACGTAAAGCCAATAGACGGGGATGAAGATCGCATGCGGCCAGAGCCCCCTGTGCTTGGTCCCCCGCAGGCTCATTACGCCGAGCAAAATATTTACAGCATAGCCGCCGGCGAAATTCGCAACCGCGATGGCGAGCAACACGTCGCTGCTGAGCGCTGCGCCCGGCTGAAACAGGGTGCCGCACCAAGCATCGTAGGCCAGCACGAGGTAGCTCAAGGGATGGGCGAGCGCTGAGACGATGATGCCGGCGAAATAGGCGTGGAAGGAAAGAAAGCCCGCGAGCCCCGTCTCGCGCAGCGTGGCGGCCGGCGCGCGCATATGGACGCCGAAGGTCTGCATCCAGCCCTTGAGCCAGCGCGTGCGCTGTTTGATCCAGGGCACGGTTTGGCAGCACGCTTCCTCATAGGTCGTGGAGTCGAGCGTCTCGACCCGGTAGCCGGCGCGGTGCAACCGCATGCCGAGATCGGCGTCCTCGGTGACGTTGTACGGGTCCCAGGCGCCCAAGCTCCGCAGGACGCCGATGCGGAAATGATTTGAGGTTCCGCCTAGAGGCAAGGGCAGGCCGAACCGGCTCATCAGGGGTAAGAGCCCTCGGAACAGCGTCGCATATTCGATGGTAAATTGGCGCGACAGCCAATTCTCCTTAGCATTGAAATAGTCGAGCCTCGCCTGCAGACACGCAACATCGGCGGAGGCGCGATGAAAATGGCTGGCGGCCTTGCGAAGCTGATCGGGTTCCGGCCGGTCTTCCGCGTCGTAGATCACGGCCAGATCGCCGGTCGCGAATTGCAATGCATAATTCAGCGCTTTTGGCTTGGTGCGCGGCTGCCGGTCGGGAACCACGATCAGATCGACATTGCCGGGGAACGCGAGCTTAGCCGCGGCTTCGATGGTGCCGATGTCGACGGCTTCAAGTATGATTTTGATGTCGAGCTTTGCCGGCGGGTAGTCGAGGTTCGCCAGTGCCTTCGCCAGATGCGGCAGGATTTCAACCTCCTTGAAAAGTGGCACGAACACGGTGTAGCGGGGCAGTTCGGCGTCGCTTAAAGCCTGCGGCTTCCGGGCCTCCGCTTCAGGGAAAGCCAGGCTCAGCACGGCGGCCAAGCGCAGGGCGATGGCAAGCAGGAAGAACAGGGAGAGAGCCAGAAGCGCAGCTTTCCGCCGCCATCCTGGGCGCAACGATCAAGGCCCCAGTTACGAGCCCCGCGCCGATCGCGCCCGAGTTGGCCTGCCATGCCGCCAAGCCGGTTTTGGCGCTCCATTCCGGGCGCGCCTTCATGAGGCCGGCAACCGCGCGCCCTACCATCACGCGGCCGTAGGACTGCGTTACCGAATTTATAAACTCCTGCCGCGTAATGAGCTTCAGGTGCTGTCTTTTCTGTCCCAGCTGCTGCGAAAGCGAAATCAGCCGCGAAATGGAAAAGTTTTGTCCATTCAGGGCCACGACGTGTTCATCTTCGGCCGCGAGAGGGACCGGGCGCTCGATGAGAAGCCAAGCCTTTGAAGGCGCGGCTGGCAGATGCACGCGGTAAGGTGCATGCCCGCCGGCGAAAGAGAGAGCACGCGACAGCCAGTCGTAAAACTCCGATGCCTTGAGCGTCCCCGATGCTATTGCGGTATCGATGAGCCCGACCTTGGCTTTCCTGGCCTGCCTCTCCAACTCCTCGATAAGCTCGGAAGGCCAGCCAACGGAGAGGAAAAAGTTGCGCTCTAATTCGATTTCCCCGCCTATGGCATATTCGAACTGCGACGGCGCCTCGGCCAGGCCCGGCCAACCGCTTGCATTGCCGTTTTGGACGGGGCTATGGTCGCCGGAGTACGAACCGGCTGGAACGAACTCAAAGTCCATGTTTTCCGCTATGTTAAAAATGCTTCAACGAATTGTTACAAAATTGAAATATTCCCCTTCTGTCAATCAACCGGAGGTTGCTGTGAAAAGCTGGGATTTCTACTTCTGGTTAGTGGGCATCTTCCGCGGCCCTGTCCTTGCCGTCCTGGCTGCGTGGATCGCGCTTACGCCGCACTGCGCTTTCGCTCAAACGGGCCCAAAGCCCGATTGGAGTTGGCTGCCGGCGCTCCGCGTGCTGACCGAGCCGGACTACCCGCCCTTCAACTATTACGATGAGGAGGGCCAGCTCACCGGCTTCAACGTCGACCTCGCGCGAGCGATATGCCGGGAGCTTGCGGTAACCTGCGAGATCAATGCCGCGGAGTGGAATACGCTGATCCCCTCCCTCAAAAACAACGAGGCCGATGCCCTCCTGGCTTCGCAGACAATTTCGGCGAAGTCTGTTCGGCGAGGTGGATTTCACCGACCGCTATTACTCGACGCCGGCCCGTTTCGCCGCAAGAACCGGCAACACCATCGGCGAAATCTCCGTTGCCGAGCTGCAAGGCAGAAAAATCGCGGCCGTACAGGGTACTGCCCATGAGGCTTTCCTGCGCGACTTCTTCGAGGGCGCGAAAATCCTGTCTTATCCGACGCCCGCCGAGGCGCGCGCGGCGCTCAAGAACGGCGAGGCGGACCTTTTGTTCGACGACGGCATTTCGCTCATGTTTTGGATACAGGGTACGGACAGCGCACGCTGCTGCGAGTTCAAGGGCGAGGGCTATAGCGAGCCGCGCTATTTCGGCGACGGCGTGGGCATCGCTGTAAAGAAAGGCAATACGCGGCTGCGCGCGGTGCTCGACTACGCTCTCGCCCGCGTCAAGGCATCCGGCCGCTACGAGGAACTGATGCTGCGATATTTCCCGCTGCCGCTGTATTAGGCGCGCATTTTTGACGTTGTCATCCGCTCACAAAGGCCGTTCCCGAGCAAAAAACGATTGGATTTATAGCGAGGGACTAAAGCAAGGAACTAATTGCCGGTTGATGGGTGTATCCGGCCATAAGTTCGAAATTGTTAAATAACCGCAAGCGCCCCCGTTACGGTAACGAGCCGCTACAGCCTCTGTACATCATTTTGCCACCGAGGGGCGCAACAAGCCGGGACCGGGCATCCGGACCTTAACCCAAGGGTTTCTATTGCTAAGGACAAGCGGCGCGCGCAAGGGTCGCGGCCAATGCGTTCGGCGCGCCAAACTGGTGACGGCGCGTTCGAGGTTCAACTTGCGCGTCAAGGAACGCGGTCATTGAACCTTAGCTAGATAGCTGGTCAGCGCGCCACCGTCCCGCTCGGGGGCTGATCAGGAGCTTGTCCGGCGGGATGGCCGATGATATCGCACATTACCCGCGCTCCAAAGGACTTGAAACATTTTAAAGCGCGTGCATTGCCGTCGGCACGCTCTGGCAAGTCAACTGCGTAATCTTTCAGGAGGACGGACCCGGTGCAGCGCACTGCCCACCGGCTCGTGCCATTGGGGAAATAACCCTCTGGTATGATGATAAACGGCCTACAGCTTTCGCCCCAAACATCGCGAATAATCCGCTGTATAACCTCTCCTCGCTTGGTGTCACCCAGCTCCTTGAATTGAACGGTGGAAATGTGCGCTGGCGTTTCGCTCCTATTCGATACGGTGCGAATTTCATCCGGCGTCATATACGCGAGTTGGCTCTGAGCCGCGCACCCTCCCAATAAGGCAACGATAACGAAAGACGAAAGAACTCTCCGCATAATCACCTCCACAAACACAATGACAAGCGCGGCCTTGTACTCCGAAAAAGAGCAGCTTGGATGAACGGTTCTCGTCCTTGGCCAAGGTTATCGTCATTGCTTTGATGCGCTAGACGTAGGGATTAGGCGACAGAGGTCTTCAGTGCAATAAAGCTTCATCGGTGCGCACAAAAATTATTAACTTTGTTGCGTGACGGCCACGATAACAACTTTACGGAATACACAACTCTGCTTGTGCATCCAGAGGTGTTGCCGGGCTTTAGCTAGGAGTTCGTAGAAGCTCATACAGTTCGGCAAAGAGAAAGGGACGTGCTCGCGGTTCTGTAAGGCAAGGAGATTCTTGGCCCGGTCTCGCCAGCGGATGCCGCGCCGGTCTGAGCGGATTCCATCCGCCCTTTCCAAGAGCCGATGGAATTGATCATTGCCCGGCACTCATTCACCGAGGCCTATTGAGTTCCGCACCTGAAGGCCGAGCCGCCGCGATATTTGGGGGACCGCGATTTCCGCATTCGGACCCATAAAAGGTCGCTGGGCATTCGTTGGGCAGGCCAGAAATGTTTGCTTAGCCAATCGGCAACCCCATTAGCCGAAATGATGACGGGACGGATCGCCTGCGCACGGCACTTTTTGCCCTCTGAACAATTATTTGTGCGCCGGGGCCGGCTACCTTGAACCAAGCGCGGGGCCCGGCACACTAAACTGCAACACTGTCCAGCTATCGATAGACGGCGATGGCAATTTGCAGAGAGCGTTGAGCTTTTGTCACAGCATTTAAATTTGGCGCGGCTTAAGTTCTGTTAAACCTATAGTTGATAGCCAAGGTGCAGTAGGCTGATAGTGTCGCGTTGGGCTATGCTGGAGAGCATTGGAAGTGCGTAAAGGAATTACCGGTTGGCGTGTTGCCCGCCTATGGCTTCGATTTGCGTTGGTTGCGTGCGTGGCGTTTGTGGGCGTTGGAGCAGCGGGCGCAGCTTTTGCACGCTCACGCCACTATGACGGCGAAGACCAAGGAAGGGAAAAGGCCGGGGAGCCCGCCGCGCCCGCCGGCCCATTGTTTTTCGTGATCTCGACGAACAAGCAGCACGTCTCCGTATATGGCACGAACGGCCTTTACGAGGTCTCGCCAGTTTCGACCGGCAGGCCGATCACCCGACCCCGCACGGCATCTTCAGCATCATCGGCAAAGAGCGCTATCCACCGTTCCAACCTCTATGACGACGCGCCCATGCCCTACATGCAGCGCCTCACCTGGTCCGGCGTCGCCATGCACGAGGGCGCTTTGCCAGGCTACGCCGCCTCGCATGGCTGCGTGAGGCTGCCCCATGAGTTCGCCCAGCGGCTGTACGGCTTTACGGAGGGGAACGAGCGGGTCGTCATTTCCCATCAAGACATCGTGCCGGCCAGCATTTCGCACCCGCGCTTGTTCGAGCCGAAGTTGATGGAAGCGCCAGGGGCGAACGTCGCCTCCGCGCCGGGGCAGATGCTGCAAAACGCCATTGCCCTTACCGAAAGCTCGCGGCTCGACGGGCGATGCGAAGAAGCTTGAAATTGCCGTAACGCCCGATGCGCCGGATGCAATGCAGGCCGCCCCCGGACAGAAGCTTCTCAACCCCTTCGAATTTGCCAAGGCGATGAAGACGCGGGCCACGAAGCAAGCGGACGAGGCGGCGGCCGCGCTCAGCCATGCGCGCAACACCGTCGAAGCCAAGGCAAAGGAAGTAAGGGACGCAGCTTTCGCGGTGCGCAAGGCCGAGATCGCCCTGGCCAACGCAAAGGACGCGGTTGAAACCGCGGACCGGCGGGTGAAGAAGGTAGCCGCCGATGAAGAGGCTTCGAAGGCTGCCGTTGACGCCAAGGCCCAGGCCGAGGCCAAGGCCGAAGGAGGCGGAAGCAGCCCTTTCCGCCGCCCAGCGCGTCAAGGCCGAAAAGGACCGGGACGCCGCGCTCGGCCCGGCGCCCGGCGACATTTTGGGAGGCTAAGGAAGCGGCTTCCGCTGTACGCAAGGCGGAGATCGCTCTGGCCGAGGCCAAGGACCTGCTTGAGACCGCGGACCGGCGGATGAAGAGGATGGCCGCGATGAAGAGGCATCGAAGGCTGCGGCTGACGCCAAGGCCCAGGCCGAGGCCAAGGCCGGGGAGGCGGAAGCAGCTCTTTCCGCCGCCCAGCGCGTCAAGGCCGAAAAGGACCAGGACGCCGCGCCGCGTGCTCGCCGCCATGGAGGCCAAGGCGAAGAGGCTAGGGAAGCGGCTTCCGCTGTGCACAAGGCGGAAATTGCTCTGGCCGAGGCCAAGGATCTGCTTGAGACCGCGGACCGGCGGGTGAAGAGAACGGCCGTCGATGAAGAGGCATTGAAGGCTGCGGCTGACGCCAAGGCCCAGGCCGAGGCCAAGGTCGGGGAGGCGGAAGCCGCACTTTCCGCCGCCCAGCACGTCAAGTCCGAAAAGGACCGGACGCCGCGCCGATGCTCGCCGCCATGGAAGCCAAGGCGGCGGAGGCAAAGGAAGCGGCTTCCGCCGTGCGCAAGGCAGAGTTTGCCCTGGCCGAGGCCAAGGATCTGCTTGCGGCTGCGGACCGGCGGGTGAAAAGGACGGCCCGCGATGAAGAGGCGTCCAAGGCTGCGGCTGACGCCAAGGCTCCAGGCCGAAGCCAAGGCCGGCGAGGCGGAAGCAGCCCTTTCCGCCGCCCAGCGCGTCAAGGCCGAAAAGGACCAGGACGCCGCGCCAGTGCTCGCCGCCATGGAAACCAAGGCGAAGGAGGCAAAGGAAGCGGCTCTCGCCGTGCGCAAGGCAGAGGTGGCCCTCGCCACCGCCAAGGACGCGGCTGAGACCGCGGACCGGCGGGTGAAGAAGGCGGCCACCGAAGAAGCGGTAGCGAAGGCTGCAGCCGACGCCAAGGCCCAGGCCGAGGCCAAGGTTGGAGAGGCAGAAGCAGCCCTTTCGGCCGCCCAGCGCATCAAGGCCGAAAAAGACCAGGACGCCGCCAGCGCCCTGAAGACGTATAACGGCGCCGCCGGCACAACAAAAGCGGCAGCGGATGTAGCGAAGTTCTGGAACCGTCGGCTTTTTCCCTTATCGATTTTCGTCAGCCGGAAGACTCAGCGCCTTTATATCCGGCAGGGACACGACAGCGTCTTCGATGCGCCGGTCACGATACGCGATCCCGAGAAGCCTTTGGGCACGCACGTCTATGTTGCGATGCCGCCGCTAACGGACGCCCAAGGCAGCGCGTCCTCTGTTGCGCTGGCTGGTGCTGACCATCGCCGGACGCAGGCACGGACCGTGAGGAACCCAGAAGGCATCGGCGCAGGCATCCTGACGATGATGACGCGCCGCCGGCCGCTTTACCGTCTGCGTCCGCTTCGGAAGCGCTGGACCGGATCGAGGTGGCCCCTGAAGTCAGGGAGAAGATTTCGGAAATGCTCTGGGCTGGCAGTTCTCTGATCGTCTCCGATGAAGCCACAAGCGGGGAAACTGACGATTATACCGATTTCATAATCCTGACCCGGTAGGTTTGCCACACGCCGGACCCGCACCCGCTCGCGTGTGCGGCAACAGGAGTGGCGCCCCTTATACCGGATCCGGTTGAATGCTTCGCCAGCCCTCGCAAAGACCCCCTCACTTTGTCTCTCTCCCCAAGGGGAGAGAGGACCCTCGAATTGCCGCTGCGGATAATTTAGGCGTCCCTTCTCCCCTCGGGGAGAAGGACAGGATGAGGGGGGACTTTGTGGAGCAATCGAGCGGATATGGTATTATTCGCCGTTGGGTGCGCGCTGTTTTGCAGGTTTGCGGCGAATCTCCGCCCAGGCTTCGAGCCTGGCTTCGATTTCGGCCTCGTAGCCGCGGCCCCTCGGGCGGTAGAATTGCTGCCGGTCCAGGCCATCCGGGAAATAATCCTGGCCCGAAACGCCCTCCTCTGTGCTGTGATCGTAGACGTAGCCGGCGCCATAGCCTTCGTTGCGCATAAGCTTCGTTGGCGCATTCAGGATGTGCTTCGGGGGTGCCAGCGAGCCGCCTTCCTTGGCGAGCCGCATGGCCGCGCCATAGGCCGTATAGGCGGAGTTCGATTTGGGTGCTGTCGCGAGGTAGATCACGCACTGCGCCAGCGCCAGTTCGCCCTCCGGGCTGCCCAGAAAATCGTAAGCCTCCTTCGCCGCGTTTGCCACCACGAGCGCCTGCGGGTCGGCGAGGCCAATGTCCTCGACGGCCATGCGCACCATCCGCCGCGCGAGGTAAAGCGGGTCCTCGCCGCCATCGATCATGCGGCAGAACCAGTAGAGCGAAGCGTCTGGGTCCGAGCCGCGCACAGACTTATGCAGCGCGCTGATGAGGTCGTAATGCCCGTCGCGGTTCTTGTCGTAGAGCGGCGCCCGGCGCTGAACGAGCGCCACAAGCTTTTCCGCGTCCACCGGTGGATCGCCCTCGCGCGCGGCTTCATAAACGTCCTCGGCCAGGTTCAACACAGCCCGGCCATCGCCATCCGCCATGCCCAGCAGGGTTTGCCGCGCATCCCCGGTGAGCGGCAGTTTGCGCGCGGTAACGCTTTCCGCCCGTTCGAGCAGCAGCTCAAGATCGGCCTCGCTTAGCCGTTTGAACACCAGCACCTTGGTGCGCGATAGGAGCGCCCCGTTCAGCTCGAAGGACGGATTTTCGGTCGTCGCGCCGATTAGAACGATGGTGCCGTCCTCGACATAGGGCAGGAAGGAATCCTGTTGCGAACGGTTGAAGCGGTGGATCTCGTCGACGAACAGAATGGTGCCTTGGCCGAAGCGGCGGCGGTCGCGGGCCTCTTCGAAGACTTTGCGCAGGTCCTGCACGCCCGAGAAAATCGCGGAAAGCTGTTCGAAATGGAGTCCGGCGCGGCTCGCCATGAGCCTGGCGACGGTCGTCTTGCCGGTTCCGGGAGGCCCCCAGAAAATCATGGAACGCGGCGCCTCGCCTTCCGCGATCCTGCGTAAGGGACCGCCCTCGCCCAAAAGATGGTCCTGGCCGATAACCTCGCCGAGCGATTTCGGGCGCAGCCGATCCGCGAGCAGGCCGCGGGGGCGCTGCCGGCAAGCTGCGCGCTCTCGAACAGCGGAGCAGAAGGCGTGGATCTGGATTTGGCCATGTGTGTCACCGCGTGATGTGGTGACTATATACGATTTCACAAAGCTGCGGCGATCCGTTTCAGTTCGCCGCGATCGCTTCGCAATGCCCCCTACAGCCCGCCTTCGGGTGCCGGCTTTGTTCTTCTCCAAGCAAGCTGGTCAGCGTTATATTAGGCGGCG
>CAWAVJ010000045.1:0-139108 GCA_963785355.1 uncultured Alphaproteobacteria bacterium
CAATCTGGCTGAGGCCGAAGTAGATGCGGCGGGCGATCCCGCCGGTGCGTAAGGGAGAAAAGAAGATGAAAAGCAATCGAAAAGCCACTACGGCACTTCAACTGATACTTGCGTGGGGCCTCGTTGGCATTCCGCTTGGCTGGGGGGTGTCCGAGACCGTCCTGAACGCGATGAGGCTATTCCATTAATCGTTGGCACGCCGTAAGGGTAGGAAAGAGCGGGCTGTGGCACCGTCCCCGCGAAGGCGCCGGCCCATAGTAAACACCCGCAGGAACTGTGTCTTGGCGGGCGTAGCCGTTCGCTTACGCTGCTTCCGCGGAAGCTTGGTGCCAGCCGGGCGATGGGCCGGAGCATGCGGCCCTGTCAACAAGGCGCCCGGCGGGGACGTGCCGCTTATGGAGGAGCGGAATTCTGGGCGAAAGGTGACTACTTCAGCGGCGCATCGCAGCAGCCGAGGTGGTAGTTCACGCCAACCTTGACGGTGTCGATGGTCAGCTCGTGGTTGAAGTTATAGGTGGCACCTTGAACGAAATTGTGGGGGATTACGCTGTAATCCCAAAGCGAAGAGGAGGTGGTGCCGAAATCGAAGTGCTGATACTCAGCCTTCACGCTCCAGGACGGTGACAACATATATTCCAAGCCGCGCAATGGGTCGCAGCCGGCATGCGCGTCGCTGAAGCTCGGATACCCCCATAACGGGCGAGCTAACGGCGAGTCGACCTGCTCCTGTGCATCGAGGAATGCCAGACCGCCCTTTGCGTAGAGCAGCGCCGGGCCGAACGCGTAGCCTAAACGGCCTGTCAAATCGCCATAGAAGCCGGTGCTGAGCGAAGCTTTCTCGTCGAGGGGATTGACAGCGTGGCTAAGCGCTGTGCTGCCGCTAAGGCTCATGGCGCCGAAATCGGCTTCGACGCCAGCTACGATATTGCCGCGCTGCACGTTATAGCCGAGTTGTGCGCCGCCAAACGCACCGCTTGTAGCCAGGTTCGTGTTATACTCTGGGTTGATAATCGGCGCCTGGTAATCGAAGTACTCGTCGAGGTTGCCGGGTCTGGCTGGCCGATGCGAACCAACGTGCGCACCAACGTGGAAGCCGGCCCAGCTTCGGACCGGGACGTAGTCCCTGTAGCTTACAGCGGGGGCGGTGGAGAGATCGGCAGCGCTGGCTGAAGCGGTGAGAGCGGCGGCACTGGCCGCGGAAAGTACGATACGCCAAAACATACTATTATCCTTCGGAAAAGGTGTTGTTACGACATTAGAAAGCGATATCCAAGGCATAGCCTGGAGCTCGCTTGGCTATGCTGGTTTATAGGAACGTGTGGGGCTGGAAAACCTACCTTGGGTTGCGTATGCGCTTGTGGGTTGCGCCTGTTGCGCGGGTGCAACCGGTTGCCGCGGAGGGCGTCGCAACAGGAAAAATTCGGGTGTGCTGAGTATATTTGGAACAATATTCGGCGCTGTCTATGTTTAATGTCCTGTATACAGGGATCGTGCGTAAGCGTACACAGTTGACGGGTTGTAATACCACGGATAAATATTTGTCTAAGACTGGGTCTGTGCGCCGTTTTGAGCACGATTTCGCACCCGGCGATATTTGATGAAAAGGCAAAAGAGATATTCCTGTATGGAAAATATTCTACGTTAAGCTTTGAGGACCGCTAGGAGCCTCGGCATAGGAACTCGCAAAAACCCTTGCGGCTGTTGCCGGACGGCAACGGAGAGCGGGTAGAGACCGGTACCCAGTTGCGGCGATACGGGAATCCGGCAGATTGGTTCACCCTGCGGCGTCATCCCGGAAATGCCGGAGGCATTATCCGGGATCGTTGCGAACGCCGGCGCCAGTTACGATCCCGGATACCGCCTTGGGCGGTTCCGGGATGACAAGAAAGGACAGCGGCGCGCACGGGATGACGGGCGCGGAACCGGCTTTGGCGGCACGCCGCCTTCGTCGAACCGCGAGCCTTTACCGGTCTTCAGTGGGCTACCAGCCTAAACACCGCGCCGTTGTTCGATCCCCCCGGTCCGCCGCCGCTTGTGGTGCCATAAAGCTCGCCCTTGGCATCCGCCATCAAGCCGGCTTGGGGCACGCATCCGTAGTCGCCGGAGCAGCCGGTAAAGCTATAAAGCACGGTTGGAGTCCACTTCGCCCGAGCCACGCGCAGGCGGGGCAAGGCTATAAACCGCGCCGGAGGAGGCGCCTACGGGGATTTCCCCTGCCACTGTGACCCCGTAAAGCTTGCCCTGAGCGTTGAGGATCAAGGAGCCAATTGGAAACATGAGCTTGGCTCCTGGGAAGTCATACAGGACTTGCTCAGTCCACTGACCCGAGGGGATCGCTGGGGGCGTCAATTTAAAAACGGCGCCGAGGCCCAGGCTTCCCCCGTGCTGGGTTGCGCCATAGAGCGCGCCATGCTTGTCGAGGATCACACCGGAAGGCATGGCGCCGTTCGAGCCCGTGAAGCTTTGCAGAACGGTCTCCGTCCAGGTCCCTGTCCCGGGGGTCAGCTTGTAGACCGTGCCTAAGTCCGCTTCCCCTCCATAAAGGGTGGTGCCATAGAGCGCGCCCTTCGCATCGAAAATTAAACTGCCGGCGGGGGTCACGCCATCTGGCGGGGGCATGAAATTATACAGAATTGTTTCGGTCCACGCCCCGTTGCCCGATACTGGGGATTTCAATCTGAACACGGTGCCGTAGCCGTAAGCGCCTCCAGATCCGGTTGTGCCGTAGAGGTAGCCATGTGCGTCGAAGATCAGGCCCCCTTGCGGGTTGTAGCCATCCGATGAGCTACTCAGGAAATTGTACAGGATAGTTTCTGTCCACGGACCTGTGCCCGATGCCGGCGGCGTCAGTTTAAAAACTACGCCCCCGTTATTCGAGCCTCCCCCGTAAGCCGTGCCGTAGAGGGAGCCTTGCGCATCGAAGATGACATTGGCCTGCGGCTCGCAGCCGTCGCCGCCGGCACAGGCCCCGAAGCTATGCAGCACCGTCTCGGTCCACGGTTCCTTACTGGATGCCGGAGGGGTCAATTTGAATACCACTCCCATGCCCGAAGCGCCCCCGTGGAAAGTCGTGCCGTAGAGCGCCCCTTTTGCATCGGATATCAAACTGGCCAACGGTTGGGAGCCAGATGTGCCTGTGAAATCGTATAACGCCGTTTCGGTTGCTCGCGCGGGCGTTAAACCGGCTGCAGCGATGAAAGCGCAAGCGGCCGGCAAAAGCAGGCCGGCGGACGCCGCCCGGGCGCGTTTCCGGATTAGGCCGCGTATAGAAAACATAGAAGCTCCTTTGCAAAATTGGGCGCAGTAAACCGAAGCTCAACAGACCCTTGCACCAAGCTTACACTTCCGGTTCGCGGCGGAAAAAAGTGCAAACAATCTTTTAAAGCTGAAAGTAGATGCTCGTGTCCTGAGCGCCACACAGATCGCTGCTGGAACAGCCGGATCGCGCTAGTACCCAGATCACTGACCCGCACTACGCGCATTACCCCTCACCCTGTCCCTCTCGGCAAGCTCGCCTTGGCGAGCTTGCAGCTTAGAGCGTCCGTATTCGCAAGCGAATGCGGATGGGGGAGAGGGGACGCCTTCTCAACGGTCACGGCGGGGACTCCCTCTCCCATCGGGAGAGGGTTGGGGTGAGGGGTTGTGCCCTATGGATGGGACTCATCCTTCAGCGACAGTGGGTACTAGCGCCGGGCTCAAACCGATCCGGCGGCCTGTCCGCGGAAGCCGGTTGCCAGCACGTAAAGCTCAGGCGATTCCGCGCGGCTGGCTTTGGGCTTGATATGGCGCACCACGGAGAAGTCGCGCTTGAGTACGGCGAGCAGGCTCTTCTCGCTGCCGCCTTGAAAGACCTTGGCGAGGAAGGCGCCGCCCGGTGCCAGGACTTTCAGCGCAAAATCGAGCGCCTCTTCCGCGAGCCCCATGATGCGGATATGATCCGTCGCCCTGTGCCCAGTTGTGGGCGCGGCCATGTCGGACAGAACTGCATCCGCCCTGCGCCCGCCCAAGGCTTCGAGCAAACGGATTTCGGCCTCCGGCTCGCTGAAATCCTGCTGAAAGATAGCGACGCCAGGTATCCCGTCGAAGGGAAGAATATCCAGCGCAACCACAGCGCCCCGGCCGTCCTCCGCTTTCACACGCTTCGCCGCGACCTGGCTCCAGCCTCCGGGTGCGGCGCCAAGGTCTACGATTACGCCGCCCGGTTTCAGGATGCCGTATTTATCCGCGATCTCCTCAAGCTTGTAGGCCGCGCGGCTGCGATAGCCTTCGCGCTTCGCCGCCGCGACATAGGGGTCGTTGAGCTGGCGTTCGAGCCACAGCTTGGACGACTGCGTGCGCCCCCGCGTCTTCTTGAGCTTGATCTTGAGGGCTCGCGCTTGATTTGGGTCGCGGTTGGTCATGGATGAATCATTCCACGTCATTGCGAGGGGCGAAGCCCCCGAAGCAATCCAGAAGGCAGCAAGCGAGGTGCCCGTTTCTGGATCGCCACGGCGGCCGAGACCGCCTCGCGATGACGGACGAGGCCGGCGAAACGGCCGGGGCGGGTATTATCGGGAGGATCACTCAACACTTCCGGTGCGTGTGCGTTCCAGCGTTAGGCCCTCCGTTGGAGGCGGCGATTTTTGCATTGTGGTTGCGCTCGCCGATCAGATCCTCCGCGATCAGCGTAGCCAGTATGCCTTCGCGCAATCCCCGGTCCGCGACCCGCAAGGACTTGACGGGCCACACCCTAAGCATGGCCTCCATAATGGCACAGCCGGCGAGGATAAGATCGGCCCGCTCCCTGCCGATGCAGGGCTCGGCGGCGCGCTGCTCGTAGTTCATGCCGGCGATACGCTTGGACACCTGGCGGATGCTTTGGGCGGAAAGCCAGCAGCCATCGACCTTGGCGCGATGATATTCGGCAAGGCCGAGATAGACGCCCGCAATCGTGGTGACGGTTCCCGAGGTGCCGAGCAGATGCGCGCCGCTTGCCGCTATCTTGGCAGCGATGCTGTTGCGGTCGCTAAACGGTTTCAACTCGCCCTGGACGAAAGTCACCATTTCTTCGAACTGGTGGCCCTCCGCGAAGGACTTGCCGAAGCGCTCGGCAAGGGTGACGACCCCGAAGGGCAAGGAAGTCCATGCCTCGATGCTATCCTGGGCCCTGAGCCGGTCCTCGATGGAGATGCGCCGCGAAGGGCGTCCCATGGCGAGGTTGAGCCAAACGAATTCCGACGAGCCGCCGCCGATATCGAAGACCAGGACGTAATCGCTTTGCTTGTCGATAAGGGAGGCGCAGCCCGAGACGGCAAGCCGGGCTTCGGTCTCGCGCCCGATAATCTCAAGGGAGAGTCCGGTCTCGCGTTCGACCCGCGCGATGAAGTCGGTGCCGTTCTTGGCGATACGGCACGCTTCGGTCGCTACCAGCCGCGAGCGCGTAACTCCCCGGCGCGCCATCTTGGCCGAGCACACCTTCAGGGCATCGATGGTGCGCGCCATCGCCTCTTCCGACAAGACGCCGGTGCGGCTTACGCCTTCGCCAAGCTTGATGATCCGCGAAAAGGCGTCGATGACGAAAAAGCCGCGCCGCGAAGGCCTGGCCACCAGCAGGCGGCAATTGTTTGTGCCAAGATCGAGCGCGCCGTAGATCGCGCCGCCCGTGCCAAAGGGAGACCTTTGCACAACGCTCGACGGCCTCGTAGCGGGAGTTGCGGTGACGGCGGATAGGATCGGCGCAAGCGCAACGGGGGGAACCGGTGCGAGCAACGAACTGTCCCCGGCGGTTTGGCCATCGGGGGGAGCGAAAACGGGGGCGCTGCCGTCAACCGCAGCAATTCCCGTCTCTCCGTTGTTCACCGCCGCCCTCCGTATCGATTATCTTTGCGGGAACTTCCCGCCTGAGGAGGGAGAGTAACAGTTTTTTCATGTTGCGCAAATCCGTTCACAAATTTGCGATCACCCAAGAGCACTTGCAGCCCGGCCGTCATCCCGGTAAGCGCTAAGGGCGCTTTCCGGGATGACGGCGCAGGAACGCATTCAGCCGGGCCAGGTACTCGTACCGGCGACCGAAAGTCCCGACCCGTCATTGTAACGATCGGAGCGCCAAGCAATCCAGGGAGGACAGCACCGCGGCTGCGCATCAAGCTTCTGCGGTCTGTTCAGTTCACAATGTCCGGCCGCGCGTTTCGCGGATGAACAGCATGCCCAGAACAAAGGTCATCGCCGACACTATAATCGGATACATGAGCCCAGCATAGATGTTGCCGGTTGCCAGCGACGATTGCGAAGGCGGTGACGGGCAGGAAGCCGCCAAACCAGCCGTTGCCGATGTGATAGGGCAGCGACATGGCGGTGTAGCGGATGCGCGTCGGGAATAGTTCGACAAGCATGGCGGCGATGGGGCCGTAGACCATGGTCACGTAGAGGACGAGGATCGTGAGAAGCCCCACGACAGTCCAGTCCACGCCATCGATGTGCGACTTGGAAGGATAGCCGTCCGTTTTCAGGGCGTCGCCGAGTTCCTGCTTGAAGCGGGCGGCTTGCGCGGCTGCATCCGGGGCGGCGGCATCGTAGGACTGGATGACTTGGTTCCCGATCTTGATCTGGGCTGCGCCCGCAGGGCCTGCTTCGTTGCTGTAAGGCACGCCGGACTTGACCAGCGCGGCCTTGGCCACGTCGCAAGGTGCGGTGAACTTCGATTTGCCGACCGGATCGAATTGCAAGCGGCACTGAGACGGATCGGCGACGACCGTGACGGGCGCGCGCTCGATGGCCGCGGCCAGCTCCGGATTCGCGGAGCGGGTCAGAAGCTCGAAGATGCCGGGGTAGTTAAATTGCATCCCGCCGGGAATGTGTTTGAGGATGCCGGCGGGGTAGTAGGTGAACACCGCCAGCAGGCAGCCCAGCATGATGATCGGCTTGCGGCCGATTTTGTCCGAGAGCCAGCCGAAGACGATGAAGAAGGGCGTGCCGATCACAAGCGACAGCGCGATCATGATCTGCGCCCAGAAGGGATCGACCTTGAGCGTTTGAGTGAGGAAGAATAGGGCATAGAACTGCCCTGTGTACCAGACCACCGCTTGGCCCGCGGTCAGCCCAAGCAGCGCAAGGATGACGAGCCTGAGATGCCGCCAGGTGGTGAACGCCTCGGAAAGCGGCGCCTTGGATGCGCGGCCCTCTTCCTTCATTCTCCTGAAGAGCGGCGATTCGTTGAGGGTCAGCCGGATCCACACCGAGATCGCCAGCAGGAAAATGGAAAGCAGGAATGGAACGCGCCACATTCCGTACTCGGCATTGAACGACAGCGGTTTTTTCGGCCGCGGTCGAGCCAGGGGCGAACTGCCGGCACAGAAGGATCACGATCAGCGAAAGAAACAGGCCAAGCGTGGCGGTGGTTTGAATCCAGCTGGTGCGGTAGCCGCGCCGGTCAGACTCGGCATGCTCGGCCACATAGATGGCCGCTCCGCCATACTCTCCGCCAAGGGCAAGGCCCTGCAGCATCCGCAAGCGCGATCAGGATAACTGGGCGCCGCGACGCCGATGCTGCCGTAGGTTGGCAGTACGCCCACCAGGAAGGTGGACAGGCCCATGATCACGATGGTGATGAGGAAGGTGTATTTGCGGCCGACCAGATCGCCCAAGCGCCCGAAGAAGATGGCGCCGAAGGGCCGGACGAAGAAGCCCGCGGCAAAGGCGAGCAGGGCAAAGATGAACTGGCCGGATTGGGTGAGGCCCGAGAAGAAGTGGGAGCCGATGACCGCGGCGAGTGAGCCGTAGAGGTAGAAATCGTACCATTCGAAAACGGTGCCGAGCGAAGAGGCCACGACGACCTTGCGTTGTTCGGCTTCGCTTATTTCGCTAGAGGGGCTGTAGGGCCTGTCCGCTGTAACTGCCATCGAATCCTCCTGACCCGTGTTGACGTTCGCCCCCTCATGGTGAACGCAAGCCTTATTGTTGGTTTCGCTTGCCAAAAGCCGTAAAGTTTTATCACAGCCAAGGGGCGCGTTGGCTAAGACATTCGAGCTAAGACCATCGGGCTACGACCTTCGAAGTGAGCAGGTGCGACGCTTTTGCCATAGATGGGGAATACCCAGAAGGGCAAAATTATCTCGCTCGCCAGCCGGTCTGCGGCTAACTCGCGCGGAATGTGCAGGAAGAACCGGACAAGAGCGTGCACGAGGGGCTATGGGGAAACAAGAACGGCCAGGCGGCCGGACTAAGCCCCGGAGGCGGAGTAGATGGCCCAGCCCTTTCTCGTATCCCGCGCCGAAATGCGAAAGGTGATCGCTGCGTCGTCGGCGGGCACCGTTTTCGAGTGGTACGATTTTTATCTCTACGCCGTGCTCGCACCCTTCTTCGCCAAGCTGTTTTTCCCGCCGGGAAATGACACTGCAGCACTCCTCGCCGCTTTCGCCACCTATGCGGCAGGCTTTGTGGTCCGCCCCCTGGGCGGCGTGATTTTGGGCCGGCTCGGGGACCTGACTGGGCGTAAATATACCTTCCTGATTTCCATCGTCATCATGGGCTTTGCGACCTTTACGGTAGGGCTTGCTTGCCAACCTTCGAGGAGCTCGGATGGATTGCGCCTATTTTGCTTGTCACCCTCAGGCTGGTACAGGGGCTTGCGCTGGGCGGCGAATATGGGGGTGCAGCAACCTATGTCGCGGAATACACCGAGGCTTCCCGCCGCGGCTACGCAACTGGCTGGGTTCAAACGACCGCGACCTTAGGACTGCTGCTCGCTTTGGGCGTAATCGGCGCCTGCCGGGTGTTCCTCGACGCCGGGGATTTCGAAGTCTGGGGATGGCGGCTGCCATTCCTTGCGTCGATAATCCTTCTTGTGATCTCGGTTTATATCCGCGTTGCCTTGCGCGAGACGCCCGTATTCCTGACCATGAAAGCCGAAGGCCGGGGCTCGAAAATCCCGTTATGGGAGAGCTTTTTCCACTGGCCGAATAACAAATATATGCTTTTGGCGCTTCTGGGAGCCACGGCCGGGCAGGGCGTCGTCTGGTACACGGGACAATTCTACACGCTGTTCTTCCTGAGCATTACACTGCACGTCGATTACCTGCTCACCTATATTTTGGTGGGAGCGGCGCTTGTGGCGGGCATGCCGTTTTTCGTGTTTTTCGGCTGGCTCTCCGACAAGGTGGGGCGCCTGAAAATTATTCTCGCCGGCTGCATTTTGGCTGCTGCGACTTACGTTCCGCTGTTCCATGTGCTTTCGTTGGCCGTCAATCCCGAGCTGGCCGAATTCCAGGTGAGCAATCCCATTTGGCTGCGCGTGGACGAAAGGACTTGTAACCTCCATGTTTTCGCCGGTCCCTGGTCGGTGTTCACCCCCTGCGACCAAGTAACGGATTATCTGACTAAGCTGGGCCTCTCCTTTACCAAGGTGAATGCACCCGGCATGGAAACCGCAGACGTTACGATTGGAGCGCAAACCGTTGCGATCGCTGGCAGCGAAAAGGCGGAGTTACAGCACTCTTTGCAAAACGCTCTGTTCGGCGCGGGCTATCCTGGATTGACTTGGAAGTACGTGGACGGCGATCCTCAGGTGGACCAGCTAGGCGGGCCGATCCTTGAGTACAAATCCGCGAACCAGGAGCTTATCAATTACCCTGTCGCATTCCTGGCCCTGTTCGTGCTGATGCTTTACGCCACCATGGTCTATGGGCCGATGGCGGCGTTCCTTGTCGAGCTTTTTCCGCCGCAGGTGCGCTACACTTCGATTTCCTTCCCCTATCATATCGGCAACGGGATCTTCGGGGGCATGCTGCCGCTGCTCACGACCGCGATCGTTGCGGACACCGGCAATGTCTACGCGGGGCTGTGGTATCCAATCGTTGTGGCAGGCAGCACTTTCGTAATCGGCGCACTGTTTCTGCGCAAACGGCGCCAGGAACAGGTGTAGGAATAGGCGCTAACATAACGAGGGAATCTCCCCTCACCCCAACCCTCTGCCCATGGGAGAGGGAGTTCGCTCGCAGCCGTTGAGAGGACGTTCCCTCTCCCATGGGGAGAGGGACAGGGTGAGGGGAGATTCCCCCGTTCATTACACCATCCGGGCCATCCACGAAAACCCAATGCACTCAGCCTTTCACGGGGCGGTTGCGCATTTACGCTAGTCTCAGCCGCGGGAGTCAGGCTTTATAGCTTGAGCGTTGGAGGGGTCACGTGGCGGCCGTCCATGGATTGTCCGGCTTGGCGGTATTGCTGGCGCTGGCCTGGTGCCTGAGCGCGGAACGGTGGCATATTCCCTTCCGGATCGTCCTGGGCGGCATCGCGCTCCAGATTGCGCTGGCCGTTCTGCTGATCGAATTCCCGCCGGCAACCAGGTTTTTCTTCCTGCTCAACGATGGCGTGGCTGCCTTGCAGAAGGCAACCGATGCCGGCACAAGCCTTGTCTTCGGCTATCTTGGCGGCGCGGCGCTGCCCTTCGCCGAGGTCAAGCCGGGTGCCAGTTTCATTCTGGCGTTCAAGGCTTTCCCGCTGGTTCTCGTCATCAGCGCGCTGGCATCGCTCCTGCTTTATTGGGGCATACTCCAGCGCATCGCCGGCGGTTTTGCCTTCGTGCTGCGGAACACGCTCGGGATCGGCGGCGCGCTGGGCCTCGGCGCCGCAGTGCACATCTTTGTGGGCATGGTCGAAGCGCCGCTGCTCATCCGGCCCTATCTCCTGAAAATGCCGCGCGGCGAGCTGTTCGCGCTCATGAGCTGCGGCATGGCGGGGATCGCTGGAACCGTCATGGCGATTTACGCGTCGCTGCTTGGCCCAGTCATACCGGACGCGCTCGGACATATCCTTATCGCATCGGTGATTTCAACGCCCGGCGCGCTCGCCTTCGCTGCCATCATGGTGCCGTTCGATGCCCGCGCCCGGGCCAGCGCCACGCTCGTGCAGACGGACCCGCCATCGAGCTTCCTGGAGGCGATTACGCGCGGCACCAACGACGGCATCTATATGGTCGCAAGCATTGTGGCGATGCTGATTGTGACGGTAGCGCTGGTTCAGCTTTGCAACGCTGTCCTGGCACTTGTCCCGCATGGGGGCTTCGGGCCTTTCACGCTGCAGCAGATTTTCGCCACGGGTTTCAAACCGCTTTTGTGGCTGGCGGGGATCGAGGCGCGCGACCTCGATGCCGCGTCCCGCCTTATGGCGACGAAGACCGTCGTCAACGAGTTCGCCGCCTATCTCGATTTCGCGCGGCTTGAGCCCGATGCCTTGAGCCAGCGCTCGAAGTTCATCATGACCTACGCTTTGTGCGGTTTTGCCAATTTTGGCAGCGTGGGCATCATGATCGGCGGCATGACGGCGATGGCGCCAGAGCGGCGAGGGGAGATCGTTGCGCTGGCTCCACGCTCGATTATCCCCGGAACTTTAGCAACCTTGGCGAGCGGCGCTATTGCGGGCATGCTGATTTAGTGGTGAGAATCCGACTCGCGGTACCGCTAGCTTAGGTTGAGCCGGACCGGAGCTTTGCCATAATATCTGCGTAGCAGCCTACGGAATTTTTTATTAGGGAGGCGGCCATGTGGTTCGGGCCGGAGCACATTGCCGTCGCTGGGAACCTGGCACAGGTTTTAGGCACGTTCCTGACAGCCGCCGGTATTTTCTATGCCGTAGCGCAGCTGAGGCATAGCGTGCGCGTAAGCCGTGCAACCTTTCTTTTGGAACTCGAAAGACTGTCTCGCGTGCATGACGCAGTTCACGCGCACCTCCGCCCAGGAGGGCTTTGGGCAGAAGAGGGAGCTGGCCCTCAAACAGCCGGCGAATGGATACAAGTCGAAGACTACATGGTTTTTTTTGAGCATTGCGAGGTCCTTATCCGTCAAGGGTCCCTCGATGCCAAAGTATTCGAGTCGCTATTTGCATACCGGTTGCGAACTTTGTTGAACAATGAGTTGATCGTACACGCAAAACTACACGCAGAGCGCGAGCATTGGCGCCTGCTTTGGACTTTGCTCAAACGGCTCGGGTTGGAGAAGGCTGCAGAAATAAAGCCTTTTGAGTATTATGCAAGCATGACGCCGCCCATGGATTCCGCCGATACCGGTGAAGCAGCCGATAGCTTCGAAGCAGGCGATAGTTCCGAAGCAGCGGTTACCTCCGAAGCAGCCGATAGCTCCGAAGTAGCGGATAGCTTCTGAAGCACCCGGCAGCTCCGAAGTAGCGGTTACCTCCGAAGCAACTGCGATAGATAGTTTGCCTGCACGCGCAGACGCGCTCGTAATATCGAATGCCGCAACATCGAATAAGGACTCCAAATCCGTTGCGCGCGCTGTGGCTATAAAATTCGGTCCGGATATTTCTCGCCAAGTTGAAGAACTCTTAGAGGGAAAGCCTAGGCACGAAGTTAGAGAAGCCTTGGCAAGCAACGAGAATATATTTGAAGTAATTGGATTTTTGTCCAGTGGATACTTAGGCTATAAAGAAAACATACAGAGCCGTTCATTCGGGCATGGCAGTCAATCGGCGCGTGTCATCGTTCTTGCCTCGGAACAGGCAGTTCGGCTGGCATCGACAGGGGCTTCACAAACTGAGATCGTTAGAGAACTAGAAAACAACGACGCTATCGGCAAGGAGCTTGCCTCCCGCGTTGCCGGCGAAGTATTCGCCGGTTAAGCATGCGCGATAGAGGACGGCGTAGTGCCCGGTGCCTTCCCCGCGGAGGCGCATAGGCGCTAAGATAGCCGGCAGCTGATTGATTATCCGGCGGAATCTCCCCTCATCCTGTCCTTCTCCCCATGGGAGAAGGGACGCCTGAATAGGGCCTGGAGCGTGCAACACCGTCCCCTCTCCCCCATCCGCATTCGCTTGCGAATGCGGACGCTCTAAGTTGCAAGCTCGCCAAGGCGAGCTTGCCGAGAGGGACAGGGTGAGGGGTGGAACCCTACGTATAATCAATGACCTATCGCCTACCTTAGCGCCTATGCGCGGAGGCGGGGACCCATGCAAGGTCTTGTTCTAGCGGAAATGGGTTCGCATCTGTGTGGCGCCGTGCGCCCGATAACGCCTGCGCGGCTTAGCCCTCCGGAAGAATTAGTATGGGTATCGGGGAAATAAAAAAGCCCCCAGCGGCGCGGGGTTGCTGCCGGGGGTTGCCATTGCGTGTGGCACAACCCAAGTTATTTTCCAATAGAGGTTGAGTCAACCGATTGTTACGGCCGTGTGGATATTCTGGGGGTAAGGTGCTCCAGCCCCCCGCGAAGCCGGAGCGACTCCTCAACTAAACGTTGTGCTTGATTGTGTCAAGCTTCGGGCAGTTATACGGCGATTTTTCCACCGCCATGGCGGCGCGGTGTCCGGGCCTGTGAATTACGCGCTGTGGAAAGCGCTTGGGAAGGATGCCGGCTGATTTATTTCCCAGGGACTCGCGCAGAAGTGGCATCCGCATTGCATGCGCCGCCGCGCCGGGGGGGACGTGCCGGAACCGGTTGTACGCCTCCCACCCCGTCCGTCCTTGTAGACCTAATGCCAATCTCCGTGAGCCCCGGCATTCCCGTCATTGCGAGCGGCAGCACACGCAAGCGCGGTGCAAGCCGCTCCTGGATCGCCGCCGGGCCAAAGCCGCCTCGCGATGACGCTGGCGGCGCGGGGCCAGCCGCTTGACACGCATTAACAAACCGTTGGTTTCGCGTAAGGCGCTACTATAGTAAATGCGCGGATGGTAAACGGCACTCCGGCATATTTTCCGCCGCCGTCTTTCTGCGAATCTTTTCCCGCTTTAGGTCGATTTCTGCGACTCCAAAATACTATTAAATATACGCGCAGATTCCGGGTTAACCAAAAGCGCGGCTTGAGGCTGCGGGCATTTTCCATTACCACGCAATGACTTAAGCAAAAAAAAATTCACTTAACGGTTTCTCAAAGAATATCTGATAAACTAGTTCAACATCGAAAAGCAGCCTTTTCGGGCGCCAAAAGTGAGCCGATAGCGTTAACGGGAGCTGAACGGAGATGCAAATCGACGCTTTACCGCGAACGCGGTCTCCCTACCCCCGGCGTAGCCCGCGGGCAGGGAGAGCCGCGGGCTCAGAGCCTATCCGCTTTCGATGGCATCAAAAGCGGGGCTCTCAGTCTTTGTCTTGCCGTGCGTCTTACCGGAAAACCGCTTCGCACTTTTCCGGACGCACTCTAGGCGGAGAGGAGGCAGGACTTGCGGATGGCCTGCATATTCGCTGCATAGGCGCTGGGACCGCCCTTGAACACGGCCGAGCCCGCGACCAGCACATTCGCGCCTGCTGCCGCCAGAAGGGGCGCGGTTTCGGGCGTTACACCCCCGTCCACTTCGAGGGCGATGCCGCGGCCGGCGAGCATCGCCGACAGGCGGCGCACTTTCTCCACCTGGGCCGGGATGAACGCCTGCCCGCCAAAGCCGGGGTTCACGCTCATGACCAGGACCAGGTCGATCTTGTCCAGCACGTATTCGATAGCATCTTCGGGCGTGGCGGGATTGAGCGACACGCCGGCCTTCTTGCCGAGCCCGCGGATCACCTGCAGCGTGCGGTCGAGATGCTTGGTGGCCTCGGCGTGGACGGTGACGATATCGGAGCCGGCCTTGGCAAAGGCTTCGAGATAGAGATCGACCGGCTCAATCATGAGATGCACGTCCAGCACCTTCTTCGTGTGCGGGCGGATGCATTCGACGAGGCGCGGCCCGAAGGTGATATTCGGCACGAAATGCCCATCCATCACGTCGACGTGCACCCAGTCGCAGCCTGCTGCGTCGATGGCGCGGACCTCCTCGCCGAAGCGGGCGAAATCGGCGGAGAGAATGGATGGAGCAATAAGGACATTCGGGTTCATGGGCTTCCTATTCATTGGTTTGGTTGAAGACTTTGCTTGCTAAAATATCCGCCGCGGAAATTTCGGAAAGCTCCGAAGCAGAAAGAGGTGCCTTTGCGGTTTCAAAGATACGGTTGGCCTGGCGCAGGCGCGCGCGGTCGAGCGCATTGCGGATGGAGCGCGCATTGGCGAAATGCGGTTGCGTGCGGCGTTTGGCAATGTAGGCGGCAAGGGCCTCGCGCGCATCGGGAGAAAGATGATAATTCTGCTGCGTCAGCATCTTTTCGGCAATCGCCAGCAGCTCTTCATCGGTGTAGTCCGGAAAATCGATGTGGTGGGCAATGCGGCTGCGAAAACCGGGATTGGTGGAGAAGAATTTGTCCATGCGATCCGCGTAGCCCGCAAGTATTACAACCAGATCGTCTCGCTGGTTTTCCATAACTTGCAAGAGTATCTCGATGGAGTCTTGTCCATAGTCGCGTTCATTCTCTGCGCGGTGCAAGTAATAAGCTTCGTCTATGAAGAGAACACCGCCCATCGCCTTCTTCAAGACTTCCTTCGTCTTGGGTGCCGTGTGCCCGATATACTGGCCGACGAGGTCGTCGCGCGTGACGGAGACGAGGTGCCCGCGCCGCAGATAGCCCAGCCGGTGCAGGATGTTGGCCATCCTGAGCGCCACGGTAGTCTTGCCGGTGCCGGGATTGCCGGTGAAGCTCATGTGCAGGGTCGGCGTCTCGTGGGCGAGGCCCAGCCGCTTGCGCGCGCGTTCGACCAGCAGCAGCGCCGCAATCTCGCGGATGCGCGTCTTGACCGGCGCAAGCCCGATGAGGTCGCGGTCGAGCTCGTCGAGCACCGCGCCCACGCCGGATTCCTCGTACTCCCGGCGCAAATCCACCCGCGCTTCGCTTTCTTTTGGCTCTACTGCGTTCATAACGCTCAATCTTTCAAAAGCCCCCCTCACCCCAGCCCTCTCCCCAAGGGGCGAGGGAGTCCGCTCGCAGCCGTTGTTAGGGCGTTCCCTCTCCCCTTGGGGAGAGGGACAGGGTGAGGGGGTCTTTTACGCTAAATATACCGCCGTCCGGAGGGCTGGTTCGCGGCATACGGCCGTGTTGTATAACGGATATTCCGCCCATTCACCTCCTGCCGCTGAAGATCGAAGCCCGGCTCCTCCTTCGGCCTGTTCACGAGGAAGGAGAGTTTGACCGACTTCCCAGCCATGGCTCGAATCGAAGGCCGACAGCCGGATATAGCGCTCGCCATAGATCTTGCGGCATGCGTCGACCTCCATCATCGCCGCGGACGCGTCTTTGATGTCGAACATGGGCAAGCCCCACATCTCCCAGAACGTGTTACGGGGATGCGGGTCGTCCGTGAACTCGATGTTCACCGCCCAGCCATTCCCGATGCAGTATTGGACCTGGCGCTTGATCTGGTCGTCGCTCAGATCCGGCAGGAACGAGAATGTACCCTGTGTGATGCGCATTGTTTTACTCCGTATTCGCCTCTCCCCTGGCGGGAGAGGCCGGCGCCCTAGCGCCGGGTGAGGGGGATTACTCCGCTGCCGTGGCTGTAGGCACGAAGTCGGGCGTATCGGTCGATGTATAGTTGAACGTGACGTCGCCCCAGACATCGAGCGCCTGCTGCAGCGGCAGGCAGTGCTTGGCCGCCTCTGCCAAGATTTGCGGGCCTTCATCCATGATGTCGCGGCCCTCGTTGCGCGCGAGGATCATGGCTTCGAGAGCGACACGGTTCGCGGTGGCGCCGGCCTGGATGCCCATCGGATGGCCGATGGTGCCGCCGCCGAATTGCAGCACCACGTCCTCGCCCAGATAGTGCAGGAGCTGGTGCATCTGGCCCGCATGAATGCCGCCGCTCGCCACCGGCATCACCTTGCGCAGGCTCGCCCAGCGCTGGTCGAAGAAGATGCCGTGCTCAAGGCAGACCGGGTTATGGTCCTCGCGCAGGATGTCGTAGAAGCCGCGGATCGTGTTGGGGTCGCCTTCGAGCTTGCCGACAACCGTGCCGGCGTGGATGTGGTCCACGCCCGCAAGCCGCATCCACTTCGAGATCACGCGGAACGAGACGCCGTGGTTCTTTTGCCTCGTGTACGTGCCATGGCCCGCGCGGTGCAGGTGCAGCAGCATGTCGTTATCGCGCGCCCATTTCGACATGGACTGGATCGCGACATAGCCGATCACGAGGTCGATCATCACGATCGCGCTGCCCAGCTCCTTGGCAAACTCGGCGCGTTTGTACATCTCCTCCATGGTCCCGGCCGTCACGTTCAGATACGTGCCCTTGACCTCGCCGGTTTCGGCCTGGGCCTTGTTCACGGCCTCCATGCAGTACAGGAAACGGTCCCGCCAGTGCATGAAGGGCTGGGAGTTGATGTTCTCGTCGTCCTTCGTGAAATCGAGGCCGCCCTTCAAGGCTTCGTAGACAACGCGCCCATAGTTGCGGCCCGATAGCCCAAGCTTTGGCTTTACGGTGGCGCCAAGCAGCGGCCGGCCGAACTTGTCGAGGCGCTCGCGCTCCACCACGATGCCCGCCGGCGGCCCATCGAAGGTCTTTACGTAAGCCTCGGGCAGCCGCATGTCTTCAAGGCGCAGCGCTTTCAGCGGCTTAAAGCCGAACACGTTGCCGATGATCGACGCGGTAAGGTTCGCAATCGAGCCCGGCTCGAACAGGTCGAGATCGTAGGCGATGTAGGCGAAATAGGAGCCCGGCGCATTCGGCACCGGGTCCACGCGGTAGCATTTGGCCCGGTACTTGTCGCAAGCGGTGAGCCTGTCGGTCCAGACGACGGTCCAAGTGGCGGTGGAGCTTTCGCCCGCCACCGCGGCACTTGCTTCCACCGGGTCCACGCCGTCCTGGGGTGTGACCCGGAACAGCGCGATAATATCGGTGTCCTTGGGCAGGTAATCGGGCTGCCAGTACCCCATCTTGCGGTACTCCAGCACGCCCGCCTTGTAGCGGTCCTTGCCCGTCAGTTGCGTTACGGTTGTGTCCATGGGGGGTAACCTCATCTCGTTGGATGCTGGTTTGTTCAACCGCCGGTTCGCCCCCCCTCATTCCTTTCGCCGGGTCACCTATCCCTTTCGCGTGAGCACCTTGGCCGCACTGACCGCGGCATCGACCGTGATGCCGAAATGCTCGTAGACCTTTGGCGCCGGACCGGAAGCGCCGAAGCCATCCATGCCGATGAAGGCGCCGTTGACGCCGAGCCAGCGGTCCCAGCCGAAGCGGCTAGCCGCCTCGATGCCAATCCGCGGCGCGCTGCCGAGAACTTGCGCTTGATAGTCTGGCGTCTGCTGGCCGAACAGTTCCCAGCAGGGCATGGACACGACGGCGGCTTCGATGCCTTCCGCCTTGAGGCGTGCGGCTGCGTTGACCGCAAGCTCGACCTCGGAGCCCGTGGCGAGAAGCGTCACATCGCGGGCGCCATCCGTATCGCGCAGGACATAGGCGCCCTTGGCGGTGAGGTTTTCGCTGGACGTTTCAAGACGGAGAGCCGCAAGGTTCTGCCGCGAAAGCGCGAACACCGACGGTGTGCGGCGTGCCGCCAGCGCTGCCTCGTAGGCTTCCGCCGTTTCGACCGCGTCCGCGGGACGGAACACATGGAGGTTCGGCGTGGCGCGCAGCATTGCCAGATGCTCGATAGGCTGGTGGGTGGGGCCATCCTCGCCAACGCCAATGGAGTCGTGGGTAAGCACGTAGAGCACGCGCAGGCCCATCAGCGCTGTGAGCCGGATCGAGCCTCTCGCGTAGTCCGAGAACACCAGGAACGTGCCGCCATACGGGATAAAGCCGCCATGCAAGGCAAGGCCGTTCATGACCGCGCCCATGGCGTGCTCACGGACACCGTAATGGAGGTAGCGGCCCGAGAAATCGCCCGGCACAATGGACTTCATGCCCTTCGTGAGCGTGAAGTTCGAGTGGGTAAGGTCCGCCGAGCCGCCTACGGTCATGGCGGTCGCGTCGTTGATGACCTGCAGTACCATCTCGGACGATTTCCGCGTTGCGAGCTTGGGCTGTTGTGCCACCATCTCGGCCTTGAAAGCGCTGAGCTTCTCCGTAACGGTGGAGGGCAGTGTGCCATCGAGCAGTTCCGCGATCTGGCGGCGCTCGGCTTCCGGCCGGCTCTCTAGGCGGGCCTCCCACGCTCCACGCTCGGCGCGGCTACGGGCGCCCGCTTCGCGCCATGCCGAAAGGATGGCTTCCGGCACTTCGAAAGCGGGGTAGGGCCATTCGAGCCGGACGCGCGCCGCCGCAACCTCGTCTTTGCCGAGGGGCGCGCCATGCGTCTTCTCGCTGCCCTGCTTATTGGGAGCGCCGTAGCCGATGATCGTCCGGCACGCGATCAGCGAAGGCCTATCCGACTTCTGCGCATCGGCAATGGCGGCCTCGATCTCCGTTGCATTGAGGCCGTCGACGCGGCAAGCGGACCATCCAGCGGCTTCAAAGCGCTGCAACTGATCCGTCGAGGTCGAAAGGCTGGTTGCGCCATCGATGGTGATGGAGTTGTCGTCCCAAAGCACGATCAGCTTGTTGAGCTTCAGATGCCCGGCCAGGTCTATGGCTTCGTGGCTGATCCCCTCCATGAGGCAGCCATCGCCGCAGATCGCATAAGTGTGGTGGCTCGCGAAGGAATCGCCGAAGCGTGCCTGCATCATGCGCTCTGCGATGGCCATGCCAACGGCGGTGGTGATGCCCTGGCCGAGCGGGCCGGCGGTCGTTTCGATGCCCGGCATATGACCATATTCGGGGTGGCCGGCGGTCTTGGCTCCGAGCTGGCGGAAATTCTTCAGGTCCTCGATGGTTACGCCGGGATAGCCGGTGAGGTAGAGCACCGAATAAAGCAGCATCGAGCCGTGGCCGGCGGAAAGCACGAAGCGGTCGCGATCCGGCCAGCTTGGCGCGCTCGCGTCGAACTTCATGAACTTGGTGAAAAGCACCGTGGCGACATCGGCCATGCCCATCGGCATGCCGGGGTGGCCAGAGTTCGCCTTCTCCACCGCATCCATGGATAGCGCGCGGATCGCGTTTGCCATCTCGCGCAGCGAGGGCTTGGCGCCGGCATGCAGCTTCGATTCGTGTGCGAGATCCGTCATCTATAGTCCCTCTGTCATAATGCGCGGCGCTTGGTTTCCGTAAGGCGGATGATCATCGGCGTCAAAATGAGCTGCATGGCCAGATCGAGCTTCCCGCCTGGCACGACGATGGAATTGGCACGGCTCATAAAGCTGTCGTGGATCATGTTCTTGAGATAACTGAAATCGATGCCGTGCGGGTCCTTGAACCGGATCACGACCATGGATTCGTCCAGAGTGGGGATCCAGCGCGCGATGAAGGGATTCGAGGTGTCGACCATCGGCACCCGCTGGAAGTTGACGTCCGTTTGAGTGAATTGCGGACAGATATACCGCACGTAATCGGGCATGCGCCTGAGTATCGTGGCGGTCACGGCCTCGGCCGTGTATCCGCGCGTGGCGCTGTCGCGATGGATCTTTTGGATCCATTCCAGATTGACGACCGGGACGACACCGATCTTGAGATCGGCATATTTAGCGATGTTCACCTCGCCGGCTTCGACAGCGCCGTGCAGACCCTCGTAGAAGAGAAGATCGGATGGGGAGGGCAAGTCTTGCCATGGCGTGAACGTCCCGGCAGGACAGCCAAGCATTTCCTCCTCGGTGTGATCGTGGACGTAGTGGCGCGTGCGGCCCGTGCCGGTCTCCCCGTAGGAGCGGAAGGTGTTTTCTAGCTCGCCGAGCAAGTTCGCTTCCGGTCCGAAGTGGCTTAAGTGATTGTTTCCGCGGGCTTCTTCTTCGGCTACGGCTTTTTTCATCTCGGCGCGGTCGTAGCGATGGAAGGCATCGCCCTCTATAGTCACGGCCTTGATACCCTCGCGGCGGAAGATCTGCTGGAATGTGTGTTTCACCGTCGTCGTGCCGGCACCGGACGAGCCCGTCACGGAAATGATGGGATATTTTGCAGACATGGATCAGCTCCTCACCGAACGGAATAGCCCGCGCTGCCCAAACAATGGAGAGCGGTGGCCTGGCGAATGCGGTGCGCGGTAATAATGAGCGATCTCCTCGACCTCGGATTTTGAGCCGAAGACGACCGCGACGCGCTGATGCAGCGAAACGGGCTCGATGTCGAGCATTCGCTGCGTACCGGTTGTACAAAGCCCGCCGGCCTGCTCGGTCAGCATTCCGATGGGGTTGGCCTCGTAAACCAAGCGCAGACGCCCCTTGGTATAGCCGCTCCGGCCGTCGTCTGGATAAAGGTAGACACCGCCGCGTGTCAAAATCCGGAACGAATTCGGCCACGAGCGAGGCAATCCAGCGCGTGTTGAAATTGGCATGGCGCGGGCCGTCCGTGCCGAGGGTACAGTCAATCACGTAGGCCTTGATCGCATCGTCCCAGAACCGGAAATTCGAGGCGTTGATCGCGTATTCGCGCGTCACCGGAGGAATTTGCACATTTCGCTTCACGAGCAAGAATTCTTCCCCGCCTGGATGCAGCCAAAAGATATGCGTGCCTTCGCCGACAGTCAGCACGAGCGCCGCCTGAGGTCCGTATATGATGTAGCCTGCCGCAAGCTGGTTGCGGCCCGGCTGAAGCAAGGGCGCTGGTCCTTCGGCTGGGAGGATCGAGAAAATCGTGCCGATCGAGACGTTGGTGTCGATGTTGGAGGAACCGTCGAGAGGGTCCACGTTGACCGCGAGTGGCGCGCCCTCGTTGAGGGTCAAGGGGTCTTTGTCCTCCTCCGAGCCCATCCAGGCGACGGGCGAGCTCTTGAGCGCCTTTATCACCATGTGGTGGGTCACGAAATCGAGCTGCTTTTGGGCGTCCATGAGGCCGGCTTGATCGCTGCGCACAGCCGCCATGTCGCCTGCCAGCGGCCCCTGCGCTATAAGCCGGGCTATTTCGACGCCGGCATCGGCCAAGTTGACGATCGTTTCAGCAACGGCGCCCCTGCGGGTATCGCCGCCCGCCCATTCTGCTAAGTATTTGCGCAGTGCCGTGTGAGCGTCCATGCGCGATTCCTCCTTTGCCGGCCCCTCTGCACGGGTGTCGTTTGCGCGCAAAGGAAAGCGCTCAGCCCTGTGCTTCCCGTTATATTGGTATGCCCGTTGAAAAAGTAAATTTTAAATGTGTTTCCCTTTGCTTAAGTTTTTTCTAACGGCTATAATCTGTGCATGAGGAACGTTACTCTAAGGCAGCTTCGCATCCTCTCGGCCGTGACAAAGACCGGGTCGATGGCGGGCGCCGCGCGTCAGCTTCATGTAACGCCGCCGGCGATTACTGTCCAGATGCAACAACTAGAGGAGACCGCAGGCTTGCCGCTCATCGAGCGGCTGGGCGAAGGCACGACGCCTACCGGCGCGGGCGAGGTTCTGCTCAGGGCGGCGAACCGGATCGAGGCGCTGCTTACGGAGTGCGATCAGGAGATCGCGCAGCTCAAGGGCATCAAGGGCGGCCGGGTCACGGCTGGTGTTGTCAGCACGGCAAAATACTTTGCGCCGAAGGCGTTGTCTGCGTTCAAGCAGCAGCATCCCGGCGTCGATCTGCGGCTTTCGGTGCGCAACCGCCAGGAGACCATCGCCGCGCTGAGGGACCTTACGCTCGATCTAGCCATTATGGGGCGCCCGCCCGAGAACCTCGATCTCGAAGCCGGGGCGCTTGGGGAGCATCCTCATATCATCATAGCCTCGAGCGGCCACCCGCTCGCCGGCAAAGAGGTGACAATAGCGGGTCTTGGGGACGAGACCTTTTTCATTCGCGAGCAGGGGTCGGGCACCCGCATGCTCATGGAAAGCCTGTTTCAAGGTGCGGGTTTCACGCCGAATATCGGCATGGAGATCGGCTCCAACGAGACCATCAAGCAGGCCGTGATCGCGGGGCTTGGGATTGCCTTTATCTCGGCGCATACCGTTGCCGTTGAGCTGGCCGACGGGCGGCTCACCGAGCTCAAGGTCGCGGGGCTCCCCATCATGCGGAAGTGGTATATGGTGCGGCTGCGCGAGAAAGCCGTCATGCCGGCGGCGGAGGCGATGTGGCGTTTCCTCGCCTCGGAGGGCCATACTTATTTGCCTCAACCCCGCATCAAGGCCGGTTAGCGCTTGGCTAGAAGGTGATTTGCAGGGCAACGTAGGACGAGAACTCGTTGCTGCTTTCCCTGTTTTCCAGGCCAGTTCCAGCCGAGAACAGAAGGTGATAGGTTTTATCGAAATCGTAAGTGCCGCCGAGGTTGAAGCCGGTGGTATCCTTGGTGCCAAGGGGAAAGCCGGCAGTTGCCGTGCCGGCCGTGCTGGATGGCGTCTGGTGGTAAATCTCGCCGCCGAGTTGTAGCGAGCCGGTGATTTTCCGCAGGAGCGCCCAGCCGGTGAACCAGTAGTTGCGGTTTCCGGTGCCGGGATTGATCCAATATCCGCCGCCTCCATAGGTGGTCCACGCGCCAAAATCCTTTTGGACCCAAACCGGCAGGTAGGCGTGAACGCTGCCGGTTCCGAGGCCCTGCGCGGCGTTGCCGGTTGGCAGGTCGAGGAAGGGATAGACTGCGATTTGCGGCCACCAATCCGCAGGTCTAGCGTCGAGAAAGCGATATTTCAGGCCAAGTTCGAGATCGGCGGGACCAACGCTGGTGCCGGCGCCGGCTGTCGCGCTTGTGGCCAGGCCGGCGTTCACATGCGCCTGTACGTCCGGCAATATGCCGTAGTTGATGTCCGAGGCCGGTGCGGCCGCGAAGGTGGCGCCCTTCACGAAAACGGGAGAGACGTAATTGTTGATTTCCCAGTGCTGATATTCTACCGGCGCGGGATCGTCCGTGAGGAATGGCGGCCCGGCCAGGGAGGGCAGGGGAAGCAGAAACCCGATTAGAGCCGGAGCGGCAATTGCCAAATAGGCCAGCGCTTGCATCTTATACCAACCGTCAAAAATCCCGATCGCTCTGGAATACTCCCCGTCATCGCGAGGCCGCCTCGGCGGTCGCGGGCGTCCAGAAGCAACATCAATGACTTGCCGCTGGATTGCTTCGCTTCGCTCGCAATGACGGCGAGCGGTCAAGACTTACGGCCGTTGGTATTACGGATGGCACCTGGCCTTGCGCCATCAGGCTTTGTTCAAAACCTTCGCTACCTTGTTGGGACGCAGGCGGTAGGCCTCCGGTAGCCCCGAGCCGAGCAGCGGCCGCAGATAGGCCCGGAAGGCTTCGGTGACGTTCGCGCCGCAAGACGACAGAAACTCGTCTTCCATCACCCGGGTCTTGCCAGCGACAGCCTCAAGCGGAATCAGCTCGTAATTCACCGAGTATTCGCCGGTGCGCTTGATGGCCACGGAGCCGTCCCGGCCGGCCCACATGGCGTATTGCACAGCCTTTTCACCCACTTCGCGCGCCTCGTGCTGGTCGACATCGGAGACGCAGCCGAGGAACGAGCGTTGCAGATAGCCGAACGTGTCGCCACGGACGCGCTTGATGCCGAGCTTGCTCTTGATCTCTTCGCACAAGAGATCGGCGAGCGCCCCGGTGCCTGAGAGCTGCACGTTGCCATGCGCGTCATGCTCGACTTGGGCAGCGAGCTTGGTGATGATCGGGGCTCCGGAAGCGTCGTGAATGCCTTCAGAAACCGCGATGACGCAGCGGCCGAGCCGGTCATAGGTTGCCTTCACATCGGCAAGGAACTTTTCGATCTCGAAGGTCCGCTCCGGAACGTAGATCAGGTTGGGACCGTCATCGGGAAACTTCCTGCCGAGCGCCGAAGCAGCGGTGAGGAAGCCGGCATGGCGGCCCATGACCACAGCGACATACACGCCGGGCAGAGAGGCGTTATCGAGATTGGCGCCTGCAAAGGCCTGCGCGACAAAACGGGCGGCGGAGGGGAAGCCCGGCGTGTGGTCGTTGCCGGCAAGGTCGTTGTCGATGGTTTTCGGAATGTGGATGCAGCGCAGAGGATAATTGGCCTTCTTCGCCTCCTCGCTGACGATGCGCACCGTATCGGAGGAATCGTTGCCGCCGATGTATAAAAAGGCACCGATCTCGTGAGCGCGCAGTACTTCAAAGATCTCCTGGCAATACCTGGCGTCCGGCTTGTCGCGGGTCGAGCCTAGTGCCGAAGACGGCGTAACCGCGACCATTTCAAGATTGTGGCTCGTCTCTTGCGTCAGGTCGAGCAGGTCTTCGTTGACTATGCCTCGAACGCCATGATGGGCGCCGTAAACTCGAGTGACGCTGGGAAACCTTCTGGATTCGAGCACAACGCCAACAAGAGACTGGTTGATGACTGCGGTTGGGCCGCCACCCTGGGCAACCAAAATTTTTGCCGGCGTCATGAAACACCCTTTCGAATTCTTGTTATTGCACTCTCCCGTTGTAGCCAATGCCAATAGCAATGGCAACAACGGGAGTTATCGCCGATGCCCATTGCAAGATAGCAAAACGCCTCCGCCAGGCGCTCCGGAGGCCGGCTGGCCCGCCCCAGAATGCCGTGCGAAGGATACTCTCACATTTCGAATCATTTTAGCAGATGCATCCTACGGAAGCGTTAATGGATAAGACATTGAAATATATGCGATACTTTTGGCAGAGCGGCGCGCCGGCGTGGTTAATCCGGAATCTGCGCGTATATTTAATAGTATTTTGGAGTCGCAGAAATCGACCTAAAGCGGGAAAAGATTCGCAGAAAGACGGCGGCGGAAAATATGCAGGGGTGCCGTTTACCATCCGCGCATTTACCATGATAGGGCCTTACGCGAAAGCAACGGTTCGTTAAGGCGGAGAATGCGGTTTCCGGATTGCCCAGCGGTAACGATCTAACGCTTGGTCCCTGGCTGGGTGCTGCCCTGATGGCAACCTTTGACCCTACCGGACCCTTTGGAAGCGTTCTTCACCCTGTTGCAGGGAACATAAGGGACGACGAGTGTGCTTGCACACTTTATTCTACCGACGCAGTGCGGCGATATCACCATCTAGACTCTTTAAGTAGTCTTTCCAACGCTGATTGTCCGATCCGCCAGCAATGGGCGATAGGATCTTGCGACCACTATTGAAATAAAGGAGCGCTTTGTCTCTTTGATTTTTTCGTGCGTAAAGCTGGCCAAGACGCGCATATTGGAGAGCCAAATCCACCTGACCGCCAACATTACCTGGGTTCTTCTTTACCAGATCGTGGCGGATTCGCAGAGCAGATTCATACTTCTCAAGTGACGCCGAAATATTGCCTTGATCTTGCAGGACATCCCCGAGTTTATTGTATGAAACTGAGAGATCACGCTGCCAAGAGGCAAGCTTCGGATTTTCCTTGGTGAGCCGATTTCGAACCTCTAGGCTCTCAGAATACTCTTTGAAAGCTTCCGCGAGGCGGCCCTGCGCTACAAGCACATCCCCAATCTTTTCCATGGCTACTGAAATGTCGCGCTGCCATACGGTATTTCTTGGATTGGAAGCAGCGAGACGCACCTGGATAGCAAGACTGCTTTGAAATTGTTCAAGGGCCTCTGGCAACCGCCCCTCGGCTAGAAGCACATTGCCAATGTTCTCATTCATCACGGAAAGATCGCGCTGCCAAACAGAGTTGTTTAAATCAGAGCGAGCCAGACGGGCACTTACCTGCATTCCATCGCTAAAAGCTTGTTCTGCATCTTTCCACATGTCCTGTGTGGCATTCACATTCCCAATCTTGCCATAGGCCACGGCGACCGCTCTTTCCCAGTCTCCATTGTTTGGATCAACACTCGCGAGCGAAAGCCTTATTTCCAGACTCCGTTTGAAGGCGGCCATTGCGCCTGCCAAGTCTCCTCGCCCAACCAATACGTCGCCTACTTTCTCGAATGCCACAGAATGCTCTCTTCGCCAGGCACTGTCATCCACACCGGGTGGAGCAGCTACGGCGGCTAAAGCTAAGGCTTTCGTGGACCAAGCTTGCGCAGCTTGAAGATCACCTTGATCCATTACGATCTCGCCTAGCCTATATGTCGCTTTCGTGAGAGAGATAGGATCGTTTACAGCCTTGGCATTTTCTATTGCGCGTTCAAAGGCTCCCTTTGCCTCGTCCAACGAGCCCAAGTCCCGCATCACTTCCCCAAGATCAATCCACGTTTGGGCAGTACCAGGGTCTAGGGCAACTGACTTCCGAAGATATTCGGCGGACCTGGCAATGTCCTTGGGGCGGTTGAGAGCGGCTAAGTGGGCGGCAGACATGGCGGCCTCCTTTCTTAGGGTGGCGGCGCGTCTCTCCGCCGCATTCGCTGAGTTTTCCTGCCTTTCTAGAACCTCAACAAGTAGCTTTTCAGCGGCCTCAGGATTTCCCTCCTTTAGCATTCGCAGCGCCTCATCACTGCGGGAGCCGCCCATTTCCGCGACGGCGTGGCTCGCCGCTTTTAGCCCCTCGACAACGCGCAGTCTTTCCTCATCAGAAAGCGTGCGATCCAGAGCGCGCATGCCTATAGCGTCGAGATAGCCCTTCGCTATCGCCGCCAATTCCTGATCCCGAGCACGCGCAACTCTCAAGGTCTCCAGTTCGACCTTCAGCGCGGCGAATTGCCGATCAGAAACGCATGCTGTACCGGTTAGGCAGTCTTCCGGCGAACCACCGCGAATAAGTGTTTCCGGAATTGTGTGAAACCCGCTTTACCCGTGGCAAGGATTACGTCCTTAGCCACTTGATCAAACACCTGATGGAAATAAACACTGGGAGATTTCTTGAGAGATGCCAGCAATTCGCGAGCAAACGGTGAGTGCTGGCCCATGAGCCCGTCCAATGCAACTTGGCCGGGTTTGGTGGAGGAAAATAGGATAAAGCGATCAAGCTTTTCGGCCTTGAAATCCTTGAAGCTGGGTTGGCGCACATCCTTCGATCCAGGGCAGGCGTGCCCAAACGGATCGTTTCGACAGGCGTCAAGGACGACGATCTTGCCATCGGCTCCCGATAAAGCAGAGAATACGGCGTCAATGGCAATGCCCTTGACTAACGTGCGATGAAGGCAGTCGACCGTAGAGTCTACTGGAGCTACGACATTAACCCCCGACGCTTCCATGCCGTGGCCAGCATAGAAAAACAGCGCCACCTCAGCACCCTTTGACTCTTTTTCAAATTGATTTAGCGCTTTGAGAAAGTCTTGCTCAGTAAGATCGAAACAGCCTTTGCGCTTTCCATCGCAAGATCGGACGTCAAAATTATTTTCGGCTAGTGTACTGGCTATACTGGCGGCGTCCAAGGCCGGGTTGGAAAGCTCTTCTAGATTAGCGTACGAATTGTTCCCGACGACAAACGCTATTCGCTTGGCGTGAGCGCCAGTCGAGTTTGCGCAAAAGGCGGAATTGGCGGTAACTGCGATTGCTATAGTTGCTAGCAACCGCCTAAAGGCTCCATATTTGACACTCGCGGGAGCATGCATTACGGGCGCGACATCAAAGCGCTGCTCTCAGATGGCCTAGAACGCACGCGCTCGTAATATCCCGTGATAGAAAGCGATGCGGTTTTCACATTCCTTGAATTGATCCAATCTGGGACGTCAAAAGTCATTTCAACCCCTTCGAAAGGGGGAATTTCGAGAAATGCTTATCCCGTTAATCCCACTGCCCTCAACATATTGTAGTTAGCGGGTTTGTGGTGTGCAGCGATGCCAAGCAGGGTATCGAAGGCGGCATGACGGGATTTGCGCCGGTTGAAGCGGAAGACGTATTCATCGAGGTAGGCTTGCAGGTGCTTGCGGCGCAGGCCGTGATAGACGCCAAGCCCCCAGGTTTTCAGGTTTGAAAACAGCCTGTGGATGCCGGGCAGGACGATATGCGCAGCCATCTTTCCGATGACATGGGGGTCGTGGCTGACGTGAGTTACCCCGGCATAGGAGGCAAATCCGTCAGTCTTGGCGGTAGCCCCAGAGGCGATGCTGCCCTTCATGAATGCGTGCAGGGTGCTGGCGCAGAAATCGGCGATCACGCCAAGCCGTGCCCGGCCAAGCACCGGCTTTCCCTTCTTACCGCTCCTGATCTCGACAGCGCCGGCGATAAGCAGCTTGCCCTCATGGCTGCGGCCCTGGCCGCCCGCAGGCGGATCGTCCTTGGTCCGGAAGGGAATTTCGGCCTCGTCAGTCTCCACCAGGCCGCTTAGCGGCGAGCGTCCCGGCGCTACTGTGGCAAGGCGCAGCTTCATCGCCAGAAGCCAGGCGCTCTTATAAGAGCCGAGGCCAAGCTCGCTTTGCAACTGCAAGGCGGATATGCCGTTGGAGTGCGTCGCCATCAGGAAGGCCGCCCAGAACCAGATGGTGAGCGGCAAATGCGAGCGGTGCATGATCGTGCCGGCGGTGACCGAAATCTCCTTCCGGCATCCCGCGCACAGGAAGGTCAGCACCTCCCGGCTGGGCAGCTGCCAGAACTTCGTCCCGCCGCAGCGCGGGCAGCGGAAGCCGTCCGGCCAGCGCTTGGCGGCCAGATAGGCGGCGCATGCCGCATCGTCGGGGAACCGCTTTTGAAATTCGTTCAGAGAACGGGGGAAGTCAGCCATGAACGCACCCTCCGCCGACGCATGTTCATGCTATGTTCTTACCACTCGCCGCCCCCCTCCGTCACCCACATATTGTGCCTATTTCCACCAAGTGGGTTCAGAGGGATAAGCATCTTTCGAGATATACAGAATCCTGCTCTCGAAGATTAGAATTATTCGGCTTCAAGTCCAACTGAGTTCCATCGTTCAATATGACATGCAATTGAACGCTATCGATAAAGGCTCGCTCAGATTCTTCTTCCATCAGTCGAAACGACTTTGAGTAGCCCACCAAGCGTATTGTCTGCGTTAGTTCTCGGCTCTTGCCATTAGCTTCATGGATAACCTTTCCATATGAATGCCATTCCGCTCGCGTATCGTCGAACGCGTACAGTATAGGACAGGACATTCCCATTGGTGAGGCGCTTACTTCTAGATAGTTTGCGGAACCCTCGTCTAGGGCCAAACGTGTTCCATTCAAGTCAAAACCTGAAATGGCAACTTCAGGACCGTACGTATACTCACTTAATTCGATGCCTTTCTCGTTGGCCATTATTTGCCCATTTGTCCTACCTAGAGAAATCGCCAAAAACAACATTACGCGTGAGCGTGGTGGAATACTTACATTGCCGCAAATTTTTTTTGATGATATCCTCGATGCGTATTGCAGCATACCGCGTCTAAATTTTAATCTGCCTCTTGGGTTAATCTCGTCACCAAAGATGTGATCTATCGAAACGGTGCTATTATTTTCATTTTCTAACGTGACAAGGGTTGCAACAACCGGCCTTGGTACAAAATAAGCTCCTAAAACGCAGCCGCCGACCACGCTGTTTTTAGGATCGTCAGGTTGATGATTGATTAGAGCTATGTCACTGGGTAATTCCGTACCCTCTTCCATATAACTAAGCATTAGCGGGTACTTATTGCATGAAAAACGTTGTCCTGCGGAACACGCGCGACGCATGTAAGCTGAAATTCCATGTATTTCTTGTGTGGTCGCCAGTCGAGGACCATTACCTCTTCTTGTGATTGGGATTGCGTTTGGTATACTGAAGACTTGGCCTTGGGTTATATCCCAAATATCCCATCCATCCCGTGTCGTGTTCCCGTTTGAATAACTTACTCCACCACGCGGTGTATCGATTTTAGTTTGTGTATAAAAACCATTATCGCTTCCGGCTCGCACCTCTCTCGTGCCGAACCTGCGATACAATAGCAAGAGTTCCCGATAGACATCGTTTTTTAAAAGAGTTGGATTGCCGACGCACTTCTGCACACTATCCAGCGGCTGACCGAGCAAGATACTACCTGTCGCGACCTCGCTAAGTCGATGGAATTCGACGCGTAGGCGGGCGCTGTCCGTGGCGCAACGGTAGCTGCGGATGCGGGCGGAGCCATCGCTGAAATAGACATCCCGGTAGTCGCGAACGCATCCTGCATCGGCGACAGAGGTTATAAAGGTGCCGACAATTGCTATCGATATCGCAGCACAAAGGCGAGTCCATACGCCAACAGGCGGAGCCTGAAAAAGAGACATGATCCCGCTCCCAAGAAATCCAATATGGCTTGAGCGTATCAGCTTTTTATAGAAATAGAAGTGTCCTCGGTGACCCGGCAGTAAGTTTTTTGTTCGGAGCAAGCATTTGCAAACCAGCCGCAGCTCCCAATGGCGTAGCGATTAAATCGTCATTACCGCTTGTGTGCACTTGGCCCTCCAGCGACCTATGGAACCGGGTGCCAAGCGTTAGATTTTGACCGCTAGCGGAAGAGCCCGCTCCGCCTACGAGGCGCCGAAAACCCGCTCGAAGATCGCGTCTACGTGGCGCAGGTGCGTATGCACGTTGAACAGCGCCTCAAGTTCGGCCGGCGGAAGTGCCGCGCTTACCTCGGGGTCCGCCTTCAGAAACTCCAGGAACGAACCCTCGCCGCGGAAGGCGCGCATGGCACTCTTCTGCACGAGGCGATAGGCGTCCTCGCGGGCGAGGCCTTTTTGCGTGAGCGCCAGCAGCACCTGCTGGGAGTGAACCAGGCCGCCGCCGCGTTCCAGATTCTGCAGCATTCGCTCAGGGTACACCACGAGCTTATCGATCACCCCGGCCAGCCGCGCCAGCGCGAAGTCGAGCGTGACGGTGGCGTCCGGCCCGATCATGCGCTCCACCGAGGAATGCGAGATGTCGCGCTCGTGCCAAAGCGCCACGTTCTCCATGGCCGGCACCGCGTAGCCGCGCACGATCCTGGCCAAGGCCGGTGAGGTTCTCGGTCAGCACAGGATTGCGCTTGTGCGGCATGGCGGAGGAGCCCTTCTGCTCCTCGGAGAAGAACTCCTCGGCCTCGCCGACCTCGCTGCGCTGCAGATGGCGGATTTCGGTGGCCAGCCGCTCCACCGAAGAGGCGATCACGCCGAGCGTGGCGAAGAACATGGCGTGCCGGTCGCGCGGGATGATCTGCGTGGAAACCGGCTCGGGCCTGAGCCCCAGCTTTTCGGCCACGTAGGCCTCGACCCGCGGATCGAGATGCGCGAACGTGCCCACCGCGCCGGAGATGGCGCAGGTGCCGATGTCCTCCTTGGTGCACTCCAGCCGCTCCTTGGCGCGCGCGAACTCGGCATAGGCGAAGGCGAGCTTGAGGCCGAAGGTGGTGGGCTCGGCGTGGATGCCGTGGCTGCGGCCCACCGTGACCGTAGCTTGTGCTCCAGCGCGCGGCGCTTGAGCGCAGCCAGCAGCGCGTCGAGATCGGCGAGCAGGATGTCCGGCTGCGCGCGTGAGCTGCACCGCGAGACAGGTGTCGAGCACGTCGGACGACGTCATGCCCTGGTGCATGAACCGCGCCTCGGGGCCCGTATGCTCGGCCACGCTCGTCAGGAACGCGATGACATCGTGCTTGACCTCGCGTTCGATTTCGTCGATGCGCGCGATGTTGAAGCCGCCGCGGTCGCGCAAGACCTTGGCCGTGCCCGGGGGCACCTGGCCGAGCTGCTCCATCGCCTCGGCGGCCAGCGTCTCGATTTCGAGCCAGATTTCGTACTTCGTTTGATCGGACCAGATGGCGGCCATTTGCGGCCGGGAATAGCGCGGGATCATGCGGGAACTCTCTAAAGTTGGAAGGCCGCCTCGAAGGCCGGCAGAGCGAGATGATGGGATTGTAGAAGGCGAACGAGGGCAGGCGAGGGCGGTTGGCCGGAGGTGAACCGGATTTCTCCGCGCCCGCGTTTTGCACCGGCGCCGACGATATGGCCCGTTTCGGCGAGCACGCTGGCGATGCGGCGCCCGATGGCCGGCGCTGGATCGATCCAGGCGACAGGCCATGGGGCAAGCGCGTCGAGCTTGTCGAGGAGCAGAGGATAATGGGTGCAGCCGAGCACCACAACGTCGGTTCTGGTGCCGCCTTCATCGACGAAAGCGGGCGCGATTTCGCGGGCTATCGCTTCCTCGTCCACGGCAGCGCCGCTTGCATGGGCTTCGGCCAGCGCCGCAAGCGTTGGCGCGCCAACGAGGGTAAAGCGTGCCTCCGCCCCGAACTTTTCGATCAGCGCGCGCGTATATTCGCGGGCGACGGTCGCGGGCGTTGCAAGCACCGAAACGAAGCCGCTCCGGGTAAGCGCCGCGGCGGGCTTCACGGCGGGCACCGTCCCTACGATGGGGACGGAGAAGTTCTCGCGCAGCGTCTGCAGCGCGATTGTCGATGCGGTGTTGCAGGCAAGCACGATGCAATCGGGTTCGAACTCGCCAACGGCAGGCTCCATCAGCGTCAGCAGCCGGGAGGTGAGTGCGGTCTCGCTCTTCGAGCCATAAGGGAAGCCGGCGTCGTCGGCGATGAACAGAACGTCCGCCTCCGGCACGGAGCTACGCGCCGCGCTGAGCACGGTCAGCCCGCCAAGCCCTGAAATCGACGAAGAGAAGCCGCGGGGCGCGGCCGGAAATGCTCATGACGCTGTCACCTTGCACCCCGCTGTCACGGCCGGGCTTGAGCAGTATCGAGGAAGCTGAACCGATACCCTCATAACCCATCTATGGCTGCGCGAAAAGCTGGCGATAGCAAGGCGTGCCGTCCGGCAGGTTCCCGCTCGCCTCGTAGACGCCGCGGGCGATGGCCCTGGCCAGGCAATTGGCGGCGGCGGCGCCGAGGAACGGCAGGGCAGCGAACGGCGCTTCGAGCGGCACTTTTCCGGTTGCGAGCGCGAAGACGATGTCGCCGTCGAGCGGCGTGAAGGCCGGGAAGATCGCGCGCGCCATGCCCGCCGCCGCCATGACCGCCAGCCGGTGGCATTGAGCCTGCGAGAGTGCGGCATCGGTTGCGACGACGCAAAGGGTCGTGCTGGCGCCAGGGAATGCGTATTTCAGGAAGGGCTGCACCGCGCTTGCCGGCCATGGGTTTGGCTGGCCGAAGCCGCCGAATTCGCCGCCCTTCTCAAAGGGTGCGGCCCAGAAATGCCGTGTACCGCCAACCGTGACCGCGCCGACGGCGTTGACGGCGGCCAAGGCGCCCACGGTTACGGTTTGCCCATTCCCGCCGGCGAGCGCTAACGATTTCCGAGGCGCTTCCGAGCCCTCCGCGCATTCTGATGCCGGGACCGGCGGCGACGGTCGCGCCGAACCCAGCGCCGGCCGAGCCCAAGGCGAAATCGTGGCGCGGCGGCGGACGCGGCCTCATAGCGCGATATCGCGATAGGGCGCGTGGCGGCCCCAATCCTTGTCTCCGCCGTTGAGAAGGTCGAACAGGATAGCCTGCGGCACGATGGGAACGCGGACGGGGCCGACGGCGAAACCGCGGCCCCGTTCGCGCAGGTAGCTTTGCACGCCGCCCGCCGCGTCGAGGCCGAACGCCGATCCGCCGGACAGCACGATGGCATCCACCGCGCCTACCGAGCCTTCGAGCGCGATGGCGTCTCTTTCGCGCGTGCCCGGCCCGCCGCCGAAGACGGAGGCAGCGGCCACCGTGGCGGCGTCGCACAGGACGCGGTCACGCCGGACGCGAGCCTTTCGTCATGCGCGTTGCCAACGGTAAGCCCGGTTACGTCTGCGATCGAATTGCGAAGGCCCGTAGCCATGGGGCAGCCTCCTAAGCGGGATATTCTCCGGTAGTGCTTTCGCGAGTGCGCGGCAGGCAGAGCTTATCAAACGGCCTTCACGGATCTTTCCACTCTGAAAAAGGGCCTGAGCTTGACCGTTTGCTCAATAGCCTGGACGCTTACTATATGGTAAATAAGTCCTCCGCTTACTGTCTACAGGTGACCCAAATCGAGGATCGCAGGTACGATTACGCGGCCTGTCGGTATCTTCATATGTTTGGTTTAAATCCTTAGTAATCGAGTGCTTGTTAGTAATCGAGGTGCTTGCATGGCTAAAAATGGACAAAAGGAGACGTTTGGTAGACATATCTTGCTGCCGCTTCTGATTGCTGCAGTCAGTTTAACTGGAATTGTGGTCGGTTTTTGGGAAAAGATCAGGAGTGATACAAACCTAGTAATAATTATTGCTTCGCTTGCAGTATTTATGTTGACTGAACGCCTTCAGGCATTGCTTGCTACATACGAGGAGATAGTAAGTCGACGTGATACAAGAAATGCTTTAAGCGAAAAACTTGACTTAATTAGCAGCCAGTTGGCAAACATTAAAGGAATCGAAAGACTTGGTGATATAAGAGCGACCATGCAGAAATTAGTACCTATTTTACAAAAATCTGGAAGGGTACGCGATATCACGTTTCGCACGGATTTCATTGACCCAAGCTACAACGCTGAAGGAGTCTCGATTTGGGCGGACGCTGTCCATGCCAACCTGCATCGATCTTGCCAGTTATGATCTAATAACTTGCGAGACAACTACAGGGTATCACGAAATATTCTATACAGACAAAATAAAAACTATGGAGTCGCTTCCCAAAAAGTTTAATCTTCGAGAGGTCAAAACAACCGTCCCATACGCTAATATTCTGCTTCTTCACTCAAGAGACAACTCGCAGCGTTACGCTGTTCTCGGCTGGCCATTTGCTGCTGGTTTTGTTGGCGATCATTTTCTTATACATGACCAAGGTCTGGTGCTTTATTTGGATAGACTTTTTGAAGCCTTGTGGAATATATCTAAGAACCGAAGAAAAGAACACGCCGCGGCCGATAGAACAAGCGAAAGAATGATAGCCACCAGCAACGATGTGTAGGCGCCTGTGGTTTTGGGAGAGCATGGTTCGGCAAGCAGGACTTTAGTTCGCATCCCTGGCCCCTGCCTAAAGGTTTCGCGCGAACGCAGAGGGCAATGCATGGCAAAGAATGCTTACGGCACAGAATGTTGCACCTGGATCGCCACGGCCGCCTCGCGATGACGGCGTTTCCGCGAAACTGCCCTATTACGATTGGGCAGTCACGACAGCCTTCTCCAGCTTGTCGCGATATCCAGCTCCGTAATAAGCCGCGAGCAACAGGGCAAACCAGCAGGGAGCCACATAAAGCGCAATCCGGTTGTTGCCGTCGAACGCCATGGCGCCGGCCACGAAGATGAAGAAGCCGAGCGCCAGATAGTTGCCATAGGGATAGAACGGCATCCTGTATTTCAAGTTTGCCACCTGATCGGGGCTCAGGCCCGAGCGATATCTCATCTGGACGACAACGATGATTCCCCAGGTGAACAAGGTGCCGATGGTGGCGATGCTGGTCACGTAGCTGAAGACCTTACCAGGCACCAGGTAGTTCATCGCGACACCGATCAGCAGAACTGCCGACGAAACGAGAAGGGCATTGACGGGAACCTTCCGGCTGCTGAGTTTCTGGAATGCAACAGGGGCTTTGCCCTGCAGGGAAAGATTGTACAGCATCCGGCCGGTGCTGAAGATGCCGCTGTTGCAGGACGATAGGGCGGCTGTGAGGACGACAAAATTGATGATGCCGGCGGCTGTCGATATACCGAGTTTGTCGAATGTGGCGACGAACGGGCTGCCCATGGTGCCGATCTGGTTCCACGGGTAGAGCGACATGATGACGAATAGCGTGCCGACATAGAAGATCAGGATCCGCCAGAAGACCTTATCGATGGCACTGGGCAGGGACTTTTCGGGATTTTGCGCTTCGCCCGCGGTCACGCCGACCAGCTCGATGCCAATGTAGGCGAAACTCACCATCACCAGGGAGGCCGCGAAGCCGCTGAAGCCCTGGGCGAAAAAGCCGCAGCCGGCCGTCCACAGGTTGGAAATGCCCACTGGCACGCCACCGTTGCCAAGCCCGAAGACAATCATGGCGCCGCCCAGCAGCAGCATACAGATAATCGTGACGATCTTGATGGCGGCGAACCAGAATTCGAACTCGCCATAGGCGCCGACCGAGACGAAATTGACCGCCGACATGCAGAAGACTGCGGCCAGCGCCGGTATCCATTGGGGAAGGTCGGGCAGCCAGAAATGCACGTAGACGCCGACTGCGGTGATCTCGGCCATGCACGTCACCACCCACGCGAACCAATAGGTCCAGCCGGTCAGGTAGCCGAACAGCGGACTGATGAAGTGATTGGCATAGGCGCTGAACGAGCCGGAAACCGGGTGAGCCACGGCCACTTCTCCCAGGGCGCGCATCATGAGGAACATGATGATGCCGCCGGCGATGTACGAGATCAACAGGAGCGGACCAGCCAGCTTGATGGCGCTGGCCGAGCCGTAGAACAGGCCAACGCCGATTGCGCCTCCCAAAGCGATAAGCTGGATGTGGCGCTCTCTTAATCCCCGCGCCAAGTCTTCCTTTGCGATTGCGGTAGTCATCATACGCTCCATTGTTGAGATAATGGCGTGCGCGGCATGACGGGCGCCGCAAATAGGCCGGCGAGCGGCAGGCAAACCCAGAACGGCCAGCCCAAGTGCGTGGCCATGAGCGCGTAGGTGCAAGCGCCGGCCGCGTAGAAGGCGGCGTAGCCCAAGCCGGGCAGCCCCGCGAGCCGGAACGGGGAGCGTAAGGGACGGTAGGCGATGCGCTCGATGGTCCAGCCCCAGGCCGCGGTCAGCGCCATCGATATCAGGAGTGCCAGGAGGAGTGCCAGCGGCACCCACGTGACCCCTAGTGCGAACAGGCACAGCATCGCCAGTAGCGCGATGAACGCGCCGATCATGAACACCTCGCCATGCGCGAAGTTGATCATGCCCACGATGCCGTAGACCATGGTGTAGCCGATGGCGATGAGCCCGTAGATCGAGCCGAGGGGCAGGCCGTTGATGAGCTGCTGCGCGAAATATTCCATGCGGTCCCTGGGTTGGCGCTGGCGCGCCTCACTTTTCATGAGGATGTAGCGCAAAGCCAGGGCGCGCGCCAACGGTTAGTTGGTGCAGGAAACTGGCCAATTGCCCGATGCCGCGGTTACAGCTATCTTTGTGCCATGTGGAAATGGAGCGTTGCCTATGTCCAGCATCACCATAGAAGACGTCGATGAAGATTTGAGGCGCCGGCTCCAGCGGCGCGCCGCAAATCATGGGCGCTCCGTCGAGGTGGAGGCGCGCGATATTCTGCGTTCGGCTCTCGCTGACGAAGAAAAAGGGGCTGTGCCGGGTAATCTTGCGGAGGCCATACGGGCAATCGTCGAGCCCTTGGGAGGCATGGAGTTGGACATCCCGCCGCGCGGTCCTGTCAGGAATCTTCCAAGGTTCGGGTAGCCGGAAATGATCGTTTTGGACACGAACGTTCTTTCGGAGGAGATGAAGCCCGTACCGGCGCCCGAGGTTCATCGATGGCTTTCGCGCCAAAATTCGGCGGAGCTATTCACAACCGCAATATGCGAGGCGGAGATATTGGCAGGGGCCGCACTGTTGCTGGAGGGCCGGCGCAAGCGGGATTTGGAGGCAGCGGTGCTGCACATCCTTGCATTGTTCTCTGGCCGCATCCTACCCTTCGATAGCGCCGCCGCCTCTCAACATGCAGATATCGTTGCCGCGCGGCAGCGTAGCGGGCGGCCCATCGAGGGCTTCGATGCGCAAATCGCAAGCATTGCCCGCTCACGCGGATTTGCGGTGGCAACGCGCGACGGCTCCGGTTTCGAGCAGACGGGTGTGGCGATTGTCAATCCGTGGACAGCGTAATGCTACCGCGAAAGAATGTCCGCGCGTAGCCGATGGCGATGAGCCCGTAGATCGAGCCAAGGGTCAGGCCGTTGATGCGGAGGAAGCGGCGGCGGGCCGGGCGGGCGTTTAGGGCTTAACGAAATAGTAGTCGTAATGGACCTGTCCGGCGGGCTGCAGCCCATAACTGCGTGTAAGTTTCAATATGGAGTTGAGATCGTCTTTGATTTCTATTTGGAGAACGCATAAGTTGGACTTGATGAGGTCTTCCATCCCTTCTAGAACACCCATCTCATAGCCTTCCACGTCGATTTTTGCGGCGATAAAAGCGTCTTTTTGCTTGATCATATCGTCTATTCTTACGGCTTCGACGGTCGTATCCGCGGCGGCCCCGGGATCGGCTAGCAAATGAGACAGGCCTCGATCGCGGCCCCGGCAGGAAACGAAGCCGGCCGTTCCGCTGCGATTGGCGGCTGCGGCTTGGACGACGGAAATCTTATCGGCCAAGCCATTGATGAATAGATTGGCATAGAGCTGTGCCATATTGATTCTGTCGGGCTCGAACGAAAAAAGTTGCTGAAATTCTTCGGTTTTTCCAAGTATAATAGAATATAAGCCGCCATGCGCTCCGATATCCAGGAATATGGAGGGCGCGTTCTTTGGCCGGTGTAGATTAATAAGTTGCATAAGGCGGCTGATCTGCTGCGGCTCCCACTCGCCTTTTACCAAAAGGGAGCGGTCGACCTTGTTGTGTTGATCGACTAAAAATAGAGCCCCCATTCTTTTGACAACAATGTATGCAAGTCTCGTATGTCTAAAGTAATGTATGATAATACTGCGAATGATGCGGCCAAAAAACGGTATATAGCCGATATATACAAGAGTCGACTTCTGGATGCGGGGCGTATTCATGGTTCCTGACCTGCGATTATTTGCGAGTGGCCGCCGGGGCCGGATCGGCCTTGACCGGATCGGTCTTGACCGGATCGCCTGGCGTCATCCCGGCCCCGTTCTGCCGGTGTCTGAGACCGGTACAGACGCCGTGATACGTTACGATCCCGGATAGCCGCAAGCGGCTTGCGGGATGACGAAGAGGAAAAGCGCCACTCAAGGATTGAGCCGCTTCAGTTCGGCCTGCGCGGCCATGTATTCGAGGTAGTCTTTCGGGCAAGTCGCGGTAGCCGTGCTAAGAAGGGATTCGGCCTCGGATTTTCTGTCTTGGAGGATGTACCACTCGCCGGTGTAGAAGTTGGCCTCGCATTGCGCGCCCGACACTATCGCCGCCGCCAGCGTATCGCTGGGCTGCCGCTTGCCGAGATAAAGCTCGATCACGGCATAGGGCCATTGCCTGCTCTTGATCCTGCTGGCATTCGCCTCCAGCTCGGAGCCTGCGTCCTCGCCCGTCCGCGTTCTGGCCAGGTATCGGAAGATCATGGCGTAAGCATCGTCCTGAAGCTCAACCGCGCGCTGAAAATCCGCGCTCGCGGCGGAAAAATCGGGCTGGTTGAAGTAGTCGTTGCCGCGGTTCCTATAGGCAAGGCTGCTTTTGGGTTCGAGTTCGACGAGTTCGGTCGGTCTACCAGCGCACTTTCGAAATCTCCTTGGAATTCGTAGACACGGGCGCGGGCGCTGTAGGCGAGCGTGTATTTCGGATCGTTCTCGATGGCCTTGCTATAGTCGGCGATGGCCCGGCCGAGTTCGCCCTTGGCCTTCCAGATAGCGCCGCGGTTATTGTAGGCACGGGCTTGTTTCGGGTCGAGCCGGATCGCTTCGCCGTAATCGGCCATGGCGCGGTCGAGATCGTGCTTGGCTTTGTAGGCGTTTGCGCGGTTGTTGTACGCAGCCGAGTATTTCTGGTCGATCCCGATGGCTTTGGTGTAGTCGGCGATGGCGCGGTCTTGATCGGCCGAATCCTTTTTCGCCAGCCCTCTTTCATTATAAGCGATACCGCGGTCGTTGAGGTAAACGGTGGAGGCCGGGTCGAGCTCAATGGCCCGCGAATATTCGGCGATGGCTTGGTCAAGGTCCTCCTTGGCCTTGTAGGTATCCCCGCGGTTGTCATAGGCCAGCGCGTATTTCGGATCGATCTCGAGGGCCCGGCCGTAGTCGGCCATGGCGCGTTCGTAGTAGCCCTTGGCCTTCCAGGCGTTGCCGCGGTTGTTGTAGGCAAGGGCGTATTTCGGGTCGAGCTCGATCGCGCGCGTGTGATCGGCGATCGCCTCATCGTAGTCGCCGCTGTCGAAACGGACGTTGCCCCGGCCCGTATAGGGGCGCGCATCTTTCCGATCGAGCTCTATGGCGTGGCCGTATTCCGCGATGGCCCGGTCGCGGTCGCCCTTTTGCCTATGGATATTGCCCAGGCCGATATAGGCGTTAGCGTATTTCGGATCGAGCTTGAGGGCTTGTTCGTAATCCGCTATCGCCCGGCCGGTGTCGCCCTTGGCCTGATAGGCGATGCCGCGGTTGTTGTAGGCTACGGCGTATTGCGGGTCGAGCTCGATAGCCTTGTTGTAGTCCTCTATCGCGCGGCCGTTGTCGCCCTGGGCCTGATAGGCGTTGCCGCGGCCGTTATAGGGGTAGGACATTTTCGGCTCGAGCCCGATGGCCCGGCCGTAGTCCGCTATCGCCCGGGCGTAGTCGCCCTGGGCTTGGTAGGCGTTGCCGCGGCCGTTATAGGGGTAGGCGTATTCGGGGTCGAGCCTGATGGCTTGATCGTAGTCCACTATCGAGCGGGCGTAGTTGCCCTGGGCCTGATAGGCGTTGGCGCGGCCGTTATAGGCGTAGGAGTATTTCGGGTCGAGCTTGATGGCTTGACTGTAGTCCGCTATTGCCCGGGCGTAGTCGCCCTTGGCCTTGTAGATGATGCCGCGGCCGTTATAGGGGGGGGCGTATTTCGGGTCGGCCTTGATGGACTGGTTGTAATCGGCAATCGCGCGGGTGTAATCGCGCTTGGACTCATAGGCGTTGCCGCGGTCGTTGTAGACTATTGCGCGGTTTCGAGGGGTCAGTTTTGCGTGATCCAGCATTGCCGAGCAGGCGCGGATCGAAAGGTCTGGATCTTCCTGCTGTGCGCAGTTCTTGCCTTCGTCCGCCGCGGCGGGCTGGGCCAGCGCGGCAGCGCCGGTAACGCACGCTAGAAAAACGAAAAAGCGAACCACGCGAGCCTCCCCCCAAAATAAGAAAGCAAAATATCACCGGAGCGGAGGATGTCGAGGTCCTTTTGCGAGCTCCCGCCAGACTCTGCGCGCCGTGAAGAAGCTGCGCATCGCCATCCCGGCGCGTGCCGCAATAATATAACCCGTTCCTGTAGCGGATGGCGATAATGGGCGGAACAGGGGCCGATGGTTAACGCGCCTGAAACAATTGCCTGTCAAAGCTGAGCGGTACAGGCCTGCGGGGCTTGCGGTTGACGCCGCGGCATCGCGACCTCACTTGAGTTCTATAAGATTTTAACTATTCCGGTCTGCTCCCGGCATCGCGGCCGGGCCTGCCGGGCGGACCTGAGGACGCGGTTATGATTGGCCTGTTGCTCGCTATCGCAGTCGTCGCGGCACTATTTGCGCTCGCCATCCGGCGGGAGGCGCTCTGGACCTGGGCAGTGCTTTTGGCGGTGACAACGCTGTTCCTCAAGCTCGGCCTGTTCGCCGGCGAGTTGCACGTGCCCTCGTTCACGTTCTGGGCGCTGCTAGGCTGGCTGCCTGCCATCGTCCTTGGCGTTTTGTCATGGCGCCCGGCCCGCCGCGTTGTTGTGACGCACCCGGTCTTCGGTATGGTAAAACGCATGCTGCCGCCGGTCTCGAAGACCGAGCAGGAGGCCATCGTCGCGGGCACGCTTGGTTTCGATGCCGAGCTGTTCTCCGGCCGCCCCGATTGGGAGAAGCTGCGCAGCGTTCCTGCCGTGACGCTCACCGAAGAAGAACAGCGCTTCCTCGACAACGAAACGGAACAGCTCTGCCAGATGCTCGACGACTGGGAAATCCGGCACAATCAGCACGACGTCCCCGAACACATCTGGACCTTCGTGCGCGAAAAGGGCTTCCTCGGCATGCTCATCTCCAAGGAGCATGGCGGCTTAGGTTTCTCGCCCCAGGCGCAATCGCTCATTCTAGGAAAGGTTTCCTCGCGCAACCCTGACGCCTCAATCGTGGTCATGGTGCCGAACTCGCTCGGACCCGGCGAGCTGATCGAGAAATTCGGCACGGACGCGCAGAAACATCAATATCTGGAGCCGCTAGCGAAGGGCAGGGAGATCCCCTGCTTCGCTCTGACCAGCCCCTTCGCCGGCTCCGACGCCGCCAACATGCGTGACGTGGGCTATGTCGAGAAGGGGATGCACGGCGGCCAGGAGGTAATCGGCATCCGCGTGAGCTGGGACAAGCGCTATATTACGCTGGCGCCGAAGGCCACGCTTCTGGGCCTTGCCTTCCATTTGATCGATCCGAAAAACTATCTAGGCAAGGGCAGCGATCCCGGCATCACGCTGGCGCTGATCCCGGCCAATCATCCCGGCGTCAAAATCGGCCGCCGGCACTTGCCCTCCGGCTCGTCTTTCCCGAACGGCCCCACCACAGGCGAGAACGTCTTCATCCCGCTCGACTGGGTTGTTGGCGGGGCGGATCGCGTGGGCCAGGGCTGGACCATGCTGATGAGCTGCCTCGCCGCGGGACGCGCGATTTCGCTGCCGGCTTCGTCGGCGGCCGGCGTGAAAGCGCTGTTGCGCTTCACCTCCGCCTATGCGCGCATCCGCAAGCAATTCGCGATCCCCATCGGCCGCATGGAGGGCATCGAGGAGCCGCTGGCGCTCTTGGCGGAGACCGCCTACACGCTCGAAGCTGCGCGCGCCGTCACTTCCGCCATGGTGAGCGAGGGTGCGAAGCCCGCCGTGATCTCCGGCCTGATGAAATACCAATGCACCGAACGCATGCGCAAAGCGCTCGACGCAGCGCTCGACATTCACGCCGGCAAGGGCATCTGCGACGGCCCCAGCAACTACCTGCAAGCCGCCTACCAGATTTCGCCCGTCAGCATCACGGTCGAGGGCGCGAACATCCTGACGCGCAGCCTGATCGTGTTCGCGCAAGGGGCGCTGCGTAGCCATCCCTACCTCTACGCCGAGATCGAAGCCGCGCAGAACGCCGGCCGCGACGCCGGATTCCTCGCGTTCGAAACAGCCTTCGAAGCGCACGTTGCTTTTGCCGCCTCGAACCTGTTCGGCTCAATCTTCCACAACGCGACGTCCGGCCTGTTCGCGAAAGCGCCGGAGAACGCGGCCGCGCCGCGCTACTATCAGCAGCTCTACCGCGCTGCGACCAACTTCGCGCTGATGGCCGATCTTACCGTGGCGCTTCTAGGCGGCGGGCTCAAAACCAAGCAGCGCACCACGGCCCGGCTGGCGGACGCACTGAGCGAGCTCTATTTCGTCTGCTGCCTGCTCAAGCGCTACGAGGACGATGGCGGGCTCGCCGATGAGCGCCCTGTCTTCGACTACGCCGTGCAAAAAGCCTTCCATGGCTTCTACGCCGCGATGCATGAGGCGATTGAAAACTTCCCGGTTCTTGTTGCGCGCCCGCTGCTCAAGTTCTGCATATTCCCGCTTGGCAACCACTTCCACAAGCCGAAGGACAGCCTCGCCAAAGCCGTGGTCCGCGGCGTGCTGGAGCCCGGCGAGGTTCGCGACCGGCTCACGCGCTACATTTTCGTCTCCCATGACGAGCACGACCCGACCGGCCTGCTTGAAGTGGCCATGAAGAAGGTGGTGGAGGCGGAGGAGGCCGACAGGAAATTGGAGCGGGCTATCCGCGCTGGCACGGTTCAGCGCTATCTCGGCAACGATTGGCTCAAGGAGGCCCAGGATAAGGGCATTCTAAGCGCGGATGAGGCCGATTTGCTGCGCTATACCGAGCGGCTTGTGGCGAGGGTGATCGCGGTTGACGATTTCGACGCGGAGGCGGTCGAGCCGCATTACGCGCCGGGCGATACCGCGCGCGCGGTGCTCGATGCGCCGCCGGCGCCGCAGCCGCAGCCCGCGGATGCGCAAGCGGCGGAATAGTCTTCCGTCATTGCGAGGGGCGGAGCCCCGAAGCAATCCAGAAGCAAAGGGCGCTGTGTTTGGTCCTGGATCGCCACGGCGCTGAAGCGCCTCGCGATGACGTGCTTGGAATAGCAGTTTGAGGTTTTAAAGGAGCGGTCATGCCAGCGGATATCGCAAACCTGAAGAACTGGCGGTTCCAGATCGATGTTGAGGGGATTGCCTGGGCGGTTATCGACGTCCAGGCCCAGTCGCAGAACACGCTTGGGCGCGAGCCGGTCGAGGAACTTGAGGCCATCGTCACCGCCGTCGAGGAAGGCGCGCGCGATAAGCGGGTTCGCGGCGTGATCTTCCTGTCCGGCAAGGAGAAAAGCTTCATCGCCGGCGCCGACATCCGCGAGTTCGACAATCTCAAGACCGAGGCGGAAGTCACCGAAGTCATTCATGCCGTAACCGGGATCTTCGACCGCATCGAACGGCTGACTGTCCCGGCGGTGGCGGCAATCCACGGCTTTTGCCTGGGCGGCGGCTTGGAGTTTTCGCTCGCCTGCCACTATCGCATCGCAGACCGCGAGGAGGGGACGCGGATCGGCTTGCCCGAGGTGAGGCTCGGCCTCATCCCCGGCCTTAACGGCGCGGCACGCTGGCTGCGGCAATCGGGGCCGCTTCTGGCGATGCCGAACATGCTCACGGGCCGCATGCTCCGGCCCGCCCAGGCGCGGGCGGCGGGAATTGTGGATCAGCTCGTGCCCACGCATCACGAACTGCGCTGGGCCGCGCGCAAGGCCGTGCTGCAGAAGCGGAAATCGCAGAGGACGGCTACCTACCTGGCCCCAATGACGATGTTCGAAGCCGCCCGCCGCTACCTGGCCAACCGCATGCGGAAGGAAACCGCGGCCAAGGTACGCGAGGAGCATTATCCCGCGCCCTACCGGCTGATCGATCTGTTCGAGAAGCACGGGGGAAGCTACGAAAGCCTGAAACGCGAGGAAACCAAGACCTTCGCGCCGCTGATGGTCTCGGAGCAGTCGCGCAATCTGCGCCGCGTCTTCAAGCTATCCGAGATGCTGAAAGCCGAAGCGCCCAAGCATGGCTTCGCACCCTTGCGTGCCCATGTCGTGGGTGCGGGCACTATGGGCGCCGATATCGCGATGGTTTGCGTCGCACAAGGCATGGAAGTCTCGCTGCAGGATGTGTCCGCGGAGGCCGTCGATAGGGCGCTCGAACGCGCGAAAGGCTTCTTCCAGAAGCGCTTGAAGAAGGATGCGGACGCGAAGAAAGCGATGGCGCGGCTCATCGCCGATCCCAAGGGCGCGCAAGCGAACCGCGCGGACGTGGTGATCGAGGCGATTTTCGAAAACCTCGAAGCCAAGCAGAAGCTGTTCGCGGAGATCGAGCCGAAGCTGAAGCCCAGCGCGGTGCTGGCCACCAACACCTCGTCGCTGCCCATCGAGCAGATCGCCGCTGTGCTCAAAGACCCCGGCCGGCTGATCGGACTTCACTTCTTCAATCCAGTGGCGGCAATGCCGCTCGTCGAGGTGGTGCGCGGCCCGCACAGCCGCGAGGACGAGGTCCGCAAAGGTGCTGGCTTTGTCACGCGCATCGGCAAATTCCCGCTGATCGTGAAGTCCGTGCCGGGCTTCCTCGTGAACCGGGTGCTGGCGCCCTATATGTTCGATGCCATGAGGCGCGTGGCCGAGGGCACGCCGAAAGAGAAGATCGACGCCGCCGCCCTGAAATTCGGCATGCCGATGGGGCCGGTCGAGCTTGTCGATGTGGTGGGCCTGGACGTGGCCTTGAACGTTGCCAAGGTGCTCGGCCTGCCAACGCCGGATGACAATCCGCTTGTGCGGCTCGCCGCGCAGAAGAAGCTCGGCAAGAAGAGCGGCGAAGGCTTCTACAAGTGGGTTGGCGGCAAGCCGCAGAAGATGAATATCGAGGCGGATCAAGCCGGACTTGAAGAGCTTGGCCGCGAGCTTGTGAAGCCGCTTATCGACGAATGCGAGAAGGCGCTGAGCGAGGGCGTCGTGGCGAGTGCCGATCATGTGGACGCGGGCGTGATTTTCGGCACGGGCTTCGCGCCGTTCCGGGGCGGCCCGCTGCACTATCGCGCGTCGCTCAAACAAGCAGGCGAGGCAGAGCAATCGGAGCCAGCCACGGCACACGCCGCGGAGTAACCTATCAACGTCATTGCGAGGGCTTGCCCGAAGCAATCCATAACTTCAAGTTGAACCCTGGATTGCTTCGCTTCGCTCGCAATGACGGCATTTTGGAACGTTCGCTGAAACAGCGGGAGATTTCGATGCAGAATTTGCGGAAAGTGGCGGTTATCGGCGGGGTGCGGACACCGTTCTGCCGGGGTAATACCGGCTATGACGAGCTGACCAACCTCGATCTGATGATGGCGGCGCTGAATGGCCTCGTGGCCAAGTACGGCCTTGAGGGCCAGCATATCGACGAGGTGGTGGGCGGCGCCGTCGTCACCCACGCGCGGGATTTCAACCTGACGCGAGAGGCGGTGATCGGCACCAAGCTCAAGGAGGAAACGCCCGGCGTAACGCTCTCGCAAGCCTGCGGCACGAGCCTGCAGGCGGCGCTCGGCAGTGCGGCCAAGATCGCCACCGGCCAGATCGAGGTGGCCATCGCCTGCGGCTCCGACACCGTTTCCGATCCGCCCATCGAGCTTAAGCGGCAATTCGCCAAGCGCCTCGCGCGGGTCAGCACCGAGAAAACCGTCACCAAAAAGGCCGGCGCTTTCTTCAACGGCTTCTCTCTCGGCGACCTCGCCGTGAGCCCCCCTGCCAACGCGGAGCCGCGCACCGGCCTATCCATGGGGCAGCACTGCGAGCTGATGGCCAAGGAGTGGCACATCTCCCGCGCCGATCAGGACCTGCTGGCCTTCCAAAGCCACAAGAAGGCGGCGGCGGCCTACGATGCGGGCTTCCTCGACGATCTCTTGGTGCCCACGTCCGGCGTCTTCCGCGACAACAACCTGCGCGCCGATATCGACCTCGATAAGATCGCGGAGCTGAGGCCCGCTTTCGACCGCGAGAACGGCACGCTGACGCCTGCGAACTCCACGCCCTTGACCGATGGCGCCTCGGCGGTGCTGCTCGCCTCGGAGGAATGGGCCGCCGCGCACGGGCTCAAGCCGATGGCCTATCTGACCTACGGCCAGCATTACGGCATCGACTTTGTGGACGCTGGCAGGGGCTTGCTGATGGCGCCCGCAACTGCCGTATCCAAAATGCTGGACCGGGCGGGCCTCAAGCTACAGGACTTCGACTTCTACGAGATCCACGAGGCGTTCGCGGCGCAGGTGCTGTGCACGCTCAAGGCTTGGGAAGATCCGCACTATTGCAAGTCGATGCTCGGCAAGGACGCGCCGCTCGGCTCAATAGACCGTGCGAAACTGAACGTGAAGGGATCGAGCCTCGCTTACGGGCATCCCTTCGCGGCGACGGGCGCGCGCATCGTCGCGATGCTTGCAAAAATCCTCGAAGAGAACGGCGGCGGGCGCGGGCTCATCTCCATCTGCACGGCTGGCGGCATGGGCGTTTGCGCGATCCTGGAACGCCCGCGCGAGGCTCCAGCCGAACCCGCTCATGCGGAACCGCCCGCGGTCGCCGAACCGGCCCACGCCCCGGAACACACGGAGCCGCTGGGCTGACCGGCTAGAGTGTAAGACGCAGGGCAAAACACCGGGCAGGTAAGTATTTCATCGCGTTAAGCCAAGCTGTATGCCGTCGTCCCCGCGAAGGCGGGGACCCACGCTAAGGTCTTGTTCCAGCGCCTGAAATGGATTCCCGCCTTCGCGGGAATGACGCTGCGGAGTCTCGCCGAAGTCTGCAATTTCGATTTTTTCACATGCTCCTTCGCGGGAATGGCGCTCGTGCATCGGCGCACCGGCAATTGCTTGCCCGGACTTTTGCCCCTATTAGCGGCTTTTGATTCTATCGAAAGCGGATAGGCTCTGGCTCTGTTTCGCCGGTCCCATGCGCCGCAAACGGTGTAGGCGATTGCGGGCTGTTCACGTTTGCCCAAAATTAAGGTTTTTCACGTTCACTAGTGGGTAAAATTGCGGTATGCACGCATAAGTAGCGAGAACCCGGCAGGCTTGGCGCCATACGGCCCGGATCGGCGCCCCGATCAAGTTCCTATCGAATTCGGATTACTCCAATGGGTCCGGAACTGAATCGAACTTCATTCAGCCTCGTTAGGATTAGACCCCGATGAGCATAATAAGCGCGCTGAGTGCACAGCAGATCTCTAAGTTTTCAACTACGTTCATAAGCGCCCTCACGTCAACGGACGTGGAAGCGCTAGCCACCACTCAAGTCGCCGCGCTGAGCGCTCAGCAGATAAATGCCTTAGTATCGGCCGGCCACGCGGTGCTGGCGGCAACGCAAATTCGAGCCATCTCGGCGGCTGCGGTGCCCGGATTGTCCATAGACGCGATTTTGACTCTAAGTGGAGCGCAGGGCGGTCCCTGGACTACCACAGAAATTGCGGCGCTGACCACCACGCAGGTCGGCAATCTGAGCCAGTCCGAGCTGCAAGGCTGGAGCACGGCGCAAGCCGGCGCCTTGACGGGGGCGCAGCTTGGCGGGCTGACGATGACGGCGCTTGGCAATCTGTCGGCAACGCAGTTCGTCAATTTGACAAGCACGCAGGTGCAAGGCCTGAGCAGGTGGCAGCTTAACACCATGCCGTCCTCGATGCTCAACCTTTTGAGCGTCGCCAAACTGTCGCCGTGGCAGGTGGCGGGGCTCTCCGCGACTGCGTTTGGCAATCTGAGCCCGGCGCAGCTTGACAACCTGACAAGTACACAGGTGCGAGGCCTGACCACGCAGCAGGTCAACGCGATGCCGTCCACGGTACTCGAAGCTTTGAGCATCGGCAAACTGTCGCCGGCGCAAGTGTCGGGGCTGAACCCGGCGGCGTTCGGCAATCTGACCGCCACGCAGATCGCCGGCTTCAGCACGGCGCAGATCGCCTTGCTGACCACCACGCAAATCGGCAATCTGAGTTCGAACGAGTTGCAAGGCTGGAGCACGTCGCAGGCCGGCGCCTTGACCGCGGCGCAGCTTGGCGGGCTGACAACGGAGGTACTTGGCAATCTGAGCACGTCGCAGCTTGGCAACCTGACAAGCACGCAGGTGCAAGGCCTGAATAGGTGGCAGCTCAACGCGATGCCGTCCTCGATGCTCGATGCTTTGGGCATCGCCAAACTGTCGCCCTACCAGGTGGCGGGGCTGAGCGCTACGGCGTTCGGCAATCTGACCCCGGCGCAGCTTGGCGGCTTCACCCCGGCGCAGATTGCGGTGCTGACCATTACGCAGATCGGCAATCTGAGTTCGACGGAGCTGCAAGGCTGGAGCACGTCGCAGGCCGGCGCCTTGACTGCAACGCAGCTCGGCGGGCTGGCAACGGATGTACTTGGTAATCTGTCTACGACGCAGCTCGGCAACCTGTCCAGCACTCAGGTTCAAGGCCTGACCACGTCGCGGCTCAACGCAATGCCCGCCACGATGCTCGATGCTTTGAGCATCGCCAAACTGTCGCCCTGGCAGGTGACATGGCTGAACACGACGGCGTTCGGCAATTTGACTGCGACACAGACCGGCGGCTTTAGCACGGCTCAGATCCAGGCGCTGACTGACCCCCAGATTAGCAACCTGAGTTCGTCCGGGCTGCAAGGCTGGAGCACGTCGCAGGCCGGCGCCTTGACGGCGGCGCAGCTTGGCGGGCTGACGGCGACTGTGCTTGGTAATCTGTCTACGACGCAGCTCGGCAACCTGACTAGCACCCAGGTACAAGGGCTGCAGCCGTGGCAGCTCGACGGGATGGCGTCCCCGGTGCTCGATGCTTTGAGCATCGCCAAACTATCGTCAACGCAGGTGGCGGAGCTGAACGCAACGGCGTTCGGCAATCTGAGCCCGGCGCAGATCGGCGGCTTCAGCACGGCGGAAATCGCGGCGCTAACCACCACGCAGATCGGCAATCTGAGTTCGAGCGAGTTGCAAGGCTGGAGCGGGCGGCAGGCCGGGGCCTTGACAGCAACGCAGCTTGGAGGGCTGACAACGGATGTACTTGGTAATCTGAGCACGTCGCAGCTCGGCAATCTGACAAGCACTCAGGTGCAGGGCCTGACCACGTCGCAGCTCAACGCAATGCCGTCCACGATGCTCAACCTTTTGAGCGTCGCCAAACTGTCGTCGGCGCAGGTGACGGGCCTGAACGCAACAGCGTTTGGCAATCTGACCACCACGCAAATGGCCGGCTTCAGCACGGCCCAAATCGCGGCGCTAACCACCACGCAGATCGGCAACCTGAGCTCGACGCAGCTGCAAGGCTGGAGCACCACGCAGGCCGGCGCCTTGACGGCAACGCAGCTCGGCGGGCTGACAACGGACGTACTTGGCAATCTGCCGGCGACGCTGCTCGCCAACCTGATAGGCTTGCAAGTGGAGGGCTTCACCACGTCGCAGCTCAACGCAATGCCCGCCACGATGCTCAACGCTTGGAGCATCGTCAAATTGTCGGCGGCACAGGTGGCGGGACTGAACGCGACGGCGTTTGGCAATCTGACCACCACGCAGATCGAGGGCTTCGGCCCCGACAAAATCGCGGCGCTGAGCACCACGCAGATCGCCAGCCTGTCCTCGACGGAGGTGCAAGGCTGGAGCACGGCACAGGCCCGCGCCTTGACGGCGGCGCAGCTTAGCGGGCTCACAACGGACGTACTTGGCAATCTGTCGGCAACGCAGATCGGCAACCTGACGTTCACGCAGGTGCAGGGCCTGACCACGACGCAGCTCAACGCGATGCCGTCCACGATGCTTAACGCCTGGAGCATCGCGGACCTGTCGCCGTGGCAGGTGGCGTGGCTTGACACAACGGCCTTTAGCAGTCTGACCACGACACAGATGGGCGGGCTCACCCCGTCGCAGATCGCCGTGCTAAACACCACGCAGGTGTACAGCCTGAGCCCCGCCGCGGTGCAAGGCTGGAGTGCGGCGCAGGCCGCTGCCTTGACACCCACGGAGCTTGCCGGGCTTACAACGGATATGCTCGGCAATCTGACCACGACGCAGCTCGCGAACCTGACAAGCACGCAGGTGCAGGGCTTGAGCACGACGCGGCTCAACGCGATGCCGGCCTCGATGTTCGGCGTTTTAAACATCGCCAACCTTTCGCCGGACCAGGTGGCGGGGCTCACCACGGTGGAGCTTGGCAATCTGACCACGACACAGATCGCGGCGCTGACCACGTCGCAGATCGACAATTTGAGTCCGGCCGAGTTGCAAGGCTGGAGCACGGATCAAGCCAACGCCTTGACGCCGGGGCAGCTTGGCGGCCTGACGGAGACAGCGCTTGGCAGTATGCCGGGGACGCAGCTCTCCAATCTGACGGTCACGCAGTTGCAAGGGCTGACAACGTCGCAGCTCAATGCGATGGACGCCTCGATCATCGACTTTTTGAACGTCCCCAGCCTGTCGCCGGCGCAGGTGTCTGGGCTCACCACGACGGCGCTTGGCAATCTGACCACGACGCAGCTCGCGAGCTTCACCACGTCGCAGACTCAAGCGATGCAGCCCGATCAGATCAGTATGATCGTTTCCGCAACCTCTTAGAGTGCGTCCGGAAAAGCATGCCTTGGGGCTTGACCCGGAGGTGCGAAGCGGGCCCGCCGGCGCCATAGGACTTGAAACTCTGGCAGATGCAGGACTATAGGGTGGCGGCCGAAGTAATTTAGCGTTCACCTCCGAATCAAGAAAACCAGCGCAGGAAAGCGGCCGGCGCTGAGTGCGACAGCACCTAATGCGAAGGAGGCGGCCCAGATGAAACGGCTTTTTTGGGCGCTCCAGCTGGAACTCCATTTCGCATAAGCGACGGCCAGGACAAAGCCGAGAACGGCGCAGGTTATTTTGAGAAGGAGCGCTTCGATCGCCACGCCGTGGATGTCCGGAAGTTGACCGTCATAATAGTAGGTCACGATTCCGAACAGGGCACCGCTCGACGCCTGAAGCGCCCAAACGGCGGCCAGGAGCAAGGCTGGACGGCGCTCGGGGCTGCCGCGGACGAGCCAAGTTTCATATACGCCTATTCCTACAATGGCCGCGGCGCCGAAGTTGTGAGCGACCTGGATTAAGGCATAAATCAGGTTTTGCACGCGCGCTTATTCTACATTGACCGTCACTGTGCTTTGAACCCCTGTCAGGGCGTGGCTTGGCGTTGCCTCCTTTACAACAATCACATGCTTGCCCTTGGCTAGGGCCGGCAAGCTGATGCTGCAGGGACAATTGCTCACGTTCCGGCCGATTATGGGGTCCTGATCGTCGATGTAAATATGCAGGTGATTGCCGTTCGGACTCAGATGAAGATTATATTCGAGCTTGTTTCCGCCGCCCTGAAGGACTGCGCCTTCTTTCGGGGAAATGATGGTGATGGAACCCGCATCGGCAGCGGAGGCTGGATTTGCAAACGAAATCGATACGGCAGCGAAGCACAGCAATAACTGTTTCATGACACTCCCTCTTCCAGTAGTAAAGAGAAGCCTCTTGCTCTAAGTTCTCTTATACCACAAAATTCAACTATGTTGAAACGCCATTTCGGCCACTTACCTGTTGGAAGAGATTATCGAAAACATCCGCGTCTGCCGCATGGTGCGTTGCTGCTGGGCATTCGTTGGGCAAGCGAGGGATGTTTGCGTAGTCCTGCTGCGCCAAAAGCTCAACCGGAACGTTATGCCGCGACGATGGCTTATGGCCCGGGACGGCGCCGATAGGTTGGCCGCTCACCAGGTGAGGTGTTAAGTGCGGCTGTGAAGGAAGCGTAAAGCGCGCGTAGGGCCCTACTGTGGTTAATCCGGGCGTGGTAAACGCCGGCCCGGTATATTTTCCGCCACCGTCTTTCTGCGAATTTTTCCCCGCTTTAGGCCGATTTCTGCGACTCCAAAATCCTATTAAATATATTTACAGTTTTGATCTTAACCGTAAAACGGCGCGTCCGTAAAGGCCCGCGGCGCGCCGTCTCATAAAATTGCGCATCATAATCAGTGGCTTGACTCTTTAATGCTTCCGAAAAGCGCATCGCCTATAATTGCGCCCAATATGGAAAGGGCAGCCGCCGGCAAGGTCCGGCGGCTTCAGGCGCAAGAACGAGGTTAAGCTGCGATTAATGCGGAGGATGCTTCCAAGCTTTCAAGCTCATCTTTGGGCCGCGGAGCGAGGCAAGGGGCGTTGAAGAGATAGCCAAACCACACCCCGTGCAGCGTTCTTGTTGCGGCCAGCAGCCAGAAGCCCGCGAGGCAGACCGCCAGCACGCTACCCGCGATGGAGAGGAATTCGAGATGCGTAACGCGCGCAAGCGCCAGCGTAGCCAGCGTATAGACGCCGAGCGGGAAGGTGAAAGCCCACCAGCCGAGGTTGAAGGGCATGCCGAGGCGGGCGTACTGGGCCGTCTTGAGTACGGCCAGCAGCAGCCACCACACTCCATAGCCCCACAGGACGGTGCCGCCTATGACGCCAAGCCCGAAAGCGACGCCGCCAACGCCTTGCACTCCCGCCGCGGCAAAGGTTGCAGGCGCGTCGCCGCCGAGCAGAAGCAGGCCCAGCGAGGCCGTGCCGATGGGCCCAAGCGAGAGCCAGCCGGAAGCGGCCATCTCGGGCTCGGGCAGCTTGTGCAGGATGAGGCGCAGCAGGAGAATGACGAGGACGCTCATCGCCAGCGGCACCGAGAAGGCCCAAAGCGCGTAGCTGAAGATCAGCACGCTGTAGGCTTCCGTAGCGGGCAGGTAGGGGATCAGGATGCCGCCGCTAGCCGCCGCCACCTCCGCGGCAACGATGGGAATGAGCCAGACCGCGGTCATTTTCTCCATGCTGTGGTCCTGGCGGGTGAACATGAGGAAGGGGACCAGAAGGCCGCTGGCAAGAGACAGGGCCACGTCCACCCACCAAAGCGGGTGCGCGATGGCCACCACGGTAGCCTCGCCCCAAAGCGGGATGCCAAAGGCCAGCAAGCCGTTGACGATGGTCGCAAGGCCCATCGGGATGGCCCCGAAGAACATCGAAGCCACCGAATGCTGGAATACGCGCTGGGCGCCGCTGAAGAAAAACACCCAGCGCGCCGCGTACAGGAGGCTAAACAGCGAGAAAAGCCCGATGTTGGCGAACCAAAGGACCCTGCCGGCCTCATGGAGATTCTGATGGAGTTCGGGAAGCGGAACGGGGAGCTGGTTCAGGACCAGAGCGAGAACCCCCGTGCCCATGGTGACGGTGAACCAGTTCGGCGTGAATTGGCAGATGGTTCTGGGCAGGCCGCGTGCGGGGCAGGGCGCCCGCGTTGCTGCCGGTTTCAGCGGGCTCATGTCGTTCATTTAATCGATTTCCTCCGGCTTGGGTCCGGCGCAGCACGATGCCCCGCGTCAGAATTTCGCCCAAGTTGCGCTGCTGCAATCGATCTTTCCAATAGATGTTTTGCATCATATAATGACGAAAATCGATTGATTGGGCGAGGCGCGCATGACCCTTGAGCAACTCCGGATCTTCGTTGCGGTCGCCGAGCGCCAGCATGTCACCCAGGCCGCGCGCGCCCTGAACCTCGCGCAATCGGCGGCGAGCCACGCCATCGCGGCGCTGGAGGCGCGCCACCAGGCCAAGCTCTTCCGGCGCGTGGGACGGCGTATCGAGCTTACAGAGGCGGGCCAGGTGTTTCTGGACGAGGCCCGCGCCGTACTCGCGCGGGTAGAAGCGGCCGGGCTGGCGCTTAGCGAGTTCGGCGGCCTCAAGCGCGGGACTTTATCGGTGCTGGCGAGCCAAACCATCGCCAGCTACTGGCTGCCGCGCCACCTCGTCTCCTTCAAGCAGGCCTATCCGCAAATCCAAATCCGCCTGACCATCGGCAACACCGCGCAAGTGGCGGCGGCGGTCGAAAACGGCACCGCGGAGCTCGGCTTCGTCGAAGGCGCCGTCGAGGCCGGGCGCCTCGTCTGCGAGCCTGTGGCCCTGGATCAGCTCTTCATCGTGGTTGGGCCGGACCATCCCTGGGCCAAGGCCGGGCGCCTAAGCCCAGCGGATCTCCGCCCAGGGCGAGTGGGTGCTGCGCGAGCCCGGTTCGGGCACCAGATCGGCCTTCGAGGAAGCCTTGGCGAGCCATGGGATCGAGCCGGCGGCGTTGCAGGTCCGGCTGGAACTTCCCTCCAACGAAGCGGTGCGGGCCGCCGTCGAGGCGGGGCTCGGCGCCACCGCGATCTCGGCTTCGGTTGCCGCCCCGAGCCTCGAAGCCGGGCTGCTGCAACGGGCGCAATTCCCGCTGCCTGAGCGCCATTTCCACGCCCTGCGCTATAGCGGGCGTTACCGGGCGCGAACCGCCGAAGCGCTCATGGCGATCATTTCGAAGCCATCGCGGCCCGCGCCGCAAGCGATCCTCCAGACCGCAAGCTAACGCGATTTCTGCCTCGCGATGACGGATGAGCGCGGGGCTGGGGCGCGAAAATGAAAAGCCCCGCCAACTGGACTGGCGGGGCTATGGTACATTCAAGAAGTTCTGCCTCTAAGGCCGCTTACCGCCGTTCCTCACCGAAGAGTTGAAGCAGCCAGATGAAGATGTTGAGGAATAGAACATAGAGCAGCATCGCGCCTAAGACAGCGCTCCGGCCAACCGCCGCTTCCCCGTCTCTTTCGAACTGGTAATAGTTATCCTTGAGAGACTGGGTAGCGTAGGCGGTCATCCCGGTAAAAACGCCAACCGCAATCACGGAAATGGCGAATTGCAGCGCCGAAGACTGCATAAATATGTTCACAACCATCGCGATCATGAGGCCAATCACGCCCATCATGAAGAAGGAACGCATCGCAGTCAAATCGCGCTTCGTGGTGTAGCCCCAAAGGCTGAAAGCGCCAAACGTTGCGGCCGTAATGAAGAAGACCCGCGTGATCGAAGCACCGGTATACTGGACGAAAATGCTCGACAGAGAGAGCCCCATCAGCGCCGCAAACGCCCAAAACATCGCTTGGGCCGACGCGGGGCTCATCTGATTCATGCGCCCGTAAAACATGAGAAGGACCGCCAGCGGCGCGAGCGCCACGACGATGCCCAGCCAGCTCGTGTAAATCGCTTTTCCGAGGGCCGTCAGCATCACGCCATTATGAAGGTGCTCCACCGCTTGGGCCGGATAGACCGTTGTGGCCATCGAATAGAAAACATAAGCGGTTATGCCTGTGATGACGAGGCCGATGCCCATGTAATTGTAGACGCGCAACATGTAAGCGCGCAGGCCCTCGTCGTAGGCGAAGCTATCCGCTGGGGAGCGCGTCTGCACGCCATACGCCCGCGATCTGTCGAATTCTGCCATGTTTCTTGGTCCCTGACTCGTTTGGTCCTTGACTCTTAGAATCTCTAAAGGTCTGCGCAAAAGGTCTTGCAGGTTTAAGCCCCGAAGGGCCTGGAGCAAAGCCTTCTTTTGTCAGGCGGCCTGCCCATTCTCCCCATCAAGACGTTCACTCGGAACGCAGATAGTGTCCGGCTTGGCCGAGAGAACCCTTAGCGTTCCTGCCGCGCCAAGCAGCACGACGAATATGGTTTCGCCCACAGAAGGCTGCAATAGCGAGGCAATCGATAGGCTAAAGCTTAGGTTCATGACCTGTGTGACCACCGCATAAGCGGCGAGAAGGCCGAGCGTGGCTGCGATCAGCGAGAGGCACAGCGCCAGGCCGAGATATTCCATTAGGTGGGCCGCGACGATCCGGCGCTTGCTGGCGCCCAGCGTGCGCAGAACCGCCGCCTCGTAGATACGCCGCCGCTGCGCCGCCATCAGCGCTCCGGCCACAACCAGCGCGCCCATGATCAGCGTCACGCTGCCCGCGATGCGCACCGCCCGCATCACCTTCTCGAAGATGCCGTTGATGGCGCCCAGCGCGTCCTTGACGTTGATCGCCGAAACGGTGGGGTAGGCGGCGGCGATGGCTTTCAGGATCGCAGTCTCTGCCTTCACGTCCGCCGGCTGCCCCTCGGGCCAGCTCAGCGTCGCGAGGAAGTTGAAGGGCGCTTTCTTCAGCGCATTTTGAGAGAAAATCATCACGAAATTGATGTCCATCGAGCCCCATTGGACCTTGCGAAGATTGGCGATCCGCGCGGTCAGGTTCCGGCCGATGACGTTCACCGTGACGGTGTCGCCGATGGTAAGGCCCAGCGCCTTTGCGATGTCCGCCTCGAACGAAACCAGCGGTTCGCCGTCATAATCGAGCGCCCACCATTGGCCCTCCGTGGTCTGTGAGCCCGCCGGCAGCACATCGGAGTAGGTGATGCCGCGGTCGCCGTTCAGCACCCATTCAGCCGAAGACGGCACCGTCAGCTGCTCGACGGCCACGCCCTTGAGCGCTACCAGCCTGCCGCGCAGCATCGGCGCGCTCGAAATCCGGACGCCTGGCGCGTTTTTTCTCAACAGGTCCTCGAAGGGCTGCAAATCCTGCTTCGGCACTCCCATGAAGAAATAGGCGGGCGCGTGCTCTGGAAGCCGCGATTGGATTTCGTTGGTAAGCGATGCGTCTACCAGGGAAACCGCGGTCAGCAGCGTGAGCCCGGCGCCCAGCGACAGCGCAATCGTGCGCGAGAGGCTTGCCGGGCCGCCGATGTTTGCGAGCGCCAGCGCCAATTCGGGCCGCTTCGGGCGCCTGATCGCGAGGGCGGCTCTGCGAATGGCGATGCCCGCACCCCAGAAGAGCGCGAAAACGCCCAAAACCGCAGCGCAGGTGACGGCGGCGATCCAATGCTCGTGCGAAAGGGCGATGGCCGCCACGGCGAGGAGGCCTGCGGCCAGGAACGAGGCCAGCCGGTAGCCAAGCGGCGGCTGGCCGGAACGCTCACCGCTGACATCCCGGAACAGCTCGGCTGCCCGCACCTGCTGCGCGCGCCCTATGGGCCAGAGGATAAAGGGCAGTGCCGTCAACAGCCCGAACAAGCCTGCGAGCGCCAGCGCCCGGCCCTGCAAGCCGGTCTCGATGCCGATTGGCACAACTTCGCGCATGAGGCTTACCGAGGCCCAGGGGACCGCGGCGGCAATCGCAAAGCCGATTGCGATGCCGAGCAAAGCCAGGAGGCCGATTTCGATCAGGAATATGCGGAAGATGAGGCGTTGGGACGCCCCCAGCGACTTATAGGTGGCGATGGTCATGCGCCGCCGCTCGATGAAGCCTGTAACCGCGTTCGCAACGCCTATGCCGCCGGTCAGCATGGCCGTAAGCCCGGTGAGCGTCAGAAATTCCGTGAGCCTCTGCAGCATGTTCTTCACGCCGGGCGAAGGGTCGGAACTGTCGCGCACAAGAAAGCCTGCTTCGGGGAACTGGGCGGCGAGGTCTTCCTTGAAGGAGGGGGGCAGGGGGCCGCGCGCCTTGATGCGGTAGGCCCAGCGCACGAGGCTGCCGGGCTCTACAAGGCCCGTCTTTTGCAGCGCATCGAGCGAGAGTAGAATGCGCGCCCCAAACGCCGGGCCGGCAGCAAGCCGGTCGGGCTCGCGATCGAGAACGGCGGTTACGGGGAACGAAGCGCGGCCGATGGTCAGGCGGTCTCCGAGCCCTATGTCCAATCGGTCGAGAATGCTGCGGTCTACTGCGAGGCCGTCCTGCCGCCTTTTCGATGCGAGCCCTCCGCCTTCCGCGAAGGTCGCCGCGCCGTAAAGCGGATAGGCGCCGTCCACCGCCTTGAGGTCCACCAGCGCCTGACCGCTGCCATCCGGTTTGCGGGCCATGGCGCGCAAGGTCGCGACCTCGCTGACGTCCCCTTTCGAGGCCAGATAGGCCCGTTCGGCGGTTCCGGCTTGGCGGTGGACGAGCGTGGCCTCGGCGTCGCCTCCAAGCAACTCCTTGCCTTCGCGGGCGATGGAATCCTGGATGGCGTCCGAGAGGCTGTTGATCGTTCCGATCGCGCCCGTTCCAAGCGCGATGCAGATCAGAAAAATGGTGAACCCGCCAAGCCCGCCCCTAAGATCGCGCAACGCAAGCCGCAGCTCCAGCGGCAGGCGGCCGCCTATTGCCATGCTCGCATTCCGGCTATCCATCCTACGATCCACGCTGACTGGATGTAGATTTATAGTTCCATAGTCCGGTCATTACGGCACCATCTTTCCAACTTGGCTACAAGTATCGCACAATTGCCCTCGCGAAAGAGGCATTATACGATTAAATTGGTAATGTACGTAATGACCGGAGGCATGACGTGACAAATGCGGTCACCATCGACCGGCCGGAGGTTTTGGCCCTGATCGACGAAGCGGCCAGGAAGCTAACCCGAGGCAACAAGACTGAAGCGGTCGCGCTTGCCCTGCGGCGCCTGCTTGCGGAGAACGCCCGCGAGGGCTCTCCGTTCGGAGCCCATCCGGGGTCGGTGCGGGTTCGCGAAGGTGTTGATATCGTTGGGCCGGTTCTCGATGTGGTGCCCGAGGCGGAAACGGGCAGGGAAGTTGAGCGGTGAGCGATGCGCTCTGTTGCGAAAACCCGGTCTGCGGCTTATGAGAAACACTTATCTACGCTCTTTCTACGAACATAGGGCGGATGCCCTCTGACATTTTCCGTGTAAATTAAGGGGGTACGCCGTGTCGTCAACTGCTCTGATTGGGATACAAGATCGGCCAGAAGGTAACTGAAAGCCAGACGCTTACTTTTTCCGTCGGCCCCCGCTCGTCGGTGCTCTACGAAGTCGTGTGGAAGCGTAAAGTCCGCAGCGGGGAACGCCTCTACGTCTCGGGCAGCAATCAGGTGACGGCTCCGTACCGGATTTATTACGGTCTTTTGTGCGAGGTTCGGACGCAAACACACGTAGGCAGTAACGAACCGGTTCGCTAGCCTACTGGCACTTTGCCTAGATGTCCCCTCAAGCATAAGCCGCCGCTTGCAACTCACGGCGATGCGGCCGCCGCCCGGCTAGGCTCGTATCGTGGGCGATCAAAACAAGGGTCGTAACTATGCTCAGGTGCAGGCGCTTCCGATCGACACTCCTATCGTCCTTTGGCCCTATGCTGGATGGGAGTTTTCTGGCTGCTTGATCAGGCTCTCGGCCGGAATGCCCAGTCCCTTGTGCAGCCGCCAAATCATCTTAAGCGTCAGAGGCCTTTTGCGGCTTAAGACCTCGTAGACGCGATTGAGCCCGCCGATCATCGGCTGAAGGTCCTTCGCCGAAAGCCCGCGGCTTTCCATCGTGAACTTGATTGCTTCCACCGGGTCGGGGAAATCGAGCGCATAATGCTTGCGCTCGTATGCTTCGATCAATGTGACAAGCACGTCGAGCCGCTCGCCTTCCCCCGTGCCGGGCGCCGCCATCATCAGCGTCCCGGCTTCCTTGAGGGCCGCCCGGTAATCGGCATCGCTCTTGATGGGCTTGATCTCCATGGCAATACCTCCATTAGCAGGTCTGAGCATCGATCCGGTTATACTCAGCGTGTGTGCCGATGAAACGGATATAGACGACGCGATACGCATAATTAATCCAGACAACCAACCGGTATTTGTTACCTGCGATGTTGAACACCGCCCGGCCATCCTTCAGGATGCTCGCATTGCCGAAGTCAACTTTCAGCGCCGCCGGCGACTCCCAGTCCGCTTGTATGGCTTGCCGGTACCATGTCAGCACAGGTTCCTTGGCGTCCTCATGCGCCGGGTTATTCTCCCAGAACGCCTTGAGGGTGGAGAGAGCGATTATGCGCATGGGAATTTATGGTCCCAATTTGGGACATTCGCAAGATCTTTATCATGAGTGATGCTCGGGTAAAGCTGGACGTCCATGGCGTGCCGCAACGAATGGCTTGCTTATTGCCTTCGGTTCTTCAATTCGCTGCCGCGCCCCTCAAGCATAGGCCGCCGCTTGCAGCTCGCCCACGATGCGCCCGTCGTTGATGACCACGGTACGTTCGCAGCGCGCGGCCAGGCTCGTATCGTGAGTGATAAGCGCAAGGGTAGTGCCCATGCGCCGGTGCAGGCCGAAAATGAGGTCTATGATCTGCTTGCCGGTCTCGCCGTCGAGATTGCCGGTCGGCTCATCCGCGAAGAGGATCTTAGGCTGCGCCGCAAGTGCCCGCGCAAGCGCCACCCGCTGCTGCTCGCCGCCGGAAAGCTGGCCGGGCGCGTGATGATGCCGGGCCGCCAGCCCGGCGCTGGCAAGCGCTTCGCCTGCGCGCTCGAATGCGTCGCTGCGACCCAGGAATTCGAGCGGCAGAGCCACATTCTCGATCGCGGTCATGGTTGGGATCAGGTGGAAGGACTGAAACACAATGCCGATGGAGTGGCCCCGTATCGCCGCAAGCCGGTCCTCGCTTAGCCTTGTGAAGTCGTGGCCGGCGATGAGAACCTGGCCGGAGGTGGCAGCTTCGAGGCCCGCCATCACCATTAGCAGCGACGACTTTCCCGAGCCGCTTGGGCCGACCAGAGCAACCGACTGGCCCTCGGGCACCGAAAGGTCTACGCCTCTAAGGATTTCGACCGGCCCCGCCCGGCTGTTGAGCGTAAGCGTCACATCCTTTAAATCGATGGCCAGGCTATCGCCGGCGTGGGGGGACACAGAGGGGAAAGGCAATGAGACACCGTTTCTATTTTGCTTCGCCGCGCCTCATATGGCCATGGCTTCTGGCTTTTTCGACCGTCTGGATCGCGTTTTTGGGCGCGCTGGGCCTGCCAGCGGAGGGGGAACCGGCGCGCAACAAGGACGAGATCGTTATCCTGGCCTTTGGCGACAGCTTGATGGCGGGCTACCACATACCGCCGGATAAGGCGTTTCCGGCCCAATTGCAGGCGGCGCTCAGGGCGAAGGGCTATTCCGTCCGGGTGCTGAATTCGGGCGTGTCCGGCGATACGGCGGCGGATGGCCTTGCGCGTCTCGAATGGAGCCTCGATGAAAAGGTGGATGGCGCCATCGTGGAATTTGGCGCAAACGACGCGCTGCGCGGCATCGACCCGAAGGTGACGGAGCCGTCGCTGGCGGAAATTCTCAAGGCGCTAAAAGAGAAGCATATCGAGCTTTTGCTGGCTGGAATGGAGGCGCCGCGCAATTGGGGCCCGGACTACGATAGCGCTTTCCGGGCGATGTATCCGAGGCTCGCGCAAGGATACGGGGCGGACCTTTACCCGTTCTTCCTGAAGGATGTGGCGGGCGTGCAAAGCTTGAACCTCGCCGACGGCCTGCATCCCACGCCCGAAGGCGTCGCGATTATTGTGCAGAACATCCTCCCGAGCGTGGAGAGGCTCATCGCACGCATACGCGAGAAGCGCGCAATGAGCCCTAGCTAATAGGCGGAATCAGCGATCCGCACAGTGCGCATTACCCCTCACCCCAGCCCTCTCCCCACGGGAGAGGGAGTCCGGCCGCAGCCGTTGTTAGGGCGTCCCCTCTCCCATGGGGAGAGGGACAGGGTGAGGGGTAATGCGCTATGTTTATGACTCATCCGTCAGCGATAGTGGCTACTAGCTGATGTTACTTCGTCTCCTTGGCGGCTGGCGCCGGTTCATCGGTCTTTCCCTCGGGCGGCCTGCCGGAGAAGACATCGCCGCCTTCGGCCTCTTCCTCTTCATTCGCTTTGGTCGCGTCGAAGCATTTATAGTAGACGGCCGGATCGCTGTTCGTTTCGGCGCAATCGGCAATCGGCTTCAAGTCCCTGACCTGGCGATAATATTTGTAGCTGGTGATGCCGTAACGGAATTCGCCGGTCGGGTCGGCGCCATAGCGGTCGGCCTTCTCGTTCTTCAGGCCCGGCTCAACCTCTAGGATCGCATCCAGGAGCGAGGTTCCCTGCACATAATTGTCGGGGAGCTGATCGAACGGCCCGTCGAAATAATCGTTCAGCATGGTGTGGCCGATGAAGTCGCCCATCAGGATTTGACGGTCGAGAAGCTTGTCTTTGTAGAACACGAAGCTCGTCCTGTTCCCGACGGTGACAGCCGGAGAGAGAGACGAGGGCTCGTAGAGGTCGACTTTGGGCGTCTCATTGAGCAAGTAGAGGAATGTCTTCGCCGTCTTGTTGAAAATCAGGAAGAACTGAACGCCAAATTCGTCCCATGACGGTCCGAGGTAGATTTCGTCTGCCCTGAGCATCCCCGGCGCGGGCTTCACGTTCGAGAGATCGGGAAGCGCGAACTCGACCGTCTTGCCTTTGAACGTGACCTTATAGAGGAATTTGTTGACCTGCTCGGTCTGGACGCCATCGTCAGGCCCCATCTTCTTGTAGACGGGATCGAGCGGTTTGCGCCAATAGGCATATTCGTTGGCATATGCGAAATGGATTTTCCCGTCGAATTGGTCCGCCGCGTCGAACCGGATATTGCCGGCGTAGTTGACGCCGTTCAGCTGAAACGTAAAATAGTAGTAACTCTCGGTAGGGTAGACGGTTACTTTGGGCGCAAGCTGCTCGAAAACCGCCGCGAATATGGCGTCCGGGTTTTTTGCGTCGAGATCGTTCGGCTGGAGCAGATCGTCGATCATTTCCTGGTCGGTGTGCAGCTTCAGCGGCGCCGCCATCGTCGCGCATGGCACGAGCGCGCACAAAACGGCGGCCGCGGCATAAGCGGAAAAAGGTTGCCAGAGCGCTTTCAGGCTTCGTAATGCGTTCATTTTAGACCCTTCTTTTCCTCGGCAGTCTGCAAATAGCAACGCTTTGGGGAAATGTCATGCCGCTCTGCAGGCGGCGGAAAAAGAAAATGTAACGAAATCTTGTTGGCCCTGGAAATCGCGATTCACGTCCATATATTTTTTGCGCCGAGGAAACGAGCGAAAACTAAAGGATTTGCTCATGAAGAAGTATGTGCTTGCCATTGCAATAGCTTCCGGCGCGCTTCTTAGCCTGTCCGCGCAAGCCGCCCCTGTAACCTCCGCCGCGTCTGGGCTGCAAGGCCAAGTGACCGGCGATGCGGTAAAAGTTTGGCACTGCCGCGGCTGGAGCGGCGGCTGGGGCTGCGGCGGCGGCTGGGGCCACAACCGCTTTTGGAGCCACCGCCGCTGGGGTTCTGGCGGCTGGGGCCATGGCCGTTACTGGAGCCACCGGCGCTGGGGTTCCTGGAACTGGTAGCCGTTTTAAAATTGCATGGAACGGCCCCGTTGGGGGCCGTTTTGTTTTCCCAGTCACGGCGATTTATATGCTCTTCGGACCACGGTAAAGAAAAGTGTAACGAAATGCCGATGCGGCTGGAATTTGCAGTTCACCTCCATATATGCATTAGCGCCGTGGAAGGGAGCGTCCGCCAAAGGATTTGTTCATGAAAAAGTATGTGCTCGCGATCGCAATCGCATCTGGCGTGCTTTTTGCCCTGTCAGCCCAGGCTGCTCCGATTTCCCCCAGCGCGCCTGCCGGAAGTCAAGTGACGGGAAGTGCCGTGAAAGTTTGGCATCACTGGCATGGGCATCACTGGGGCCACTGGCATCACCGCTGGGGTTGGGGCCATAGCCGTTACTGGAGCCACCGCCGCTGGGGCTCCTGGAACTGGTAGCAGCCTTTAAGCCACTCCTTAAGCCACTCGGAACGGCCCCCTTGGGGGCCGTTTTTGCGAGCGGCTCACCGCCGCCGGCCCGCATCGTAAGCCCGCCCACCTCATAAAAAAGTGTAACGTGTTTCGTTAGCCCTAGCGTTTTCCAAGCCCGGCCCATATAATCCGGGTGCCGAGGAAAGGAACTACAAGGGAAGGACTTATTATGAAGAAGTACGTACTTGCGGTTGCAATTGCTTCCGGCATGCTTTTCGGTCTGTCCGCTCAGGCCGCGTCCGTATCGTCCACCGTCTCTGGCGTGCAAGGCCAAGTGACCGGCGATGCCGTGAAGGTTTGGCACTGCCGCGGCTGGAGCGGCGGCTGGGGTTGCGGCGGCGGCTGGGGCCATGGCCGTCACTGGAGCCATCGCCGCTACGGTTCCTGGCACTGATAACGCCTATTCATCGATTGGAACGGCCCCTTGCGGGGCCGTTTTGCTGTGTGCCAGGCATGGCGCGCGCTTCTGCCGCTAGAGTGCGTCCGGAAAAAGCATGCCTTCGGGCTTGACCCGGAGGTGTGAGCGGTTTTTTCCGATAAGACGCACGGCAAAACAACAAGTTAGAGCCCGCTTTTGTAATGGGGGCAAAAGTCCGGGCAGGCAATTGCCGGCGCGCTGATGCGCAAGCGTCATTCCCGCGAAGGCGGGAATCCATTTCCGGCGTCAGAACAAGCTCTTATATGGGTCCCCGCCTGCGCGGAGACGACGCTGCGGCCCGGATTTCAACCGGCTCGGCGATTTTTTCACACGCTCCTCCGCGGGGACGACGGCATACAGCTTGGCTTAACACGGTGAACTACTTACCTGGCCGGATTTTTGCCCCTATTACCCTCCCGCTCCTTAACCACTTGCTGCCCATCGGCTTTCTGATCGTCCGGGCTGAGATGAAAAAAACCCAGCCGCGTTCGCCGCGCCGGGGCTTTCTAATATGGCTGCCACCTGAGGTAAGCATTTTGCTGTGACGGCCTGTTCGCCGCGGGGGCCGTGCAGACGGTGAGGTCACCGGTTCTGTTGTCGAGGTAACAGCCAAAGACTGTTCGCGGCGGCAGCCCGTGGCGGTTGGCCGGGGCGTTCTCAATGATTACAACGACGCTAATCGTGTGCGGTATGCTGGCTCTCAAGACGCTTAAGGAGAAGCGGCTCCAGTCGCCGGACGGGGACCCCGTTCGCTTCCGCATCGCCCTTGGCGCGCTCAGCAATCGCGTAGGCAACGGCGTGCACATAGGCTATGCGTTTGGCTGCTTTGTTATCGTTTGCCACGAGTGCGGTCACCGAGCTGGGAAGAAACGCAGCATCCGCAGCAACATCCGGAACCGGCACAATATCGCTGCGGTGCCACTGGGGCGCCGGGCCTGGGCGGGGTCCCATGGATAGCGGCGGCGCTGGTGGATTGGGCGCGGCAAGAGCGTGGTACGATCCGCGTTTTCCGCACCCGGTGCCAGGCGATGAACCCGCACATAGAGTTCATCGATGAGCGGACCGCCGTTCGCGCCGGCCGCGATCTCGTTCCACGATATTGGCGCGCCGATTGCCGCCCGGAAGGAGGCGCCGATTTGGTGGCGAAACTCCAAGACGAGCAGCGAGAGCCGGAGCGACAGGCTGTACCGGCTGACGAAATGGAAAAGGGCTGAGTTCTGTCCCTCGAAATATACCGGCAGAACCGTGGCGCCGGACTGCTGAATGAGGCGGACGGTGAACAGCTTCCATGGCAGCTCTTCTGCTTTGCCGAAAGGGTTTTCCGCCGTTGCCACGCCGCCAGCGGGAAAAATAACGAGGGTGACGCCCTCTTTAAGGAGCCGCCGTGCCTCGTTACGCGTCTTGAGATTGGTCGCCAGCGCCTCTTTCGTCTCGTTGAAATCGACCGGCAGCCCCAGCGCCTCGAGCTCCGGCAAACGCATGAAATCGGCGTTGAGCAGGCAGCGGTAGGGCCTCCCGATGCGCTCGGCGATGGACAGCATGCCGACACCGTCGGCGATACCGAAGGGATGATTGGCAATGACGATGAGCGGGCCATCCGGCAGGCGGGCGTCCCAATCTGCCGGTGCGTCGATCTCAAAGCGCGTCCCGATCATGTCGAGCGCGTCGCGCCACATGCGCGGGCCTCCGGCACTTTCGGCGCGCCAGCGTTCATAAATCTTCAGCAGCCTGCGGCGGCCGGAAAGGTTCTCGATGCTGCGGATCAGCCAGCGCCGGACCGGCGGGGTGCTTTCCGTTGCGTAACTCAGTTCGTGGGAGGTCATACGGAGTTGCGAATCCCGCTAGAATAGTGTTGCTTACGGCTGCACCCGCCGATGCTGAGGTGCGTACAGATGCTTCTGAGCCTCCACCATTAGCAACGCCAGAGAAACTTGGCCATGCACAATTCGTTTGCGTAGCCGGGTTGCAGAAAACTACTTGCTATCATGCTGTGGCGCCTCGTCTTAAGGCAAGGTTAAGGCGCGTAGGGAGCACGGCTTGGTTAATGCGCGGATGGTAAATACACACCCCGCATATTTTCCGCCGCCGTCTTTCTGCGAAATCTTTTCCCGCTTTAGGTCGATTTCTGCGACTCCAAAACCCTATTAAATATAGGGGCAAATTTAATGTTTACCATAGAAGGGTGCATTTTTGCACGGGTGCGATTCGCGCCGGCTCGCTTTATTCCCGTAATATCAATGGCTTTCCCAGCGTTAAAGTTTCAGAAGGGACTCTTGACTATGATGGCCGCCGTAAATGAAGAGAGCAGCAATTGTGTAAAATAGCCGCAAAAACGGAAAGAACTGGGTTAACGGCGATTTAATGCGCGGGCAGGCGATGAAACGGCCGGTCTTTATCCGGATGCGCGCAGGCCTCCGCGGGGTTGATGCCTCATGCCAAGCTTTTGCCGCCATGCGGGGGCGTTGCAATGAGCGGAAAAGTGGCCAATTAACGGGAGGGGAGCGGAGACGTGCAGGCCGCCTTCCAGGGAAGCTGGAACGGGGTTGTTCCAGCGTAGGGCGTAACGTGGGGGCTTAAGCGATGGACAAACCGGCAGACGGCCAGTGGGAGGCGCCGATTATCCTTCCGCCCAATCTACCTGGGCGGATAGAGCTAAACGACGAGTTGCACGCGCGGCCGCCAGAGGCGTTGGTCCCGCCATGCTCGATTTCATTTCTGGCGCTGTGTGTGAGCGATGCCGAAAAGGCGGAAGCATGGGCGCACCTTTGCGATCTCGCCAAGCGGTTCAACGTGACGCCGCCAGCCGAAGGGGCAAACCACTTCAGCGCTCCCTTTGGCCCGTTCCGGCTGAAATGGGAGCGCCACGGCGAATATATCCGCTACAAATTCATTGTGGCAGGAAGCTTTTCCTTCGACGAGCCGGGCAATAGGCAAAGTGCCGAAGGACTGGCTTGAGGGCCTCCCAGGGCAAACGCTGGTCGCAAGGAACGTGTTGTTCACAAGCGGAGAACCGGCAGCGCCGGATCCCGACAAAATTTCGGAACAGCATTTCGGCGGCAACGCGATCGCCGGGTCTATGGTGGCAGGCGGAAACGCGCGGGCGTACACGGATATGCGGGTACATCCCGACGGCTTCGGACGCCTGCTTGTTGAGAACCTATCGCTCACGCCAAGGCAAGCGGGGCGCACGATCCAACGAATGGTCGAGATCGATACCTACCGGATGCTGGCGCTCATGGCGCTGCCCCTCGCGCGGGAACTGGCGCCGTTTTTAGCCGAGTGCGAGCGCGAGCTGGTTGAGATAACGTCTTCGATGGTGAACATTGGCATTGCCGGGGAGCCAGCCCTGCTCGAACGCTTGATGAAGCTCGAAGCGGCTATCGAAAGCCAGGACTCCAAAAGCCATTTCCGGTTCAGTGCCGCCGCTGCCTATTATGAACTTGTTCAGCGCCGTATTAGCGAACTTCGGGAGCAGCGGATAGAGGGGCTTCAGCTTTTTGAGGAGTTCATGGAGCGCCGCCTTGCGCCCGCGATGAACACGTGCACTGCAACCGCGGCAATGCTCAAGGCGCTGTCGTCGCGGGTCGCCGGCGTCACGCAACTGCTCTCCACCAAGGTGAATATCGCCCTTGAACAGCAAAACCAGGGCGTGCTGGGCACGATGAACCGCCGCGCCGGGCTGCAGCTTCGCTTGCAGCAAACCGTCGAGGGGCTTTCCGTCGCTGCCATAACCTACTACATCGCCGGTCTCGTGGGTTATGCCGCAAAGGGGGTGAAAGCGGCGGGCGTGCATGTCGATCCGGATTTGGTTATCGGCATTAGCATCCCCATCATAGCAGCCATCGTGGCCTACGGAATTCACCGTTTCCACGCTTCCGTTGCTAAGCATTGAGCGCGCTGGCAGGCCCCAGAGGTACGATTCCGTTCGGGTTGAGCGCCCGGATCGAATAGGAGAGTAGCCCTGCTTGATGCGATCGATATTGACGGTCGCGCGTATGTCCGGGACGGCGAGCATGCGGCGGGGATAGGCGGTGAGCGCGGGGCGCCGCGTAAAGGCGATAGCGCTCCGCCTCCGTTTTGAAGCCGCCGCGGCCGGTTGGGCCGGGCGCGCCATCGGGTGTCTGTCACCCCCAATGGCGGAAGGAGAATGGAACCGCAGGTGCCACCCAAGGGCGCCTGCTAGCTCTTGAGCTGCGACATGAGCCCGGTCATGCCCCGGATGAAATCCTGCCGCGAGACGGCTCCGGTGTTGTTCGGGTCTAGCGCGGAGAACGTGGCGTTGGCCCCGAGTTGCTGGAAGCCGCTGCTTGGGCTGCTGCTATTGAATGCGGCGGTGAATTGGGCCTTGGTGATGACGCCGGAGCCGGGCGTGGTGGCGCTAGCAAATACGCTCGACATTTTCTGTCCTGGCGAGGCATTAGCGCTCGCACCCGACATGGCCTGGGGTGCATGGCTACCTTGGATGCCTGAAATGGGAGCCGTCAAGATGGTATCCTTTCCGAGTGTGCTGCGACGAATTGACGCGCACAGGTTGCACGGCGCCGCTTATGCGAGGCTTGCAACTCAGCAGCGCATTGGATGGTGGAAACGGCGCGGCGCAGCGCGTGCAAGCGCCCTAAACAGCGGACAGCCAGACCTCGGGCTTGGCACAGCCTGATTTTTCACATATTCCGCGGTGGGTATTGCAGCCGGCTTATGACACCGTTTGGGGCGGGCCATGTGCTTTTCCGTAGCCGCCGTGTGCGGAGGGATCGGCGCCGCGGTCCAGCGTCAGCGGCAAAAGAGGCGCCGGCGGGCCTCGAAACATAGCGCCCGCGCGGCTTTTATCCAGGTTAGGCGGTGCGGATGTTGTCCGCGGAAGACTTGCCGGTGCGGCTGTCGGCGACGATGTCGAAAGAGACCTTCTGCCCCTCGTTAAGATTATAGAGCCCTGCGCGTTCCACCGCGCTGATATGAACGAAAACATCTTTGTTTCCGTCATCGGGCTGAATAAAGCCGAAGCCTTTTTGACTGTTAAACCACTTTACGGTTCCCGTGTTCATGGGATTTTCCTTTACATACGTTTGCATTCAAGCCGCGCCAAAACGAAGCTTGCGAAGTCGAGATTTTTGGGGAGAGGTCGTCAGTCAGGCGCGCAATCTGCGGCGAGGCCAAGTCGTTCGGCCGAAACTCGATTACGTATACATGGCCTTTCCGCCCGCGTTCCGCAAGCGCGTTATAAAACGCCATGCACACCGTCATCGCGAGGCGGCTCTCGCCGCGGCGATCCAAGCAACTGAGGCGGCGGATCTTGCATCTGGATTGCTTCGCTTTGCTCGCAATGACGGTGCGTGCTGCTTTGCGTGTTAGCCGGAAAGGCCGCCAGCTAGGGAGGGCATGGCAAGCGGGCTGAAGCCGTAATGCTTGAGCCAGCGCAGATCGCCCGCGAAGAAGGCGCGCAAATCCGGCATGCCGTATTTCAGCATGGCGATGCGGTCGATACCCATGCCAAAGGCGAAACCCTGCCACTCCTCGGGATCGATGCCGCAGGCTTTGAGCACGTTCGGATGCACCATGCCGCAGCCCAGGATTTCGAGCCAATCGCTGCCTTCGCCGATCTTCAGCTCCGGCCCGGAGCGGTCGCATTGGATGTCCACCTCGGCGCTGGGCTCGGTGAACGGGAAATGCGACATGCGGAAGCGCATCGTGACGTGATCGACCTCGAAGAACGCCTTGCAGAACTCCTCCAGCACCCATTTCAGGTGGCCCATATGGATATCGTGGCCGATAACAAGGCCCTCGACCTGGTGGAACATCGGCGTGTGCGTCTGGTCGCTGTCCATGCGGTAGACGCGGCCCGGCGCGATGATGCGGATCGGCGGTTTTTGCGCAAGCATAGTGCGCACCTGGACTGGCGAGGTGTGCGTGCGGAGCAAGAGCCGCTCGCCGTTTTCCTTGGGCGCGAAGAAGAAGGTGTCGTGCGCCTCGCGGGCGGGATGGCCAACGGGGAAGTTCAGCTTCGTGAAATTATAGTCGTCCGTCTCGATATCCGGGCCTTCGGCGACCGAGAAGCCCATATCGGCGAAAATGACCATCAGCTCTTCCCACACGCGGCTGATGGGGTGAATGCGGCCTTCGGCGGCTGGGTTGGGCCGCACCGGTAGCGTGATGTCAACGCGGTCCGAGGCGAGCTTTGCGGCAAGGGCCGCGGTTTCAAGCGCGGCCTTGCGGACTTCCAGCGCGGCGGCAACCTGGTCCTTGACTGCGTTGATGGCGGCGCCGAAGCCTTTGCGTGCCTCGGGCGGCATGGTGCCAAGCTGTTTCAGGAGCTCGGAGATTTCACCCTTTTTGCCAAGCGCCGAGACGCGGATGGCGTCCAGCGCGGCCAGATCGGCAGCCGCCTCCACGCCCTTGAGCAAGCGCTTCGCAAGCGCATCGAGATCGTTGGATTTATCGGCAACGGCGTCCATCGGCGTTCTCAAAGCAGGCAGTTTAGCATGGCCTGCCACTTTTGCTGGAAGGGGTCAAGGGGCAGATGACGCTTGTAAAACCTGAAGGTCACGCCCCTAACCCCAGCCCTCTCCCCATGAGAGAGGGAGTCCGCTCGCAGCCGTTGACAGGGCGTTCCCTCTCCCCCATCCGCATTCGCAAGCGAATGCGGACGCTCTAAGCTGCAAGCTCGCCAAGGCGAGCTTGCCGAGAGGGACAGGGTGAGGGGCGTGACCTCAGTATCGCTAGTTCAACCTGTGGCCTTCGGAGGGGTGCATCGCACCCTCCTTCTCCGAAATCAGCCTGAGCACATAGGCAATCTCGTCTCGCGCTTCCCGCGTTGCCTGCCGGTCTTCGGGCGGGATTTCCTCGGCGATCCGGAGAAGAATATTCGCCAGGGCAAGCAACTCGGGAACGGTGAGTTCGGCCAGTCTCATGCAGTACGCAGCTCCACCGGCAGTGCGTCGCGGGCCTTGCCGATTAGCGCCGCGAAGCCGCCCGGATCGGTGATGGCCAGATCGGACAGCACCTTGCGGTCGATCAGGATGCCTGCCTTGTTGAGGCCGTCGATAAAGCGGCCATAGGTCAGCCCGTGCTCGCGGACGGCGGCGTTGATCCGCTGAATCCAGAGCGAGCGGAAATTGCGCTTCTTCGTGCGCCGGTCGCGATAGGCGTATTGGCCCGCCTTCTCGACGGCCTGGCGGGCGATGCGGATGGTGTTCTTGCGGCGGCCGTAATAGCCTTTTGCCTGCTGCAGAACGGCCTTATGACGGGCGTGACCGGTGACGCCCCGCTTCACACGTGACATGTTTATTAATCTCCAAGCTCAAGCGTTGCAATCTTGCCGCGATCAGTCAAGCCCATAGGGCGAAAACTTCTTGATGATCGCCGCGTCGCCGGGCTCCAGCACGGTGCCGCCGCGGGCGCTCCGGATGAACTTCGGGGTGCGCTTGATCATACCGTGGCGCTTGCCGGCTTGCCCGGCCATGACCTTGCCGGTGCCGGTAATCTTGAAGCGTTTTTTCACGCCGCTCTTGGTTTTCATCTTGGGCATTTTGCTTCCTTTCGTGTCTGATCTCGCTCGCGAACGGCAAAGCTCCAACTTAAAAGTTGCTGCCTGCCATCGCTTTCATGGGAGAAGCTTTGAAGCCGCCACGGCATGCCCTTTACGCCGGGCGGCTCAGCGCGCGCACAATAATCCGGGCTTTCGAAATGCGCAACCGTTTCGCTTCGCGGTCCGGCGCTAGTACGCCACGCGGGAAATTCTGACCCATTTGCGGCTGGCACTGAAAGGATTTCCCGCGGATAAAGCGTACTAGCAACTTATTGAATCTAGTACAGCTTATCGGAGGCAAGTTCGCTTGCGAGCGTGCGGCAAGCGGGTGCGAACTTGCCTCCGGCTGTACTAGTCGGACTTCAAGCCGAGCTTTTCGGCAATCCCGGCGAAGGCGGCGTACTCCGCCTTGAGGCGCGCCGCGGTTTGAGCCGAGCCTTGCCCGAGCGGTCTTTCGCCTTGCTCCGCGTAGAAAGCGCGCATGGCCGGCGCGGTCATCGCTTCGCGCACTGCCGCTTCGAGTCTCGCTATCCTTTCCGCCGGCAGGCTCTTCGGCGCGATTATCATGCGCCAGAGCGCCGCCTCGTTTCCCGGCGCCCCGATCTCAGCGACGGTCGATGCATCGGGGAGAAATTCAGGCTTCCGGCTGCTCATGACAATAAGGCATTTGGCCTCGCCGCTTTTTATGTACGGTCTGATGGCCGGCGCGGTCCCGACATAGAAATCGACGTTGCCCGCGGTGAAATACCGGGCAGCCTCCGAAGCTCCGTTGAAGCTTTCGCTTCTGACGAGGAGGCCCAGGGCATTAAACAAACGCTCCGCCGCAAAGTAGCCACTGCCGCCTTTGCCTTCGTTGCCGTAGGTGTAACGGAATGGTTCCTGCCGCAACAGAGCGACCAGCTCCGGACCGGTCGAAGCGGGAAAGTCCCTATACGCGCAGATGAGGTAGTCCGACTCGAAAGTCGAGACGACGGGGGTGAAGCTCGACAGCGAATAGGGAAGCTGGCGGACGTGCGGCGACGCGGTGAGCGGCCCGTTCCACACCGCGCCCAGAGTGTAACCGTCGGGGCTCGCGTTCGCGAGTTCGGCGAGGCCCTCGGAGCCGCTGTTGGCCGGCCGGTTTACGATTTCGATTTTTTGACCGAGAAGCGGCTCCAACGCGCTGGCGAGCACGCGGAAAGAGAGATCTGTGCCGCCCCCCATGGATGACGGAATTATGAACTTTATGGGCCGCGACGGATAATCGCCAGCGTCGGCCTTCGCGGGCCCGGCGGCAAGTGACGATAGGCTCAGGGCCAGAAGGAGAAAGCACAAAAAATGCATACGCTCGCCTTTATCGTTGTTTGCCAAGCTTCACCTGAGCGCGCAGCGGGACCATAGCATGGCTCACGGCGGCATTGAAGCACACGAAGCGAGATAGACAATGCAGCTTCCGGCACTTTAGAGTGCGTCCGGAAAAAGTGTGAGCGGTTTTTCCGATAAGACGCACGGTTAAACAAAGACTTAGAGCCCCGCTTTTGATTCTATCAAAAGCGGACAGGCTCTAAGGCCGAATTTGCCCAGAACAGGGAAAGCAATCATGTCCAAACCGGAAAGACCCCATTTCCGCGCAACCTTATCGGCGCACAAGCCGGTGTACAGCGCCTGGCTCAGCCTTGGCTCGCCGCTCGCCGTCGAGATTGCCGCGGACGCGGGCTGGCATGCCGTCATGATCGATCAGCAGCACGGCGCGGGCGGGCACGCCGAATTGAGCGCGTGTCTCACGGCGGCGAAAGCGGCGGGCGTCCCCGCCATGGTGCGGGTCGCGGAGTTGGATTTCGGGCTCATCGGGCGCGCGCTCGATGCCGGTGCGCAAGGCATCATGGTGCCGATGCTGGGGACGGCGGAAGACGCCGCCCGGCTTGCGAGCGCGGTCAAATATCCGCCGCGCGGCCGCCGGAGCATTGGGCCATACCGCGCGAAATTCATGATCGAGGGCGACTATTTCGCCGCGGCCAACGGCTGGACCGTCGCTTGCGGCCAGATCGAGACCGCAGAGGCGGTAGAAAACATCGAGGCTATCTGCGCCACGGAGGGGCTCGACATGATCTGCGTTGGCCCGAACGACCTCGCCATCTCGCTGTCGCGCGGCCAGGAGCGGGACATAAGTTCGCCCAAGATGCTGGAGGCCATCGAGCGGGTGAGGGCGGCCGCGGCGGCGCGCGGCGTCATCACGGGCATCTTCGCCAACGATCGGGATTTCGCCAGGCAGATGGCCCAAAACGGCTGGCAGGTGATCTCAATCGGCACCGACACAGGATGGCTGGCGAGCATGGCGCGCCAAATGCTGCCGGGATAATACCGGGTCCGCTCGATTGCTTCCCTCTCGCTGCTGCAAAAAAGACCCCCTCATGCCGATAAGTTTTTTAGCAATTTGTTAGCCATGTTCGATAGGGTGAGTCTCCCAAGTCTTGCGTTTTTCAGGGGCTGAGGGCTGCGCCACGCGTTTACTTTTTGCCGGGAGCGCCGCTCGCCAGAACCTACCCAGTCCCGCGCTGCCCGATCCCGCCGCCTGCTTCGCGGCAACCACCCCGGCCCGGTTCCAAACCCTGCAAATAGTGCCATTCAACGCCTCCCGGCAGGCCTACGCCTTCCCATGGCTCTATAGTGGACCATAGCTCCTTACCGATGCGCTAACGCCGCGCAGCGCAATCGCAGCAAACTCAATTGTTATGGCCCGGCTTGACCCGGCAACAGGAAAAACCCAACGCGCTCAATATATTACTGGATGGCCGGGTCAAATCCGGCCATGACAGCGAGCGTCGGCATTGAACTCAGTTGTCATGGCCCGGCTTGACCGGGCCATCCATAACAATACAGGAGTGCCCCAATGAGTGGCAAAGCATTCGACCGGTAACGTCCGGGCTCTATTTGCCGGGCGCGGCTCATGCACGCCTTTGGAGCCGGCGGCAGGCAGCATATCCCTGCAAATAGTCTTCCGTGCATACTGCGGTGCTCGCATTTTTTAAATACAAGCAAACCAATATCTTCTACCAATACACCGCCGCGAGCTTGACTTTCTTCCTCCTCCGGCGCGCTGCCAAGAAGAAAACATTCCGGCAGAACATTGCACGTATCCGGACTAATAAAGCATTGAAATAGAACAAATAACCGTTGCTTGCTGCTAACTAATTGCGCAACCAGAGGTTTGGATTCGTGGTTAACGCGCGCAACAATCTAACATTAACGGGTATTTTGGAATCGTGGAATTCGAACTAAAGTGGCAAAAGATTCGCAGAAAGACGGCGGCGGAAAAGATGGCGGGTGCTCATTAACCAAGGGAAAATTTACCATGGTACGCCCGTACGGCTCCCCAGCCGCAAGTCTCCATTGGAGCATAAGTGAGGCGCTTAACCTCTGAAACCGGACTGGCCGCCCGCATCCGCGTCGCCTGCCGCTGGCCGGTGTGATATAGATGCTCCGGGCACAGCACCGGGCGAGGGGTGGGGCATGCGGATCGTGGCGATGGTGTTGCTGGGGCTGGCGCTGCTGGCGGGCGGGGCGCGGGCGCAGGATGCGGGCGCGCCGCTGCCGATGCTCGACACCGGCGGGCATATGGCGATCATCCACGGCATCGCGTTTACGCCGGACGGCAGGCAGCTCGTCTCGGCCTCCGAGGACAAGACCATCCGCGTGTGGGATCTGGCGAGCGGCAAGACCGTGCGCACGATCAGGGGCCAGAGCGCGCCGGGCCAAGCGGGCAAGGTCTACGCCATGGCGCTGTCGCCGGACGGCAAATGGCTGGCGGCGGGGGGCCTTTTGGCAGGGGAAGCTCGCGAAGACAAAACGGCCATCCGCCTCTACGAGTTCGCGAGCGGCAAGCTCGTGGCGCTGTTGAAGGGGCATGCGAATGTGGTCTTTGGCCTCGCCTTTTCGCCTGATGGCGGCAGGCTAATTTCGGGCAGCGGCGATAGCGCTGCCATCCTCTGGGACACCGGGATACGAGCCGGTTCCCTTTTGGCGGAGCCGAAGCTGCTGCACCGGCTCATAGGGCATACGGCCGAAATCTACGCCGTTGGCTTCAGCCCCGATGGCAGCCGCGTGGTGACGGGCTCCCTCGACAACGATTTGAGGCTCTGGCGCGCGGCCGATGGCAAGGAGATCGCGCGCCTGACTGGCCATGGCGATAAGGTGCGAAGCCTTGCCGTGGCCCCGGATGGCACCATCGCCAGCGGCGATTGGTCCGGCGAAATCCGGCTGTGGGACGGCGATGGGAACTTTTTGCGCATATTGGCCAGGCAGGGGACGGTGGTGGGCTCGTTGAGCTTCAGCCCGGACGGAAAGCTCCTGCTTTCAGGCGACGGTGCAGCGCATGGCCCGTGGCCGCTCCATGTCTACGACATTGCCAGCGGCAAGGAGATCGCCACCTATACCGGCCACGACAATATCGTGATCGCCACGGCCTTCAGCCCGGACGGGCGCTGGGCGGCGACCGGCGGCGGCAACAACCAGCAAATCCACCTCTGGGACCCGCATTCGGGCAAGCCCATGCCCGGATCCGATGGCAAGCCGTTGCGGCTCGCCGGCCAGGGACGGCCGGTCTGGGCGGCGGGGTTCTCGGCCGATGGGCGGCGCATCGGCTGGGGGACTAGCGTTCGCTCAGATTGGACAGTTAACGCCAAAGGCCCGATGCAGCAGGCATTGACCCTGCCGCTGGGCGAGGGCGCGCTTGGCGCACCGGTTGCACTTGGCGAGGCAGAGGCCGGCGCCTTCCGCCGCGCGCAGGCGAGCTTTGGCGGCTTCTCGCTCAGCCATAGAAAGGGCGGCGCCTATGGCTACGACGCCATTCTCGACATCTTGAAGGACGGGCGCGCGGTTGCCTCCATCGCCCGCGACGCCACGAATGGCTATGCCCACAAGTCCTATAGTTTCACGCCCGATGGCGAAACCGTCGTCTCGGGCGGCGGCAATGGCTGGCTCACCGCCTATGACCGCGCGGGCAACAAGCTCGGCAATTTCGTGGGCCATGAGAGCGATGTCTGGGCTGTCGCGACCTCGGCCGATGGCCGCTACCTCGTCTCGGGCTCGGACGACCAGACGGTGCGGCTGTGGAACCTGAAGACGCGGGAGCTGCTCGTCACCCTGTTCCGGGGCAAGGACGGCGAATGGGTGATGTGGACGCCGCAAGGCTTCTACACCGCCACGGCTGCGGGCGCACGGCTCATCGGCTGGCAAATCAATCGCGGTGCGGAGCACGAGGCCGAGTTTGTCACCGCCGCCCAGCTCCGCCAGCATCTAAACCGGCCGGATATCGTCGCCAGGGCCATCCAGCTCGCCTCGGCCGAAGCGGCTGTGAAAGAGGCCCGTGACGCCAGTTTCAAGATCGCCGATCTGCTCGCCAGGCCGGTGCCCCGGCTGCGCATCGTTTCGCCGAAGGCGGACGCCACGGTGAAGAGCGGCCATGCGCAAGTGACAGTGGAGCTGGAGGCCACGCCCGATCCCGTCAAGCTGATCCGTATCCACGTCAACGGCCGCCTGATCGCGAGCAAGCCGTCGGGGAAAGATGGCTTTAAGCCTGGCAGGCTTGCGTTCGATGTACCGTTGGCGGCAGGCGCGGATACAATCGCCATCGCCGCGGAAAACAGCACCGGCGAGACGGTGGCGGCGTTGCGCCTTACCCATAAAGGCAGAGGCGATCTCGATAAGCCCGGCACGCTCTATATCCTTTCCATCGGGGTGGACAAATATCCCAACCTTCCCGGCAAAGACCTCAACTATGCGGGCGCCGATGCGAAGGCGTTCGCCGAGGCGATGGAGAAGCGCAGCGGCGCGCTGCACCGGCAGGTGATCAAGCGCCTGCTGGTCAATGGCGGAACGGCCGCGGATGCGCCCTCCGCCGCTAACATTCGGGACGCCTTCACTATGCTGCGGCAGACCAGGGAAAACGATACCGTAATGCTGTTCGTCTCCGGCCACGGCATCAACGAAGGGCCGGATTACCAGTTCGCGCCCACGGATGCGGCCTGGGGCAGCGGGACCCTCTTGCAGCAGTCGAGCGTTGTGCCGTGGCACGCATTTGCGGAGGCGCTGACCGGTGCCAACGGCCGGCGCATCGTGTTCCTCGACACCTGCCATGCCGGCAACGCTTTCAACCGGCGTTTCTTGAGCGATGGCTACGAGGCCAACATCACATTCTATTCCTCGGCGGGCCCGGATCAGGACGCGCAGGAGGATAGTAGGCTCGGCGGCGGGCATGGGCTGTTCACCTATGCACTGGTGGAGGGCGTGAACGGCAAGGCGCGCGATGGCGCAGGCGAGGTGCACGCCGATGGCTTGCACGTTTTCCTCAAGAGCCGCGTGGGTGCGCTGGCCGCAGAACTTTCGGCCGCGCAGGAGCCGCAATATTTCCGCGCCCGCGACGCGGAGAATTACGTGCTCGCCCGGCCGCAGTAGCGTGCTGCGCTGGTATGCTTTGCCACTCCCGCTTGGCTTCCAGTAAGAAAGCCCCCCTCACCCTGTCCCGCTCCCCAAGGGGAAAGGGAACGCCCTAACAACGGCTGCGAGCGGACTCCCTCTCCCCTTGGGGAGAGGGCTGGGGTGAGGGGGGACTTCGCGAACTGTTCAATCGGATTTGGTATAACGCCCTACTAAGATCGCCTTCTTAATGAATTCCGAGGCTTACGCTTCACAATTGTGCGCCGGCGCACTAAGAATTGACTGCGGGTATTGCGCTACGAGGGAGTGTTTCGATGAAATACGTGGAAGACGTTCTGATGTATGTGGCCTTGTTCGCCGTCATCAAGGCGATACAGATGATCGCGAGCTTTGCTTACACCACCTACAAGTCGCTTACGATCCATAAGAGCTGGGCGCATGCGTTCAATCCGGGCTTGCGCGACCGCCTGCAGTATGGGCTCAAAGGAGATATGTTCTATTTTGGCGCGGGGATTTTCATCGCGCTTTCCGCGGATAAGATCCGGGCGTTGATAGGCCTTTAAACACGTTCGCATCGTTCGTTTGCGCGCGGGCCGGTGGCGCCCGTAAAATGGCGCTTGCCAATGAGGTGAGCGAACGATGAATGGCCGTGCGCGCATAGCGGCGCTGCTCCTGCTGCCGTTGAACTCCGGGTTCCCGGCTTACGCCCAAGGGGATGCAGCCCCGGCGCAGGCCGCCCCTGCAAATGCCGTTGCGAACCCCGCCAAAAGCGAGGCCGGTCCTGCGAAGCCCGAAGCAGCCCCGGCGAAGAGCGAAGCCAGCCAGCCAAAGGCAGAAGCAACCCCGGCGCCAACAAAACTGAGCTGCAGGGCCTTGCGCAGCGACATCGGTATGTACGAGCCGATGCGGTTCATATCCATAACGGTCGACATATCGAAAAAATACGTGAAGATGGTCCAAGAAGGCGACGGGAAAATCTTCGAATTTGCCGGCGAAGGATCCGGCAAGGGAGATTTCGTGAAGATCACGGACGAATTGATCGTCTACGGCCGGCAGGGCCGGGAAACCTGGCGAATAGACCGCTACACAGGGACTATGACGAGCTCGGCTTTCACCATTCAGTTCGAATGCCAGCTTCGTCCGGCGGAACGCAAGTTCTAAGCCCGGTTCAGCCGTCACTGCAGAACCAAGGCGCTATGAATCCTGCGCCTTCGCGAGCAATGACGGCGACCCCGCTTTTTGATGAAAGTCCCACGGTGGCGGCAACCTCGGTTCGCGCAAAGGCAGCCGGTTCTCCGTGGTATTCATGAGCCGCGGCTTACGCGGCCTGCGGAGCATTTGGCAGCATTAGCTAGTCAGTTTCAACTGACCGGGAGTTGCGGCGGCTCAAGGCTGCTAACTGCCCGGCGGGCGGATACGCGCCCGGATGAATAGTATAGAAAACGTTTACAACGACTTACAGGCCCCGAAAGCGTCGGCCGGCATAAGTGCCAATTTTGCAACAGACCTCTTCCGCAAATGAAAAGACTGGCAAAAACTTTACACAGACTGGGGATTATTTGCGCTGCAGCGTAGAGCCCTATGGCGGAAGGGCGGCGGCGGCGATGAGCGCAGCCAGCCAAGAGTTTCTTCAAGCAAGACTGGCAAGGGCCTTCCTCTAGGCGGCGGCGCCGGCATAGCTAGCCGCTCGCGAGAGGCGCATATTCTTCGGGGAGCCGGCCTCATTCAGCCGTCACTGCCAAGCAAAACCCTCGCGATCCAAGGCGGCCCTGGATCGCCTCGCTTAGCCGGCAATGACGGCGAAACCCCGCTTTAGATGTGAAGTCCTGCGGGTTGGCGGCCTGCCGCGCAAGAGCGGCCGCTTCTCTCCCGCAGGACTAACTGGCGCGGACGGTGAGGCTCGCGCCCGATTCCTAGCAACTCTTCGATTCTAGTATAGCTTACCGGACGCAAGCTCGCTTGCGCTCAAGTAGCCCGGAGGGCGGTAGCGCAAACAAACTGAGTGCGTGCGGCAAATGAGGGGCGAACTTTCCTCGGGCGGTACTAGTTCATGTCGCCGATCTTATAGGTGATGCGGCCGCGGACTGCGAAGGCATCCATGCTGGTTGTTACGTTAAATCCCCCAATGTTTTGGGACTGGTCCATGAAGCCATAGTAGAGCGCTTCAAAGCCACCCGTAAAGTGACTATTGATTTTCGTTTCGGCGCCAGCGCCGACCACGTAGCCCACGTTGCTGTAGCTATAGTTCCATCCAGGCCCCGATGACGAGCCGGAACCGGCAAAGCTCAGGCCTGCCGTGCCGTAGAGGAGCCAATTACCGTTCACGATGCCGTACCGGCCGCGAAGAGTTCCGATGTAATCGAATCCGGTCGGAAGATCGATATCGGTCTCTATGCCAAAGACTTGATTGCCTTTTTGCCAATTGTAACCGGCGAGCAGCCCGATACCGAACTGAGAGCCGCTGCCTGAAACCGAGAACCCCGCTACCGAAACAGTGGCGTTCGCGTCCACGAAGCCAAGCGTACCGCCAACATAGGGGCCGGCCCAGTTGTTGACGACTGCGTAGGGAACGTCGCCCAAATCTGCGGCCTGCGCCTGCACCGCGCAGGCTGCGCCTAATGCGGCTCCCGCGAGTATCGATGCCCTGAATTTCATAGTGTACCCCCAATTGCGTCTATGCACCGGTAATGAGCGAAATCGCTAATTCCGATGCTTGAAAACTAACTGGCAGGATTAGGTAATCAACTGCAACCGTCCTCCGGTTGCCGCAGCGCGAGGGCGGCAACCGCACCCATGGCGGATAGGCTCACGCGTTCCCGTGAGCGATCTATTTAAAACAATCATTACAATAACTTATGGGAACACCACGCCCGGTTCCCATTCAGTGCCGTTCTTGCAACACGCCCCTGCAAGTAAAAAAGCCCCCAAAAAAATTTCTGCGGAACAACAACGATTTGCCGGTAGCGGAGCTGTCATATTGGATGATCCGGTATTAATGGATCGTCATCGCGCTAGTACGCCCCGCGGGAAATCCTGACCCGTTTGCGGCTGGCGCTTCCAGGATTTCCCGCGGATCAGGCGTACTAGCAGACTCTTGATTCTAGTACAGCTGATCGGCCGGAAGTTCGCTTGCGAGCGAGCGGCATGCGGGTGCGAACGCGCCGCCGGCTGTACTAGTGCGGTTGGCAGAGCTAGCCCGTGAAGGTATCGGGTTTAATGCATAATCGGAGTTGATAGTAGCAGCGTCACCCCCGGAAGCGCCAAAGGCGGTATCCACCTTCGTGGCCGAGCGTACTCAGCCGAGGTGACGGACGCCGGCACGCGTTACGATCGCCGATATCGAGCCAAGAGGCGGCTGGTTTTATTAGAGCCCCGCTTTCGATAGAATCAAAAGCGGGGCTCTAAGTCTTTGTTTAACCGTGCGTCTTACCGGAAAAACCGCTCACACTTTTTCCGGACGCACTCTAGTCCAAGTGGCTAACATAGGCCGCGACGGCGGCAATCTGCTCCGTGTTTAGGCTTGTTGCAATCGCTTGCATGGTATTCGGGTTTTCTGGCGTCACCGGGTCTTTGCTGCGGTAGCCCTTACCCCACCCCGCAAGCTGCGCGACGGTATAGGCGTACATTTGGCCCGCCAAACGGGGTACTAAATCGCTCCCTTCGGCATTTGCGCCGTGGCAGGCTGCGCATGCGGGCACGTTCTCGTCTGGGAGACCCTCCTCGAATATCTTTTTCCCCTCGGCCACCAGTTTCCTGGGGCCTCCGCCTGCCGGCCTTGCCTTGAGGGCGCTAAAGTGCTGGGCAATCGCGGTTCGCACTTCGGGGCTGACGCTTTCGATGATGGGGATCATGTACCTTTTGGCAACGGGATTGTCCCGGTTGTGCCCGGCAAGCGCCGTGAACTGGTTTTCGAGATACTGAACCTGCTGCCCGGCCAGCTGCGGAATGGGGTAATATCCATGAAAACCATGCCCCGATTGCCCATGGCATTCGGAGCAAAACTGGATCTCGGCCCCGACCGTGCCTCTCGGCACGGACTTCGCGCTCCTGTGAGCGGCCTGGCCCGCGGCTGGGATAAGCATGGCGAGGATTACTGCACTCAATGCTGCTGCGCCGGCTTTCATACTTGTCCTCCGCTGATTGCGCGTGCTTCTGCGGACCTTCCGGGGCCTGTCGCGCCTACGCGCCAGAATATGGAAAATTGCACTAACCGTAAAGGCAAGCGGCGGTAAAGCCCGTAAGGCTATCGTACAAATTTTAGTGTTCCATTCGCGGGGCCGCGCGCAGACGGAGCGGCTGTTCATGAGGCGCCCAGAGCTTGCCCGCCGGGTACGGCCAAATGGAACGGCGCAGCGGCCCTCGCTTCTATCCGGTCCTTCCGGGGCGTGACAGGTGCATGGCGGTAGGAGCTTATGTCCCGTAGTGTAATCGTTAACCTTATTCTTGCGGTTTTCCTTCTGAACATCGCGCGATGCTTCCGGTTTTCTTCACGGCGCCCATTATAGCCGGCAGCGCCTTTTTAAAGTGTTAACGGACTAATGCGTTGATAGCTCGTTATAAAATTCAACTGCGTCGCGCGGCCCGCTTGCGCCAAATGCACCGTTTTATGGTTAAGATTAAAACTGCGCGTATATTTAATAGGGTTTTGGAGTCTGCAGAAATGGACCTAAAGCGGGGAAAAATTCGCAGAAAGACGGCGGCGGAAAATATGAGGGTCACGCGTTTACCATCCGCGCATTAAGCATGATACGGCCTTACGCGAAACAAACGATTTGGTAAGCGGTGTCCAGGATCGCGGGCCTACAAGCGGAAAGGGATTAGAAAACGGGGTGGCGCCGTGCTGCTGCCGCGCGCGCTCCGGAGTGGGCTGACTAGGAAAAGTGTTTTATTTTTCTTGGTGCCGAGATACATCTATCGGGGGCGTGCGGCCCCGTGCATTTATGGGATTGACCGGGTTAGTTGTGTACGATCCGGTCCTCGCTGTGCTTTCAATTTTCGTGGCCATACTGGGCGATCTAACCGGCGAGGAAGCGTGAGGTTTGGCGAGGGTTGCGGCCGATAGAATGGTAACGAAGAAGGAAGACGACAAAAAGCTGTCTGAGGTGAGGGAGATCCTGCAAAGTTTGCAGAAGATCGGCACCGATCAGCACCCCGCGGCGGGCAACGCCAAGGGGCCAGGGCACAACGCGACTGGGCCCGCAAACTTGAGCAGCCGGAGGGAGTTTGCGCAAAAGCTGGGCCGGCAGGCAGGGCTAGTGCCGGTAGATACCGGACCGGCGGGGATCGATCGAAAGCGCCTTGCCGCATTTGCACTCGCTACCATGGCGGGCGGCACGGTCCTTTTGCTGGCGGCCGATATGTTTCTCAAATATTGGCCAGCCGCCGCTCCGGCGAGCAAACCGGCCATAACAAGTGTCCCTGTCGTTATTCCGGCGCCGGCTTCCCTTCCTGCGCTGCCTGCCGAGGCGCCGCGCGCAACCGCGAAGGAAGCGGCCCAGACGCCCGCACCCGCCGTCCCCCACGCGCCGCCTGAGCCCCCGGCTCCCCCTCCCGCGCCGCCAAGCCCGGCCATTGCGAACGCCAAGCAATTGATGGATGCCGGCAAAATCGTTGCGGCTCGCGACCTGCTGATGCGCCAGTCCCTTTCCACCTCGCAGGACGGCGCCTGGCTGCTGGCCCGCTCCTACGATCCCAACTATCTCGCGGCCGTTAAAGCGCCGGACGCTGCCGGCGATAAAGAAAAGGCGGCGGAATGGTATCGCCGGTGGCGCGACATCGGAGCGCGAAATGGCGCGGCGATGGACGATGTCCGTTTCAGGCGGCTCATCGAAACCATGGATTAGCCGCACTTTCGCGAACTGTTCAATCGGATTCGGTATCATACCCTGCCTCGGAGCGTGTGAAAAAATTGGGTGTCCTCCACCCTCAAGACCGGCCATGACAAACGAGTTTGCGGCAGGCGCGGGGATGACGGGATGACGGCCAAGGCCTGAATTCTGCGCGTTCCGGGTGACGGCAGAGCGAGGCGGCGGCGGAAAATCTTGCCGGCCGTCTTGAAAATGAAGCAAAACTGATGCACATTTTGCGTATCTAAGTGCAGAAACCGGAGTATTGCCGGAACCATCCCAAAGAAGGGTCTTCACGCTGAGGCTTAACGCGCTGAACCAAGAGTCCGCTGGACTCGCTCCGCGCCGCGCACAAAGCGCCGCTGCGGCTTCCGCCTCTCTCCATCGCCTGATCGTCGACACGCTCGAGGACGCCAAGGCTGACGATATCGTCAGCATCGAGTTGGCGGGCAAGAGTTCCCTTGGCGACTACATGATCGTCGCCTCGGGGCGTTCGCAGCGCCACGCCGGCGCTATCGCGGATCGCCTCCTCGATAAGTTGAAGGAGACCGGCATTCGCGATACAAAGGTCGAAGGAATGCCGCTCTGCGATTGGGTCTTGATCGATGCGGGCGATATTATCGTCCATATCTTCCGTCCGGAAGCACGGGCCTTCTACAACATCGAAAAGATGTGGGGGTCCGACAAGCCGAAACTGGAAGCGGCGCAATAACGCTATCGGCAGCGGACGGCTGGAATGAAGATCTCGATTCTAGCCGTCGGCCGGCTCAAGAGCGGCGCTGAGCAGACCCAGTTCAACCGCTATTTCGATCTGTTCAACGCGGCGGCGCGCAATCTGTGCATTTCGCCGCTCACGGTCGTGGAAATCGGCGAGAGCAGGGCCCAAACGGCGGAAGAGCGCAAGGAGGACGAGGCTGAGGAGCTGCTGTCCAAGCTTGGCGGGCACCGGCTGATCGTGCTCGACGAGCACGGAAAAGAACTCTCCTCCTACGAATTCACCGCGATGTTTTCCAGGCTTCGCGACGAGGCGCTTGACGTGGCCTTCGCCATCGGCGGCCCGGACGGCCACGGCGAAGCGCTCAAATCCGCCGCGCATTTCCAGCTATCGCTCGGCCGCATGACGCTGCCGCACGGCCTCGTCCGCATCGTTCTGACCGAGCAGCTTTACCGCGCCCTCACCATCATGCAGGGCCACCCGTATCACCGTGGATAGGTTGCAGCTCTTATTTGCATTATAGGTTTTCCACAACCTGACAGGCAGACAGGATCGACGTTTCCTGCAAAGTGGCTTACAAAGTTGCCGTTGGCTCTTGTACGGCTTTCCAACGGTAACCTGGGCCTACGCCCGCATCATAGGGGCAATGATGCGATGCAATCGCAAACAGTTTCCGAGATAGCCGCGGAGTTCGCGCTCTTATAGCGGCTTGCAGACAGAATTTGCAGCGCTTGGGCGAGCAAATTGCCGAGTGCACTGCGTCCCGCGAGGGCGGCCGTCCGGCGCGCCAGCAGAGGCATGCCGAGCCGCTTGAGGCTCAGTTGTGCCGCGAAAGCGCGCGCAGCACCCGCGCCTTCTCCGAGGAAGCCAACGACCCCGAGGTCAAGCGGCTTCTGCTCGAATTGGCCGGCAGCTATGACCAGATGCTTAAGCGGAGCGCTGTGTCTCCCGGTACAGGGGAACTTGGAGCCGTGCTGGGCGCTTAATACCAGCGGCCATAAGTCTTGACCGTTCGCCGTCATTGCGAGCGAAGCGAAGCAATCCAGGGCAATGTCTCCTTGGCCCTTCTGGATCGCCACGGCGGCAAGGGCCGCCTCGCGATGACGGGGAGTGTTCCAAAGCGGTCAGGACTTTTGACCGTTGGTATGAGCAGACCGCTCCCGCGCCAGGAGCGCTGCCTTGCGGTCCACGCCCCAGCGATAGCCCGACAGCGCGCCGCCGGTTCGAATCACCCGGTGACAAGGGATTGCCACGGCGATTTTGTTGCTGCCGATGGCGCGGCCAACGGCGCGGACTGCGCCCGGCACGCCGGCCTTTGTTGCGACATCTTTGTAGGTCGCCGTCTCTCCGGGCTTTATCTCGCGCAGCGCCTCCCAGACCTTGAGCTGAAATGCGGTGCCGCGCACATGCAGCGGCAGGCCAAGTCGCGCGCCGGCTCCTCGACGAGGCCAACCGCCGCCGCCACGATTTCCTCGAAGCCGGCATCGCCTCCAGCGAGCGTTGCGTTCCGGAAACGGTGCTGCAACTCCTCCACCAGGGCTTGCGGATCGTCCCCGAGCTCGATGGCGCAGATGCCCTTTTGCGTCGCGGCGACGAGTATGCTGCCGAGCGAGCACTCGCCCACGGCAAAGCGGACGATCTCGCCGGCACCGCCTTTCGCGAATGCACTGGGCTTCAGCCCGAGCTTTGGCGCCAGCGTTTCGTAGAAGCGGCTGGAGGAGCCGTAGCCCGCATCGTAGATGGCTTCGGTGACGCTCGCGCCCCCTCTCAATCCGGCGACGGCCCTGCGCTCGCGGAGGGATTTTAAATACGCACCGGGAGTTACTCCCACGATCCGCTTGAAAGCGCGGTGAAGATGATGGCGGCTGAGGCCGGCCGCGCCTGCGATGGCCTCGAAATCCGGTGCACCCTCCGCTGCCTCGATGAGCGCGCAGGCTTGCCCCACGGCGCGGGTTAGCCGCTCCTCTAGGGAGGCTGCGTCCGGCGTGCAGCGCTTGCAGGGGCGGAAACCGGCGCGTTCAGCCTCCGCAGCGCTCGCGAAAAAGCGCACGTTCTCGCGCCGGGGCAGCCGCGCCGGGCAGCCGGGCCGGCAATAGACGCCCGTCGTGATTACGGCGGCGACGAACTGCCCATCCGCGTTTTTGTCGCGTTTCGCAAAGGCGTCCCAGCGGGGGTCTGGCTCCCCGCCATCGCGCAAATCGAGCTGCTTCAGTGCTGCCGTCACTATGCGCTCCTCCAGCTTCCTTGCGTGAGAATGGCCTTTCGCGCGCGGATTTGCACTCCGTCCGTTGCTTTCAAAGCAAGACAGTTTCGGGTATTAAGCCCGCATGCTTGAAACCGCACACCTTCAGTCGATCTTCCGCGCGGCCCTGCGTGCGGCGGATGCCTACGAGCTGACGATCAGGCAGGTCAGCCTGAACGGCAGCTGCCTGAGCGTTGCGGCCGGCGGTGAGTGGCACGGCTTCGACTTGGACAGTTACAGCCGCGTCATCGTGCTGGGCGCGGGCAAGGCATCCGCCCGGATGGCGACGGCGCTGGAGGTCATCCTCGGCGAACGCATTTCTGGCGGCCTGATATCGGTCAAGTACGGCCATGGCGCACCGCTGAAACGCATCGAGGTGGTGGAAGCCGGCCACCCTGTGCCGGACGCCAAGGGCGGAGGAAGCCGCGCGGCGGATTGCGCAACTCGCTCAGAGCGCCGATGCGCGGACGCTGATCCTTAACGCGGTGTCGGGCGGGGGCTCGGCGCTGCTGCCGCTGCCCGCGGACGGCTTGACACTCGCCGAAAAGCAGGAAATGACCGGCCTGCTCCTGGCCTCGGGCGCCGATATTCACGAGATGAACTGCGTCCGCAAGCATTTGTCGCGCCTCAAAGGCGGGCGGCTTTTGCGGCTTATGGCGCCGGCGCGCAGCCTGAATTTGATCCTTTCCGACGTGTCTGGCGACGAGCTGGGCACTATCGCGTCTGGCCTGACAGCCACCGATGCCACCACGTTCGCAGACGCTCTGGCCGTCATCGGCAAATACGGTTTGCGCGGCAAGGCCCCGGCGCCCGCGCTCAAGATCCTCGAAGATGGGGCGGCTGGGCTGGTTGAAGAGACCTTGAAGCCCGGCGATCCCGCGGCCTTGCTGGCGACGAACGTAATCGTGGGCAGCAACCGGACGGCGGTTATCGCGGCTTGCGAACATGCGCGAGGGCTCGGCTACGGCGCCGTGGCGCTGACCTCGTCGATGGCGGGGGAAGCGCGCGAGGTGGCGAAGGTGCTTTACGGCATCGCCCGCGATGTGCGGGACGGCGGCCTTCTTGTGAAGCCGCCGGCCTGCGTGGTGGCCGGCGGCGAGACGGCGGTGACGCTCAAGGGCTCAGGCAAGGGCGGGCGCAACCAGGAGCTGGCCTTGGGGTTCCTTGCCGAATTGGCCCGCGACGAGCGTAAAGGGCAAGGCATTCATCTCCTGTCTGCGTCGACGGACGGCACCGATGGCCCCACCGATGCCGCCGGCGCTTTCGCGTCCGCCGAGGTGCTGGCGCTGGCGGAGGCGGCCGGCTTATCGATAGCCGCGGGCTTGGCGAATAACGATTCCTACCGCTTCTTCAGCGCCATCGGCCAACTGTTCAAGACCGGCCCAACAATGACGAACGTCTGCGACCTGCAACTGATGCTCATATCTTGACCGGGTAAGAGGGGCAAAAGTCCGGGCAGGTAAGTATTTAACCGCGTTAAGCCAAGCTGTATGCCGCCGGCCCCGCGGGAGAGGGGACCCATCTTAGAGCTTGTGCCAACGGGATAAATGGATTCCCGCTTGCGCGGGAATGACGCTCGTGCATCGGCGCACCGGCAATTGCCTGCCCGGACTTTTGCCCTGCTTACTTGACCGGACCAGTGGGTTGATTGCGGGCCGGCTGCCAGTGATGTAGGTTGGCGCCGTCAGGCCGGAGCCGATTCTCCTGAAAGAGCTTGGTTTTGCGTGGTCCGGCCGGTTTGTTTGCGGGGGCGAGGGGGCGTACAATGAATAGGCGCGCAAAGCCGTTATCCCGATCTTTAATAGCTCTTCTTATAGCCTGGATTCTTGGCGTTGCAGGCGTGGCTCTCTTTCAGCGCCCGGCGGCCAGTGGCAGCGGCAGCGCCGGGGCAGTTGCAAGCATCGCCTCCCGCGACGCCCGCAATACGTTTGGACCAGCGGGCGAATTTAAATCGGAAGGCCTGCGGCGCGCATTTTCATTGTCAAAAACGGCGACCCTGGCGGGGTGATCGAAGGCTTCAACGCGGCCAATAACGACAAGCTCCGGATCGAAGGCTTCGGCCTGACGAAGCCCGAAGCCGTGAAGGCGCTGATGCATCGGGAGAACCGGGACACCATTTTAGCTCTTCCCGGCGGACCTTCGATCAAGCTTCTCGATACATCTATCGAATCGCTTCCCGATGCCAATTTACAACTGGAGCTTGACCGCGCCGGCCTCGTCGAAACCTTCGCGGACGATTTCAACAGCTTCAGCTGGTACTCGGAAGGGCTGGCCCCAGAGAAGGACCGCCAGGGCACGTGGCGCACAAACTACGGCTGGCAGGCACCGGGCGCCGAAGGCAGCCGGTCGCTGCCGGGTGAGTTTGAAATCTATGCCGATGCGGCTTTCAAGGGAACCTCGCCGGAGGTTCTTGGCCTCAATCCCTTTCATCTCGCGAACGGAACCCTGGAGATCTGGGGCGAGCGGGCTGAAGAGCGCGTTTTGCCCTTCATCTGGGGGCGGCGTTACGTCTCCGGAATGATTACGACGAAGTATAGCTTCTACCAACTTTATGGCGTGTTCGAAATGAGGGCGCGGCTGCCGAAAGGGCGCGGCTTCTGGCCCGCGTTTTGGCTGCTGCCAAGGGATAGCACCTGGCCGCCCGAACTCGATGTGTTCGAAGTCTTGGGCCATGAAACCACAAAGCTTTATACAGCGGCGCACAGTAAAGCTGGGGGCGTACACACCGCAACCGGCGGCGACATGCCCGTCCCGGACCTGTCGGCCGATTTCCATCGCTATGCGGTCGAGTGGCAAAAGGACGAAGTGCGCTGGTACTTCGACGGCGTTGAGATCGAGCGGGTCGCCACACCGGCGGATATGCAGAAGCCGATGTACATGCTTGCAAACTTGGCCGTCGGTGGGGGCTGGCCCGGTCAGCCGGACAGCACCACGCAATTTCCCGGCGTTTACGCCATCGACTGGATTCGCGCCTACCGCCGTGTAGTGAATAAGGATTGACCGCTTCCCTTCCATTCGAGGGCAAGCCCACTCCGCCGAAATAGCCTCCGGCTACGAAGGCGGAAGCAATCCAGCCGCAGCTAACCCCTGCCGCTCTCATGACCCGGCTTGACCGGGCCATCCAGGATAAACCCCTGCACTCAATCGCTTAGTGGATGGTCTGGTAATAGGGGCAAAACACCGGGCCGATAAGTATTTCACCGCGTTAAGCCAAGCTGTATGCCGTCGTCCCCGCGAAGGCGCGGACCCATCTAAGAGCTTGTTCCAGCTTGATAGATGGATTCCCGCCTTCGCGGGAATGACGCTCGTGCATCGGCGCACCGGCAGTTGCCTGCCCGGACTCTTGCCCCGCTTTACATGGTCTGGTCAAGCCCGGGCGGGCGCTAACATAAGTGTCGCGTGACACCGGGCCGTGCCATGACCTGAGCTTCCGCTCCTCACCCCAGCCCTCTCCCATGGCTTAGCCTTTTTGCCGAACTTGCCGCAGACAACCTATGAGTGTCGTGGCTAAGGCCTACACGCCACCTTAACCTTACTTTGAAGTTCTCATGCAAAATCATTCCAGCCAGGTCTATGTCTTGGTGTGCAACTACAGGTATGCAATGAGCTACAACACCCCCTATAGCTTTACAGATGCCGCGAGCGTTGACGTCATTATCGCAGCGTGGAACCGGCAGGACACGATTGAGCGCGCGGTAACCTCTGCTCTTGGCGGGCCGGAGGTCCACTCCGTGATCGTTGTGGACGATGGCTCGACGGATGAGACCGCTGGCCACGCTCACGCTGCCGATGACGGCAGCAAGCGCCTCATCGTTCTGCGCTTGGCCGAAAATAAGGGCCCGGCAGCCGCCCGCAATGCCGCGCTGCGGGAATGCGCCGCCCCCTGGATTACCATTCTCGACGGCGACGATTATCTGCTGCCGGGACGGTTTTCCCAGCTTTTGGAACTGGCGCAGGGGTGGGATTTTATCGCGGACGATATTCTGCAAGTCCGCGAAGATCGAGTTGATATCGACGTACCGCTGCCGATGCTGGGGACGCGCACTCCGTTCGAACCATGGCGCTGCGACTTACAAACCTTCGTTAATGGAAACGTCTCGAAAAAAGGCCAGAACCGCAAGGAGCTTGGTTTTTTCAAGCCGCTAATCCGGCGCGCTTTCCTCGAAGAGCATCGTCTTTTCTATGACGAAGCCTTACGCCTTGGAGAGGACTATGCTCTTTACGCAAGAGCGCTCGCGTCGGGGGCGCGGTTTCGTGTCGTTCCGGCCTGTGGCTATGTCTCTGTCATGCGGCCCGGCTCGCTGAGCGGCAATCACTCAAAGCAAGACCTCGAACGGCTCCGGGACTTCGATCTCGTTCTCGAGGCGCTGCCGGACCTCCAGCCAGCGGAGCGTGCAGCCGTAAGGGAGCATTACCGGTCGGTCGATGCGCGCGTACAGTGGCTTGAGGGCATCGAAGCCGTAAAGGCTAGGGATAGCAGGCGCTTTTTCGGCGCCTATTGCCGTTCGCCGAAGGTGGCGCGGTTTATTTCGGCAAGGCTCACGGAGCAACTATTCGAGCGAAGCGCAAAACGCTTGAAGGTGCTCACGAGGGGAATGGCCCTTCCAGCACTATCCAGAACCCAGAATTAGCCGGGTTAACTCGCCCGTCATCCCGGAAGCCGCTTTGCGGCTATCCGGGACCGCAACAGGCGCCGGCGTTTGTAACGATCCCGGATAATGCCTCCAGCATTTCCGGGACGACGCCTGAGCGAACCAGTCAGGCGGATTTTGTATCGCAGCATGAAGGCTTTTTACTTAACCATCGCTGGTTGCTTCATTTGATTTAAAGGGCTTTGGCCTATACGAAGTCCAAGAAGACGACCGTGAACCCCTTAGAGTGCGTCCGGAAAAGTGCGGAGCGGTTTTCCGATAAGACGCGCGGCAAAACAACAAGCTAGAGCCCGCTTTTGAGTCCATCGAAAGCGGATAGGCTCTAGTCCACTCGAAATCATGATGAGATCGGGCCGTGAATAGCTTTAAACCTCTCAAGATCTTAGCACCGGTACGATATCCGTGGAGATTCAATAGCCCGCGCGACTCGAGGCACAGCATCGATGTAAAGATGTTTATTCCCTTCAATAAGATTTCACCGAAGATTGAAGGTATAACTATATTCAACCCATTCCTCCTAAAGAAATACGATCTTATTCATGCCTTTAACCGGATTCCTCTCGGCGTGACCCCGTTTATTATCGGATTCGAGTCGCATCTGCCGCGAGCATTCGGTCTTGAAAAAAGTTCATATTTCCGCTGGTTATCGAGCATTCTTGCCGGCGATCGCTGCCGGAAAATCATTTGCATATCCGATCATGCCCAGCAGATTTTCAATGCCACACATGAGGGAAGCCCCCTTTTTCCCTCACTCGCGGCAAAGCTCATCAGGCGCTATCCGAACCTGCCGGTTCCGGCGGCCGGCGATGCGATGGCAGGGAAATTGGAAGATACGCCGGTGATTACATTTGCCGGCGGCCATTTTGGGCGCAAAGGCGGCTGCGTCGCCGTTAAGATGGCTGCTTTGGCTCGCACCCGTAATATCCCCATTGCCGTAAACATCGTTTCGAACCTTCAAGTTGGCCCTGGCGTCTGGACGGATCCGCTGGACGCGGACTTCTTCGAACCGTACCTCAAGCTCTTGAACTTGCCGAACGTGCGCTACTATCCCGCACTTCCAAATATGCGCGTCTTGGAACTGCTGCGCCAATCGCATTTTTCCCTTCTCACGACGTTCAGCGACACATTCGGCTATAGCGCCATCGAGTCGATGATGAATTTCACGCCGGCGATCGCGACGCGGCAAGGAGCGCTGCCCGAGTTCATTTGTAACAATGAGAACGGTATTCTTTTGGATTTGCCCACGAACGCCGTGGGAGAGTGGATGCCTGCGTGCCGCAATCGCGGGGACCGCCGCTATAAGCTCATATATGCTCAGGAGATCGACAGGCTGGCTGAAGAAGCGCTCGCTGCGGTTGTGTCCATCATGAACGAGCCTGGCGGGATGGAGCGGCTGCGCTCAGGGGCTCGCAAGACCGCCGTTGAGAAGTTCAGTGCGGCGGATGCTCAGCTATTCTGGGATGCCGTTTACGAGGATGCGGTGGCAACGCAATCCCAAGACGAGCGCCCCCGCCGTGCAATTGGCTCACGGCGCAATGTAAGGGCTTAGCCCCCCACAAACAGGTTGCCCTCCACGGTAGATACCAAGCATCGGATTTTGGCCGCTCCCGCGCACCCGATCACGAATGGATTGACCTGCGCGAGGTAATAACATTACATGAATGTTATGGACGAGCGAAAAACACCCTCATTTCCCACGCGCGATCACGATCACGGCGCGTGCGTGGCCGACGCGCTGGGGCGCGCGAAAAGCCGCTGCCTTGAGAAGGGCATAAAATGGACGGCGCTGCGCGAGCAGGTCTTTCAGCACGTCACGGCGAGCCACAAGCCCGTCAGCGCCTACGATTTGATCGAGAGCCTGGCAAAGGACGGCAAGCGGCTGGCGCCCGTATCCATCTACCGCATTCTGGACGTGCTGCAAGCGGCAGGCATCGTACACAGGCTTGAGAGCCGCAATGCGTTTTTCGCCTGCATGACCGGGCACGAGCGCGGCAGGCAAACGGTTACTTTCGTCTGTAACGAATGCGAGTACGTCACCGAGGCCGAGGCGCCGGAAGCGTACCGGGCGATCGGCGAGGTATCGGCGGCGGCGCATTTTTATCCGCTCAGCACCGTTGTCGAGGTAAACGGGACCTGCGCCGAATGCCACGAGAGGCACATGCGATGCTGATTGCGCCGGAGGCCGGGGACGTGCCGCAAGAGGCAGCGGCGGAGGCGAACGGGGAACCCGCCGCCCGCGAAGCGCTTGCAACCGCGGCCGATGTTTCGCTTGCTTTCGGCGGCAAGCCGGTGCTCGACCGGGTCAGCATCGCCATCCACCCTTGCGAGATCGTCACGCTGATCGGCCCGAACGGGGCGGGCAAAACCACGCTGGCCAAAATTCTGCTGGGGCTTACTGCGCCGTCCAGCGGCACGGTTAAGCGGCGCGAAGGCTTGCGCGTTGGCTATGTGCCCCAGCGCTTCGCTGTAGACTGGATCATTCCGCTTGACGTGCGGCGCTTCATGTCGCTGACCCAGTCCATTTCGAAGGCCCAAGCGCTGGAATGCCTCGGCGAGACCGGCGCGGCTCATTTGATCGATGCGCAGATGGCGCAACTCTCTGGCGGCGAGTTTCAGCGTGTGGCTTTGGCGCGGGCGCTCGCGCGCGATCCGCATTTTCTGGTGCTGGACGAGCCCGCGCAGGCCGTCGATTTTGCAGGTGCCGCCAGGCTCTACGAACTCATCGCGGGCATCCGCCAGAGGCGCGGCTGCGGCATTCTGCTTATTTCCCACGATCTCCAGGTGGTGCTCGCCGCCAGCGACCGCGTGGTGTGCCTTAACCGGCACATCTGCTGCGAGGGCGTGCCGGGAGCGGTGCAGGCCATCCGGAATATGTGCGGCTGTTCGGGCCGGAAGCGGCGCGCAGCTTCGGGCTCTACGAGCACCGCCACGATCACATGCATACGCTTTCAGGCGACGTTGCATGCGGCCAATAGGTCCATCGTCATCGCGAGGCGGCCTTTGCCGCCGCGGCGATCCAGGGCGGGCTGCACCACGGTCGCTCGCCGGGCTTGTGGATTGCTTCGCTTCGCTAGGAAGAAACAGTGCAGAAAGACCCCCTCACTCTGTCTCTCTCCCAGCATGCTCGCCTTGGCGAGCTTGCAACTCAGCGTGGCCGCATCCGCAAGCGGATGCGGCTGGGAGAGAGGACCCTAGAAATATCCTCTCGCTTGGAACTAGCGTTCCTTCTCCCCGTCCGCACCCGCTTGCGGGTGCGGCAGCAAAAGATGCAAGCACGCCAAGGCGTGCTTGCCCGGAGAAGGACAGGATGAGGGGGCACTTGGCCTCAGATTCAGTTCCATCCAACAGGGCCAGCCTTCGGGCCGGTGCGAAACTCGCAATGACGGACGCCGCCCGCGTTAGAGGCCCGGCGATGCTTGACGATTTTCTCACCCGCGCGGCGCTGGCCGGCATCGGCACGGCCATTCTTGCGGCTCCTCTGGGCTGCTTTGTGGTTTGGCGGCGGATGGCCTATTTCGGCGAAACGATTGCCTATTCCGGGCTCCTTGGGGTGGCGCTCGGCTTCCTGCTGGGTATCGACCTCACGCTTGGCGTCATCGCGACCGCCATCGCCATGGCACTGCTGCTCACGGGCTTCCAGGCCCAGCGGGCGATTCCCTACGACACGCTGCTCGGCATTCTGGCTCACACGGCGCTGGCGGCGGGGCTGATCGCGGCGAGCTTCGTGGGGGGCGCCCGGCTCGATCTTATGGGCTATCTGTTCGGCGATATTCTCGCGGTCTCGAAGACCGATCTGGCCTGGATTTGGGGGGGCGCGATCGCTGTCCCCGCCGCGCTGTTCTGGCTCTGGCGGCCGCTTTTGGCCATGACGGTGAACGAGGATCTGGCGGCGGCGGAAGGCGTGCCGGTGCGGCGCACGGGAACCGCGTTCATCCTACTCATTGCGGTGACGATTGCGCTGGCGATGAAGGTGATCGGCATTTTGCTCATCACCTCGCTCATGATCTTCCCAACGGCGGCCGCGCGGCCCTTCGCCAAGACGCCCGAGCAAATGGCGGTGCTGGCAGGCGCTGGGGCGGCAGCAGCGGTTTGCGGCGGGCTCTACCTGTCGCTCAAGCTCGATACCGCGGCGGGCCCGTCCATCGTGATCGCGCTCGCCGCACTGTTCTTTTTTGTGGCCGTTCCGGTGCTCGCGTTTCGTGGGCGCTGACGGAGCGGAGCCAAAAGCGGGCTCTAAGCTTTTGTTTTATCGAGCGTCTTTACCGGAAAACCGCTTCGCGCTTTTCCGGACGCACTCTAATCTTCCGATTTTTCTTCGTAACCTTTTGGAAGATGGTGTGCGATGCCCTTGTGGCAATCGATGCAGGTCTTCCCGCTCTCCATAGCCGCCTTGTGCCTTTTCTGAGCCGGACGCGACTGCTTTTCAAAGTCCATCGAGTCCATATGGTGACAGTTGCGGCACTCGCGCAAGTCTGTGCTCTTCATCGTATCCCAGACGTGCTGTGCCAATTCCAGCTTGTGGGCTTCGAATTTCTCAGGCGTATCCACCGTTCCGGCAAGAAAATGATATAATTCGTTCGTTGCCATGATTTTCCGCCTGACCTTGAAGAACCAATTCTTGGGCACATGGCAATCCGGGCAGGTGGCGCGCACGCCGGTGCGGTTCGACCAGTGGATGGTCTCCTTCAAGTTTTTATAGGGGTTGTCCCGCATCATATGGCATGAGACACAGAATGTTTCCGTGTTCGTCAATTCCATCGTCCAGTTGAAACCGGCCAAGAACAAGATGCCCGCGATCAACATGATACCCGCCAGCCCGGCTACCGAGAGGCGCAAAGTTGGCCGGAAAACTCTCGATTTTTTCTGTAGGTAAGTTAGGTTTTCGCCGGGGTTTTCCCCATCCTTTGTCATGCTCTTCCTTGCCCCTCTAACTACCGATGGTGTCAGGGCCCGCCCGGTCTCCACCGGACTCCATACTATTGACCGGGCGTCCCAAATTGGAGATAGAGGCGCCGTTTACGGGAGCTTGACCGCCTTGATCTTTCCCTCGGCGCCAAAGCCAACGCTGCGTACGAAAGACACGAAATGGCCGCGCCCGGCGACATTGTCGTCGTGCACCGCGAAACCAACACTGTATGTACTTCCGGGCTTCAACGCCTTGTCGTCATCGTTTGTAAGAGCGAGCGGCCGCGTAATGACGACTGTCCACTCGCCATCCTTCCATGTGCCTGTTGCCTTATTATCGGCTGCCGAGCCGGATGCATCGGTTGCGCTTAGGACATAAGCCGGAACCATGTCGCCCGATTTCCATCCGGCTTTCGGGTCGAAAGCGGCAGCGTTCTGTTCCTTGATCAGGAAGTGCTGAGCCTTGTGGAGCTGATCCTCGGTAATGGACTTGTACCCAGCCTTCTTCTCGTCCCACATGAACTTAGGCTGATGAGTTGCGGCGTCCTCATTTTCGGAGAACGGCCCCTTGCCCGCATCGTCGAGCCGGTATTCCAGGATGTAACCGTCGCCGGCCATCCCAACGGGGTTCGAGCGGTAGGCGTACCACGGGATGAAGTCCACAAACCCGCCTTCCGCTTTGAGCTTGGCGATTTCGTCTGCGGACTTGCCCGTCTTCCAGTCGCCTGGATCGGTGCGCGTCGCCGGCAGGAATTTGTGCACTTCGCTTTGGTGGCCAGCCTTCATTAGCGGGTTCGCCGCGATCTCCTCAGCAGTGGCGGCATTGGCCGTGCCCGGTGAGCCAGTGTGGCAGGTGAGCCAGCAGCCCTGCTTGGCAAACATCGGCACCTTGCCATCGTCGATCATCATTGTGATGCGGTCTTCGGAGATGCCCGGCTGCTGACCGTCCTGAACCGCTTTGTCTAGCTTGGGCAGGCCGTATGGCTTCCATTCCTTGCCGTCGAAACGAAGGTACCTGTGCTCGTCCCCGGCGTATCGATTCTGCGTCTTCCACTGAAAGCGAAAATAGGCATTCTTGTCGTCGTAGGCCGCCTGAACCTTAAGATCGGCCGAGCCGGCTTTGCCCTTCACGGGGGTGGGCTCGATATTGCTGCCTTTGACGTGCTTGTTACCGATGTCTTTCTCGTCGTCCTCGTGGCAAGAGGTGCAAGCTCTGCCTTCCTCGACTTGTTTTTGCCCCTTCGGGTGTCCGGAGCTGCGCAGCCATTCATAGGTCGACTGCCCCGGATAGAAGAGCGCAACTGTGGTGGCGGGAACCTTCGACCAGTCGATCGCCGCTCAAGTCCGCGGCGAGGGCGCCACTCGCAGGCAGCGCGACTATCGCGGCCAGGGCCGCAAATGCACCTTTCATTATCTTCTCCTACTTGGTGGCAAAACGACGCGCAGAATCCGAGCGCCGGCAAATGAGCTAGTTTAGCGATAGCGCTAGTGTCCCGTCTCCGAATTACCGCCCCATTTGCCGAGGGCTCGCACGGTAATTCGGAGACATGAGGGACACTAGCAGAATTCAAAGTGCTAGTGTGGCTTGATGTCTCGCAATTGCCTTCGCGAGGCCAGCCACAAAGGGGGTAGGCAATTGCGAGACGCCACACTAGCGGCGCTGTTCTTTCTGGTGGCCGCGCCGGCGCCCGCGTTTCGCGGACGCTGACGGCGCGGCAGGCCGGATTAGTTTAGATTGCTGATGTAAGCCGCAACAGCCTCGATTTGGCGTTGCGACAGCTTATGCGCGCCCGATTTCACGGCCCCGCCGCCTTCTCGCGCGCGCTCCCGGTTGATGATGGCCCAATGCTGCAGCACCTTCACGGCATAGGGATAGATTTGGCCTGCCAAACGGGGAGCCTTGTCTAAGCCCTTCGCATCGGGACCGTGGCAGGAGGCGCATGCGGGGACGTCGTCTTCGGCAACGCCGTCCTCATAGATCTTTCTTCCGTCAGCCGCCAGTTCCTGCGGGCCGGGACCGGCGGGTGGCGGATTGAGGGTGCTAAAGTGGCCGACCACAGCCTTCCTGATTTCGGGGGCGACGCTGCCGAGGGCGGGTGCCATAAAGGTTTCGGCTGTAGGATTGTCCCGCTGGTGCTCGGTTATCACATCGATCCTGCTTTCAAGGTAGCCGATAGTTTGCCCCGCGAGCCGTGGCACGGGGTAAGCGCCAGCAAAACCTTGGCCTTGCTGGCCGTGGCAATCCTTGCAGTAACGTATCTTGGCCTCGATGGTTTGTTTGCTGGCGCTGTCCTCAGCGCGGCTGGCTGCCGGGAAAACAACTGCCAAAAGCCCCGCCGATAGTGCCAATCGCAAGCCGGTACTCTTCATGATCTGCCTCCGCGCTTTATTGTTATGGATGAAAGGATAGGTGAGTGCCGTTTATACCGTCAGGCCGCAAATCTCCACCCCCAGCCGCCGCGGCGAAGGTCACAAAAGCGCCAACGCCCCGAACCCTGCCTATAGCTTTGCAACACACAATGAAAAACAAAAGGCCACGCTTGTCCAGCGCTGCGCCATATCAAAGCGCCGGTTAGGGCAGGGGCGTTTCAATTCTGCGTGATGTCATGGTTTAGCCCTTGCCGGATTTAGCTATTCATATCAGTATGTTAATTTGAAATGAAGCCCAGCCGCCGCCGCCGGCAGGCTAGACAAAAGGCGTACGAAAAAGCTCTATTGCACAGCGTTAGTTTGACATAAATCAACACATCGCCCGGCGCGGGTTTGATATTAATCAAGATATCGGATCCGAAAACGCGACGATCTGACACAAGAGGGGCGGCAAAATGCCCCACCCGGCGCCAACGCCGGGAAAAGATAACGAATGGAAACGGACGAGGGAGCAATGGCCGAAGTGGTCAAGGTTAGGGCTGGCCGTGTGCCGATTAGGCGGCGCGACGGTATCGCTGCACGAGTTCCCGATCATTTGGCATTGCTCAAGCCCCGCGTCATGTCGCTGGTCGTTTTCACTGGCGGGGTCGGCATGGCCGCCGCGCCGGGGCATATCGATTTCACCCACGCGGCGGTAACGCTGATTTGCATGGCCGCGGGCGCCGGCGGCTGCGGCGCGCTGAACATGTGGTACGACGCCGATATCGACGGCATCATGCAGCGGACCGCGGGCCGTCCCATCCCAACCAACCGGGTTGCGGCGCGAGATGCGCTTGTCACGGGAACTCTGCTGTCCGTGCTGTCCGTCATTACGCTTGGCCTGCTGGTCAATCCGGTTGCCGCGGCATTTCTGGGCCTGACCATCGCCATTTACGTACCGTTCTACACGATGTTCCTGAAGCGCCGGTCGGCACTGAATATCGTCCTTGGCGGCGCTGCCGGCGCCTTGCCGCCGGTTATCGGCTGGGCGGCGGTGACCGGAAGTGCCGGTCTGGGTGCCTTGTCGCTGTTCCTCATCATCTTTCTCTGGACGCCGCCGCATTTCTGGGCGCTCGCGATCTGCCGCTCTTCCGACTACGAGCGGGCGCGGATCCCAATGCTTCCGGTGGTCGTTGGCCCCGAAAAGACGGCACGGCAGATATCCATCTACTCTGTCGCACTTGTTGCGGCTTCTTTTCTGCCAGCCCTGCTCGGGCTTGGAGGCGTCCTCTACACGGCCCTGACGGCCGTACTCGGCGCGGCCTTCTTGTTCAGGGCATTCGCGGTCCAGCGGGAGCACGAGAAGGAGCGGCGCAACAAGGCGGCAATGAAACTGTTCGGCTTCTCTATTTTCTACATGTTCGCACTGTTCGTCGCTCTGCTTGCCGGCGCCTTTTAGGCTGGGGGCTTGAGATTTCGAACACGCGAGGATGCGGAGGCAGGGCGCGCGAGATCTCGTCAAGAGTGAAGCGCTGCCAAGGGAGAGGAAGCGGATTAAGTCCGGCCTCTATCTAAGGCATAAATCGTAAACCGTAATGGAAGGGTAACGGGGAGAGCAATAAATGGCAATACATGCTCAAGTAGAAACTCACGGACATGAGGCGCATGCCCATGATTGGCATTGGAGCTGGGCACCGGCCGCGATCTCGGTTGGTATCTTGTGTCTAACACTTACCGTCGCGATGTATTTCGTTTACGACGCCAAACTGCCCGCCATTATCTTTGCGGGCGTTAGCGTACCGTTAATACTCGGTGGCATCGCCAATTGGATGGGCTCGCCGGGAGTCACGGGTCCCACAGACTATAAGTTGAACAGCCTCACCCTCACCCTGTTCATTCTCAGCGAAGCTCTGATCTTCTTCGCAATCTTCATCGCCTACTACTATGTGCGTATTAACGCTGGCGTAGAGGACCTGCCTTGGCCGCCGGCCGGGACCCCTGAGATCGACAAGGCAATACCGGCGATCATGACGGGGGTCCTGATCTTGTCGGCCCTCATCTATCATTTCGCCGAGAAGCAGTTCGAAACGGGCGGAGGCGGGTTCACCATCTCGCTGCTCTTGGCGCTCGTTCTTGGCGCGGTGTTTGTGGCCGGCACCGTCCATGAGTATACCCAGCTGTATGCCGAAGGCTTTAAACCCGGCACGAACACGTATTCCTCACCTTTCTACACGCTGACGGGTGTCCACATTGCCCACATCCTAGTGGGTCTTGGAGCCTTTCTCGCGATCTTGTTCGGCACTATGTTCGGGAAGGTTCACCCGTCGTTTGTAAAACTGGCGGGCGTGTACTGGTACTTCGTTACCTTCATTACCTTCTTCGTCGTCACCCAGGTCTACTACTGGTAAGGCGCTGGGGAGCGGAGCTGAACATGGGCGCGGTGTTCTCTACAGTGGCTGCGATGCTGGGTGCGGTGCTCATTTTGAGTTCGAGCGCCGGAGCAGCTTTCAGTCAGGGTGCGCGCCAGCTTGTCTCCGACATCGATCCGAGGCTCCTGTATATCGATCAACACTCCGCGCTTGGGACCAAGATCGACCCCGGCACGGAGCTTATCGACGATAAAGGCCACGAGTTCCGTTGGGAAGAGATGCTCGGAAAGCCGTTCATCCTGGTGTTGTCATATTACACCTGCGATGGAAGCTGCTCCGTCATCAACCAAGACCTCGCAAATCTTTTGAAGAATGTGACGGCGGTGAAGGCCGGCGAGGACTTCAGAATCCTCACCGTGTCCTTCGACCGGCACGACACCTTGAAGACCGCCGCGGCCTTTCGCGAGAAGCTTGCCCTTCCGGCCAAGCTGGCTGGCGCATGGACATTCGCGACCTTCAAAAGCGAGGACGATCTAAAAAAGCAGACAGGACGCGTCGGTTTCAAGTTCTTCTGGTCTCCGCAGGACAAAGCTTTCCTTCACCCGGGAGCCTATTTGTTCTTCTCGCCCGAAGGAAGGTTAAGCCGCGTTCTTTATCAGCAAGACGCTGAATTCGAGCGATGTTGAACTCGCAATTCTCGATGTAAACCTGGAGCACATGCGGGTTACGGACATTAGAAATTTCGCTGTGAGTCTCTGCTACAGCTACAACTACAAAGACGGCAAATATCAGCTCAACATTCTCCCGTTTGTGGGAATTGCTGGTCTGCTAGTTGGCTTCTCGATGTTGTTAGTTCCTATGGTCTTCTACAAAGTGAGGAAGGGGAGAGTTATGAAAGGGGCAAATCATGCAAAAGCTGCCTAAAGGGCTTTTACTAGGGCTTCCAGCGCTAATGCTGGGGAGCATTCCGGCAATGGCGGAGAGCCATATCGTCAATCCGACGGCGCTGTGGATCGAAACTTGGCACGAGTTTAGGAACGACATCCTAACCATCGGCGTCGTATTCATCTTGGCCGCGATTTATATGTTTATCCGCTACACGGCCAGTTCGCCCGGCCAGGTGGGCGAGCCAGTGAAGCTGAGCCCCGCGGCGGCATGGGCATGGATACTGGTTCCTGTGACCATATTCATGGCCGACGACATGCTCCTCTTCGGTAAGGGCTGGACGCTTTTTAACGCTGAGCGCGTCGTGCCGCAAAATGCCGTGGAAGTTAAGGTCACGGGGCATCAGTGGTACTTCGAGTTCGACTACGGCAACGGCATCACCGACCAGGAACTCGTCGTGGAGGTGGGCAAGCCTGTCGTGCTGCGCATGAGCTCGGAGGACGTGATCCACTCCTTCGGCCTAATCCAGTACAAGATAAAGGAAGACTTGGTGCCTGGGCGCATCACCTATCTCTGGTTCTATCCGGATGCGCCGATAGAGACGCATGTCAACTGCATGGAATATTGCGGGACCGGCCATGCGCAGATGAGTACGCCGGTCAGGGCGCTGCCAAAGGCAGAGTTCGATGCATGGGTCAGCAAGCACAAGAGCGCTTCCGCCGGAGAGTTGAAATTCGCAAGCCAAACCGTGGACGGTACGGCGAGCAAGTAGGTAAAGGGGAAAAAGATCATGACATCGACTACTTACCACGACGCGCCGTCCCATTCCGGGGGAGGGCTTGCCTCATGGATCTTTAGTATCGACCATAAACGCGTCGGTATTATGTACCTGGTCGGCGCCCTGGCGGCGTTCACCCTCGCAGCCTTGATGGCACTCGGCATCCGGATCGAGCAGTACTCGCCGGGCGAATCCGGCGTCATCAATTACTTCGTCGGCGATTTCAGCAAAAGCATGTCGACGCCCGATGCCTATAACGCCATGCTCACCTTCCACGGAGCCGTGATGATCTTGGGCTTCGTGATCCCAGGGCTGACCGGGTTCGCTACGAACTACCTGGTTCCAATTATGATCGGCGCGAAGGACGTTGCCTTTCCCCGGATCAACTCGTTCAGCGTCTGGATGTACCTGTGCGGCGTTGTCCTGGCGCTCCTGTTCTTCGTCATCCCGGACAAATTGGACATGATGTGGACGGGTTATCCGCCCTATGCGGTCAAGACGGCGGGCAACACCGCGTTCTACGTCCTCATCGTGCAAATGATGGGCTTCTCGTCGATCCTGGGCGCCATAAACTTCCTCACGACCACTGTCTACATGCGCGCCCCCGGTATGGGCTGGAATCAGTTGAACATGTTCGTTTGGGGCAGCTTTTTCGCCAATGCCCTTCAGCTCATCTTCCTTCCGTTTCTCGCGACCGCGACGTTCTTGCTGTTTCTCGACAAATATGTTGGGACCGGCTTTTTCGACGCGGCTAGGGGCGGCGATCCGCTGCTCTACGAAAACCTGTTCTGGCTCTACTCGCACCCAGCCGTTTACGTTATCTTCATTCCCGCCGCGGGCTTGGTCTTTGAAATCATCGCGACGATGGCCAAGAAACAAATCTTCAACTACAAGGCGGCAGTGTATGGCGGCTTCATGGGGATCGCCGTGCTATCGGGCGACGTTTGGATCCACCACATGTATGTGACTGGCATGCCGAACTGGCTCCGCATGTTTATGTCGTTTACGACGATCATGATCTCGATACCGGCGGGTTTAGTGGCGCTCTCGATGTGGGGTACGATTTATAAGGGCGCCATAACCTGGAATGTCGCGATGCGCTATGCCGCGCTCACCTTTCTGCTCGTGCTTGCTGGCGGACTCACGGGCATCCCGCTGGCGGAGGCTGGGGTAACGCTGCATCTTGCCAGGACCTTGTACGTGCCCTCCCACTTCCATTTCATCATGGGCTTGTTCGCGACGTATGCCATATTCGCATCCGTCTACTTCTGGTTCCCGGCCATGACGGGCCGCACCGCCGACAACATGGTAGCGAGAATCGCGTTCTGGTTCAACGCCGCGGGCACTCAGCTCACCTTCTGGCCGCTGTTCTACATCGGCGCGGACGGTATGCCGCGGCGCTACTGGGATTATTCCGTGGAAACGGTGGGCGCGGAGCGTGCGGCGAACTGGGAATTCTGGCACCACATCGCTACTTACGGCGCCATCATCAATGGGATCGGTATCTTTCTCATGGTCAGCGGCTGGGCCTATTCGGCCTTCGCAGGCGAGCGCGTTGGAAGGAATCCTTGGGGCTCGAAGTCGCTTGAGTGGACTCATGCGAGCTACCCGATCGGCCCAGGCAACTTCGACGACCCCGTCGAAGTGACATCCGACTGGACACCTTACAACTACGCGAAGTAAGCTGGGCAGACAAGGCAACCGCGGCGCGCTTCTCCGGGCGCCGCGGTTGTTGCACGTTTTAGGGAGAGGAGTTAGAACCGATGGAACAATTGGATCGGAACAAGAAGCGTAGCATGATGCTGTTTGCGCTCGTCGTGGTAAGCGCTTCCGCTATCCTTAGTGCGATCCTTTTAGGAAGCACCATTCACAAAGTCATCAGTGGCCTTTAAAAAGGTCTTAAGGTTCGGCCCTTAAGAGTTCTGTGTACATGATCGAGATCAATACCCTTCCGCATATCTTAGCGGTGATCAACACCGCGACCGTGATCGTCCTGCTCGCGAGCTACTGGTTCATCCAGCACGGCGACAGGGAGCGCCATCGTAAAGGCATGCTGGTTGCCGCCGGGCTCGGCGCGGCGTTCCTCGCAATCTACTTGACGTATCATTTCAGTGCCGGCTTGGCGAAGTTCGGCGGCCATGGAACGGTCCGGCCTATCTACTTCACGTTGCTGGGCGTTCATGTGTTCATGGCGCTGGTTGTCGCGCTGCTCGTGCCGCTGACGCTGATGCGGGGCCTGGGCGGCAGCATAGCCGCGCATCGCAAGGTTGCGAGCTGGGCGCTGCCCTTCTGGCTGTTCGTGTCGGTCTCGGGCGTCGTCGTATACGTCATGGCAATTCACGTCTATCCCTACACGGGAGCTTAGAAGCATCCGATGACCGGTTTATCCAGCACCGCCGCGCAGCGCGGCCTTATCTCCGGGGCAGATAGTGCGGCGAAAGCCGGTGTGCCGCGGGAGGAGCTCAGAGCCTGGGCCGCGCTAGCAATCGGCTCCCTGGCTCTGGCAGGCATAATGGCGGTGATCGTTGCCGTCTCGCGCATACCGGGCATCAAAACTCTTGCGTTTTGGCCGCTGGACTTCTTCTACAGAGGACTTGTAATCCACGTCATCTTCTCGATCGTCGTTTGGTTCCTGACGGTTTTTGCCCTGATGGTTTCCATGGCGACAGCCAAGATGGGCGGGGAGGGGGTTCGCTTCAACGCGCTCGGCGGCATAGGCGCGCTGGCCGTCCTGGCCGCATATCCTTTGCTGTTTCTACCGGCGTTCGATCATGCGAGCGCTCCGTCGCTGAACAACTATATCCCAGTGATGCTGCACCGGGCCTACTACGACGGCCTCGCGATGCTTGCGCTTGGCATTGCGATGCCCGTGCTGCGCCTCTTGCTGAATATTCCGGCGCGCCCGATGCAAATGCCGCCGCTTGCCTTTGCGATGAGCGTGGGCTCCGTCATCTACCTCGCCGCGTTGATCTGCTTCTGCATTGCCGCCTTTCAGTCCTTGGGGGCCACCCCAACGAAGGAGCTGAACGAGGCGCTGTTCTGGGGGGGCGGGCACGTTCTTCAGTTCGTCTTTTGCCTTCTGATGTTGACCGGCTGGTTCGTTTTAAGCCGCGCGAGCCTCGGCGAAGACGTCATCGGAACGCGTAGCTTGCGTTACGCCGCGCTGATACTTTTGGCGTTCACACTGCCTGCGCCGTTGTTATTCTGGGCCTACGATATGGCCTCGGGGGCATTCCGGGATACCTTCAGCTACCTTAAGTACGTCATGGCGCTGCCGGCATTGATCGTGGGTGTGCCGCTTTTAGCCGGAATTCTGCGGGCGAGAGAGAAAGCGCCGCTGCCTTGGCGCGATCCGGCATTCGTGGCCTTGGCTTTGTCCATGATCGTATTCGCGGTAGGCGGCCTGATGGGCAATCTCATCTCCGGCTCCGATACGCGCACACCGGCGCATTATCACGGCGTTCTGACAGGGGTAAGCCTTGCGGCCGTCGGGCTCATGTTAAGTTTTTGCCTGCCAGCGCTCGGCCGCGCGCCGAAAAACAGCTGGTATTTGCGGCTGCAAATTTGGCTCTACGGCGGGGGCCAGCTCTCCGCATGCCTTGGCATGTTCTTGGCAGGCTCGCATGGCGCTCCCCGCAAGACTCCCACGAGCCTTACCGCGCTTGGCGACGGCGCCGTTATCGGCATGTTCTTGAATGGGATTGGGGCCTTGGTCGCGATCACCGGCGGCATCATGTTCGTAATTACGGTGATTCGCGTCCTGTGGCCCAAACAGACCGGTGCGGATGCCCAGGGCAGCCTCGGCGAGGTTGGGCCGTAAAGGCCCTGCGCTCAGGCGAATCCCGCCCCGCGCAAATCGAGCACAGCATAAATCCCGTCCCTCTTTGCCGTCCAGGACCTTAATAGAGGCCGGTGCCGACGAGAACCAAGCTAAGTAGAATAATGCGATTCGGGCTGGAGGCGCAGAAAATCTGCTGCCCGGCGGATGTTTTACTTGTGGCTGTAAATAACCGGCCGGTACACGCCTCCGCTGTGCCTGAGATATTGCCTCACTGTGGGAGAGAAGCCACAGGGATTTTGACATATATCAAAATCCCCGCCTGGAGGTCGGGCTAACTTGTCGCAGGGAAGGTTGGTACTCTGCGTAGAGTCCATCAAAATGGGGGGACAATAATGAGCGTGCAGCAACGTTCGCGCATGCAGGCCGCGCTATCGTGTTCGAGCGAGACCGGCAACAGCCGCCATGTACCCGTGGCGTCATGGGTAGCGCGCGGCGCTCTCGCAGCCGCTTCACTAACGGCAGTCAGCTTCATTGAAACTCCCCCCGCTTCCGCCGTCCCGGCCTATGCGCGCCAGACGGGGCAGCCTTGCGCCACCTGCCACACAGCATTTCCAGAGCTGACGCCCTTCGGCCGCCAGTTCAAGCTGATGGGCTACACCTCCGGCGGCACGCGGTGCAACGACGGCTCGGCCAAGTCGGACGAGACGCAGGTGCCGCTCGCCGTGATGGCTTGGCCGGCGACTATGACGCATGTAAACAGCACGAAGGGCCAGAATCCTCCTCCTCCTGCCGTTTCCGATTGGCAGGCACCTAACATCCAGAATGACCAATGGATCCCTGGGCAATTCAGCCTGTTTGTTGCCGGGCAGCTCTATTGCAATGTGGGTAGCTTCGCGCAGATGACCTACGACCACGTGGGTAACGCGTTTGCTTGGGACAACACCGATATCCGCTACGCCAAGTCCGGCGTGATCGACGGAACGAACATCGTCTATGGCGTTACGGCTAATAACAATCCTACGGTCCAGGACGTTTGGAATACCGTATCCGCTTGGGGCTTCCCGTACATACCCTCGGAGGTCGCTCCGGCTCCTGCGTTCGGCACTTTGCTCGGCACCGACGCGTGGGCTACGCAAGTTGCCGGCGCTGGCGGCTATGTCTGGATCAACAACTCGATCTATGCGGAATTAACCGCCTACACCAACTTGCCAGCGCGTCTGCTCACCGATCTAAACGGCGGCTACGATAATACCGCTACGAGGTTCGAAGGTGCCGCACCTTACTGGCGCGTCGCCTACGAAAAGACCTGGGACAAGAACTCGTTGATGTTCGGCACCATCGGCATGTACGCCGATACTCGGCCGGGGTCGGGATCTGGCTTTTTCGTTCCTGGCGTAACCGATCCAACTCTCGATCTCGGCCTAGATTCGCAGTATCAATGGATCGGCGAGGAGCATGTTTTCACGGTACGCTCATCCTATATTTGGGAGAATAAAAAGAATAACGCCGAGATGTTAACAGGCGGTGCCAGCAATTCAAGCGACACGCTCAACGACTTCAACATAAACGCGTCCTACATTTACGACAGGAAGTACAGTTTCAGCGCCGGCTGGTTTGACACTTGGGGAAAAAGCGATTTGGCCCTTTATGGCACCCCCAATGGCTCGCCTAACTCCGCCGGTTGGAATTTCGACCTAGCGTATCTGCCCTTTATGAGGGGCGGCCCCGACCTGTGGCCGTGGTTTAACGCCCGGATCGGTGTCGAATACACCCACTACGATAAGTTCGACGGGACGACATTCAACGTGGACTCGATCCCCGGCCTGAAGGCGAGTGGCAACGATACGGTCTTCGTTTACACTTGGCTGATGTTCTAGCTCAGAAAGAGACGACGGAAAACTTCGGCAGAATCACGCCGCAACAGAAAACGCAAGGGGCGGAGCTCAGAACATGAAAGCCGGCGGATTGAGAGTGGTGGTGCAAGCGGCGGTCCTGGCGATCTTCATGCCAGCCGTGGTTCACGCGGGCGACGTTGAAGAAAAAATGGGATATTGCCGGAAATGCCATGGCGAGCATTTCCAAGGGTTCAACGGATACTACACTGCACCGCGGCTTGCCGGGCAGCAACAGCAATATCTCGAAGACCAGCTCAAGGGACTCAGCAAGCACGTTCGCAACGACCCCGTCGCCAAGCGGTTTATGTGGCCGGTTCTGACGGATCTCCCTCCGTCACTGTGGCCGCGCATAGCGAAGCGGATTAGCGAAATGGATGCCCCGCCTGCGGCTGACGGGCCGAGGCGTCTGGTGGAAGCCGGCAGGAAGCTTTTCGAGGAAGGCGTTCCCGACGAGAATATACCCGCCTGCGCCGCCTGCCATGGGCCGGATGCTCATGGCAGCGACATGGTCCCGCGTCTCGCCGGTCAATCCTATGACTATATGGTTGAAGCGCTGGGCGACTGGGTCAAAGGCTTCCGGGCAAAGAATCCAACTTCTCCGGAAGATGAAAATACGATGGTGCCCATCGCGAAGAGCTTGAACAAGGAGCAGATCAGAGCCGTCGCCGCTTACGTCAGCTATCAAAAGTAGCGATCCCTTGTCCGACCCGAAGCACAAAGTTTGAAAGCCGAGATCATGAAGCTCTTCAAGTTGACAATAGCGGTTCTGGCGATTGCGCCCCTTTTCGCGGCAGCGGGCAACGCGGAACCGCATAGGAATTGCAGATCGCAGCCGGGCGGGGAATGGCCGATCGAGCCGGGCGCCTACGTGATGCGGAACTGCGCCTTTTGCCATAACGAGTCGCTGCAGGGGCGCTTTCATGCGCCGCGCCTGGCCGGGCAGCACCAGGATTACATCGTCTACCAGTTCGAACGGTTCTTGAACAAGACTCGGAACAATCCCTTCTCTTTGCATTACATGTCGCACGCCGCAGTAAAGACGCTGCCGGAGAACTTATGCGAGTTGGGCGCTTATATCTCGACGCTGCCCCCCGAGCCCGCGAATGACGGCAACAAGGAACTCGCGGCCAAAGGCGAGGACATCTTCCTGCACGGAATTCCCTCCGAGAATATTCCCGCCTGCCAGTTTTGTCACGGCCCAGAGGCTCAGGGTATCGGAAAATTCCCGCGTATCGGCGGGTTGTCCTACTACTATGTGAAAAGAAGGCTCACACAGTGGTCCGAGGGATATTCCGCCGTCTCCCCCAATATGCCCGCCATCGCTAGTTTGCTGAGTCCCGATGAGATGGAAGCCGTGGCCTCTTACTTGAGCTTCGTGCCGGCAGCTCAGTCCCGCGGCGAATATTAGTACAGCCGGAGGCAAGTTCCCGCCGCCTCATACGAAATCCGGTTGATTGGTTCAGCAGAAGACCCCCTCATCCTGTCCTTCTCCCCAAGGGGAGAAGGGAAGCCTGAATTATCCGCAGCGGCAATTCTAGGGTCCTCTCTCCCAGCCGCATCCGCTTGCGGATGCGGCCACGCTGAGTTGCAAGCTCGCCAAGGCGAGCTTGCGGGGAGAGAGACAGAGTGAGGGGGTCTTCGCGAACTGTTCAGCCGGAATAGTGTAACGAGGGTTTCGCTCCTGCAGGCTCCGCGCTATCGTAATCGCTCACTGCGCGCTTATGAGCTACATGGCGGAGACAGCCTTGACCGTTACCATCTACCACAACCCCGCCTGCGGAACATCGCGCAACACGCTTGCCACGATCCGGGAACGGGCAGGGGAGCCAGAGATCGTCGAGTATTTGAAGACGCCGCCAAGCCGGCAGCGGCTCAAGGAGCTGCTTGCGGCGATGGGGATGAAGCCGCGCGCGCTACTGCGGCAGAAGGGCACGCCTTATGCCGAGCTTGGCCTTGGCGATCCGAAGTGGACGGACGATGAGCTGATCGATTTCATGATCGCGCATCCCATCCTTATCGAGCGCCCAATCGTGGTGACGGACAAGGGCGCGAGGCTTTGCCGTCCCATGGAGAAGGTGCTGGAAATCCTGCCCTAGATGGCAGCCTAATACCTGCCGTCATAAGTCTTCACAGTTCCAGCGTCCGCGCGCCGTCATCGCGAGGCGGCAAAGCCGCCGTGGCGATCCAGAAACAACCGCGCAAAGCGATGGTGCCCCTGGATTGCTTCCGGCCGCGCTTCGCTCGCCGTCGCAATGACGAAAAACCGGTCAAGTCTGGTTGAATAGTTCACCACCTTAACAAATCGTTCGCCCCGCATAGCGCGCTACTATAGTTAATGCGCGGATGGTAAACGAGTGCCCCGCATATTTTCCGCCGCCGTCTTTCTGCGAATTTTTTGCCACTTTAGGTCGATTTCTGCGACTCCAAAATACTATAAAATATGTTCGCAGATTTGAAATTAACCATGCGACGGTGCATTTTGCGCGGGCAAGCAGCGCGATGCAAGTTATGTTTTTCGAGTGTTATCAACGCGTTAGTGGGTAGCTTCATAATTTGGAAAGATATTGCTGCTATAATGGCGCATAAAGAAAAACAGATGGATTGCGCGATGTCCGGCAAGAATACCGCAAGAATAGGGTTAACGATTTGCCGTAATTTCCGGCCGTTGCGAGGGGCATCGCCCTGAAGCCAGCCAGGACCGCGAGCGCGGCGCCCAGGGTCTCGATGGCCAGATGGGGCAGGCTGGCCGCTGGCATAACACCGGCAGCGCGTGCTCAGGCTTGCGGTGCGCCGGCGAAACCGAAGCGAGCCTTGATCCGCTCGAAGAGCTGATCGCGGACGGCGCGGTAAGCGTCGAGGATCTGCTCCCGGTTACCGGCGGCGGCGGAAGGGTCCAAGGCAGGCCAGTATTCGACATCGGCGGCCATGGTGCGCGTGAGTTCGAGCGCCTTGTGATGAGCCTCCGGCGCCAGCGTCACAATAAGATCGAAGGAGATGTCCTCCAGCTCTTCGATGGCGGCCGGGCGGTGCTTGGTTATGTCGATGCCGATTTCGTCCATCACAGCAACTGCAAACGGGTCCGTCTCGCCCGCGCGCACCCCGGCGGATTGTACGTAAATCCGCTTGCCCGCCAGGAAGCGCAGGATCGCAGCTGCCATTGGCGAGCGGATCGCGTTCATATTGCAGGCAAAGAGCACCGCGTGCGGCTGCTCGAAGAGCTTGACCGCCTGCGGGGATGCCTCCCGCGAGAGACGGTCTTGGGATGGCAATGGAAGTCCAGGCCTGCTCAAACCACCGGTCCACCCTTCGTTAGAGAGCCGCCGCAAACGGCGGCCAGCCTGACGCAGCAATCGTTGGTATCATGTGCGGAGCGCACCCAAAAAAGCAAATGCCCTTGCAAATCCGGGCCAGAGCTCAGCGAAAACGCTCAAGCACCAGCCAAGCTCTTGAATTTAGCGCAAAAAAAGGATGCTGGGCTAAACTGGGCGCACACAAAAAAGTGAGTGGCGCAAGGCCGGCCCTTGGCACCTACCTGCAAGCGTGCAGGGCCATGCAGCGATGGAACCGCCAGCCGCTCGCAGGATGACGCTCCTGGCAGAAATGGCCCCAAAGCGTGCAGCGCTTGCTGACTTTCAGGACGCTGGAGGAAACGGCAGGGGTAGCCATGGCCCGCGCCTCGATCGCTGAGGCAGGGGCTGCGCCAAGCGCGAAGGCCTGGGCCGCGAGCGCTAAACCCAAGCATAAGGACATTACGGTGCGCATGAATTCCCTCTCTCTCACCGGCAACTCCTCCGGCGCGGGCAGGCTGCCGATGGATTAAGAAACTACGATGACGGCTCGTGGTCCGAGTGCGGCGTCTTGCCATTGCGCCTATACGGCAATCGCCGGGTGACTGCGCAGCGTATTTGCCGAGCCCGGAATATAGGCGTCAAAAGCCGCCCAAAATTGCTCGCGCAACTGATCGCGCTCTTGCAATATCTCGTGCTTCGAGCCCGCCAGCACGATGTGGGTGCAATTCTTGATGCCGCTTGCGAAACGCTCCGTGGCCGGCGTCGACACGATCTGGTCGTTGCCCGCGGCGACAATCAGGACCGGCACCTTGACGTTCTCCATGAAGGCGGGGGAGTTGATCGCCGCTATGGAGCTGGAAGCCGCCGTAACCCAGCCCAGGGTTGGTGCTCCGAGGCTGAGATAGGGGGCCGCCTGGATGACATCGCGGGCGCGCTCGTAGCGCAGCTTGTCCGAGGTAAGCAAATTTCCCTCGAAAGGTTGAGCGTCCAGCGCGTAGCTTCTCCAGCCCGGAATATAGGCATCTCCCAGGCCGAAAAAGGCTGCGGTCTCGGCCAATACGGCGATCCCCCCGTTCTTGGCGCCGCCGTCGGCAATGGCGATCATCGGCGCGCTCAAGACGATGCGGTCCCACCAGCAGGCTTTGGTTTGCGTGAAGCGGAGTGCCAAGTGCCCGCCCATCGAATGCGCAAGGCAATAAAAGGGTGGGGGGCAATCGGGCAGCACGATCTCCGACATGAAGGTGGTGACGTCGGCATCGTAATGCGCGAAGCTCTCCACGTGTCCCTTGGCCGGGTTCTTGAGCAGCCGCGACGAACCACCCTGGCCGCGCCAGTCCATGGTGGCGACGGCGAAACCGCGGCGGCGCAAATCGGCGATGGTCTCGAAGTATTTTTCGATGAATTCGGTGCGGCCCTGGAAGAGGCAGACGGTACCGAGGCGCCGCGCCGCGGTGGTGTCCCAACGCGCGTAGCGGATGGAGAGGCCATCGCGCGCGGTGAAGGTTCCGGCCACAGCGCCGTTCGGCACCGGGTTGCGTGTGATCCCAATCAGCTCTGCATGTGCAGCCATTTTCAATTCCTCCGGCCCTCAAAAAAACTTTTAGCGCCGCCCGCGTTTGTGCTCAAGCATCCCTTGAAACCGAACCATCCAGAAATAAATCATGGATCGCAGGCCCATGCGGCTGCAAAGCTTAGTAACCTGGCCTTTAAGGCAGGTTCAAAATTCTCGCTTATCGAAGGAGAACCACAATGAGACGTCCAGACCTTACCCCGCTGTATAAAACTACGATCGGTTTCGATCACCTTGCCTCTATTCTTGACCAGCTCTCGAGCCTCGATGCCGAAAACGGTTTCCCCCCCTATAACATCGAGCAACTCGGCGACAACAGCTACCGGATTTCCATGGCCGTCGCAGGTTTTGGCGACGACGATTTATCGCTCGAAGTCAAGGAAGGCACGCTGACCATCCGGGGCGAAAAGAAAGGCGAGGACAAGGTCCGCCAATATATCCATCAGGGAATCGCCGCGCGGAACTTCGAGCGCCGCTTCCGCCTCGCCGAATATGTCGAGGTTTCGGGGGCCACGCTTGAGCACGGTCTCCTGCACATCGACCTGAAGCGCGAGTTGCCCGAGGCGATGAAACCGCGCACCATCCAGATCGCCAAGGGCCAGCCCGCCAGCACCCGCGTGATCGAAGGCGAGAGCAAAGAAGTCCACGCTCAATAAGCCTTCTCGTCCCGGAACCGGCTTTGGCGGTATCCGGGATCGTTACGAATGCAGGCGCCTGTTGCGATCCCAGATAGCCGCAAGCGGGTCCGGGACAGCTCAAATCCGGGCGGGCGAAAGTCCGCCCTTTTTGCTGCCCGTGCGCTCGAACAGGGCCGCGATCTCAACATGTGCCGAGAACCGGAATTGATCGAACGCAGCCAGCCGGGAGAGCCGGAACCCTCCGCCGGTGAGAATAGCGGCGTCGCGGGCAAAGCTTACCGGGTTGCATGAAAGCATGGCAACCGTAGCGGCCTTCGAGGCCGCTAGCATGCGCGCCTGGGCTTCGGCGCCTTCGCGGGGCGGATCGATAATGACGGCCGCGAACTTGTTCAGCTCCAGCGGCCCCAACGGGTTGCGATAGAGGTCCCGGCGGATCGCGGTCACGGTTTTGAGGCCGGTAGCCCGCTTTGCCGCCGCTGTTAGCGCCGCTACCGCGCTCTGATTTTCCTCATAGGCGGTGACGGGAGCGAGCCGCGCCGCCGGAAAAGTGAACGCGCCGAGCCCTGCGAAGAGATCGCAGATTGGGCCAGCAGCTCTTGCATGCGAAAGGGCATCGAAGACCCAATCCGCCATGTCGCGCTCGCAGGCTTCGACGGCCTGAAGGAAAGTGTTGGGCGGAAGCGTTACCCGGACGCCGGCAAACGAGACAAAAGGGGGAGCCACGAGCAGCGCGAGTTCGCTATTCCAGCTTACGCGGACGAAACCTGCCGCCCCGAGGCTGGCAATGACCTTCGCGTTGGCCGAAGCCGCCAGAGAAGGGCCTTCAATTGCGCAGTCGAGGCCATTGGCTGCAGCCGTGACCGAAATCTTCGCCTCGCTTTTGGCAGGCATCGCCGCAATCATGGCGGCCTTCAAATGCGGCAACGCTTGCGCAATCTGCGGCAGGAGGATGGGGCATTCCTCCAGATCGATGACATCGTGGGTGCGCGCTGCGTTATATCCGAGCGCGATTTTGCCCCTGGCGCGGTGGGCGGTAAAGGTAGCGCGGCGGCGGCTCGATACGGGATAGCTCCGGAGCGGCTCGATTGGCGTATCGATTCCTGTCCGCGTCAGCGCGGAGGTTACAAGCTCTTGTTTCCATTGACTGTAAGGCGCGTCCGCCCAATGCTGCAGGGTGCATCCGCCGCAAGTGCCGAAGTGCTTGCACACGGCTGCGATACGTTCCGGCGACGGCGTCTCGATTTCGGTGACGGCGGCCCTTTGCCCGAGCAGCTCAACGCGGACGCGCTCGCCGGGCAGGGTGAAGGCAATGAAATGCCTTTCGCCGCCGATGTGCGCACTCCCGTGGCCCTGGGCTCCCATGGCCTCGATCATTGCCGTTACTTGGAAAGCCTCGCGCGGCGGCGGGTTAGACATCGCGTGTGGCGCCAACGAGCGTTTCTTCATTTCCGTCCTGGCCAAGAATTGGAGAGCGAACCGTTCCGCTAACGGCCCAGCCCGCCCCCTTTATGTAAGCCAGGATGCTTTCAATTGCTTGCCGCTTAGCGGCTTCATCTTTGACGATGCCGCCTTTTCCAACAGCTCCGCGCCCTACCTCGAACTGAGGTTTGATCAGAGCCACGAGCCAGGCATTCGCTTGCGCCAAGGGCAGGAGCGCGGGCAGCACCTTGAGTAGCGAGATGAAGCTGACATCGCATGTCACGGCTTCGATGGGCGCGGGGAACATGGCGGGCCTTAGCGTCCGTGCATCGGTCGATTCCATCGAAATTACTTTGGGGTTCGCACGAAGCGACGCGTGAAGCTGATTGCGGCCAACATCGACAGCGAAAACGCAAGCCGAGCCGTGCTCCAGAAGAACTTGGCAAAAGCCGCCGGTGGAGGCGCCTACGTCCAGGCAGACGCGGGCCGGGACCCCGAAGCCGAACGCGTCGAGCGCGGCCTTCAGCTTCCACGCGCTACGCGCGACATAGCGTTCAGTTTCAAGGACTTGCAGCGGCTCATCCTCTGAAACCTCAAGCCCCGTTTTGAGCACGGCCACGCCGCCCAGGCGCACTGCGCCGCGCCTGATCAAGTCTTGCGCCTTGGACCGCGTACCGGCAAGTCCGCGGTGCACCAGGAGCCTATCAAGCCTCATTTTCACAACTAATTTCCTGCTAGCGGACAGATGCTCAATATCTATGTTGCAAAAGCTCGCATTTGTGCAATCATCCCTGTCCTGTGTTGCATGGGGCAACCGGCTCAGCTGCATTTTCCCAACTGAAGGATGTTGAAAAAACACATGTGAGAGAGGACAGCCTCCTTCGCGGCCGGGGCCGCACAGAAGGCCGTGAGCACATAACCGGCGCAAAGCCGCCAAGCTTCAAAAGCAAAATCAACCTCACATACATTGGGAACAACCAATCATGATGCTTGTCCGCACCTATCTCTCGAATAGCGCAATCGAGGGCGTAGGCATCTACGCTGCAGAGCCGATCAAAGCCGGCGATGTCATCTGGCGTCTCGAACCGAAATTCGACGTGTTCTTCACCGCGTCCGACATCGAAGCGCTGCCGCCTCATATGCAAGACTTCATCGAAAAATATTCCTATCCGCACATGCGCAGCCCGGGCATCTGGGTTCTGGAGGCGGACAACGGGCGATTCATGAACCACAGCGAGGCCCCGAACACAGACTTCACGGGCTTCGAGGAAGGCTTCGCGATCCGCGACATCGCCGCCGGCGAGGAGATCACCTGCAACTATCACGAGTTCGAACTCGTCCTTCGCGGGATGGTTTCCGTCTATGGCGCAAGCGACGAACGGGAAGGGCCACGCTCACCCCTAAGCTCGCACGCCTATTGTAGGACATAACGCCGGATGCCCCTCGGGTTTTCCGGCGTTATGTTTTTTGCCGTCCGGCGCTGCCGCTCGCACGCGGTCCGGCGGGTCCCTATGGCGCTTCAGCTGGCGCAGAAAGAAATTGGTTGGCAAGCGCCCCGTCTAGTCCTATCTTATAGTCGTTCTGAGCATAAGTATCGAGGCCCGGGCTAGGGAACGGCAAAAAGGGCCCTGTTTGCGGGTGGAAGATATGCTCAAGCGGAGCATAATTCAAAGAGGGCAGAAAGGGAGCGCAACAACAATGGCATTCGCCGACAGTGGAATTGAGCCGGTCCGGCGCCCGAAGCACGGCAACGTGAAATGGGAGCCGCGCGCGCCGGCGCATGCGCATCCGAGCTTTGACGCAGCCTACATCCGGGAGGCAATCCGGGAGCTGAAACCGCTTTACGCCCGCGTCGAGCGCGTCATCCCGCCCTTGGAATGGGCCGGGCACGCGCCTTACATCAAAGCCATCCGCGACCTCAAGCGCGAGCGGAATGCCGTCATCCTGGCGCATAACTACATGACGCCCGAGATTTTCCACGGCGTTGGCGACATCCTGGGCGACAGCCTGCAACTCGCCAAGGAGGCGGGGCAGACGGACGCGGATGTGATCGTCCAGTGCGGCGTTCACTTCATGGCCGAAACTTCGAAGCTGCTCAATCCGGGCAAGACGGTGCTTATCCCCGATCCACAGGCAGGCTGCTCGCTGGCGTCTTCGATTACGCCGGAGGACGTGCGTGCGCTCCGCGCGGCTTATCCCGGTGTGCCGGTCGTGACCTACGTCAATACCAGCGCGGCCGTGAAGGCTGAGTGCGATATCTGCTGCACCTCGGCAAACGCGGTGAAGGTGGTCGAGAGCTTGGGGAGCCCTCGGGTGCTGCTCGTCCCCGACCGATATCTCGCACACTATGTGGCGACGCAAACCAAGGTTGAAATTATCTCCTGGAAGGGGGCTTGCGAGGTGCATGAGCGCTTCACGGGCGAGGAACTGCGCGGCTACCGCGAGGCCGAGCCCGGCATCGAGATCCTCGCCCACCCGGAATGCCCGCCGGACGTGATTGCGGAGGCCGACTACACCGGCTCGACCAGTGGCATGATCAAGTGGGTGAAGGATCGCAAACCGCAGCGCGTTGTTTTGGTCACAGAGTGCTCGATGGCCGCCAACGTCGCGGCCGAGGCGCCGGACACGAATTTCACGCGGCCCTGCAACATGTGCCCGCATATGAAACGGATTTCGCTGCCGAAAATCCTGGACAGTCTCGTCAGCATGAAGGAAGAGGTCAAGGTCGATCCGGAAGTGGCGGCGCGGGCGCGGATGGCGGTTGAAAGAATGGTCAACCTGCCGCTCTGATCGCCTGCGAGGCCGTGCGGCTTCGCAAGCGTGCGGGCTGCACTTGGAGATGGTGTTTCGAGCGGGGAGAATACCATGAGCGGAACTGCGATTGCTCAACCGTTGAAGTTTCAGCGCCGCGCCGGGCCGCACGGCGTGCTGGTCATCGGCGGCGGCCTGGCGGGACTGTTTACCGCGTTGAGGCTTGCGCCGCTGCCTGTGACGGTGCTGAGCCCGAGGCCGCTGGGCGAGGGCGCCTCCTCGACTTGGGCACAAGGCGGTATTGCCGCGGCCATCGGCGAGGGCGATACGCCCGAGGCGCATGCTGCCGACACGATTGCCGCGGGCGCCGGCCTTACCGATCCGGAAATGGCCCGCATCGTGGCCTTCGAAGCCGGGAAGCGCATCGAGGACCTGCTGCGCTACGGCGTGCCCTTCGACCGCGATGTTGAAGGCAAATTGCGCCTGTCGCAGGAGGCGGCGCACAGCGCGCGCCGGATCGTGCGGGTCGAGGGCGACCGGGCGGGCAAGGCCGTGATGGCCGCGCTGATCGCCACGGTTGCCGCAACGCCATCGATATCGGTCCTCGAAAACGCCGAGGCGGTGGATCTCGTCTACAGGAAAGGGCGCGTCAGAGGCGTCTATGTGAGGCGGACGGGCGAGCCGGGGCGGGCCACTTTCCTCGCGGGGTGCGCGGTGGTTTTGGCGACCGGAGGCATCGGCCAGCTTTACCGGGTCACGACCAACCCCAAGGAGGCGAATGGCGGCGGCCTTGCCATGGCGGCGCGTGCCGGTGCGATTATCGCCGATCCGGAGTTCGTACAGTTCCATCCGACCGCGTTCGATATCGGGCGCGATCCGGCGCCGCTGCTTTCGGAGGCGATCCGGGGCGAAGGCGCAGGCTTGGTGAATGAGAGCGGTCAGCGCTTCATGCCGGCGGTGCATCCATCGGCGGAGCTTGCGCCGCGGGATATCGTCGCCCGCGCCGTCCATCGCGAGATCGCGGAAGGCCGCGGAGCGTTTCTCGATTGCCGCGCGCTGCCGATGGAGACGGCATTTCCTACCGCCTTCGAAGTCTGCCAGGAGGTTGGGCTCGACCCCGCGCTGCAGCCCATTCCGATTGCGCCGGCCGCGCATTATCACATGGGCGGCGTCTACTCCGATGCGCGCGGCCGAACCTCGCTTACAGGCCTTTGGGCCTGCGGCGAAGCGGCCTGCACCGGCGTGCACGGCGCCAACCGGCTTGCCTCGAACTCGCTCCTGGAGGCGGTTGTATTCGCGGCCCGCGTTGCCGCCGATATCGCCGCGGAGGCGCAGCATTGGCGGGCGCTCGCGGAAGACGCGAGTGCTGGCGCGGAGACCGTCGACCTGCCGGAGGGGGATGCGGCAAGAGCCGCGAGCGCCGTTCAGTACCTGCGCGAGACCATGGCCCGTTATGCGGGGGTGGAGCGGTCGGAAGCGTCGCTGCAGAAGGCGCTTTCGGAGCTGAAGGAGCTTGAAGCCGAGGCGCAATCCGTCGAACTGCGCGGCATGATCCAATCCGCGCTGCTCGTAACCGCTGGCGCTTACGCCCGCAAAGAGAGCCGCGGCGCGCATCGCCGGCTCGATTATCCCGAGGCCAAGGAAACGGCGCGCCACAGCTATTTGACGCTCGGCGAGGCGAGGAGGCTCATGGAAACGGTGACCAGCGGTGGGCCTCAAGACCGCAGCGCCGATTTCCGGCGCCTCCGCACGGCGGTATAGGCGGAGGAAGGCGTGACGCCCTTCGAAACAGGATTGCAATTTCCGCATCATCTGGTGGCGGATGTTATTGGGGCGGCGCTGGCGGAGGACCTGGGCCTCGCTGGCGACATCACCACCAATGCGCTGATCCCGGCGGATGCCGTTTGCGAGGCAACGCTCGCGCTGCGGGAGGATGGGCGCATCGCCGGCCTGCCGCTGGCGATTGCCGCGTTCCGGGCGCTGGACCCCGAGATGGCGGTGGAGACGCATGTGCGGGAAGGCGCCATGGCCGGTGCTGGAACGGCGGTTGCGCGGCTCTCGGGCAGGACGCGGGCGATGCTTTCGGCGGAGCGCGTGGCGCTGAACCTGCTGCAGCACTTGAGCGGGGTCGCGACCGCGACGCACCATTTCGTCGAGGCGGTGGCGGGCACGGGCGCGAAGATCGTCTGCACACGGAAGACAACGCCCGGCCTGCGCGCCTTCGAAAAATACGCGGTGCGTCGCGGTCGGCGGCTCGAACCACAGGTTCGGGCTGTTCGACGCGGTGCTCATCAAGGACAACCACATTGCGGCGGCTGGCGGCGTCTCGGCGGCTATCGAGCGGGCGCGGGCTGCGGTGGGCCACATGGTCAAAATCGAGGTCGAGGTGGATACGCTGGCCCAGCTCGAAGAGGCGCTGCATCACGAAATCGACGCGGTGCTGCTCGACAACATGGCGGTGCCCGAGCTTAAGAACGCGGTCGCGCGCGCGAAAACCGTGCGGCCCGGCATCCTGTGCGAGGCGTCGGGCGGCGTGCGCCTGGCGACGGTGCGCGCCATCGCGGAGACCGGCGTCGACATGATCTCCGTGGGCGCACTTACCCATTCGGTGAAGGCGCTCGATATCGGCCTCGACTTCTGAGACCGCCCGCGGCGCCCGGCAACCGGCTGTTAACGCTGTTTCGGCCGCTTTTTGCGCGATTTGCGCGGCCTTTCGATGTTGAACTAATATAGCAGATGCGCGTTACGGAAGCGTTAAGCTTCGGCTGATTTCTAAGGCATTGATATTGCACGGATAATTTTTGGGAAGGGCTGTGGAAATTGCAAAATTTAGCTCATTCTTGGGGTTAATGCGCAATCTGTCCGTATATTTAATAGTATTTTGGAGTCGTAGAAATCGACCTAAAGTGAGAAAAGATTCGCAGAAAGACGGCGGCGGAAAATATGCCGGGTGCGCGTTTACTATGTGCGTATTAACCATGCCGCAACGGTAGGCGGCCTTCACCGGAGATTAACCGGCGCCCGAATCTCCTGCGAAACGGCGGGCCAGATTTGATCGCTTCGCTGGCGCCCACGCCCATCTCGATGTATCCTTGCGAGCATATCGAAGCGGGGGATTTTTCGATGCGTGCATTGTTTTTGGCTCTTGGGCTGGTGCTCGCCTCCTTCGGCGCAGCTCTCGCTGGCGCAGCTGAAGATTGCGACCAGCAAAAAGATCGAGACCTGGAAATTCGGGGCTGCACGCAAATTATTGAGAGCCGCTTAAGGGCATACAGAAACGCGAAGGCGCCCGCCTATAACAACCGGTGCCTCGCTCTGAGGGAGAAAAGTGAGTACGACCGCGCCATTGCCGATTGCGATGAGGCCATTCGTCTGGACCCGCAGTCGTCGAAGGCCTTTTACAACCGTGGTAATGCTTTTAAGTCGAAAGGCAACTACGAGCGCGCTATCACCGATTTCAATCAGGCCATCCACCTCGACCCGAACTTTGCTGACGCTTACAACGACCGCGGCCTCGCTTACCACGGCAAAAACGATCTTGAGAAGGCGGTCGCCGATTACGATCAGGCGATACGCCTCAATCCACCAGACTGGGCGCCGTTCAATAACCGGTGCCTAGCCTTGGATGACAAAGGCGATTTCGATCATGCCATCGGCGACTGCGATCAGGCTATCCGGCTTGATCCGCAATCTTGGCAAGCTTATCGCAATCGCGGCTTTGCTTACAGCGCAAAAGGTGACTACGTCCGCGCGATAGCCGATTACGATCAGGCCATACGCCTCAATCCACAATATGCGGACGCCTGTCTCAACCGGGGCAAGGCCCTCTACGGAAAAGGTGAACACGACCGTGCCATAGCCGATTATGATCAGGCGATCCGCATCGATCCGAATTATACCATCGCCTACAGCAACCGGGGTTTCGCCTACGAAGAAAGGGGCGATTTTGAGCGCGCCATGGCCGATTACGATCAAGGCATTCGTCTTGCTCCAAAATTCGCGTGGAACTACATCGCGCGAGGCCGCATCTACCTAAGTAAAGGCGATAATGAGCGCGCCAAAGCCGAGTTCGATCAAGCCGTTCGCATCGACCCGAAGGACGCTTCCGTCTATCACAATATGGCAGACATCTATGAGAAGCGGGGCGAACATGATCGAGCAATCGCTGCTTTAGATGAGGCGATACGTGTCAAGCCTGACGCTCCAGCCGGGTACAATGCAAGAGCGTGGCTTCGCTTTAAGGCCGGCAAAGCCGAGGAGGCCAAGCCCGATGCGGATAAAGCTGTGTCGCTCAACCCTGCCGAAGTGAATTCCAGAGACACGCGCGGCCACATTCTTCTGGCTCTGGGCGATGCAAAAGCCGCGCTGGACGATTTCAACGAGGCGCTGCGGGCTAGGGCGGACGAGATCAGCTCGCTCTGGGGACGCGGCCAGGCCTATGAGCTGCAAGGGCTGCGCTCGCTCGCGCTTGCAGATTACAAGAAGGTCATAGAGCTGAGGGCGGTTGGCCCCGATTACACCGACGCGCAAAATAGAGCGCGCGCGCGGCTGATCGTGCTGGAGGCGCCAACCGCGCCTGTGCCGGCGCTGGCCAGCAGCGTGGCGCAGAAACGGAAAACGCCAATGGGCCGGCGGGTGGCGCTCGTCATCGGCAACGGTGCATACAAGTCCGTCGGCGAGTTGGGGAACCCCAAAAATGACGCAGGCGCCGTCGCCGGCGAGCTTACGCGCATCGGTTTCGAGGTGATCGAGAAGCACGATCTTGGCGTGGCCGCGATGCGCAAGGTGCTGGGAGAATTCGAGGATAAGGCCACGGGCGCGGAATGGGCGTTCGTCTATTATGCCGGCCACGGTATGGAGCTGGACGGCAAAAACTGGCTCATTCCCGTCGATGCCGAGCTTTTGCGTGCGACGGACACCCCGGACGAGGCTATTCCGCTGGACCGCGTCCTTGCCCGCCTGAACGCTGCGAGCAAGCTGCGCATCGTGGTGCTCGATGCGTGCCGCAATAATCCGTTCATTGCCCGGATGGTGATGAACCGGGTCAGTACGCGGGCGGTGGCGCGCGGATTGACGGCGGTCGAGCCGGCGCATGGCGAGGTGGTGTTCTACGCCGCCCGCGACGGTAGTACCGCGCTTGATGGAACGAGCGGGAACAGCCCGTTCGCCGCCGCGCTTGTAAAGCACATGGACGAGGATGGCGTGGAGCTGGGCCGCTTCTTCCGCCGCGTGACGAGCACCGTGCTCGCCGCCACCAACAACCAGCAAGAGCCGTTCGTTTACGGCCGCATCCCGGACGAGGACTTCTATTTCAAGCCGCCGCGGTGATGCCGTAAGCTTGCCGGCAGACCAGCTTGTTCCCAAATGTGGAACGCGCTATAAGCAGGATTTGCAGATCATAGCCCTCCGTACGCTTCGTCAGTTCTGGGGGCGCCACCCTCAAGCGGAAGCCCCTTTGCGCGTCTGGTACAGCCGCGTAAAGGCGGCCGAATGGGAGGGGCCGAATGACGTGAAAGCCGAATTTGGTAGCACGGTTGACTTCGTGGCCGATAGCAGGATCATCTTCGATATTAGCGGCAACAAATTCCGGCTAATCGTTCACGTTTCATATACGTTTGGACGCGTGCTGGTTAAGTTTATTGGTACCCATAAAGAATACGACGCTATCAATGCGGAGATGGTGAAATGATGACCGAAATTAGACCGCTAAAAAGCGAAGCGGACTATGATGCGGCCTTGGCTGAGATCGAGCAATACTTCAACAACGAGCCGGAACCCGGCACGCTTGAGGCTGACCGCTTCGACCTGCTGGCCTTGGTGATCGGCGACTACGAGGCGAAGCATTGGGGCATCGAAGCCCCGGATGCCCCAGACGCCCTGCGGGAACGCATGGACACACGTGGCCTGACACAAAAGGATCTGGCGCAAGTGCTTGGATCGAAGTCGCGCGCCTCCGAGGTGATGAACCGGCGCCGGCACCTCACCCTGGAACAGGCGTGGAAGCTCCATCGGGAGTGGGGCATCCCCGCCGATGCGTTGATCCGCCCCTACCCTCTCAAGCCGGGTAGCAAGGCTGTGGCATCGGTAACCCGCTGATCTCACACTAAGGCAACACTCAAGAATAACTGCGCCGCCTGGCTTGTTCTTTTGCCCGTCTGCCGCGCCGCGAAAAGGGTTACATATCCCTAGCGGCGCGCTACCGCACGACGCGCTACTTGAGCGCGAATGGATATGCGCCCCTTTTCGCGCCTTGCAGCCGGCCAAAACTCCTGCGCCATCCGGCTCACTTATTCTTGAGTGTTGCCTAAAGAGAAACTAACCCGGCCGCAACGCGGCCGGGTGGCCGGAGCTGGCGCGGGGTATTTCGGGACTGACATTGTCGCTGGCACTTCCGCTGTAGGCGGTGGAGGCGTGCCACATACTGTGCTATATTAGTTGGTATGGACAGGGATACCATCATCGCCAAGCTACAGGAGCACCAAGTCGAGCTTCAAGCTCTGGGTGTTGAACATGCCTCTGTGTTCGGCTCCACGGCAAGGGGCGATAATACACCGGCGTCGGATATCGACATTGCGGTGAAGCTCGATCCCGCCAGGACGCCGCATGGATTTCGCTACGCCGGCCGCCTCACGGAAATCGAGTTGCGCTTGGAATCTCTCCTGCAAAAGCCGGTCGACGTCGTAGCCGAGCCCGCAAGGAAGGAAAGACTACAGGCGGAGATCGACAAGGATCGCGTCGTTGCCTTCTAAGAATCAAGCTCTTCGCCTTCAAGATATTATCGAGGCTGCGGCTGACATTGCCAGTTGGATCGGCGACATGGACGAGGCCGCATTCTGCAAAGACCGCAAGACCATCCGCTCCGTAGAGCGCTCCATCGAGATAGTGTCTGAGGCAACGGTGAAGCTCAATGACGGCGTTAAATCGCGGATCGGCGATTATCCGTGGCGCGATATGTACAATATGGCCAATCGTCTCCGCCACGGTTACGATAAGGTCGCGCTGCACGAGGTTTGGAGGACTGCCGCCGTTGACATTCCGTCTTTAGCCGCGGACTGCCGCCGGGTTTTGGAGGGGATGCGGCAGCCGTAGCCGGTACGCTGGCGGAAATCGAGGTAGACCTTCTTGGACGAAACCGGCGCCGTTGTGCACGCAATGCCTAATCCCGCAGGGAGCTGGCGCGACCGCTCTTCGCCGTTGATGCATGAAACCCGGAAAGATGGCCTCGACCTGTGAAGGAGGCCGCGGCTGCGTATTTCGACAAGTCGCGGCAAAGCCTGGATAAGGCCCGGCCTTTTCATCCCGGAAGCCGCTTGGCTCGCTATCCGGGCTCTTAATAGGCAATCGTGGAATTTTGGAAAGATCCCAGATAACGCCTCCGGCGTTTCCGGGCCGGCACTATCGCGCCGCCGTTAACCAACCTTATGCACGTAAGTTTAATGCAATTTCGCCTATTTTTTTATCGAAGGGCAGGGTTGGAGTAGGGACGGGTAGCATGACAGCGGCGGATTTCCTGCGTTTTGTGATCATCGTTAGCCTGGGCGTGCTTGCATTCATCACGTTTCTCGTGGCCGGCACCATCCTTGGTGTGATGTGGCTCGACAGCTGGACCTGTGGCGCGTGCAGCCGCTATCCGGCGGGGCTATACATTCTGGGCTTGCTTGGCATTCTGTTGATTATTTCGATCAGCAACGAAGCGAGCGAGGTGCCGGAAAAGTGGACGCCCTGGATGAAGAACAACCGGACGGTGCTTATCGTAGGAGCGATTAGCTTCGTCACCGCCCTTTTCGTCATGCATTCGCGCTGGTGGCTTTAGAGTGCGTCCGGAAAAAGTGTGAGCGGTTTTTCCGGTAAGACGCACGGCTAAACAAAGACCGCGCCAAAACTACTTCATCGTGGGGATGATGAACTCGGCGCCGGACTTGATGCCGCCGGGCCAGCGCGAGGTCACGGTCTTGGTCTTCGTGCAAAAGCGGATCGAGTTCCGGCCCAAGCTCGTTCAAGTCGCCGAAGCTGGACTTTTTCCAGCCGCCGAAGGTGTAATAGGCGAGCGGCACCGGGATCGGCACGTTGATGCCCACCATGCCCGCATTTACGCGGGCGGCGAAATCGCGAGCCGCGTCGCCATCGCGGGTGAAGATCGCGGCGCCGTTGCCGTATTCGTGATCGCTCGCGAGCGCCAGGGCCTCTTCGTAATCGAGCGCATGGAATACATGTCGATGCCGGGGCCGGCGGAGCCGCTGAACTCGCCTTTCATGAGATGTGGAATGCCGGTGGCGAATTCGACCATCTCCAGTCCGCGCTGGATGCCGGCCATGCTATCGGCGAGCGTCTTGCCGTGTTCCGACGACAGCAGCGCCGCAAGCGGCGTCGCAGGGCTGCGGGTTGTAGCAGCAGCCCCGCGATCCGGCCCCACGGGCACGGGCTAGGCCCGTGCTTATCGCCTGTGGCGCTATAGCCACAATTGTCCCGATTATGAAGCCCTTGTTATCAATTTTTGATTCATATCAAACAACCTAGAGCTGTATATCCTATTAATGGAGACGGTGACGCGAGTAGTGCCGCCAGCGGCGAGCGCGCAAGCCGCTTTGCCGGCAGTCAGTAGGGTAGGGAGTTGGTTATGAAGGGTTTTGTCAAAGCCGCTGCGTTTGCGGGGCTTTTGGTAGCGACGGGGGCGCAGGCGGCGGATCTGAGCGGCCCGGTGAGCATGGGCGGCTACAAGGACGATGTGCCCTATTCGTGGTGGAACGCCGGCGACATCTTCGTCCGCCTTCGCGGCGAAGCGGTTATCCCGCAAACGTCCACGAATAACTGGAAAGTCTTCGGTGTTCCTGTAAGCGGACCCGATACGCCGATTTCCACCTCCGGCATCCCGGAACTGGACATTTCTTACTTCCTGACCAAGAACATCGCTATCGAGGCGATCTGCTGCGTTAGTCAGCACCAAATTGAAGGCACGGGAGCCATTTCGAGCTTTGGCAAAGTTGGCGACGTTTGGCTCTTCCCGCCGACGGTATTGCTGCAATACCACTTCGATATGGGCCAGTTTAAACCGTATGTTGGCGCTGGCGTGAACTACACCGTCTTCTTCGACGAGAGTTCCGGTCCGAACTACACTGGCCTCAAGCTTAACAACGCTTGGGGCGCTGTGGTGCAAGCCGGCGCAGACTATCACCTGAGCGGCAACTGGTTTGCTAACTTCGACTTCAAGAAGCTGTGGCTCGACACCGACGCAAGCGTTAACCTCCTGGGCGCTATTCCGGTTAGCGCGCACGTCAACCTCGATCCCATTATCGCCGGCGCGGGCATCGGTTATCGCTTCGGCACGGACTACACTCCGCTGAAGTAGCCATCTGAAACGGTCCCATCGGAAAGCGCGGCCGCGGCGCCGCGCTTTTTTTGGTATGGCTGGGCCAAAATTGCGTTAAGCCCGTTGGCTATATGTTTCGTGCGCTGAGCTGGGCCGTTTGACATCGGCCGGGGGGCTGTGCAAGTTGGCGGCCAGGTTAAAGGCTGCCCGGGGCGAAGTTCACGCGGTAAAATGACGAATTCTCCCAAATCCAAGCCGGCCCGCCCGAATCAAAAGAGCGCTTACTGGATCATGCGGCGCCTCTGGCCGGAGCACATCCAGAAATATTGGCTGCAGCTCTTGGTTGCGTTCGCTCTGCTTTCTCTGCTTGCGTCGACGCAGGGGGCGTATCCGCTCATCATCAAATACTCCTTCGAATCCCTCTCGAACGGCGACACCACCTTCCTTTGGTGGATCATGGGCATCATCGTCGCGGTGACGAGCCTGAAGGGCGGGATCGATTATCTGCAGAACGTCGTGACAAGCCGGATCAGCATCAATCTGGGGTTGGACATGCAGAAGCGCCTGTTTGCGCATATTCTGCGCGCCGACTTCGAGCGGCTGATGCGGGAGCCGCCGGGCCAGCTTTTGTCGCGCATCGGAAACGATCTTGGCAGCATTCAAGCCGCAATCATGGCCGTCTTCACGACAGCCATAAGGGATGTGCTGAGCGTGATCGCGCTCGCATTTTCAATGTTTTATATCGATTGGGTGATGACGCTTGGCGTGGTCCTGCTCTATCCGCTGGCGGCGCTGCCGATATCGAGCATAGGGCGGGCAATCCGAAAGAATGCCTACCGGACGGCGCTGCAGGCCGGCAATTCGACCTCCGTTCTCGTCGAACAGCTTTCCTCGCCGCGGCTGATCAAGACGTTCCGGCTTGAGAACTATGCCATCGCGAAAATGAACGGCGAGTTCGAGAGGGTGAACCAGCTCCGGCTCAAAACGGTAAGAATACGGTCGGCGTTGAACCCAATTCTTGAGGTCTTTGCCGGCGCGGCAATCGCGGGCGTGATCGGCATCGCTGCATACCGGATCACCCACGGAAACAAGACCATCGGCGATTTCACGGGCTTTATTAGCGCGCTCTTAATGATGGCTCAGCCGATACGCGGGTTCGGCAGCTTGAACAACCGCGTTCAGGAAGGGCTCGCATCGGCCCAGCGCTACTATGAAGTGCTAAGCGAAAAGCCCATCGTTGTCAGCGCGGCGGGCGCGAAACCGCTTGGCAAGGTCGAGGGCGCCATCGAGTTCCAAGGCGTCTATTTTGCCTATGCGTATGGCGAACGCGAAGCGATCCGGAATTTCTCGCTCTCCGTGCGCCCCAACACGACAGTTGCGCTCGTCGGGAGAAGCGGGGCGGGAAAGTCCACCATTTTCAACCTTGTGCCGCGGCTCTACGATCCGCAAGCCGGCGCAATTCTGATCGACGGGCAGGATATCAGGGGCGTTACGGTTGAATTGCTTCGGGATTCGATGGCTCTCGTGAGCCAGGACATCAGCCTATTCGACGACACGATCGAGGCCAACATCGCACTCGGCCGCTTGAACGCGTCCAGAGAGGATATCGAGGCTGCCGCCAAGGCCGCCGCTGCCCACGAGTTCATCGAGAAGTTGCCGCAGGGCTATCGCACCATGATCGGAGACCGCGGCGTGCGGCTTTCGGGAGGGCAAAGGCAGCGTGTGGCGCTTGCCCGCGCGATTTTGCGCAACGCGCCAATTCTTTTGCTCGACGAGGCCACGAGTGCGCTCGATGCGGAATTGGAGCGGCTGGTGCAAACGGCTCTTGCCAGGTTCAGCCAGTCGCGGACGACACTGGTCATCGCGCACAGGCTTGCGACCGTGAAGAACGCCGATACGATCTGCGTGATGGAGGACGGGGAGATCGTCGAAACCGGCAGCCACGCGCAACTGCTGGCGCTGGATGGGATATACGCGCAGCTCTGCAAATCGCAGGCGCTGCTGCCGGGCGAGGCCGGCGTATCCTTGACCGCAGCGGGCGAAGAAGCCGCCGCCTAATAGTTCGCAACCCTCATCCCGAAACTTGATTACCCCAATGTTTCCGCTTGCTGCTTACCCCTCATCCTGTCCTTCTGCCGCAAGGGGAGAAGGGACGCTAGAATTACCCTCTGCGCATAGGATAGGGCACTTCCCCTCTCCCCATGCGCACCCGCTAGCGGGTGCGGCGACGAAAAGTGGCAAGCTCGCCAAGGCGAGCTTGCTGGGAGAGGGGCAGGGGTGAAATCAAGTTCCGGAAACACAAGGCGCTATCCGGCGCGATCCCGTGTCTGCACAGCAGCGTTACATGCTGTGGCGCGCATGGGATAATGCCGGCGGCTGGCGTGCCGGTCAACCGCATTCCGGATGACATGCTACTCGCGCTGGAGTGCGCGATTGACCACCAGGTTCGCCCAGCTTTGCGACCTGAAGGTGCGCTTGATTTCGGCCGGATCGTAACGCGTCTCAAGCCATTCGAAAAACGTCATCGGCTCGGCATCGTTATCGGCCATATAGCGTTCGAAGAGGTAATCGAGCACGCCGGTTTCGGATTGCTTGACGTGCCCGAATTTGAGGCTCAGCTGCTTCACCGCCTCTTGGATCGGCTTGCCCTCCTTCATGTACAGGAAGAAAGCGCCCATCAAGCCGGCGCGATCCGCCCCCGATTTGCAGTGAAAGAGGATGGGGTATTCGAGATCGTTGAACAGTTGCCTGGCCTCGTGGATTACCTCGACTGGCGGCACCATGCGGGAGCGAAGCTGAAAATTCACGAGCTTTATGCCCTGGCGGCGGCAGGCTTCTACCTGCAGGCGGTAACTGCCGCAATCGCGTTCCCCGCGCAGATTGACGATGGTCTTGATACCCTTGCGCGCGAAAAAAGCGATCTGCCAGGGGCTCGGCTGGGCGGAGCGCCACACGCCGGGCGCGATCTCATGATGGTTGAGGTAGACCGAGCGGAAAAAGTGATGGTCCACGAAGAATAGATCGAAGTAGTCCAGGGCTGACCGGAGCCAGCCGGGGGCGCGCTTATCCGCCCTGGAACGGAAACGGCGGTATTTCGCCGACAGCTTCCTCGAATAAGGTTTCGCGAAGCGCTTGGCGTGGGCGAATGGATTAAGCTTCATTCAGGGCCGCTACAGTGAACCGTCAAAGCGGAGATATGCTCCGCGCACATGGGGCGGATGTACCAAGCGCCCCATATTGTTGCAAGCGGCCTTTTCCTCACTCAATGCAGTATGAACCGCCCGTCGCGGTAGCGGAACTCGGCTGGATCGAGAAGCCTTTTGCTGCAAACCCGGACGCGGCTCACCTTTCCGTCGAGATTGCCGTTCCAAAACTCCACAAAATTCAATAGCTTAGGATAACGCGGGGCCAGATCGTAGTCCTGCCAAATGTACGACTGCAGCAGGGTAGGGTGGTCGGGCAGATGATACAGGATCTCCGCTGTGGTGAGGCAGTAGCCCTTAAGCTGCGCTATGAAGTCCTTACCGGCCATGGACACCTTCCTTTCCAGGTTGTAGACACGCCCAGTGGCCATCATACCTCAAGGAGCGGGCTGGTGGCAAAAAATAATTGATGAATCAATGCGTTAGCAGCAGCACCGTCGTGCTGCTGCCAAGCAGCAAAACACGCCGTCCAAGTTGGCAACGATCCCGTATACAGGAGGTTCAACCCCTCACCCTGTCCCTCTCCCTCTGGGAGAGGGGACGCCCGAATGACGCTCAGAGCGTGCAACAACGTCGCCTCTCCCATGGGGAGAAGGAACAGGATGAGGGGAGATCCGCCCGTTTTTCGCGCCGCGCGGCGCCCGGTCTAGTTGCGCGGTCAGCGGTTCTTGAAATGGGCGGGGCGCTTTTCCACGAACGCGGCCATACCCTCTTTCTGGTCTTCGGTCGCAAAAAGCGAGTGGAACAGGCGCCGCTCGAAGCGAATGCCTTCGCCAAGCGTGGTTTCGAAAGCGCGGTTCACGGCGTCCTTCGCCATGAGCACGGCGGGCAGCGACAGGCTCGCGATCTTCTCCGCCGCCTTCATGGCCTCGGCGAGCAACTCAGCCGCCGGCACCACGCGGGCAACCAGCCCGCAGCGCTCCGCCTCGGCCGCGTCCATATGCCGCCCCGTCAGGCACAGCTCCATGGCCTTCGATTTGCCCACGGCGCGCGTAAGCCGCTGCGTGCCGCCAGCACCCGGGATGACGCCTAGCAGAATCTCCGGCTGGCCGAAGCGCGCGGTGTCGCTCGCGATGATAAAATCGCACATCATGGCCATCTCGCAGCCGCCGCCCAGCGCATAGCCGGATACGGCCGCGATCACCGGCTTGCGGCAGCGGGTCAGGCGCTCCCACGACGCAAGAAAGTCTTCCAGGACTACGCCGGGAAAGGTCTTGTCCTTCATCTGCTTGATGTCGGCGCCAGCCGCGAAGGCTTTTTCCGACCCCGTCAGCACCATGGCGCCGATGTCTTCGTCCGCCTCGCAAGCGTCCAGAACCTGGTTGAGCTCCGAGATGAGCTGCGCGTTGAGCGCATTCAGCGCCTGCGGCCGGTTCAGCGTGATAAGCCCAACCTTGCCCCGTTTCTCGAAAAGCACCGTTTCAAAAGCCATGGTTTCCTCTCAGATCCTGGATTGGCAGCGCGGACAGAAAAAGGTCGAGCGGCCCTGCTGCACGATGCGTTCGATAAGCGAGCCGCAAACATGGCAAGGCTGGCCGGCGCGGCCGTAAACGTCAAACTTTTCTTGAAAGCTGCCGCGCTCGCCGGAGGCGTCCCGGTAGTCGCGGATCGAGGAGCCGCCCGCAAGGATCGCATCGTTCAGCACGGCTTTGATGCTGGCGGAGAGGCGCTGTGCGGCGGCGATGCCGCGCTTGCCGTGCCCAAGCGCGCCTGCTTCGGCAGCGGGCGGCAGCCCGGCGCGGAACAGCGCCTCGCAAACATAGATGTTGCCGAGCCCGGCAACGGTGCGCTGGTCGAGTAGGAAGCCTTTCAAGGCTTGCGACTTGCCGCTGGCGCGCTGCATCAAGTAATCGGGCGAGAGCCCATCCGCCAGGGGTTCCGCGCCGAGGTCCTTGAAATGCGGATGTGCGTCCATCGCGGCCAGGTCGAACAGCGTCATATAGCCGAAACGGCGCACATCGTTGTAACGGATAACCGCGCCGCCGCTCATGGCGAAGACCACGTGATCGTGGCGCGGATCGGCATCGCCATTGTAATAGAACGCTCCCGGCGTTTCGCCGCCGCCGTTGCGCAAAACCGTAAACCTCCCCGTCATGCCAAGATGCATCGCCAGCCCAAGCCCGCTTTCAGTCTCCGCGACGAGGTACTTGGCCCGGCGCGTCAGCCGCGCGACGCGCTGGCCTTTAAGCCGGCGGGCAAATCCGGCCTCGAAAGGGAAGCGCAAACCGGTGCGGTTGAGCGTGACCGAGGCGAAAGACGCGCCCTCCATTACTGGCGCCAGGCCGCGGCGCACGATCTCGACTTCGGGTAGTTCGGGCATGCGCTTAAGGTTGCGCGAGTAGCTCACTTTGGCAAGGCTTTCTCTTGCCGCACGATGCCCCTCGTAATGACGGCGAGAAGGGATCGGCTCATCCATCGGATAAGTCCCTGTTAATCCTATTCTTGCTGTTTTGCTACCCACCATCCCGCAATGCTTCCGGTTTGCTTTAGCGGCCATTATAGCAGGAAGATCTTCCCAAATCATGAATACGCCACCTAATGCATTGATAATGCACAATAAAATAAAATTGCTTGACCCTACCTGCTAGGGATAAATGCACCGTTCTAAGGTTAATTTCAAAACTGCCCGTATATTTAATAGTATTTTGGAGTCGCAGAAATCGACCTAAAGCGGGAAAAGATTTCGCAGAAAGACGGCGGCGGAAAATATGCCGGGTACCCGTTTACCATCCGCGCATTAACTATAGTACGCGCTTACGCGAAACAAGTGCTTCGTTAAGGCATTGCCCGGAAATAAGTGAGCCATATGGCGCCGGGATTTTGGCTGCCTGCAAGGCGCAAAAAGGGGCGCATATCCATTCGCGCTCAAGTAGCGCGTCGTGCGGTAGCGCGCCGCTAGGGATATGTAACCCTTTTTGCGGCGCGCAGGCGGGTCAGATGGCGCAGTTATTTCCGGGCAATGCCTAAGGTCCTGGCCGTTAGCGGGCGGCGGTGCCGTTCATATTATCGAGCGCGTCGCGCATGCGCTGCTCGTAGCTCTTGGCGGGCGCGGGCTCGGGGGCTTTGGCGCCGGGGGTCTCGTCCTTCTTGCGCTTGCGTTTCTTGGGCGTGGCCTGTTCCTGCGCTGCCGTCCAGGCTGAGGGACCCACAGCCGCCGCCACCGGAGGCTTGGCGGACGCTCCGGCCCTGTTCAAGCCCTCAAGCCGGCTGATGTCGCCCTCCATTTTCCGGACGAGCAGGGCACGGGCGAAGTCTTCGGCGGCGAGCGTCCTTGGCCGGGCGCCAAGCTCCCGCAATGGCCCCGCCAGCGTGACCTTGACCGGCGGCCACTTTTGATGCCGGTCGGAGCTGACGCCTATCTGCCAGGTGCTGTCCACCAGCGCTTTATCGAGGTCGATATAGCCTTCCATGCGCACCGTCGCGCTGCCGTCGCGGAAAGAGGCGCGGCGGATCTCCAGGATGCCATCGGCGACGGTCACGGGTATTGCCAGCTTGCGGAATTTGAAATCTTTCGATTGGACCGCTTCCAGCGCATTTTTCGCAATCGTTTCCTCGGTGAGCGGCAAGCTTTGCGCCAGCAGCTCGTCGGCGCGCGCTTGCACGCCATAAGGTGTTAGCCTTGAAAGCTGGCCGCCGCCAAGCCGGATCGCTCCACGCCCGCGGAGCACCGATATGAGGCCGCGCGGGCTTAATCCTTGCCCGGAAGCCTTGAGCGCCACGGAAGCCTGCCCCGTGACGAGCGGCGGCGTGCCGGGGCTCGCAAGCGCGCTCAAATCGGCGCCCGAAAGCGTCAGCGCGGCTTGCGCGGCCATCGTATTACCGCCGGCGTCAAGGCTGAGCGTGGCATCGAGCGTGCCGCCAAGCGTTTTTCCGCTTAGGGTTTCGATATTGAGCCTGCCATTGCCAAGCGTGGCACGCAAGCTGGCCCCCGAGAGCGCAAGCGTATCGCCAAGCTTCATTGTCTTCGCGCTGAGCGAGATTACGCCTTCGGTTTCCCGGAACGCGGACAGCAAGAATGGCCGCCCGCTCCAAATATCCGGCGGCGGCGGTTGGGCAGTGAGCGACGCTGGCAGCGCCGCGGCGATTGCGTCCCCTGGCGTGGCGGACAGGAAATAGGTGAGCACGGAGGGTAGCGAAACCTTGCCGGCGCCAAGTTCCGCATCGATGCGCGTGACCTTGCCCGGCGCTTCGATGGCCAAATGCCCGGCGGCGAGGTTTCCGGGGCTCTCCGCGCTCAGCTCGCGGGCGTCGAAATGCGTGGCGTCCGCGGTCAGGTTTGCACTGACGCGCAAGTTCGCTTTCGGCTCGCCGCCTAGAAGCGCCAGCAACGGAGCGGGGAGGAATTGTTCGGGCGATAGGCTCGAAGCGGTGGCCTTGCCCTTGAAACTTAGCGGCTTTAGCCCCGCGGCGCCGTCGAGCTGAACCTGCAACGCGCTCGCCGTAAGCGAAGCCGAGGTTTGCAAGCGGTTCGGCACGCCGTTGAGGCTGATCGAAAGGACGCCAGGGGAGGAGCCTGCGCCAGCCGCTAGCACCGCTTTCGGGAATAAGAGCCGGGCAAGCTTGCTTCCATCGGGCTCCGTGAGGTTCAGTTGCGCCGAGAGCTCCGTTTGGTCCCAATCGGAGAGGGAACCCTTGAGCTGGGCGTGGCCTTCGACGCGCGCGGCGCCGAGGTTGCCGTCGAGCCGGGCGGTGGCCGAACCGGGAGCGTCCGCGCTGTAGCTTATGGATAGCGCCGCGGGCGCCATGTCCGCAGCCCGGCGTTCCACGAGGCCGGTATCGTAGCCGGCAAGCGCTGCGGCCTGAACCACTGCCTCTGGAGAGCGGGCCTCAAGCCTTCCGCCGAAGCGGCCTTGTCCCGCGCCCCCAAACGGCACCGAGCCTTCGGCCTTCAACACGAGCCCTTTTTGCGTCTCGGCGCTGAGTTTGGAGACGGTGAGCAAATCGTTGGCGTATTTCACATGAACGGCAACATTCTTCGCCTCGCCCGCCGAAGTTTTGATGCCCCCCGCGGAAACATCGATATCTGCCGTCTCGAAACCTTCTCCGCCGCCGCCCATAATGGCGGCAAGCTGCGCCAAGCCTGCCTGCCACGCCGCCTTCAGCCCGCCGGTGGACAAGACGCCCTCGTTGTCTCCGCGCTCGAATGTGCTCAGATCGAAATTGTCGCCGGAAAGCGAGGCTTGCAGCCTGCGAACGGGCGCCTTGTCGAAATGCAGGCCCGCCGTGAACGGCGTTCCATCCAAGCGGCCGGAAACGCCTTCGAAGGCGGACAGTTCCGGCGAGAGCGTCAGCGATCCTTTGACGGCGAAGGCGCCCAGGGGCAAGCGCCCTCCGGCAACGGCGGAAGGAATAAGCCAGCGGGCAAGCCTGCCGAGGCTCTTGCCCTCAAGCGCTACGCTCGCGGTCAGCCGGGTCGCCTGGTCCGGTTTCGAAAGCGTTCCCGCGAGCTTGAGCGCGGAGTCGCCCGGCAGCGTTGCCAGCACCTCGTCGAAAACCCAGCGGTTCGCTATGCGCTTGCCATACAGCTTGACGCCCTCGATAAGCTCGCCCCTGAGCTGAACCTGGTCCGCCGTAAGATCGAGACCGGCCGCATATTCGGGATAGAGCCAAAAAAGATAATTCGCTGCAGCGGCAAGCTCGCCCCAGCTCCCCGTCTCGAAAGGAAGGGCAGCGCGTTCATCTACTGAAGCCGGGCCGGTAAGCAGGGTGCTGGCATCCAAGGCGCGAGCCTTCAGCACGAAGGCAGCGGCGCCGGAACCGAAGCCGATGTTTGCGGAGCCTGTCAGAACCTGCGCGCGGTTCTGCGGGTCGAGTATCAGCTCAAGGCCGGTGAGTGTGGCGTCGGCGAGGCCGATCTTTGCGGTGAATTTCGCCTGGAGATTGAACGGGAGGCGGTTCGCTCCGGGCAGCGATTGCGGCACGTTCAGCGCCAAAGCCCCCTCGAAATCGGGGTCCGGGTCTGGGTGCAGCCAGCCGTCGGCATGGAGGGAGGCTTTGGAGGCGGCGTCCGTGGCGGTTCCGTCGAGTCTCAGGCGGCCGGCGTGCGGGGTGGCCGAAAGCTTCACCTCGTAAGGATGGCCGCCCTTCGAGACGCGCCCGTTGAAATGGAAGGCATCGCCGGTAGAAGCGGCGGAAGCGGTGCCGCTTATCCCATCGAGCGCGAGCGCCTCGGTGTTCCCGCCGCTCCTGGAAAATACCGCGATGCGTCCGCCATCGATCTCAACGTTCCTGACGCCTGCGGCGAACGGCAGCGCGCCGTCTTCGCCGGCCGGATCGCGCCCGCCCATGGGTTTGGAGAAGTCGAGGGTCAGGATTGGATGCACGAGCTTGAGCTGGCTCGCATCGAGCCTGCCGCTCAAGAGCGCGCCGAGGGAGAGCGAAACGTCAACCGCGCTGGCTGTCATGAGTACGCCATCGGCCCCGCCGTTGCCGGCAGCCACATTGTTGGCGCGAAGGTGCGGCTCCGGAAGCAGCTCGATGCCGATGTCGCCAAGGATGCTCACCTTGCGGCCAAGGACGCCTGAGGCCGCGTTCTCGATCCCGGAGCGGTACGAGTTCCAATCCACCAACGCCGGCAGGGCGAATGCCCCAGCTAGCAGCAGGATCAGGATCGTGGCGAGTGTGGCGAGTATCCGGCCCAAGTTGTTCCTCGTGGCGTTCGCACATGGCGCAGCAGCAGCCCCTACGGACCTCCGGTAAACTAGATCATTTTGCCGGGATTAAGATGCCATACGGACCGCGCCTGTTTTATCCCGCACGCCGCCTCAATGCCAGCGCCCGCTTCGGGAGCGGTATAAGTTTTCTTGCCTCAGCCTGCTAAAGCGCGCCGTTTGCCACCAGCTGCCGGTGTCAGTTTGCGAAACGGGTAATATAGGGGCAAAAGTCCGGGCAGGTAAGCCGTGCACCGCGCTAAGCCAAGCTGTATGCCGCCGGCCCCGCCGGAGATGGGACCCATCTTAGAGCTTGTTCCAACGGGATAAATGGATTCCCGCTTTCGAGCGTGTGAAAAAATCGAAATTGCAGACTTCGGCGAGACTCCGCAGCGTCGTTCCCGCGAAGGCGGGGACCCACGCTAAGGTCTTGTTCCAGCGGCTGAAGTGGATTCCCGCCTTCGCGGGAACGACACTGCGAACCGGATTTCACGCGTTTCAGCCAGTTCAGCGGTTGTCTCACACGCTCTTGCGCGGGAATGACGCTCGTGCATCGGCGCACCGGCAATTGCCTGCCCGGACTTTTGCCCCTATTACCGAAACGGCTTTTAACGTATCGATATCCGAAAGAATTTAAGTATACCGGGCGCAGGAGCAATATTTTGGATCGAGCATTAATTATCTAAGGATTATAC
>CAWAVJ010000046.1:0-31502 GCA_963785355.1 uncultured Alphaproteobacteria bacterium
CTGGCTGAGGCGCGGCTGCGGAAATACTTCACAAGGGAAGCCGATCACTACCAAATCCGGCGCGAGATCCGGGAGATGGTTCTGTTCGCCAGCCATAGCCTGCTCAAAGACCCGCCGTTTTCCAAGCTCCATCTCATATCCTGCCGCAACCTTCTGATTTATCTTGAAAAGGAACTCCAGCAGCAGGTGCTGTCCACATTCAATTACGCGTTGAGGCCAGGTGGCTATCTTTTTTTGGGGCCGTCGGAGACGGCGGATATCGCGCCACCTTACTTCCGGGTTTTCGACCGCGAGGCGAGGATCTACCAGTCCAAAGGAGCCACAGGCGACTATAGGGAGCTGCCGCATCTCGTGATTCCGCCGCGGCTTGGGGAACCGCCGGTTCCTGTGCCCCCAGCGCCCCCAGTTCAAGCAGCAGCAGTGCATCGGCGTGCGCTTGAGCTTAGCGCTCCGCCGAGCATGCTCGTCGACGTAAACCACCAGATCGTGCATATGTCCGAGGCCGTAGGCCGTTTCGTGCAGCCTTCGGGAGGCCAGATCCGCAACGACGTTACGGAGCTAGTGCGGCCCGAGCTGAGATTCGATTTGCGGGCAGCTTTGCATTTGGCGTTCGAGCGTAACAAGCCGAGCCTCAGCCTGGGCATCCCCGTTCAATTCAATGGCACGCCTCGCAGGGTTTTCGTTCAAGTCAGACCCGTATCGAGCACCGGGGGCGGCCCGCGCCAGGCGGTGGTTTTCTTCATCGAGGGAGATGACGTAGAAGAGCTGGAAGGCGCCAACATCCAGCTCGATCGGGATCAAGCGGCACAATCGGCAATCCGGCACCTCAAGGAGGAACTGGAACTTACGCGGTCAAGGCTAAGGGCCAGCCGCGAGGAATTCGAGACTGCCAATGAGGAACTGCGGGCCGCAAACGAGGAATCGCAATCGGTCAACGAAGAATACCGCTCAACGGCTGAGGAGCTGGAAACGAGCAAGGAGGAGCTGCAATCCATCAATGAGGAGCTCCAGACCGTAAACGCCGAGCTGAAGATCAAGCTCGACGGCGTTTCGCGCGCGAACAACGACCTGCAAAACCTCATGGCCGCGACCGATGTCGGAACGCTGTTCCTCGACAGCGAGCTTCGCATCAAACGCTTCACGCCGGCGATTACGGAGCTGTTCAACATCAAAGCGCCCGACGAGGGACGCTCCATTACGGACTTCACGCACAGGCTCGATTACCCAACTTTCACCGAAGACGCGAAAACCGTTCTGAAGGATTTGAAGATCGTCGAGCGCGAGATCGAAAGCAATGGGAAGTGGTACCTCACCAGGCTCCGGCCATATAGGACGCTGGACAACCGGATCGAAGGCGTGGTCTGCACCTTCGTCGACGTCACATCGCGGCTCAAGACCGAGGCGGCCCTGAAGGCCAGCGAGGCCCGCTTGCGGCTCTTGCTGAGCGAGCTGTCGCACCGGGTGAAGAATACGCTCGCGGTTGTGCAGTCCATAGCCCGCCAGTCCTTCAAGGGGGACGTTACCCGCGAAGAGGGGCTGGAGATTTTCTCGAACCGGCTCAGGGCGCTTGCCGAGGCGCACAACATCTTGGTGAGCAGCGATTGGCGCGGGGCCGATCTCCGGGAGCTGGCCGAACGCCAGCTCAGCCCATATGCGGACGGCAAGAATGTTGTCCTCGATGGGCCGGCAGTTTCGATGCCGCCCGAGATTGCCACGCCGTTCGCGCTTGTCCTGCATGAGCTTGCAACGAACGCGCTAAAATTTGGAGCGCTTTCGTCGCCAACCGGAACCCTCCGGTTGGACTGGGGTTTCATGCCGGATAAAGCGGGGGAAGCGGGCGGGCTGTTTCAGTTCACGTGGCGCGAAACGGGCGGGCCTGCCGTCGCACCTCCGTCGAAAGAAGGCTTCGGAAAATGGCTCATACTGAACGGATTGCCGGAAGCGGAGGTTACACTCGATTATCCCGCGGGCGGGGCCGTCTGCATCATAACAGTGCCTGGCGATAACCTGAAAAGCCCATGAATACCGCCGCCGAAAAGCCCCTGACAGGCTTCCGCGTCCTGGTCGTGGAGGACGATGCGATCCTCGCTTTCGACCTTATGTGCTGCCTGCGCGAGGCCGGGGCCGAAACCTTGGGGCCGGCGGCAAACCTCAAGCGGGCGCTGGCGATGTCGCAAGAGCTGCCCCTGTCGTGCGGCGTTTTCGATGTAAGCCTTCGCAACGAGCTTGTGTTTCCAGCGGCGCAGGTGCTCAGGAAAAGGCGCGCCGGCATCGTCTTCTACACAGGTTACGCCGGCACGGCCTACCTCAAACGCGAATGGCCGGATGCGCAGATCTTGAGCAAACCGTCGCCCTCGAAGCAAATCGTCAATGCTGTGAATGCCGCCTGCCACGCGGCCTGGCCTGCACGCCCCTTAGCCCACCGGCGGCCGGATCCGGGCTTTGCGGCTGTCCGCGAGCGCCCCGGTTTAGCGGTTTGTTAGCCACGCCCGATAGGGTATGGTCCGCCAACCTGGCGATTTCAGGTGACTGAGCGCGGCACCACGCGTTTACCTTTTGGCGCAAGGGACGCTCACCGCGAACCGCACCGGCCCGCGTTGCCCTGCCCCGCCGCCTACCTACGGGCAGCCGCCCCTGCCCCGTTCTCAACCCAGCAAATATCGCCATGGCAGAGCCTCCTGACCGCGCCCGCGCCTTCCCATAACGCCATCGTGGCCCATAGCTCCTTACCGATGTGCTAACGCCGCACAGGGCAATCGTTTTCCCTGCCGAACGAGGCTTTCCGCCATTCCCTGCAGGCGCCTGGAGGAAGACTCGACGCGGCTGAGCCCAGGCAAACCCTCGCGGGGGGGCGGCCTTCTATTTGCCTGCCCGGCTTGCGCTTGTTATCACAGCCCAGGGCGCAGGTTTTTCCATGCAAATAATCTACCTTGCATACTGTGGCGGCCGCATTTTTAACCGCCCGCAAACCTATATCTTCTGCCACTACATCGCCGCCGGCTTGACTTTCTTCCTCCTCTGGGGGCGCTGGCAAGAAAAAGCCGATCCAGGACAGCATAAGTGGTATACGGACTGATAAGTCATTGTAATAACGTAAAGAACTGTTGCTTGCCGTTAACTAATTCTGCAACCCCAGATTGGGACTTGTGGTTAACGTGCGCAATAATCTAATATTAACGGGTATTTTGGAGTCGTGGAATTCGACCTAAAGCGGGAAAAGATTCGCAGAAAGACGGCGGCGGAAAAGATGGCCTGTGCCGGTTTACCAAGCCAAAATTAATCATGGTACGGCGCTACAACGAAGCGGCCGGGCTGAACCCACATCAGCCGCGTCCGCGATAGGGCGGCACCCCCTGATCGGGCACCCACAGGCCGTGGGGCAGATCTCCCACGGCATAGAACACGTCAATCGGGATGCCGCCGCGCGGATACCAATAGCCGCCTATGCGAAGCCAATGCGGATTGAGTGTCACGTCGAGGCGCTTGCCGATGGCGACCGTGCAATCCTCGTGGAAGGCCCCGTGGTTGCGGAAGGACGAGAGATAGAGCTTGAGCGATTTCGACTCCACGAGCAGATCGCGGGGCACGTAGTCGATGACCAGATGCGCGAAGTCGGGCTGGCCCGTAATGGGGCACAGCGAGGTGAACTCGGGCGCGGTGAAGCGCACCAAATAGAGCGAGCCGGGATGCGGATTGGGCACGGTTTCAAGCCGTGCCTCGTCCGGCGAAGCGGGGAGCCGCGCTGGATGTCCGAGCTGCGTTAGGTTTCCTGGTGTGTGGATGTCTGCCATTGCGGCGCCACCATAGCATGTAGACAGCGCATCGCAAAACGCCGTTGGCTGGGTACGGCGTCATTTTGTACCCGCTGTCGCTGAAGGATGAGTCCTATTCATAGGGCATTACCCCTCACCCCAGCCCTCTCCCACAGGGAGAGGGGGCAGGTCGCAGCCGTTGAGGGGACGTCCCCTCTCCCCCATCCGCATTCGCTTGCGAATGCGGACGCTCTAAGCTGCAAGCTCGCCAAGGCGAGCTTGCCGAGAGGGACAGGGTGAGGGGTAATGCGCGTTGTGCTGATCGCGGCCCCAGGTACTAGCGCTTAGCCTCCGCTGCAAGCCTGTCGCTGGTGAGCGCCCGCAGGAAGGCTACGAGATCGGCGATATCGGCCTCACTGATGGGCGTGGGCTTGTAGCGCATGATGCGCCGCTCGCTGGGCACCCAGGCCGCGACCGGTTCGAGCGAGGGGCGGTCGCTCAGCACGCGCCCCGATTGCGCGACCGCCATGATCCGCACAGCCTCGGTGAGATCGCTGACCGAGCCGTTGTGGAAATAGGGCGCGGTTAGAGCCACATTCCGCAACGAGGGAACGCGCCAAAGCCCTGGGGAAGCGCCCTTTGCCCGCGCGCCCGCGTCCACGGTCAGGCTGTACTTCGCATCGTAGGGCGAGGGCTGCGCCGGGAAAAGCCTCAGACCTATACCGCCGCGATCCGGTGTCAGAAAGCTTGCGGAACTGAAATTCGGCCCGGCGTGGCAATCGGTGCAGCGCGCGCTTTCGAACATGGCCATGCCGCGCACCTGCTGGGGTGTCAGCGCGGCTTGGTCGCCGCGCACGAAGCGGTCGTAAGGCGCGTCGGGCGTGATGAGCGTGCGCTCATAGGCGGCAATGGCCTGGGCTACGCGCTCAATGCGGATGGGCTCGCCCGCGCCGAATGCGGCCGCAAAAGCCTCGGCGTAGGAGGGGTTCGCCTTGATGCGATCCACCACGGCGTTCAAATCCGTGCTGCCCATCTCGACCGGGTTGGCGATAGGGCCAAGCGCCTGCTCTTCAAGCGAATGCGCCCGCGCGTCCCAAAACTGCGACGCTTGAAACGCCGCGTTGAACACGGTTGGCGCGTTACGGCCGCCTAGCTGCCCGCCGATGCCGCGCGAGAATTGCCGCCCATCGGCCCCTCCCCCGTGCTTGATGTCGTGGCAGGTCATGCACGCCACGGTTCCATCGCGGGAGAGCATCGGATCGGCGAAGAGCCGCGCGCCGAGCGCAATTTTTTCGGGCGTGGATGGGTTGCCGGCAGGCTCTGGGGCCGTGAGCGGCAATGGCTCCCATTCGACCGTTCCCATAACGATCGCGGGCTCGGCAATTTTGGGCGGGACGGCAATCGCGGAAATGGCGAAGGGCCGGTCGCCGCGCGAGCCGATCAGCGTAAGCCCGCCAATAATGCCAAGCTTCACCGTGAAAGCGAGAATCCCCAAGCCGAGGCCGGCCGCTAGAAACAAACGCTGGCCCGGACGCAAACGCGCCGCGCGCGCAAGATCGCCCTGGATCAGGAGGGCAAGTACGGCGAGGCCGGCCGCAACCGCGCATGCGCCGATGATAAGGATCGTCGTTGTATCGAACATTGTGTTGTGCTTCTTTGTTTCGCCCACTGGTGGCGTCAACCCGGAAACGCCGCAGGCGTATCCGGGATCGTTACGAACTCAGGCCGGTGTATTTTACGATCCCGGATAAGCGCAGAAGCGTTTTCCGGGACGACGGTCTGCGAGCCGGTATTATCCGGCGATGCGGCGCAGGCCTTCGCTGTCCAAAATGACGATCTGGCCGTGGCCCGAACTTACGAGCCCCAGCGCCGAAAGACCGCGCAGCACCCGCGAGACGACCTCGCGCGAAGTCGATAGATGCCGCGCAAGCTGCTCCTGAGTAAGGGCAACGCGCTCTTCTCCCTTCGCCCGCCGCAGCAGGAAAGCGGCGACCCGCGCCTCCAGCCCCTGGCTTGCCGTCTCCTCGATCAGCGCCATCAGCTCGAAGAGCCGCCCCGATAGCGCCTCGAACGTGAACCGCTGCACGGCGGGGTCGGATGCGAACAGCGTGCGGTAGACGTCGCCTGGCACAACCGAAAAGCGGGTCGGGCCGTCGCTCTCGACCCAGGCGGGATAGGCAAGCCGCGAGAAGGTGCAGTTCAGCGCCAGAATGCAGGACTGCCCCGGCTCGACCCAATAGAGCGTGCCTTCGCGGCCCTCCTCGCTCGTGTAGTAAACGCGCAGCGCCCCTTCCTCGACGAGATAGGCGCCCGCCACCTCGTCGCCCCGCACGACGAGTTGCGTGCCGCCCTTGCAAGAGATGCGGCGCAACGAGGATTTCGAGCGTGCTCCGGCTGCCCGGAGCCATCGCGGCGATGAAGGGAAATAAGCTTGGAGCGGGTGCGGCCGGCATGCGCCGACTATAGCCCGCATACTGTATTCCCGTCATTAGGCTCATTGCGCGCTATCCCGCCGCAGCCGTCAGGCCGCCGCTGTGAAGAAGAGATCGCCCGGTGTCGAGGTTACGACCTCGGTGATGCTGTCGAAGTTGAGCCCTACGCGCTCATGCGCCCGGCGCACCGCATCCGCATCGGGAGCCATGGTGAAGCAATAGGCGCGGCCGTCCGCAAAGCCGGCATGAACGCGCAGCGAGATCACGCCCTCAGCCCGGCAAGCCTCTTCGAATTTAGCGTAGAAGCCGGCGAACTGTTCCTTGCTGATGCCAGCCGGGAAAGTGCCTTTGGCCGCGTCGTGGGTGTCGATGAAGAATTTCATGCGCTGCATAGCTTTGGTCCCCGGATTGGTGTTTCGATAGCGCAAACGTACCAGCTACCGGAGGCCGCGCGCTGGAACAAAAGTCACGCCGCGGTAGGTATGGCGGGGGCGGCGGAAATGCCGCAGGGCACATCGAGCCTGAGCCGCAGCGGTAAAGGTGCGTAAGGGCCTACACGACACTGAGGCAATCGCGCTCGGAGTAAGGATCGATTTCGACCACGATCTTTTTGATCGTGACGCTCGGCGTCTTGCGGCGTCCGGCCGCCGTCATCGTGATAAAACCGGCCGCTTCCATCTTCGCAAGCGTTCGCGTGAGGTTTGGCTGCGCCCGGCCGCTCATCTCCACAAGCTCGGCCACCGAATGCGGCTTGCGGTCCCGGATGATGGCGAGAAGCGCGCGGTTTTCCGGCGTCAAGAGCCGCACGACGGCCTCGGCCGAATTGAAACTCGGCGCGGCTGCGTCCGCTGGTGCGGGCCGCTCGCCACGCGCGACAAACGGCGAGGGTTCACCGTACCCACGCTGCGACCGGTTCGAGGAGGAACGCTCGCTCAGCACGCGCACCATCGGCGCGGATGCTGGCGCTGGAACAAAAATCAGGCTGCACCTGGCTTTCACTCTGGAACAAAGCCGCATCGGCAGACTTAAGCTGGAAAGATATTGCTGGAGGTACGTTTATGACCGCATTCAACGCCGTGCGTTTTCGAGTAAAGCCAGGACGCGATCAGGACTTCCTCGATGCCCACAAGAAGGTCGAGCGCAATTGGCCGGGCCTCAGGCATGCGAACATCATCAAGACTGGGGATCGCACCTACTGCATCATTGCGGAGTGGGACGGCATGGATTCGCTCTCCAATGCACGGCCGCATATGATCGCGACGCTCGACAGTTTCCGGGACACCTTGGAAGACCTCGGCGGTGGCCTTGGCGTCACCGACCCCGTTTCTGGGCCCGTTGTCCTTCCTCTGAAATAACGGCGCTACGCTGGCGCCAAGCGGCTATTCCGGTTTTGCGCGCGCCGTGCGGGCTGGGACCAGGAGGAGCACCGCAAGAAATCCCAAGGCGCCAAAGGCAGCACCGTAAACGAACACGCTTTGGTGCCCGATCCGGTCCCAAAGCAATCCGGCGATGAGGCTCGCTGCGAGTTGCAGCAGCCCGTATGTGGTGCTGTACCAGCCAACGCCGCTTGCACGCAAGTGTGCGGGAACGAGGTCCGCGGCGAGCGCCTTGCCAACGGCGCGGAATATGCCCTGGTACAGGCCGTAGACCAGAAATAGCGCGGCGATGACGGCAATATTCTGGGTGAGTGCAAAGCCAAGATAGGCGGCCGTGAAAATAACGAGCGCGGCTAGCAAGACATGTTTCCGCCCTACCCTATCGGAGAGAAAACCGGCGGGATAGGAAACCAGCGCCGCCACGAGATTGAACGCTGCGTAGATCAGGATCGTGGTTTTGAGCGAGCTGTCGATATCCTGCGTCCGGAGTATAAGAAACGCATTGCTGGAATTGCCAAGTCCGAATAGCGCCGTGGCCGCCAGATAGCGCCAGTAGCCGGCGGGAAATTGGCCGATGCCGATATCGATTTTTGCCTTTGCAGCGCCGTCCGCCCGGCCTTCCTTAACCAGGAGAACCATGCAAAACGCCAGCAGGCCGGGGATCAGCGCAAGGTAGAAAATGCTGCGCATGCCAACGTGCAGCGAGTAAAGCAGGAACACCGCAAGAAGCGGTCCAACAAAGGCGCCGGCATTGTCTCCGAAGCCTTCGAGCCCGAACGCTTTGCCCCGGTGCTCTTCATCCGCCGAGGCGGCAACGAGCGCGTCGCGCGGCGCGGCTCTGGTGCCGGCGCCGAACCGGTCGAGCGCGCGCGCGGCGAAGAGCTGCGGCCAAACGGCAGACAATCCCATGAGCGGCTTGGCGATTGCCGATAGAAAATAGCCGGAAAGCGCGATGGGCTTGCGCCTTTGCAGCTTGTCCGATAGCGCGCCGGAGAAGCCTTGCACGATGTTCTGCAGCGCCTGCGCGAAGCCGTCGACCAGCCCGACGATGGCGCCGCTGGCGTGCAGCGTTTGGATCAGGAACACCGGCAGGACCGGGTAAAGCATCTCCGTCGAGATATCGGAAAAGAAGCTCGCGAAGGCGAGAAGGAAGGTGCTCCTCGAAAGCCCGGAAAAATATCGTTTTGCCCTTGGACTGGCCACGGCCCCGCCTGTCAACTGCCGCTGCCGGCTTGCCATGTTTCAACCCGCCGGGGTAAATTTGGCAAGATCGTGGACGCCAATTGCCTCTTCGAGGCTGGCCACCTGGCTCACAACCTTTTCGAAGCCGTCCTCGCCGAATTTCCGCAGCTCGTCCTTCTCGAACTCATCGCCCATGGAATCGAATTCGTTGGCGGTCACGACGCTTCTAAGCGCCGGAAATAGCACTGTATCCTCACGGGCCTCGTGCGGCCGGTACATCCTGATGAAAGCTTGCATGGCCGCGATCGTTTGCGCGCGCTCCCCGCCCGGCGCGGCGCTTGCCGGTGCAAGACGCATGATTGTTGCTGTGAGCCCGCGCCCCGCCAGGTGCTGCCGGAAAAGCACGTCGACGAGTTCAACCAGCTTCCCTGCTTTCTTGAAACGGGGAAATACATGAGTTTGCTCGTTGATCTCGTGATAGTCCTCGATGAAATCGCGTACGATCTGGGCCGATTTGGAGAGGATGGCGGGATCGAAACTCTCGTTGCCGGCGAATTTTTGCATTGCGGCTTCGTAGATCAGGAGGATGCGGTTTAGCACCCCATGCTCGCGCATCAGGTCTTCCGGCGGGGTCACGTCCTCCATTTTTTCTTCTTGTTTTTCCTTCGCTTGCGCAATTGCGAGCGACGGTGCGATCAGCGCCACTCCTCCCGCCGTCACCAAGCCCGATGCCGCCCGCACGATCTGCCTTCGATTAAACTCAGAGGTCATGGCCGCTTCCCCGTACTGTTTTGATGCATCAAAGCCAAATGGCCCTCGATCCCGTTCAATCAAGCCGGGCGGAGCGTCTGGAAGCGCTATGCGTTACCGCTGCTCCGGGCCGGTGTAGATGCAGCCTTCGCGGCAGGTTGGACGCGACACCTCGACCACGGCAAGGCCGGGCAAACCGGGCGTCAGCTCGCGCCAAATGAAGGCCGCGATGCGTTCCAGCGCAGGGTTCTCTAGTCCGCCTATCTCGTTCAAAAGCCTATGGTCGAGCTTGTCCTTCAGCCCCGCAAGCTCGACCTGGAACTGCTCGAAAGGAACGATAAGCCCGGTTTCCGGGTCCGGCTCGCCCTCGAGCGTCACGCGGACAACGAAAGAATGGCCGTGAAGGCGCGCGCTGGGATTGCCCGCAGGTGCCATAGGCAGAAAATGGCCGGCCTCGAAAGTGAACTCTTTGTAGATGCGCATCATGGAGTTAAGGCAGGCCGATCAATTTGTGGGTTTGCAGCGACAGGCGCCAGCGGGGATGGGCAAGGCAGTAACGTGCCGCGGCGATGGTATTGGCGCGGACGTCCGGGCCGTCCATCGGCTGAAGGAAAAAGTGGCGGAAGTCAAGCTGCTCGAAGCGCGCGGGCTCTGCGCCCTCCTGCGGGAAAACGAGCTTCAGCTCGTCGCCTGAGGTGAGTGCCAGCGGCGCATTGGCCTTGGGGCTTACGCAAATCCAGTCGATGCCGGGAGGTGCGGGCTTGGTGCCGTTGGTTTCGATGGCGATTTCGAAGCCGCAGGCATGTAGCGCTTCGATCAGGGGCCCGTCCAACTGCAAAAGCGGCTCGCCGCCGGTGCAGACCACATAGGGTTCTGCAAGGTGCCCCCCCTCACCCCTGCCCCTCTCCCGCAAGGGGAGAGGGGAATCCCCTGCGACTTCGGGCACACCCTCGCAACAGGCACGCCCTGCCCCCTCTCCCCTTGCGGGAGAGGGCTGGGGTGAGGGGGCTTTTGAAACGGTCAAATCCCAACATTTGGCGGCAGCGTGGGCCAGCGCTTGAGCCTCCGCGAATTTGCCGCCGCCCGGCCCATCGGCGCCTACGAAATCCGTATCGCAAAACTGGCAGACCGCGCGGCTGCGGTCACGTTCGAGGCCGCTCCAGAGATTGCAGCCGGCAAAGCGCAGGAACACGGCGGCGCGGCCCGTGTGAGCGCCCTCGCCTTGCAGCGTTGTGTAGATTTCCTTGACTGTATACATATTCCGGCAGCGCCGCAGCGTGTCCGCGCGCCGATACGCGCATGCCGCTATATGCGAAGCGGCGCGATCCGCTGCAATCTTTTATTGCGGGAGCCGCTGCTCCAGCCGGGCCAGTATCTTCTCCAGCGCCTCGTTGTTCCGCTTTTGCTCCTGCAGGAATTGCTCGTAATATTCCGAAGTCGTAAGCTTGCCCCTTCCTCCGAACCGCCGCATGAAATAAATCCATACGCCTATCAGAAGGAGCATGGGGAACCAATTTACGAAGACCTCGATTAGTGATGGCACCTGATTTGTCATGGCGGCTCCGGAAGTTGTGCTGCAACGCTGGCGCCGCCACAGTCATGGGAATTCGGGCGTTTCTAAGAACTTTGCCGCCACTGGCCGTAGCCTTTCGCGCGGAGCTCGCAGGCGGGGCACGTGCCGCAGCCATAGCCCCAATCGTGGCGGTGCCCGCGGTCGCCCTTGTAGCAGGTGTGGGTGTGCTCTGCGACGATATCCACGAGGGCCGCGCCGCCAAGTGCGTGCGTCATCCCCCAGGTTTCGGCTTTTGTCCGCCACATGAGCGGCGTGAGGATCCGGAAGCACTCTTGGGTTCCGAGATTTATCGCGTGGTTCAGCGCTTCAAGCGTCTGGTTGCGGCAGTCCGGGTAGCCGGAATAATCGGTCTGGCACATGCCGCCCACAAGGTCGCGGATGCCGCGCCGGTATGCCAGCGCCGCGGCCAGTGTGAAGAACAAGAGGTTCCGGCCCGGCACGAAGGTATTGGGCAATCCATTGGCTCCTAGCGCGATTTCCGCCTCGCTTGTGAGCGCCGTATCGCTTACCTGGCCAAGGATGGAGAGATCGAGAACATGATCGGGGCCAAGCCGCGCCCGCCATTCGGGAAAGCCTGCTTCTATTGCCTCTCGCAGCCTTGGCCGGCATTCAAGCTCTACGCTATGCCGCTGGCCGTAAGCAAAGCCCAGCGTCTCCACATGGCCGTAGCGGGTCAGCGCCCAGGCCAGGCAAACCGCCAAATCCTGCCCGCCGGACAGGAGAACGAGCGCTTTGGTTGTATCTTCCGGTGCTAAACTCATGGTTCTGGATGTAAGCCTCTTGGCCCGGGGCTGCGAGTCCTTTAAAACGGCGGTGACTTCCCAGACTCTCACCTGACACTCGATGAGGTGCCCTCATGACCGCTATAGCCGATATCGTTGGCCGCGAAATTCTCGATAGCCGCGGCAATCCCACAGTCGAGGTGGACGTGCTGCTGGAGGACGGCTCCGCCGGCCGTGCCGCGGTGCCTTCCGGCGCTTCGACTGGCGCGCACGAAGCCATCGAAAAGCGCGACGGCGGCGAGCGCTATCTGGGCAAGGGCGTGCAGCAGGCTGTCGATGCCGTGAACGGCGAAATTTTCGACGCGCTGCAGGGCATGGAGGCAACGGAGCAGCGCCGGATCGACAACACGCTGATTATGCTGGACGGGACGGAAAACAAGAACCGGCTCGGCGCGAACGCGATCCTCGGCGTGTCCCTGGCGGTTGCGAAGGCGGCGAGCCAGTCGCTCGATTTGCCGCTCTACCGCTATCTGGGCGGGGTGAATGCGCGCGTCATGCCGGTGCCGATGATGAACATCGTCAATGGCGGCGCCCATGCCGATAATCCGATCGATTTTCAAGAGTTCATGATCTCGCCGCTGGGCGCGCCAACGCTCGCGGAGGCCGTCCGCTGGGGCTCCGAAATCTTCCACACGCTGAAGAAGCTGCTGAAAGAGGGCGGCCACAGCACCAATGTCGGCGACGAGGGCGGCTTCGCGCCGAACCTCAAATCGGCCGATGAGGCGCTGGCCTTCATTGTGCGCGCCATCGAGAAGGCGGGCTATAGGCCGGGCGAGGATGTGGCGATTGCGCTCGATCCGGCTTCGACCGAGTTCTTCCACAATGGCAAGTATGAGCTCAAGGGCGAGGGCAAGAGCCTTGAGCCCGGCCAAATGGTCGATTTCTATGCCGATTTGGTCGCGCGCTATCCCATCTTCTCCATCGAGGACGGCATGGCCGAGGACGATTGGGAGGGCTGGCGGATACAGACTGAAAGGCTGGGCAGCAAGATCAACCTCATCGGCGACGACATCTTCGTGACCAATCCGAAGCGCCTGGCCAGAGGCATCGAGGAGCACTCCGCCAACGGCATTCTCATCAAATTGAACCAGATCGGCTCGCTCTCCGAGACGCTCGATACCGTGGACATGGCGCATCGCGCGGCCTTCAAGTGCGTGATCTCGCACCGCTCCGGCGAAACCGAGGATTCGACCATCGCCGACTTCGCGGTCGCCACCAATGCGGGCCAGATCAAGACCGGCTCCATGTCGCGCTCGGATCGCATCGCGAAGTACAACCAGCTCATCCGCATCGAGGAAGAGCTGAATGATACCGCGGTCTTCGCCGGCCGCTCGATCCTGCGCGCCGGCTGAGCGCCGCCACTCCATGCGCCGTCCCGGAACCGCCAAAGGCGGTCTCTGGGATGACGCGCGGGCGGGTCGGGCGGGCCTCCCGGCTGCAATATTCCTACGTCATTTCCGGCCCCCGGATTAAATGCGAACGGTTCGTTAAACCCTGTGCCCACTATGAAGGCCGCGGTTGGCCCGGAGCGAAATTCCGGCGCCAGTGACGTTGCGCTTGTTGCGCAAGACGTCGCGCAGCGCCTGGAAGGGGCACCAGCCGATGGCCCCGGCCGTCAATGGAACGATGCCGATCCATGTCCAGGGCGTGCCGATCCCCAAAATGGCCAGGAGGGTCAGAACCAGTCCTGCAGCGGCGCGCCGCGTGCGGCTGGCAAAGGTCATGGGACGGGTCATCAAGCGAAACTCCTTCCGTTGTTGTGCATCGGCGGCGGCATCCTCTCGCACGGCCGCGCCGCCGGTCTGTAACTTTTGTTACAGGCCGCATCTTTCGAGCCTGGCGAATGCCGGTCCGGGCGGACATCCCAGCGCGGACAGCTTTGCCGGCCGCGCGGAGGCAGTTTGAAGGCGGCCGGGGCGACCGGCGCGTGGGCTTTCTTCACGGGCGCGGCGGGGGTCTGCTGCTTCGGCTTGCCGATATTGAGCCGTGGCATGGCCTCGCCGCTGGCGGTTTGCGGCAGCGCCGGCTCCTTGCGCTCCGCGACATCGGCAAGCTCGCGCACCGCGAAGCCGCTCCTGACCGCACGCTATGAAGCGCAAACTTTCACGTCCGTATGCGCGAAATCGTCTCCCTTGAACAGAAGCGGCGCATTCATCGCTTTGGCGAGCGCATAGGCCGCGCAATCCGCCAGATTCAGCCGCGCTTTCGAATGGATGCCCTTGCCGTAGCGCCCATAAGCCTCCGCCGCCGCCAGCACCTGCATTTCATCGAACGGTATGATCTCGATACCCTTGCTTTCGAGCATTTCCCAAAGCGCTTCCACGGCTACGAGCCCGCGGCGCGTGCGCAAGACGGTTGCCGTCTCGTAGGCATTGACGGCGGATAGGAGACAGCGCCCCGGACCGGCGATAATCCCCTCGAACGCCGATTTTTCAGGCTCCACAAATGCAATGGCGAGCAAGGCGGAGCTATCGATGACGATCATAGCGGGTTGATATCGTCCACGATCTCTTCGACAGAGCGCGGATCGAGGTCCGGCAGTGCCGAGACCGTGGCGGCGAAACGCTGAAGCGCGGCGCGGCGCGCGGCGATTGCCTCCGGGGAGTTGTCTCGCGGCTGCTCCGGCGCCGGCACGGCGGCGAGCCCGGCGCCGCGGGCGCGCGCTTCGAGCGCCTGCCGGATGGCGTCGTCGACGGAAAGCTGCTGCGCGGCGGCGAGGCGCTGGGCCAGGGCTTCGGTTTCTTGAGAGAGCTGGATCATGAATGAAACCTAGCACATTCAGGGACGCAAGCCCAGTGCGGGCGGCTTTGCTGCTAAGGCTCACTTGCTTCTAAACCCGCAAGGAGCTATTTTGCCATTATGGCATAGGCGTTTTTTTTGGGTGAGCGATAATATGCTTTCCTTTTTGAGATTGATGGTGGTTGGGTGGTTAGTGGCTTTTGCCGTTCCAAGTAGAGGAGCGGAGATTAGCTGCTTAATTTATACCGATGAAGGAAATCCAACAAAGCACTTTTGTGATAGTGCCATAATAAGAGGCGAAATTGTCGAAGGTGACTACCAAAGGTTTGTTGCTTTTTATCGGGAAAACCATCCGTTTTTGGCGAGCGTATTTCTTACCTCTCCAGGCGGTGACGTTTATCAGGCAATTGAAATCGGCAGACTGCTTAGGAGTTATTCTATAAAAGCCGAGGCTCCAACGCATTCCGATGACGGGAATAACGAACTCGAAATTTTTGGATTCAATATCTGCAAAGGGCCGGAATGTATCTGTGCGAGTGCCTGTGCATTGATTTGGTTTGGTGCTCCCGAGCGTGTGGGTGCAGTAGGATTGCATCGTCCTAGAAACTTAAACCCAAGCTTTGGTGATCTAACTTCGATTGAAGCGGAACACACTTACAAAAAAGACCTTCGACTTATCGTGCAATACCTCGAAGAAATGGAGGTATCACAAACGTTTATAGAGGCGCTCCGATCAACTAGTTCCAGCGCGATCCAGTGGCAATCAGTTTACTATGATCGCTCTCCAAGCTTTGCAGAATGGATTGATACCGTCTGTGGTAAGCTGGCAACTGGTAATGATGCGCTTGAGTGGGTAGAGCTTTTTGGGAAGCAAAATAGATCTAAGCCGGAAGAGAGAGTTTTTACATTACTACAAGAAAAACTCGATAACCGATCTAATTGCGAAAAGGAAACGCTTAGAAAAAGCCGCCTAAGAATCCCTCTCCCTCAGGCGAATCTACGGAGCTGCAAATTACAAAAAATCAGTCCCGTCTTGCAACTCCTAGTACGGAAGCCGCTGAACCTCAAGCGGCGGTGCAGAAGAAGCGCTACCTAAAGGCCGAAGATTACTTCCCTCCGGTCGATAAGCCAAAGCCATGAGCGGGGCGTGAGCGTGAATGCGGAGATTACATAAAATGCTTTGTCAACTTTGTGGAAAACAAAAAGATCTCGTTGAGGCCCACATTATTCCTCGGTCTTGGCATGCGCCCTTAAAATCTCCAAGTGGACCGATGCTTAAATTGAACAAAGACCCATCTATTTACCCCAAAAGAAGTCAAACAGGTGAGTATGATCGAGAACTTCTCTGCGGAGAGTGTGATGGTGGCTTTTCTTGCTGGGAAGATTATGCACGAAAGCTTATTTTTCAAAATTTGGAGGCCCAGACAATTCAATTAGGTCCAACAGGACAACGTCGGTATGTGATTCCAAAATATGACTACGCGGCTACAAAATTGTGCCTTTTATCAATTCTTTGGCGGATGTCCATTTCGACGCGCCCAAGCTTCGCTGAAGTGCAGCTTGGGCCATTCAAATCGCAAATTAAGGACATGATCCTACGGAAAGATCCCGGTGATCCTACAGCGTTCACAACGTTTATTTACCGATATGAAGATGACCTCGGTTCGTCTACTATGATTAGCACGCGCAAAGAGTGCCTCGACGGGATAGATGTCTATAATGTCGGTCTTCCTGGCTTCCTAGCTGTTATTAAAGTCGACCAGCAGCCTGCTCCTTTTCCTCATGGCCCCTTGGTGCTGAGCCCTAATTCTCCGCTTGTTATTGGACTGCGGCGGATGGACAAAGAGGATGAAGGGAAATTCGTGAGTAAGATACTTGAGAATAACCGGAATCATCAAAGTAAGTGAGTGAGTGACGTAAGGCATTTTTAGGCCCTCCAAGTTAGGGGCAGATAGGTGTACGCAATAATTAAGAAGTCCGCGCCGACGCTCTGGCATAGTGATGGCCGCATTGGGCCGCTGCGTTAGGCAGAGATCCGAAAGCAGCTGTGCTCGGGGTCGTGGTTTTTGAAGTGCGCGAAGTCAGCTCGCGGCCTTTACCTGCCGCGTTTGCCGAAGCCGCGCGGAGGCAATTTGAAAGCAGCCGGTGTGACCGGCGCGTGGGCCTTCTTGATGGGTGCGGCGGGCGCCTGCTGTTTCGGCTTGCCGATATTAAGCCGCGGCATGGCCTGCCCGCTGGCGGTTTGCGGCAGCGCCGGCTCCTTGTGCTCCGCCACGTCCGCCAGTTCGCGCACCAGCGCGCGCGCGCCGCGAAGTCGCTCCACGCCCTCGTTCCACTCCGCCCTGAAGACCAGCTTGTGATCCGGCTGCAGCTTAACCGCGGCGCCGTTATCGTACATGAACTTCACGAGCCCTTGCGGATTGGCGAAGCGCTTGTTGCGGAAGCTGATGACCGCGCCCTTGGGCCCCGCGTCCACCTGCGAAATGCCGGCGCGGCGGCAATAGTTCTTGATCTGCACCACAGTCAGGAGGTGCTTCACCTCCTCCGGCAGCGGCCCGAAGCGGTCGGCGAGCTCCGCGGAGAAATTCTCCAGGTCAGCACTTTCGTGCAGGCCGGAAAGCCGCCGGTAAAGCCCGAGGCGCACTTGCAAGTCGGGGATATAGGTCTCGGGCAGCAGCACGGGCAGGCTGACGTTGATGGTGGGCGACCACTGCTCCTCGCGGTCCTCTGCGCCATGCTCCTTGAGCGACTTCACGGCCTCTTCGAGCATGGACTGATAAAGCTCGTAGCCGACTTCCTTGATGTGGCCCGACTGCTCTTCGCCCAGCAGGTTGCCCGCGCCACGCAAATCGAGATCGTGGCTGGCCAGCGTGAAGCCGGCGCCCAAGCTGTCCAGCGAATGCAGCACCTTGAGCCGCTTTTCGGCTTGCGCGGTGATCTTGCCGTTGGGCGGGATGGTGAACATGGCATAGGCGCGCGGTTTCGAGCGGCCCACGCGGCCACGGAGCTGATAGAGCTGGGCGAGGCCGAACATATCGGCGCGGTGCACGATCAGCGTGTTCGCGTTCGGGATATCGAGCCCGGATTTCACGATGGTCGTCGAGAGCAGCACGTCGAACTGCTTGTCGTAGAACGCGGCCATGATGTCTTCGAGCTGCGACGGCGACATTCTGCCCATGCGCCTGCATGAAGCGGACTTCGGGCACCTGCTCGCGGAGGAACGCGGCGACATCGTCGAGATCGGCGATGCGCGGCACCACGTAGAAGCTTTGCCCGCCGCGATAGCGCTCGCGCAAGAGCGCTTCGCGCAGTGTGACCGGATCGAACGGCGTGATAAAGGTGCGCACGGCCAGCCGGTCCACGGGCGGGGTGGCGATCACCGACATCTCGCGCACGCCAGTGAGTGCCAGTTGCAGCGTGCGCGGGATCGGCGTCGCTGTCAGCGTCAGCACATGCACATCCTCGCGAAGCTGCTTGAGCCGCTCCTTGTGGCCCACGCCGAAATGCTGCTCCTCGTCGACGATGAGCAGGCCCAGATCCTTGAACTCGATGGATTTGGCGAGCAGCGCGTGCGTGCCGACCACGATGTCGGCCTGCCCGTTTTTCAGCTCCTCCCGCATCCGCGTCATGTCCTTCGCGGAAACGAGGCGGCTGGCTTGCGCGATCTTGACCGGGAAGCCCCGGAAGCGCTCGCAGAAGGTCTGGAAGTGCTGGCGGGCGAGCAGCGTCGTCGGCACCACCACCGCGACCTGCTTGCCTTCCATCACGGCGACGAACGCGGCTCGCAACGCAACCTCGGTCTTGCCGAAGCCCACATCGCCGCAGATGAGCCGGTCCATCGGCCTGCCCTTGGCCAGGTCCTCGGTCACGGCCTCGATGCTGGCGAGTTGGTCGTCGGTCTCGTCATAGGGGAAGCGCGCCAGGAATTCGGTGTAGGCGCCGTCGGAAACCTGGAAGACCGGCGCGGGCTTGGTCTCGCGCAGCGCCGCCACTTTGATAAGCTCCTCCGCCATCTCGCGAATGCGCTTTTTGAGCCGCGCCTTGCGGCCCTGCCACGACGCGCCGCCAAGCTTATCGAGGGCCGCACCCGCATCGTCCGAGCCGTAGCGCGTCAGGAGATCCATGTTCTCGATGGGCAGGAACAGCTTGTCGCCGCCCGCATATTCGAGCTCGACGCAGTCGTGCGGGGCGCCCGCCGCGTCGATGGTCTTCAGCCCGATGAAGCGGCCGATGCCGTGATCGGCATGCACCATCAGGTCGCCGGGCGTCAGGCTCGACGCTTCGATCAGCACGTCGCTGGCCTTCTTGGCCTTGCGGCGGCGGATCAGCCGGTCGCCCAGGATGTCCTGCTCGGCGACGATGGCCAGATCCGGCGTTTCGAACCCGCTTTCGAGGCCCAGAAGCGCGAAGCTGATCGCGGTTTTCGCGGCTTTGCGCGCGTCCGCGATGGTGGCGACTTTCTCGATTTCCTTGATGCCATGCGCAGCCGTCATCGCGCCGAGCCGCTCGCGGGCGCCGTTGGTCCAGCAGGCGACGATGACGCGCTTGCCCATGCCTTGCAGCATGCGGATGTGCTCCGTCACGGCGGGAAGCAGCTTCTCGGAGGATTTGCGCGCTCGATGGCGAAGTTCCGGCCCTGTTTGCCCTTGAAGTCGATCTGGATGAGGCCCAGCGCCGGCGGCTGCGCAAAGGGCGTGAACAGGCGCAGTTTCCGGCCCGAAAGCTGCCGCTCCCACTCCTCGGGCGTCAGATAAAGCGCCTCCGGCGGCAGCGGCTTATAGGGCGGCGCGCCGAAGGAGCGGTGCTCCAGCCCTTCCTTCCGCGCCTCATAATGGTCGGCGATGGTTTCAAGCCCGGCTGTTCTTGGCATCTTCGCCCAAGTGGTCGAGTGTTATGACCGCATCCGGCAGGTAATCGAACAGCGTATCCATGTGGCTGTAGAACAGCGGCAGCGAGTGCTCCGTGGCCGGGATAGCGGCTGCCGGCGCACACAGCCTCGTAAAGCGCGTCGTCGCCCTTCTTTGGCCCGAACAGCTCCACATAGCGCTGGCGGAACTGCTTGATTGGCCCCTCGCCGGAGGCAACTCGCTGATGGGCAGGAGCGTGATGTGCTCGCGCGCGGCCTGGGTGCGCTGCGAGACGGGATCGAATTGGCGGATGCTTTCGAGCGTGTCGCCAAAGAAGTCGAGCCGGCAGGGGCGCGCGTGGCCGGGCGCAAACAGGTCTAGAATGCCGCCGCGCACCGCGTATTCGCCGGGCTCCATCACCGTGCCGGTGCGGTGGAAGCCCGATGCTTCCAGCCGGGCGATCGCCTGCTCCATCGGAAGCCGGGTGCCGGCGGCAATGCGCACGGCGGCTTCTTGATCGCGGAGAGCGGCGGCACGCGCTGGAGCGCCGCGTTGACGGTCGTGAGCAGGATCAGCGCAGGCTTGCCGCCCTTGGCGTGGGCAAGGCGGGCCGAAGTGGCGATGCGGCGGGCTTCGATGTCGCTGTCGGGCGAGATGCGGTCGTATGGTACGCAATCCCAGGGCGGGAAGCTCAGGATTTCGGCGCCGGGCGCGAAGAACTCAAGCTGGCTGCGGATGGCGGCGAGCCGCTGGTCGTCGCGGGCGATGTGCAGCACCGCTTGCTGGAACTGCGGTATCGGCGGGAAGCCGCGGGCCGTGGCAGCGAGCAGAAAGGCGTCGTACCCTTCCGGCACGCCCGCGGCAATAATGGTGCCCTCGCCGCCCGCGAGCCTGTCCAGCGCCGTGGGCGCTTTCGCCTTATCGAGAGTGTCCTCTTTCACTGCCATGCAAGGCTGCTACCTTTAATGCAACTCCAAAACCCCCTCACTCTGTCTCTCTCCCAGCAAGCTCGCCTTGGCGAGCTTGCCGCTCGAGTATCCGCATCCGCTAGCGGATGCGGTTGAGAGGGACCCAATAACTAGCGCTGCGGGTGGTTCTGGCGTTCCTTCTCCCCTCGGGGAGAAGGACAGGATGAGGGGGTCTTTTACGTCTCCAAACCCAAATAGCTGCGGATGTCCGCCACGGAAGCCGCAATCCCGTCGGGCGCCGCAAAGCCGCGAACCCACTGATCGATATCGGTATCCGGCAGCGCAAGAAACTCCTCGAAGCCAGAAGCTTAGCCTCGTCCATGGCTGGAAGGCGTTCGCTCGCATAACGCCCCAGGATGAGGTCCAGCTCCTTGGTGCCGCGATGATTGGCGCGATAAAGCGCGCGCTTGCGCCGGATTTCAAGCCCGTCCATGAAAATGCCCTGTGGATCGCGCGCAAACGCTTGCGCTATCGCTTCGCTGCTTGAGCGCGAGTGTTTGCGCTATCGCTTCGCTGCTTGTGCGCGCCCGCGCCGGTTGATTCGCCAATCTTTCGCGCAATATAGGCGCGGGGGCAATCCCTTGCGATACCCCAGCAATTGCAGCCGCGCTCCGCAGCCTTCAAGGCCGAATTGCAAGGAAGGAATGACCTGGGTTATAGTGCCTCCATGAACCGGAATGCCATTATCGGAAGATTGCGCGACCGCGAAACCGAGCTGCGCGAGCTTGGGGTCGTAAGTTTATCTTTGTTCGGTTCCATCGCCCGCGGGGACGGCAATGAGGATTCCGATATCGACCTGGCCGTGCAGCTCGACCCCGAACGCACCCCGCAAGGTCTCGACTATTTCGAATTCCTGGACGAGCTGCAACAACGGCTGGAGAAGACACTGGGGCGGCACGTGGATTTGATCTCCGAACCGGCGAGAAAGCCCCGTTTTCAGGCCGAGATCGACAGGGATCGCATCCTTGCCTTCTAACAAGCCAGCTCAACGCCTCATGGACATTATCGAAAACGGCGAAGCCATCGCGACGCTATATCGCCGGCCTCGATGAGGAGGCTTTCGCTAAGGATCGCAAGACCCGCGATGCCGTGGAGCGGTGCCTGCAAAGGATCACGGAGGCAGCCATGAAACTCGATGAGCAGGCTGCGGTGCTAATTCCGGGGTATCCCTGGAAGAAGTTCCGGGGCCTTGGGAACCGGCTGCGCCACGGTTACGATACGATTGAGATTCCACCAATTTGGCGCATCGCATCCCTTCAGCTTCCTCCGCTCGTGAAAGACTGCCGCGAAGCGCTGGCCAAGCTGGAACAGCAAGAATGACCATCCTGACGGCCCCTGAGCAATAGATCGCCTGCCGCACCACTGGTTCCCCGGCCTTAACCGCGTGCCCCGGAGCGCAGTTTTCGATGTAAGGCGATATGCTTCGATCAAACGAAAGACTGGCGCGACATGGCTGCATGCAATCCGGTTCTTGCCGAGCCCGGTGGCGATGCAGAAGCTTTACGGCGCGCATCGAACACGTTGTGCTGTACGCTCGCGGACGCGCGAAATCCGGGCCAAGGATGGCGACTACGAAATCGTGAACCCTCGGTAGGGAAACCGTCCACCTACAACAGAGAGGTGCTTTCTCTCGGCATACCTCTGTGTGGTGCACTGTCATGTGAAGGGCATCGACTTATAACGGATAGGTGATCATGAACCAACTGCTCACTCACGGGGATGTCAGATAACCACAACGCATCGAACCTAATATGAGCAGGCAGTTGCTGGCCACGGAATAGTCCCCTACAGCAAGCATCCCGTACGTCTGTAACAATACTACCGTCTTTTGCGCAATCTGAAAAACGAGGCTATTCCGGAACCGAGGACTTGTTGTGTGCTGGGCTAGCGTATCCGCATGCAAATCCCAAACGAGCGCATTTCCACGAAGCTCAAATGATGGCTATTCCCAATAGTTTGAACGTCGTTGACTAGACATGTTAATTCGTGAATAAGCGCGTTGGGGCGGATTATTTCGTGCGCACCTTGGGCGGAAACCCAAACACCCGACACAACTCCAACCAGCAGCGACAAAAGCACCCAGATTAACCTAACGCGATCAAAAACACGCTCGTCTAATTCGATAAGCTCGGCCAGCCCCCAGAATATCGCGAAGCATCCTGCTGATAAAAGCCAAATTGCGAAAACAACGCCAAACGGTTCGTATTCGTGCATGCCGCCAAACAAAAAAAATGAACGCCGCCGACCAGGAGTTACAAAACGGTCAGTGACATAGCCCACGCAGATCCCAAGTAGGCCTGAAGGGACCTGTAATTCTCGCGTCTCGATGTCGAAAGTGATTAGGAGAATTGGAGCACCGGATCCCGGTTAGACTGCCGTGATTGTAGAAATCACAGCACAAGGTGGGCGCCGCGCCGATGGAAAATGGTCCCGCCCGGATGTGACTTTAGCCAGTTATAAGACCTACCCCTGGGTGCCAGGTAGACATTTTGACTTGATCACTTTTGAAATAAAGCCAACAGAGAATCTCGATGTCACTGTGTATATATGAAGCTCTGCTCATCGGCGGGCTGCCACACGAGCGTATGCGATTACCGTATTCCGCATGAGCGCAAAGCCGCACTTGAAGAAATACTAGATGAAATTTGTCAGGAAGCAAAGCGCTTTGGTGCTGATGGCGATGAAGGGCTGAGTGCTCCAGAGCCATCTATGAGACCTGGGAGGAAGTTGGCGAGCCGAGCCGACGCACCCGACCCGCAACGCTTGAATGACTTCCTCGCCAAGCAGATGTCTCAAGGCTTCCGCGAGCAAATCATTAAATGGCTTCAACGATGATCAGTCTGCTTAACTTCGGATGAATTACTGCCTTGCAGGCGGGATTGGACTTGGCTGCAAGCCGAAATCGACCGGATTCGCGTTTTGGCGTTCTTGACGACTTGATCCGGTCCACTCAAGCATTGGGTTGCGAACGAGGTGGAAAACGGGGGCGGGCGGGACGTTCTGCTTCGTTCTTGCACGAATCGTTTGCGATAGTGCGGGCGCATGAGCGATACCCTTCAATTGGGCGAAGCGCCTTGGCATGGCCGCGAATTGCGCTCATCTCCAGGGCGCATGACGCTTCCGAAGCCAGACGAACCCTCCGCCCCCGCCGCGACGCATGGCGAAGAGGGCCTTTACGCGCCGCTGAAAAGCCTCAGCGGTCTTGGCGCGCGCGGCGAAGAGCTCTTGACCAAGTTTCTGGCCAAGCCGCTCTCGCCGCCCAGAGTGATCGATCTCTTATGGCACCTGCCGGCGGGCTATCTCGACCGGCGGCTTTCGCCTTCCATCGCGAGTGCGGCGCCGGGAGGTATCGCGACGCTACTGGTGAGGCCGGTGAAATACAGCGCTCCGCCCAAAGGCGCCGCGCGCGCACCGCTGCGCGTGGTCAGCGAGGACGAGAGCGGCAGCCTCGACATCGTCTTCTTCCATGGCGGCCGGGACGCCGTCAAAAGACTGTTGCCGCTGAACGAGCCACGCCTCGTTTCGGGGCGCGTGGAGAAGTACGGCGCGCGGTTCCAGATGGCGCACCCGGATTATATCTTGACGCCCGCCGAAGCCGCCAAGCTGCCCGCGATCGAGCCCATTTATCCGCTGACGCTGGGGCTTACCCAGAAGTTGCTCTACCGCGTCATGGGCGGCGCGCTCGCCCGCCTGCCGGAGTTCGCGGAATGGCTCGATGCTTCGCTTGTGGAGGCCGAGGGCTGGCCGTCATTTTCGGGCGCGCTGCATCTTCTGCATAGGCCGCAATCGCCCGGCGATATCGCGCTTTGGCCCAAGGCGCGCGAAAGGCTCGGTTTTGACGAGGTGTTCTCCGCCCAGCTTGCAATCGCGCTCGTCCGGCGCGGCTACCGGCAGCTTGCCGGGCGCTCGCTGGTGGGCGGCGGGCACCTCGCCCAAAAGATGCGCGCCGCCCTGCCCTATCAGCTCACCCGCTCGCAGGAGCAGGCGCTGGCCGAGATCAAAGCGGATATGGCCGCACCGCGCCGCATGTTGCGCCTGCTGCAAGGCGATGTCGGCGCGGGCAAGACCGTGGTCGCCGCACTTGCGATGGCGGCAACGGTCGAGGCCGGGGCGCAGGCCGCGATCATGGCACCGACCGACGTACTGGCGCGGCAGCATCTCGAGACGCTGACGCCGCTTTGCGAGGCGGCCGGCGTTACGCTCGGCTATCTGTCGGGCCGCGAGCAAGGCAAGGCGCGCGCGGGCTTTCCTGGAAAAGCTCGGCGCGGGCGCGATCCAGATCGTCGCCGGCACGCACGCGCTCTTCCAGCCCGACGTGATTTTCAACGATCTCGGCCTCGCCATCGTGGACGAGCAGCACCGCTTCGGCGTGGCCCAGCGGCTGGCGCTCCAGGAAAAGGCCCGCAGCGGCGATGCCGATATTCTCGTCATGACCGCGACGCCGATCCCGCGCACACTGCTCTTGTCGGTCCACGGCGACCTCGATGTGTCCAAGCTTACGGAGAAGCCCGCCGGCCGCAAGCCCGTCTCGACGCGCGCGATCCCGCAGGACCGGCTGGAGGAGCTGGTTCAGGGCCTGCATCGCGCGCTCGGCGAAGGCGCGCAGGTCTACTGGGTCTGCCCGGCGGTCGAAAGCGATACCATGCGCGAAATGACGTCCGCCGAGGAGCGCGCGGCCTATCTCCGCCAGATCTTCGGCGAGCGCGTGGGGCTGGTGCACGGCAAGCTCTCCGGCGCGGACAAGGATGCAGCCATCGCCGCCTTCGCCGCGCGCGAAACCTTGATTCTGGTGGCCACCACCGTCATCGAGGTGGGCGTCAACGTGCCCAACGCCACGGTGATGATTGTCGAGAACGCCGAGATGTTCGGCCTGGCCCAGCTCCACCAGTTGCGCGGGCGCGTGGGGCGCGGCTCGGCGCAATCCTCTTGCGTGCTGCTTTACAAGGCGCCGCTTTCAGAGACCGCCAAGGCGCGGCTCGATATCCTGCGGCAAGTGGACGACGGGTTTGTGATCGCCGAGGAGGATCTGCGGCTGCGCGGCGGCGGCGAGGTCCTGGGCGCGCGCCAAAGCGGCGATCCAGGGTTCAGGCTGGCACCTTGGCCGCAGGCAGCCCCCCTGATCGAGCGTGCGGCCGATCTATCCAAATACATACTCGCCCGCGACGCTTATCTCAAATCCGCGCAAGGGCTGGCCGCGCGCCGATGCCTCGCCCTGTTCGAGCGCGACGACGCCATGCGCCTCTTGCAGGCGGGCTGAGGCCCCTGCCATTCCGTCATCATCGGAAATGCCTTGAGCAACGCACGCTACGGCCTTATTGGCTAGCGTGGGAAAGCCAACAAGGGGGACTGTCATGGATAACCGGAAATCGAGATTTGCCGCCACCATCGGCGGGGTATTTGTAGCCATGCTGACGCTTACGGCCTTGTCTGGCAGCACTGCGCGGGCCGAGGACTATTGTGACACCTGGAATATTGGATATAGCAACCCTTCCGATGGGGCCGCAACAGAGAAACAGGTAAGAGAAAAATGTAAGGTGGGCGATATAATTACGATTTTATACGCTCGATCCATAGGCAGATTATGCGATTTGCATCAGCCTGTTATTACCGGCGATCACGTAGTAGTATGTTTCCTTGCTCCGCCTCGCAAGACATACTGAATGAAGCCTTCGGGCCGCGCCGGACGAGATCGAGCTTGCCATGAAGCGGCTGAAGGAGATGACTGCATGACCCAAAAAAAGCACCACGGCAGCAGTTTGGAGAGCTTCCTTGCCGAAGAGGGCATCCTTGAAGAGGCGGCCTATGCCGCCACCAAAAAGGTGATCGCCGCACAGATCGCCGAAGCGATGAAGCAGAAGGGCCTCACCAAAACCGCCATGGCCGAGCAAATGGGAACGGCGCGCGCGCAGCTTGACCGCCTGCTCGATCCTGACAACGACAGTGTGACCCTCGCTACACTGAAACGCGCGGCAAAAACACTGGGCAAGACCTTGAGGCTCGAACTCGCTTAGGCATCGGTCCGCGCGTCGGACCTTTCTTAGTACATCCGCGCCCGCGACGCTTATCTCAAGTCCGATCAGGGGTTGGCAGCGCGGCGCTGCCTGACCCTGTTCGAGCGCGCCGACGCCATGCGCCTCTTGCAGGCCGGAAGGCTGCCCAAAGGCTGTCAAGCTGGGGGAATGCAATTTTGGCGTCTGTACGGGGATTTCCTTCACCGATAATTAGGCATTCTTGGTGCAATCTCTGATTGTAGCAAGTTGCGTGGACCGTGCAGGTCGGCAGCCATAGCGGATGAGTTGCGTCATGAGTATCTTCCGGTGGATCGGCGTCTTCGTCGGCGCTATTTCCTTGTTCAGCATGCTGGAGAAGTACATAAACTTTGGGCTCGCCCCCGGGCTCAATGCAATGCTAAGCGTCTACCGGGCGGCTTTCTATCCTTTTGGCGAAAAGCTTATCGACTATTTGCGGTGGCAGTTTGCCACTTATCATATCAATGTGCCGTCGCCGCCTTTAGATTTCGTTGTGCTATACATTCTGTTCAGCTTGGCCATCGCGCGCTTCACATACGGTCAGCAGGACTCCTTAAGAAAACAGTTTGGAGCCGTGCCAGTGGCCATCATCTTGCTGCCCTTGATGTTGATTTGGCCGCTGATTATCGTCGGCAACATCCTGGCGCTTTGCGTGTCGCCCAAGCTCGGCGTTTCCAATATCCTGTTCGGGTGGGATGTCGAGGTCGCCAAGGTCATCGGGATCTGCCTCGTTCTGTTCGGCGCCAACGCCTATTTATTGCCCTGAACAATCCGCGCGGGCTAGATCGTTAGGTCCGCGCCACACGAACACGGCGCGCCCCGGAAGCGCGCAGGCGCGCGCTAGCGCATCCGGCGCATTGAGCAGGCCATAGAGCAGCGATCCGTCGAAATCGATGGCGTTGCGTGCGAAATCGAGGTTGGAGTCCGTTCTGCCGTACATGGGCCAGGGCCACAGCCGCAGCACGCGATTTGGCACCAGCACGATTGCCGGCGTCACGGGAGGGGCGCTCGCGTAAATCTCGTGCCGCGCATCGATATAGGCCCGCGTTGTGACAATGAGCCAAGGCATGGAAATCGCACACACCGCCAGGTTCGCGGCAACGAAACCGGCAAACGCGAACCGCCGGGGTAGCGGCAGGCGCGGCACATTTGCCGATTACCTCGCAATCGCCCGCTTCGATCATGCCACGAAGCACGTCTTCATCGTGCCCGGCATGGCGCTGGCCTATCAACTCCGGGGCGTCCGCGTGGAATCCCTGGCCGCGAATGCCGCGCTCGGCCTCGTCATGGCGGTCTGCGTCGCTTCGGCCAATTACGACATCAACGAATGGCTCGACCGCGACTTCGACCGCTACCATCCAGAAAAATGCAAGCGCTCCGCTGTACAGCGCGCGTTGCACGGACCTGTAGTGCTGGCCGAATGGCTCGCCTTGCTGATGCCGGGCATCGTTGTGCTGTTTTCGTATTACCTGGCGCTGGCGATGAAACCGGCGTCATCGGCGCAGAGACCTGAGAAACTCTTCCGCGAGCGTGGGCTTTTGGCGATCGTAGCCACGATCTCCGCGCTGTTCGTCACTCTAACCTTTGTGGATATCCCCCTGCTCGAAGCGTTCGCCAAGCAGCGGTACATCGTCATTCGATGACGCCGCCCGTCCTTCGCCCAGCGGATTGGGCCGGCATCGAGCTCGTTGTCTTCGACGTCGATGGAACGCTCTATAACCAACGCCTGCTGCGCCTGCGCATGGCGCCCGGCTTGCTATGGCAAACGGCGGCCAAGCGGGACTGGAAGCCCATCGCGGTGCTCAGGACCTATCGCCGCATCCGCGAGCAATTGGCGGACGAGGAAGCGGAAAACTTCGAGGCTGCCGCCGTTGCCCGGACCTCCGCCCTCCTGGGTTGCCCGGCGGAAACGGTCCGGGCGATTGCCGCCGAGTGGATCGGGCGCAGGCCGCTTCCCTATCTCGCCCGCTGCATATACCCAGGCGTGGCCGGGCTTTTCGCGGGGCTACGGCGCAAGAACAAAACCATAGGCATTCTCTCGGACTACCCGGCTCATGCGAAACTTGCGGCGCTCGGGCTCTCCGCCGATCTCATCGTCAGCGCGGGGGACGAGGGCGCAGGCTTTCTTAAACCGCACCCGCGCGGGCTTGAATTCCTGTTGTCCGCAGCCGGCGTTCAGCCCAGCGCGGCGGTGCTGATCGGCGACCGCAAGGAGCGCGATTGGCTCGCTGCCGCGCGCGCAGGTGTTAAGGCGTTGATCCGGTCGCCGAAGCCCCTCGAAGGCTGCCAGACTTTCGCCCGTTTCGACGCGCCCCTGTTCGCGCCACTCCTTACCGGTTTTCATCCTGGTAGATCTTGACGGGCGGTTTTAACCCGGATAAAACCTCGCCATGCATCAGGCAACTTTCGTGGCATTTCAAGGTACGCGCCTCCTCAAGCGAGGGAGCCTGGGTTCGGTATTGCCGGCCGTCATGGGCGCGACTGCCAACTGCACAGCCGAGCCCGGCATCGTCATCTTCGAAGAAAGCAGCGGGCGGCAGGTCGACTTCGACCTGCGCGGCAGCATCGGCGAAGCGGTCGAACGCGCGGTGGCGCAACTCTCTGCCAAGCCCGCAGGGCGTCCGCGGCTTGGCGTTTCCGCCCGCGAAGTTACCTTGCTGCCGCGGCATTGGCACTGGCTTGAAAGGCAGCGCGGAGGCGCATCCGCTGCGCTGCGCAGGCTCGTGGAAGACGCAATCCGGTCAACAGATCGCGCAACCCCTGACGCCGATCCAGTCTATTGGCTGATGTCGGCGCTTGCCGGAGACCGCCCGAATTTCGAGGAAGCCGCACGCATGCTCTACGGCGGAAAGCGCGGCGCACTTGCCGCGGCCATGAGCACGTGGCCGGAGGAAATCCGGAACTATCTTCTGACGCGGGTGGACGAAGTCATGAGCGGGCAAAACGGGGAACATGCGGTTTCGCCTTAGCGATAGAGGCCGGTTTCTCAGCGCGTTCTCAATCGCGATCCTGGCAGTTATTCTTCTTCGTGCGCCGCAAACCGTGGCGTTCGCGGATGAAGACGAAGCGTTTCGCAGCAGGCGATTGCTGGGCCGGGGCTTTGGAAAAGGCAGGGGGCTAGCCCCTGGACCCCGGTATTAAAGGGAAATGTTGTTGTGAGGCGAGTTCTCGTAAGCATCGATGCCCGCCCCCAGTCGTCGCGAGGCGGGTTTTGGACGCTGCGGGCGCTCAAAATCTGGCGCTTAATACCCCGTGCAACTTAGGCCGCTGCGGGTCGGGAGCAGTAACGCTCGATTTGAGCATAAGTGGTCGGCTTAGGTTCAGAAGACGGACCATTCATTTATGATTCTCGAACGGGTGGTTATGCCGGAGCCACACCCATTCCGTCTGCTCCTGCAAGGCCGCCTCGCCCAGTTCTTCGAGCACTTCCCGGCGCTCCACTGCGCCGTTGGATCCCCTAGGGCTCGGCTAGCCGCCTCGAAGATTTGCTTTTGGGAGGCATATCGCTTCATCAAATCGAGGTTCATACGGCGGTCGCGTGCAGAAAGCTCGATGGCTGCAAACAAGCCGAAAGCCAATTGCCAAAGGTTGCCATATGCGTCTGGCTTCACCCAAACATCCCACAACGATCCTTCATGTCCATTTGGCAAAATGGTGAGAATCCCGATTCCCGCGGCTGCCGCAAAAGAAGCGCCTATGGATAGTTGAGCGACTTTCTTCCAGAATAAATAAATATCAAAATGGTGCCGCTCTTTGACAACAAACCAGGCCAGTTGGTTCTCGACCCAGGAACTCGTTGCAGCGAGAACCCCGTCCGAATGCGTGCTAGCATTTGCGTTCTGCCCCGCCAATTGACAATCCTGGCAGAACTCTATGGAGCGGACCGCATGTCTGACCCAATGCACAGCACCGGGCTGGCGGGACAAATAAGCTAGCCAAACTGACCGCCCCACGCCTGCAATGCGCCAAAAGAACAGGATGCGCATCGATTCTCCTAAGCAACGATATTCGAGGTAGCGGTTGTCAAATGACAAGAACCAAATTCGGCCGCCAACCATCACCATCACACACGTAATTATTAGATAAACCCAGGATGCATAACTCTTTTGGTTTACAAAGTTGAATGCCACGACCGCCGCAATTGCGAGGATGTAGTTCCAACGGATGGAATTACTGATCTTGCGAGCAAAAACGCGGATAAGGCATTCGCGGACTGGTATACGGTATCGGTGATGCTTAGTGCTTTAGCCATCTGCCCGGCTTCCCCGGCAAGCGACGAGGATCGCATAATCGCACCCCGATTGTGCGCAGCATCCCGATTATAATTATCCGTCCGTTTCAAGATTGAACCTATGTCGCTTTTGTCAGCCTGTGGCTGTCTTGTTTCCCAGAGCGAAACCTAGCGGAGGCTGGATCAATGAGCACGCTCAACCCCGGTTCCAGAGGCGCAAGCGCCGGCTTTGCATCCCTGTACAGCGAGTATTCGCGAGGAGCGGAGCCACGCTCGAACCAACTCACTTGGTCGGCGGTGCCGCCCGTCTGCCTGGTCGGCCTGCGGTCCCAAATCGCATACAAAATCTGTGCATGTTCGGTAATCATAGCGCACGCGCGTGCATATTGCGCATTGCGGGGCTCGCCATCCGCCTTCCATGCCTCGCCGGGCGGCACCGCAGCCACTCTTACGTACAGTGCGCGATCCAACAGCTCCCGGAATTCCTTCTTGAAATCCTCCGGGCCAAAGTCGCGCTAATAGTCCTCCTCCGGCATCGGCAGCACCGCATCAAATCCGCCGATAGTTCTTCCATCACAATTTGCACAATAAGGCGGTCGGCGCCCTCGGCAAGCGCTGAGAGAACGACAAAGGGAGAATGCCTGCAGTCTTTGCGCGATCTCCGACATTGTTTCCGAAGTGCGTCTTTCAACCTCTGATCATTTGGATCGATATTGCGGTGGCCGGTTGCGCCGAGGATGATCGGCACCCGGCCGCCCCAGCGTTGAACCGTGTTGCCCTCGGCGCTTATACTGTTGGAACTCTCGCCGTGCATTGCCACCCCCGCCATGCTTGATCTAGA
>CAWAVJ010000047.1:0-7412 GCA_963785355.1 uncultured Alphaproteobacteria bacterium
CGGACGGCTTTGCCGGGCGCGGGCTTTGGTCCGGAGCGGCAATGCTCACGTTGAGCAAATCTGGGCAGTTGACTTTCGAACGCTTTGTGAAGGGAACGCCGTACTGCGCAGCTAGCCGGTCCAGCATGAAAGGTACGGTATCCGTTTTTATAAATTGACTATCGGCCATTGCTCATTCCATCTTCCTGGCCGCGCTGCCGACCGCGGCGAAGCCTTGCGGCTTGTCAGCAAAACCCCTGATTTATGTGCACTGGGGAAAATCTGGAGCCGTAAGCGGCTGGTTTCCGCGCTTCCGATATTCAAGAAACCGGTTCATGATGACCCAGGTGCGGTGCACAAGTTCTGTAGTGACAGCCCCGGGAACAAAAGCGGGATCGGCATGGCGGGGGCCGGTAGACTGCTTGCTGATCCATTCCTGATATGGCCTAGAGACGTTTAGTGCTCGTGGTGCATCGCTTGCCATGCCGCGCCCTCCGTTAGCGTGGGCGAGATCATACGCCGGATGCTGTCGACTACACGTCCACAGTTGACAGTGGAACAATGCGGGAATGTGATCGCTGCAATCAGATCGTTGATTGCCCTGAAGAGCGCCGGTTCCGTGATAACGATGTTATATATCGCCGCGAAGTCGCCCTGTCTCGCGTCCTCTAGTCCATAGGCTGTGCACAAAGGTTGCAATGCCGGGGCAGTTAAGATGATCTGCGACGGCGTTCCGGCGGTGTCGATAAAAGTGTCGAGCGTCACGATCAGGCCATAGCCTGTAGCAAAAGCGGCCAAATTCGCTGACGCAGTAATCAGGTCTGACGCACGTTTATGCAGCTCAACAAAGTATCTATGTTCGTATTTTTCAAGTTCACATTCGACGTTCACAATCGAATTGTCTATTTTTACCCGGAAAATTAGCTCTAGATTTTGCTCCTGCCATTTCCATTTGAGCTCCGGCACATGCACCGTAATTTTGACTGGCTTGGTAGAACCTTTCCAAGAAATTGTACTTTGGTCATGCAGGTATCCTCCGGTGTCAACAATATAAGCCTTAGACAAAGCTGCGGAAGCAATCCTTGCGAACAGAATGGTCTGCAATCGGCCTTTACCTGCCGCGTTTGCCGAAGCCGCGCGGAGGCAATTTGAAAGCAGCCGGTGTGACCGGCGCGTGGGCCTTCTTGATGGGTGCGGCGGGCGCCTGCTGTTTCGGCTTGCCGATATTAAGCCGCGGCATGGCCTGCCCGCTGGCGGTTTGCGGCAGCGCGGCTCCTTGTGCTCCGCCACGTCCGCCAGTTCGCGCACCAGCGCGCGCGCGCCGCGCAGTCGCTCCACGCCCTCGTTCCACTCCGCCCTGAAGACCAGCTTGTGATCCGGCTGCAGCTTAACCGCGGCGCCGTTATCGTACATGAACTTCACGAGCCCTTGCGGATTGGCGAAGCGCTTGTTGCGGAAGCTGATGACCGCGCCCTTGGGCCCCGCGTCCACCTGCGAAATCCCGGCGCGGCGGCAATAGTTCTTGATCTGCACCACAGTCAGGAGGTGCTTCACCTCCTCCGGCAGCGGCCCGAAGCGGTCGGCGAGCTCCGCGGAGAAATTCTCCAGGTCAGCACTTTCGTGCAGGCCGGAAAGCCGCCGGTAAAGCCCGAGGCGCACTTGCAAGTCGGGGATATAGGTCTCGGGCAGCAGCACGGGCAGGCTGACGTTGATGGTGGGCGACCACTGCTCCTCGCGGTCCTCTGCGCCATGCTCCTTGAGCGACTTCACGGCCTCTTCGAGCATGGACTGATAAAGCTCGTAGCCGACTTCCTTGATGTGGCCCGACTGCTCTTCGCCCAGCAGGTTGCCCGCGCCACGCAAATCGAGATCGTGGCTGGCCAGCGTGAAGCCGGCGCCCAAGCTGTCCAGCGAATGCAGCACCTTGAGCCGCTTTTCGGCTTGCGCGGTGATCTTGCCGTTGGGCGGGATGGTGAACATGGCATAGGCGCGCGTTTTCGAGCGGCCCACGCGGCCACGGAGCTGATAGAGCTGGGCGAGGCCGAACATATCGGCGCGGTGCACGATCAGCGTGTTCGCGTTCGGGATATCGAGCCCGGATTCCACGATGGTCGTCGAGAGCAGCACGTCGAACTGCTTGTCGTAGAACGCGGCCATGATGTCTTCGAGCTGCGACGGCGACATTTGCCCATGCGCCTGCATGAAGCGGACTTCGGGCACCTGCTCGCGGAGGAACGCGGCGACATCGTCGAGATCGGCGATGCGCGGCACCACGTAGAAGCTTTGCCCGCCGCGATAGCGCTCGCGCAAGAGCGCTTCGCGCAGTGTGACCGGATCGAACGGCGTGATAAAGGTGCGCACGGCCAGCCGGTCCACGGGCGGGGTGGCGATCACCGACATCTCGCGCACGCCAGTGAGTGCCAGTTGCAGCGTGCGCGGGATCGGCGTCGCTGTCAGCGTCAGCACATGCACATCCTCGCGAAGCTGCTTGAGCCGCTCCTTGTGGCCCACGCCGAAATGCTGCTCCTCGTCGACGATGAGCAGGCCCAGATCCTTGAACTCGATGGATTTGGCGAGCAGCGCGTGCGTGCCGACCACGATGTCGGCCTGCCCGTTTTTCAGCTCCTCCCGCATCCGCGTCATGTCCTTCGCGGAAACGAGGCGGCTGGCTTGCGCGATCTTGACCGGGAAGCCCCGGAAGCGCTCGCAGAAGGTCTGGAAGTGCTGGCGGGCGAGCAGCGTCGTCGGCACCACCACCGCGACCTGCTTGCCTTCCATCACGGCGACGAACGCGGCTCGCAACGCAACCTCGGTCTTGCCGAAGCCCACATCGCCGCAGATGAGCCGGTCCATCGGCCTGCCCTTGGCCAGGTCCTCGGTCACGGCCTCGATGCTGGCGAGTTGGTCGTCGGTCTCGTCATAGGGGAAGCGCGCCAGGAATTCGGTGTAGGCGCCGTCGGAAACCTGGAAGACCGGCGCGGGCTTGGTCTCGCGCAGCGCCGCCACTTTGATAAGCTCCTCCGCCATCTCGCGAATGCGCTTTTTGAGCCGCGCCTTGCGGCCCTGCCACGACGCGCCGCCAAGCTTATCGAGGGCCGCACCCGCATCGTCCGAGCCGTAGCGCGTCAGGAGATCCATGTTCTCGATGGGCAGGAACAGCTTGTCGCCGCCCGCATATTCGAGCTCGACGCAGTCGTGCGGGGCGCCCGCCGCGTCGATGGTCTTCAGCCCGATGAAGCGGCCGATGCCGTGATCGGCACGCACCATCAGGTCGCCGGGCGTCAGGCTCGACGCTTCGATCAGCACGTCGCTGGCCTTCTTGGCCTTGCGGCGGCGGATCAGCCGGTCGCCCAGGATGTCCTGCTCGGCGACGATGGCCAGATCGGCGTTTCGAACCCGCTTTCGAGGCCCAGAAGCGCGAAGCTGATCGCGGTTTTCGCGGCTTTGCGCGCGTCCGCGATGGTGGCGACTTTCTCGATTTCCTTGATGCCATGCGCAGCCGTCATCGCGCCGAGCCGCTCGCGGGCGCCGTTGGTCCAGCAGGCGACGATGACGCGCTTGCCCTGCCCTTGCAGCGTGCGGATGTGCTCCGTCACGGCGGGGAGCAGCTTCTCGGAGGATTTGCGCGCTCGATGGCGAAGTTCCGGCCGTGTTTGCCCTTGAAGTCGATCTGTATGAGGCCCGGCGCCGGCGGCTGCGCAAAGGGCGTGAACAGGCGCAGTTTCCGGCCCGAAAGCCGCCGCTCCCACTCCTCGGGCGTCAGATAAAGCGCCTCCGGCGGCAGCGGCTTATAGGGCGGCGCGCCGAAGGAGCGGTGCTCCAGCCCTTCCTTCCGCGCCTCATAATGGTCGGCGATGGTTTCAAGCCGGCTGTTCTTGGCATCTTCGCCCAAGTGGTCGAGTGTTATCACCGCATCCGGCAGGTAATCGAACAGCGTATCCATGTGACTGTAGAACAGCGGCAGCCAGTGCTCCTGGCCGGGATAGCGGCTGCCTGCGCGACACAGCCTCGTAAAGCGCGTCGTCGCCCTTGCTTGGCCCGAACAGCTCCACATAGCGCTGGCGGAACTGCTTGATTGGCCCCTCGCCGGACGGCAACTCGCTGATGGGCAGGAGCGTGATGTGCTCGCGCGCGGCCTGGGTGCGCTGCGACACGGGATCGAATTGCCGGATGCTTTCGAGCGTGTCGCCAAAGAAGTCGAGCCGGGAGGGGCGCGCGTGGCCGGGCGCGAACAGGTCGAGAATGCCGCCGCGCACCGCGAATTCGCCGGGCTCCATCACGGTGCCCGTGCGGTGGAAGCCCGATGCTTCCAGCCGGGCGATCACCTGCTCCATTGGAAGCCGGGCGCCGGCGGCAATGCGCACGGCGGCTTTCTTGATCGCGGAGAGCGGCGGCACGCGCTGGAGCGCCGCGTTGACGGTCGTGAGCAGGATCAGCGCAGGCTTGCCCCCCTTGGCGTGGGCAAGGCGGGCCAAAGTGGCGATGCGGCGGGCTTCGATGTCGCTGTCGGGCGAGATGCGGTCGTATGGCACGCAATCCCAGGGCGGGAAGCTCAGGATTTCGGCGCCGGGCGCGAAGAATCACGCAGGCTCGGATGGCGGCGAGCCGCTGGTCGTCGCGGGCGATGTGCAGCACCGCTTGCTGGAACCCGGTATCGGCCGGCAGCCGCCGTGCCGTGGCAGCGAGCAGAAAGGCGTCATACCCTTCCGGCACGCCCGCGGCAATAATGGTGCCCTCGCCGCCCGCGAGCTTATCCAGCGCCGTGGGCGCTTTCGCCTTATCGAGAGTGTCCTCTTTCACTGCCATGCAGGGCTACTACCTTTAATGCAACTCCAAAACCCCCTCACTCTGTCTCTCTCCCAGCAAGCTCGCCTTGGCGAGCTTGCCGCTCGAGTATTCGCATCCGCTAGCGGATGCGGTTGGGAGAGAGGACCCAATAACTAGCGCTGCGGGTGGTTCTGGCGTTCCTTCTCCCCTTGGGGAGAAGGACAGGATGAGGGGGTCTTTTACGTCTCCAAACCCAAATAGCTGCGGATGTCCGCCACGGAAGCCGCAATCCCGTCGGGCGCCGCAAAGCCGCGAACCCACTGATCGATATCGGTATCCGGCAGCGCAAGAAACTCCTCGAAAGCCAGAAGCTTAGCCTCGTCCATGGCTGGAAGGCGTTCGCTCGCATAACGCCCCAGGATGAGGTCCAGCTCCTTGGTGCCGCGATGATTGGCGCGATAAAGCGCGCGCTTGCGCCGGATTTCAAGCCCGTCCATGAAAATGCCCTGTGGATCGCGCGCAAACGCTTGCGCTATCGCTTCGCTGCTTGAGCGCGAGTGTTTGCGCTATCGCTTCGCTGCTTGTGCGCGCCCGCGCCGGTTGATCGCGCCATCTTTCGCGCAATATAGGCGCGCGGGCAATCCCTTGCGATACCCCAGCAATCGCAGCCGCGTTCCGCAGCCTTCAAGGCCGAATTGCAAGGAAGGAATGACCTGGGTTATAGTGCCTCCATGAACCGGAACGCCATTATCGGAAGATTGCGCGACCGCGAAACCGAGCTGCGCGAGCTTGGGGTCGTCAGCCTGTCTTTGTTCGGTTCCATCGCCCGCGGGGACGGCAATGAGGATTTCGATATCGACCTAGCCGTGCAGCTCGACCCCGAACGGACCCCGCAAGGTCTCGACTATTTCGAATTCCTGGACGAGCTGCAACAACGGCTGGAGAAGACACTGGGGCGGCACGTGGATTTGATCTCCGAACCGGCGAGAAAGCCCCGTTTTCAGGCCGAGATCGACAGGGATCGCATCCTTGCCTTCTACAAGCCAGCTCAACGCCTCATGGACATAATCGAAAACGGCGAAGCCATCGCGACCTATATTGCCGGCCTCGATGAGGAGGCTTTTGCCAGAGATCGAAAAACTCGCGATGCCGTGGAGCGGTGCCTGCAAAGGATCACGGAGGCAGCCATGAAACTCGATGAGCAGGCTGCGGAGCTAATTCCGGGGTATCCCTGGAAGAAGTTCCGGGGCCTTGGGAACCGGCTGCGCCATGATTACGATACAATCGAAATTACGCCAATTTGGCGCATCGCATCCCTTCAGCTTCCTCCGCTCGTGAAAGACTGCCGCGAAGCGCTGGCCAAGCTGGAACCCAAGAATGACCATTCTGACGGCCCCTGAGCAATAGATCGCCTGCCGCACCACCGGCTCCCCCGCCTTAGCCGCGTGCCCCGGAGCGAGCTTTCGATTTTCGATAAGACCGGCGCCATGGTGCATGCAATGCCCAGCCCTGCGGAAAGCTGGCGGAACACCTCCTCGCCGCTGATCGCGAAATCCGCAAGGATGGCGTTGATCTGTGAACCCAGAAACCGCCGCCTATAAAGAGAGGTGCTTTCTCTCGGCAACCTCTGTGTGGGCATGTTATGTGAAGGGCATCGACTTGAAACGCAAGGGATCATGCCATGCCACTCACGGGGACGTCAGAAGCACAAATTGAACAATATGAGCAGCAGTTGCTGGCCCAAGTCCCCCAAGAAGGATCCGTAGGCAATACTACGCTTTTGCGCAATCTGAAAAACGAGGAATGGAACGAGGACTTATTCTGGTCGATCCGCAATCGGCTCATCGAACGAGGCCAGCTCGAACGTGGCAGAGGGAAGGTGGTAGCGTTCGTCGCGTTGGGGCTATTGTCGCTGGTGAAGCCGCTCCAGTAGTTGCTGCTCAGCCAATAGCCCAGCAGATCCAAGCTGAGAGGGACCTGTACGAGCCGATGTCGAAAGTGATTAAGGAGAATTGGGCACCGGATTCCGGTCTAGACGCCGTGATTGTAGAAATCACAGCACAAGGTGGGCGCCGCGCCGATGGAAAATGGTCCCGCCCGGATGTGACTCTAGCCAGTTATAAGACCTACCCCTGGGTGCCAGGTAGACATTTTGACTTGATCACTTTTGAAATAAAGCCAACAGAGAGTTCGATGTCGCCGTTATATATGAAGCTCTTGCTCATCGGCGGGCTGCCACACGAGCGTATGCATTACTTCATATTCCGCATGAGCGCAAAGCCGCACTTGAAGAAATACTAGATGAAATTTGTCAGGAAGCTAAGCGCTTTGGTGTGGGTGTTATAGTGGCTGAGTCTCCAGACAACTATGAGACCTGGGAGGAAGTTGTTGAAGCGAGCCGGGGATTAACCCGACCCTGCAACGCTCGCAATGACTTCCTCGCCAAGCAGATGTCTCAAGGCTTCCGCGAGCAAATCATTAAATGGCTTCGATAGTCTGCTTCGGATGAATTACTGCCTTGCAGGCGGGATTGGACTTGGCTGCAAGCCGAAATCGACCGGATTCGCGTTTTGGCGTTTTGACGACTTGATCCGGTCCACTCAAGCATTGGGTTGCGAACGAGGTGGAAAACGGGGGCGGGCGGGACGTTCTGCTTCGTTCTTGCA
>CAWAVJ010000048.1:0-146286 GCA_963785355.1 uncultured Alphaproteobacteria bacterium
CGAGCGTCTTGGCCAGCGCCGCGCGGCGCGCCTCGCCGCCCGACAAGTTTCCGGGCTCCTCTTCTCCGGTGAGCCCCGAATCCTCCAAGATCATGTACGCACCTGGTGCGGGTGGTCTTCGGGGCCCGAGCCCGCTTTCCACATAGGCTTGAACCGTCTTATGCGCGCCGAAATCCGGCTCCTGCGGCAGGTAGCGCAGCGTGGATGCCGGGGTGAACGAAGCGCCGTACCACGGTTTCGGGCTCGTCATCAGCGCCGCCGCGATTTTCATAAGCGTGGATTTGCCCGAGCCGTTGCGCCCGACGATGCAAATGCGGTCGCCTTCGGTCACGGATAGCCCCGCATCCTCCAGAAGGGCGTCTGCCGCCGAAGGTGCGTGCTACGTTTTGCAGAGTGAGGAGAGGAATGCCCATGCGCCCGCGCGTTTGCCCGTTGTCTGTGCAGATTTGGGCGACTTTCGCGGGCAATGCAATCGTTTCCGCTCGCGTCCAGGGGGCGCATAGACGGATATGTGACGGCGCGCGGCCTTTTGGCGAAACGCCGTCAGCGCTGCCAAGCTACTTGAGCGGCCCCATCGGGTAGGGAACGGGATATGGGACCGGAGCCGTGACCGGAACGGGCACATAATTTACTTGCCCGCCGCAGCGCGGGACAGGCGGCGGAGGAAGCGGTTGGACACAGCATGGCGGAGGAGAGCCGCAGCATGAGGAATAGCCATAGCCGCCGCCCCCGTAATATCCCGCACCGTAATATCCCGCGCCGGAATAACCGCCGCCATAATAACCGCCGCCGTAACCGCCGCTGTAGCCGCCTCCATAACTGCCTCCGAAACTGCCGCCGTAATAACCTCCGCCATTATAACCGGAGCCGTAAGAGTAGGGGCTGTTCAGTCCCCCTCCCCAGCCTCCGCCCCACCCGCCACCGCCGCGCCAATACTGCACGTTCGTTATGGGAGGGGTCGCGGCCCCTCTTTCCCATCCCGCAATAACAGGCCAAAGAAGTCCAGCGCCTGCCGTCTCCGTGCCCGCCATCAAGGATAGCGAAGCGGCGCCCAAGGCAAAGACCATCGAACTCAACTTACTCATTCCACCTCTCCCCGCTCCGCAAAAGGAAGCGAATATGGTTCAGCCATTCTACGCCGGGTTCCGTCTAGAACTACAGTGTACCGCTGAAACGCCCAGGAATAAACAATACACAAGCATTATTGTGTAATAATTAATGCCGGGCGCCTTTTGGAGTGGACTGTTTCTTGTGTAATACTCGCAGAATGCGTGATTAGTTGCGGGGCAGAGAGTGGGCAGGCAATTGCCGGTGCGCCGATACACAGGCGTCATTCCCGCACAGGCGCATAAGTGTTGGCTGACACCCGGTGGTGCCCAGGCCGGAGCTTCCGCCCCTCACCCCAGCCCTCTCCCCATGAGAGAGGGAGTTCGCTCGCAATCGTTGAGGGGACGTCCCCTCTCCCCCATCCGCATTCGCTTGCGAATGCGGACGCTCTAAGCTGCAAGCTCGCCAAGGCGAGCTTGCCAGAGGGACAGGGTGAGGGGAGATTCCCTCGTTCGTTACACCATCCGCCTATCTTAGCGCCTATGCGCCTTCGCGGGGACGACGGCATACAGCTCGGCTTAACGCAGTGAACTACTTACCTAGCCGGACTTTTGCCGCTATTACTAGCTGTAGAGTGGGTTGTGGCCTGAAGGGTTTGCTCAAGCGGCTCTCTGCGCCCGTTGCGCCAATAGAAAGTTTCGTTGTACCTCGCTCTTCCCGGATAACTGGTGTTCTTCAAGAAACGCTGCGAGGCTTGGCCATTGCTCCTTCCGTTCAAGCTGCCGCAATTGCCGAAATCCAGTTTGACGGTCTGATGGCAGGCCGCGCAAACGATAGCTCTTCGAAGCAGAATCGTCTTGACCATGAAGAACGACACCCATTCGGTTTCCCTCCAGTGCTCCCAGCGGCGGTTGCGCTGACAGCGGTAGCAGTAACAGCTGAGTGCGGGGCCAGCCTCTTCGCTCTTCCTTCACCCATCCAAAAACGATTATCACTAAACCCTCCCCGAACATTGGCGATGGCACTCGAGGTCATGCTTGATGAGGTTCAGCAGAGTTCGCAAACGGGGCCGTCCCGGCTTTGCGAAAAAATGCGTAGCAAACGGCAGGCGCTCACTCTGCGAAAACGAAAAAAGCGTTGGCGGCCACTCCTTGGTTATCCAACGAATGCCTGCTTAGATGCGTAGGGCCGGATTTGGGTAAAAACGAGACAAGGTAATGCGCCGGCTACATTATTTCTGTGCGCATTGCCTAAATTTCTGTGTACGTTTGCCTAAAGCCTGGCAGGGCGGAACTTGCCCGGTCATCTACCGATTGTCATCAGGCTGGCATTACCCCCGGCAGCGGCGGTGTTGACCGAGATGCACTTCTCCTTGATAAGCCGGGAAAGGCGGAATTCCGGCTCACCGCATATAATCTGCACGATTGCGCCGGGACGCGCGGCGAGCACGCGCTCCACTTCGGCAATCCGCGCCTCATCGCAGAGGAGAACCGCATCGAACGCGGCTTTCTGCCATTCGCTTGTGAATTCGATATGCGGCTGGAGCGCGCTACGCAGAAACATTGCGCAAAAGAGCTAAGCCATCGGCGAGGGCCAAAACGAAGCGGTTGCCCGTGGCAAGCGCCGCGGCGAATTGATGCACGGCATCGAATGCCGAACCCGCAATTCCAAGCACGCACCCGCGCGGCAGGAGGAGCCAGGCGGTTTTCCTCACCCACAGGGCCGGGCAGTAGCAATACTTGGCCCGCGGGAGAGGTTTCCCGATAGAGCTGGAGAAATTTCCCGAGCCGGGCGTGCTCGCCGGGCTCCAAAACGCCCCCCGCGCCAGCCTCGGCCCACTCCGCGAAAATCCGCAATGCGTCTGGCTCCGCCGCGCCGCGCTTGCCTCGAAAATCCGGCAGCGGACCTTTCCGCAAGAGGCGGTGAAGCGTGAGCGGGCCGCAGGCTTTCGGCCCGGTTCCCGACAGGCCCTCCCCCGCCGAAAGGCTGGACGCCAACAACGGCGCCGATCATGTTCCGGTTCGCATAGATATTTCCGGCATGCGCGCGCGCCGCGATGAAATCGACGGTTTCGTCGATGCGCGAGTGAATGCCGAGCGTGAGACCGTAGCCGGTTGCGTCGATGTCCTCGATAAGGCGCGGCAGCGCGCTCCTCTCGAAGCGGATCGCATGCAGGACCGGCCCGAAAACCTCGCGTTTCAACTCGCCGATGGAGCCAATTTCAAGCGTTGGTGCGACGAAGGTGCCGCCTGCGCATTCGGCGGGAAGCGGCGTCTGAAACAGAATGCGCTTCTCGTGCGCCGCGATGTAGGAGTTGAGCGCCGCCTGCGCTTGGGCGTCGATCGCCGAGTTCCGATATCGGTTTCGAGCTTGGCCGGATCGCCAACCCGAAGCTCGGCCATCGCGCCCTTAAGCATGCCGGTGACGCGATCGGCGATGCCATTCTGAAGGCAGAGGACACGCAAGCCCGAGCAGCGCTCGGCCTGCTAGTCGAAGGCCGATGCCAGCACATCGCCAACCACCTGCTCCGGCAGCGCGGAGGAATCGACGATCATGGCGTTCTGGCCGCCGGTTTCCGCCATCAGAGGAATATTCCCGCGTCCGGCGAGCGCGCCCTGGATAGCCCGCGCAACCCCGGTCGAGCCTGTGAACAGCACGGCTTGCGTGCGGGCGTCCGCAACGAGTGCTGCTCCAACCTCTCCCGCTCCCGGAAGGAGCTGCAAAACATCCCTCGGGATGCCCGCTTCATGCAGAAGGCAGTTCACCGCTTCGGCGGCGATCAGCGGCGTCTGCTCCGCAGGCTTGGCAAGGACCGGATTTCCCGCCGCGAGCGCCGCCGCGATCTGGCCGATGAAAATCGCCGGCGCCGGAAAGTTCCACGGGCTGATGCAGACCGTGGGCCCAAGCGGCTCATGGTCCGGGCTCAAAGCGCGGGACTGGCCAGCGTAATAGCGGCAGAAGTCGGCAGCCTCGCGCACCTCCGAAATAGCGTTGGGTACAGTCCGGCCGGCTTCGCGCACGATCAGCGCGCAAAGCCGCTCCGCCCCGCGCTCCAACAAATACGCAGCCCCTTCCAGAATTGCGGCGCGGTCTGTAATGCGGGTCTGCGCCCATTTCGGGGCAGCCGCAGTTGCGGCAGCCATCGCGTCGCCGATGCAAAGTGCGTGGGCATCCCAGGCATAGCCCACAATGTCAGCATGGTTTGCGGGGTTTACGATCTGTCTCCGGGCGCCGTTTCTCAAGAGCGGCGCGGCAACGATAGGCGCCGCTTCAAATTCGGCAGCGCGGCTTTCCTCAATCGCGCGCTCAAGCTTTTCACGCACGCGCGCATCGGAGAGGTCGAGCCCTTTCGAATTCCTGCGCTCAGCCCCGAACAACTCTTGAGGCAGCACAATTGCCGGATGGGGCGCGCCCATAATTGGCCGCCTCCCCGGCTGGGATCGGCGGTGAGCTGCGCGATGGGCGTTTTCTCGTCCGCAAGCTGGTGCACGAAGGAGCTGTTGGCGCCATTCTCCGAGAAGCAGGCGCACAAGATAGGCGAGCAGCGTCTCGTGCGTCCCCACAGGCGCGTAGATGACAGGCCAGCCCGGTCCGGCGCCGACGACGTGGCCGTAAAGCGTCTCGCCCATGCCGTGGAGGCACTGAAACTCGTAGTCCGGTCTTAAAATCCCGCCCGGCCGGGCATACGATAGACCGCCGCAAGCGTGTGCGCATTGTGGGTGGCGAATTGCGGAAACACGGGATGCGCGCGCGATCAGCCGCTTGCGCAGGCGAGGTAACACGTATCGGTATAGGCCCATTTGCGGGTGAATACGGGATAATCCTCGAGGCCGTCCTCCTGCCCGCGCTTGATTTCGCTGTCCCAATAGGCGCCTTTGACCAGACGCACCATGAGCCGCTGCTTTGAGAGTCGGCCAGCGAGGCGAATCACCACGGCGGCGCGCGCTTTTGATACGCCTGCACCGCGAAGCCGAGCCCCTGCCAATTGCCCAGTGCGGGGTCCGCCGCAAGCGCTTCGAGCAGGTCCAGCGAAGGCTCCAGGCGATCCGCTTCCTCGGCATCGATGTTGAAACCGATACCATACCGGCTGGCGGACCAGGCAAGGTTCAAGAGCCGGGGATAAAGCTCGTCCCACATCCGGCCGGTTTGCGTGTAGCTGTAGCGCGGATGGGGTGCCGAAAGTTTCACCGAAATTCCGGGCGAGCCGTAGATGGTGCTGCCGCGGCGGGACGCGCCGATAGCCGCGATGGCATGCGCATAGGAGGCAGCGTAACGCGCGGCGTCCTCCGCCGTCACCGCGGCTTCGCCAAGCATGTCGAAGGAGTAAAAGAAGCCGCGCGCCTCGAAGTGCCGTGCATGCTGCAAAGCCTCCTCGATGGTCTGGCCGGTCACGAATTGCCGCCCCAGGAGGCGCATCGCCAGGTCCATCGCCTGCCGGATAACCGGCTCGCCGCCGCGTGCTAGCGCGCGGGTCAGCGCTGCCGCCATGCCCGGCTCGCTATGCGTGGCAACGAGCTTGCCGGTGATGAGCAAGCCCCAGGCGGACGCATTGACAAACCAGGACGGCTCGCACCCACATGCGAAGCCCAATCGCCGTGGCTGAGCTTGTCGCGGATGAGAAGATCGCGGGTGTGCGCGTCCGGTATGCGCAACAGCAATTCGGCCAGGCACATCAGCGCCACGCCTTCCGGGCTCGAAAGCGAGAACTCCTTCATCAGCGCTTCGACGCCGAATTGCTGCGCGCGTGCACCGCGCACTTTGGCTATGAGCGCGCCCGCAAGCCGCTCGATGTCCGCCGATGCGGCCGGATCGAGGCGCGCCTCCGCGATCAGCGGCGGCACGCAAATCGGTTCCGGCGTCCGGTAGGCTGCGGCGATGGCGGCGCGCCCAGGCATTTCGTTGCCGCCACCCGATAGGCTATTGTGAGATGCGTTTTCCACTTTTCTCACCGCGCCGGCAGGCGCAACACGCGCCCGCGTCTAACAGAATATTGGTCTAAGCAAGCTTCGGACCAAGATACGGTAATCGTCTTGCGCGAGCGATAATACCAAATCCGGGCAAGTGCATCGCAATGCCGCCTTCCAGGCCGCCTTCACGGGCGCGGGCTCTGTCCTTCTCCAAGCAAGGCCGCCTTGGCCTGCTCGCCCCTTGAAGTGACCGCAGCCGCAAACGAACGCGGCTGCCCGCCAAGGCGAGCGTGCGGGGAGAGAGAGTGAGGCCGTATTTTGCTGCTGCTAGATGAAGTAATCAAGCAGATCCAGCGTTATATTAGATGGCGATAGGCCGGGAGCAGAAGTTCCTCGGTGGAACGAATGCGTCCGCCTTCGAGGCTGCACCAGGCTTTGTCCGTAAAGCAAGGCTTAAACCGCAGAAGTTTCGACCACGGCGGCGGTAACATAGCCTTTGCCGGGAAAAGGCTTCACTTAACTCCTCGCCGGCAAGTTGTAGGAATTACCTGAACTCCTACCACGATAATGTCGCTATCCTTTTGAATGGTGCCCGCTGCGAAAAGGACCAGGCAGAGGGATCGCTTATGATGCGGATAACCATAGCTTCAATCATAATAGCTTCAATCATACTTGTGGGCGCGCTCAGTTTCGGCAGTGCGAACGCAATTGCGGATGATCAGGGTAACGGCTATCGCGGAACGAAGTCTGCGCAAGAAGCATGCACGCCCGACGTTCACAGACTTTGCGGAGCGAAGATTCCGGATGAAAAGCGCATCGTCGCTTGTCTCAGAGCTAATGTTTGGAAGCTCAGCGTAGCCTGCAGGCGAGTATTCAGGCACCACTAAGGCTTCACGGAATGCCAGCGGCTTTCAGCCGCCCGGCGAAGCGTCCAGTCCTCGCCGAGCGCGCAGTTGCGGTCAGCACAAACCGCTGGCCAAGCCGGTGCGCCAATATTTGCAGGGGAGAGCAAAGGTCTGGAGCTGGGCCACGACCGCGCGAGGCAATCGCGAGCTTCGCAAGTATTTAATTGAGGGGACGGCCTTGAGGCGCTGTAGGCCGAAAGCTGCTGTTCGAAGTTGCTGAACCATAGATCGCTACTGAAGGTATGGCGTCTCCGACTTTGTTGAACTAGCCTCCGCCAGCCGAAGTTCGACGATGCACCGCTTTGCTGGCGCGGTGGGTCAAATTTAGACATTGCCATCGGCCAGAAATGTAAGGACCACCCCGGGTTGCGGCGGGGAATGAATATAGTTAATGCAATCCTACACTCGCAAATCCTTTGATAGCGGGCGTCCCGGTGTGCTCTGCTGCTTCAGCGAGCGCTCTTTGGCTGTCCCGAGATCTCGAAAATCCATTTCTCGCTTTTTTAGCAACTCCCATGGGCGCTGCGCGGAGATTGGGACATTGCCCGCTGTTAAATTGCAGTACCCAGTAATGAAGCAGGGCATAATAACGAAGCAGGCCTTATCGCCGCCCACGCCCTTGATCTTCATGCACAGTTCCTTGGCCTCTCGCTGGGCGCCTAACGGACCGGCGACAATGCGGTAAGTGAAGCCACGCTGGCCAAGATCGGCGAACTGCATCGTAAGCTGAAGATCTCCGAGCACAGACTTATACTTCTCCGTGATCGCGGGGATTTCGTTTTGGAGTGCGTTCCGTTCCAGGAGCTGATTTCAACCAAACGTAAAATGCTGTAGGAACTGCTTGTTCTGTTTGGCGCTGCAAATCTTCCAGCTGGGATAATTTGGATTGAAGCTCTCCAACCTGTTTCGTTGCCTGGTCAAGCTGTAGTGCAGCGCGCGCAGGCTGTGAAATGTTCTGTTCGGCAGCGGCTTGGGTAAAATTCATGCTCAGGCTAAAAGTGAGGAAGGCCTGCAACCAACCGGTGCGCATGTAACTATCTCCACAAGAAGGCGAATTATAACTGCAAATTACAATACATAAAGCAATAATAGTTTGGACGACGGTGATCCAGCTCCTATCCTAATTGACGTGTCCCACCAGTTAAAAGGCTGAAATCCGGCCATTGTGCTAAACGGGCCCCAGACCCTCGGATATTCTGCTACAGAGGGGAAAGCGGTTGTGCCAGAAAACCGCGCTCATTTCCGCTCTCGACCCAACGCAGCAAAACAGAACCTCTCTCTGGCCGGGCTGGCGGAGGACCGGCACAAATGCTGCGACCATTCGTTGGCAAAGCCGGGAATGTTTTGCTTTAGGATTTCTTTCCCGCCTTCTCCACGTCGCGCGCCTTCAACTCTTCCACGCAGCGTGGCTGCAACTCGGCAAGGTGCGTCCGGAGACAGGCCTTCCTTCCCTCGCCTTTCTTGACATCCTTACAGAACTTTTCGAGATCGGCGCCGCACGCTTCCTTCAACTTGACCTTGGCATCGGCGGAGACACTGAACAGGGCGCAAGCTGCAAGCGCGGCAAGGATTGGGAGGTCTCATCGCTTTTTCTCCTATATCCAAAAGTTATCTTTATATCCAAAAGCCGTTTGGATTTCCGCCGTTATAACCCATTTCCGTGGGATTGCGAACTTTGCATCGGCAGGAGAAACCCGCATCCCTCCGGAAGGCCGCCGTCATGCGTGGAACGAAGCTTCATCCCCAGGCGAGGGCCAAGCGGCCGGGCCGCAAAACCAAGCCTATGCCCGCTCCAGCCGACCCATGACATGAGGCACAGGGCATCAAGCGTCAAATTTTGACCACTCGGTGGTTCGAGGATCATGCGTTCGCAAAAGCGCTTACCGCCCGCCTTATAGCGGTATGAGGGGTTCCATCACCGCGAAAATCGGAGTTCAAAACTCCAGCACCATGCCGTCGTAAGCCGGGACGACGTTTGGCGGAAGCTTCGCCGCAAGTTCGTCGTAATCGATTTCGATATGCAGATGGGTCAGCACGACCATGCGCGGCGCCATGCGCTCGATGAGGCCCAGGGCCTGCGCGACGGAGAGATGGCTCGGATGCTGCGTATACCGCAACGAATTCAAAATCCATGCGTCGAGCCCACGCAAATACGGCAGCGTCTCCTCAGGCAGATCGTTGAGATCGCAGGAATAGGCCACGCCACCTACCCGGATGCCGAGCGTGTCGATGCTGCCGTGGATTTGGCGGAAGGGCTGGAAGGTCAGATCGCCGCCTGGGCCGCCGATCGTGACGGGGGCAAAATTCTCGATGATGTGCCCCGCCAGGATCGGCGGATAGCTCGATCCCGGCGGCGTATCGAAACAATAGTCGAAGCGCTGCTTCAGGAGCGACAGCGTGCGCGGGTCTGCCCAGACATCCATTCTCTTGCGCTGTATGTAGCTCAGGATGCGCAGGTCGTCGATGCCGTGCGTGTGGTCGGCATGGTCGTGCGTGTAGATCACACCGTCGAGCCGCTGACGCCAGTGCTCAGGAGCTGCTCGCGCAGGTCTGGGGAGGTGTCGATCAGAACCGCGGTAACACCTGCGGGCCCGATCTTCTCGGCCAGGATCGAGCAACGCAGGCGCCGGTTCTTCGGGTTGGCGGGATTGCACGCGCCCCACTCGCCGCCGACGCGCGGAACGCCGGTCGATGCCCCGCAGCCCAGGATCGTGATGCGCAGCGTCATGCCAGCCCCGCTGCACGGTTTGCTGCAAAAACTCTAGCGTTACGCCCCTCATCCTGTCCCCTCTCCCCATGGGAGAGGGGACGCTAGAATTTCCGCTGCGGGCAGTTCAGGGGTCCCTTCTCCCATGGGGAGAAAAGGGCAAAGGAGTGAGGGGTAATGCGGTGCGTCATTCATTCAGCCGGATGGATCGTCATGCGGCGCGGCCTATCGCGGCTTCCGCCTTCGAAAACAGGGCGAAGAAATTCGCGGTTGTGGCCTTGGCGATCCCGGCTTCGCTCACTCCCTTGACGTCCGCCAGAACCTTGGCGGTGTGGCGCACGAAGGCCGGCTCGTTCCGTTTGCCGCGGTGGGGATGCGGCGCGAGAAATGGCGCATCCGTTTGGACGAAGCGTCAGCGGCACCGTGGCGGCAAGCTCGCGCAACGCATCCGATTTCGGAAAGGTCAAAATCCCGAGAACGAAACGTAAAGCCCAAGCTCGATGCCTGTTTCCGCCAGCATGCGCCCGCCCGTATAGCAATGGAGCAACGCCTTGAACGGGCCCTTCGCCATCTCCTCGCGCAGGATTTGCGCCGCGTCCTCGTCAGCATCGCGCGTGTGTATAGCAAGCGGCAAGCCCGTTTCCCGCGCCGCCGAGATATGCCGGCGGAAAACCGCCTGCTGGTCCTCGCGGCTGCTCTTCTGATAGAAATAGTCGAGGCCCGCTTCGCCGATGGCCACCACGCGCGGATGCGCCGCCAGCTCCACGATCTCCGCCACGGTGACGTCAAGCTCCTCCCCCGCCGAGTGCGGGTGCGTGCCAACCGAGCAGGTCACCTCCGGGAAGCGTTCGGCGACCGCCAAAACGTCCGGGAAGTTCCGCACCAGCGTGCAGATCGTGAGCATGTGGCCCACGCCGGCATTTTTCGCGCGCAACCGTGCTCGGCGAGCCCGGCGGTGAAGTCCGGGAAATCGAGATGGCAATGACTGTCGACTAACATCCCGCGGTCCAATAGCTGGCAGCGCGCATTTTATCAAGTCTCTTTTAGCTTGTCTCGCTCCGCAAGCACAGATAGAGTGCGGGCGGGCCTTTTGCGATGGGTATCGTCCCGGTTCCAGGTTCATCCCTTCCCCGCGTCATTGCGACGGCGAACGAAGTGCGGCCGGAAGCAATCCAGGATCGAACCCGCGCACTGAATATGGATCGCCTCGCGATGACGGCTGCGGAAGCGTTCACGCGGATCTCGTAACGATCGGCTAATGCGTCTTGATCTTCACGAGCTTGGCCTTATCGACATAACCCAGCACCTTGCCGTCCTGGGCGATTTGCGCGAGATCGCCCTCGATCTTGACCACGGCCACTTCCTCGCCTTCCTCGATTTGCCGGCTGCCGGCTGCCCCGCGGCTTTCGAGCAGCGCCGCCGTCTCGCGGACAATGTGGGTCGGTTTTCGCTAATCTGCTGCGCATCGGCGCCGAGCTTGGCAAGAATGGCCGGATAACGCGGCACGATGGGGAAATTCGCACTGCCGATGGGCACCTTGGGCTTCTGGCAGATCCTCCGGCCCTCTAGCCTCGCAGGCTTTCAGCTCGCGGCTCAGCCCCGGCACGCGCCTCTGCACATAATCGGCGAGGTCGAAGAGCTGCACCTGCTCGCCGCTGCCGGCCTTGGCGAGCCCCTCCAGCAGCGCGTAGGTGAAAACGCCATGGTTGCGGTAGCCCTCGATGGCGCTTTGCTGATCGCCCGCCGCCATGAACAGCGTGCGCCCGGTCGCTTCCTTCATGCGCTCGATAGGCGGCCTCGTCCGCAGCGGCATCGCGTGCCGCGAACATCTTCCCGGCCGAGCCCGAATTCGCAGGTGTCGAAGATCAGGATCGTCTTCTGCGCCTGGATGTTCGCAAGCCATTTGGGGATGCGTTTCCGGCCCAAAGCCCTGGCGCTTGATCGCGTCGTTCGAGAAGCCGTCCATCGAGGGCGGCAGGAAGTGGTAGTCGCCATCGACGGTCTTGCCGTGCCCCGCCATGTAGAGCACGAACACGTCGGTGGCCTGCACCTTGCCGGCCAGTTCGCCGAAGGCGGCCTTCACTTTCTCCGCCGTGACCTCATCGTCGAACAGCGTCTTGACGATCGGCTCGTGGCGGTAGAAGCCCACGCCTGCCGCCTTTCAAGGTCCCGGCCACGTCGCTGGCGTCCGGCACGGCGAAGTTGAGCTTCTTGCGCTGATCGCGGTAGCGGTTGGCGGCGATGGCGAGCGACATAAAGATCGGGCACGCTTTGCAGCGCCTTGGGGTCGGCACGGACGGTGACGGAAACTGGAAGCGAATTCCACCTTGCCGGCCTTGTCCTCGGCGACGATCTCGATTTTCGTATCGGGCGTGGCAAGATCGAGGGCGCGTTGAATGACGCCATCCTCGTCGAGGAGGCTCGCGCCATAGGCGGAGGCGATGGCCTGCCCGTTCCGCTTGAACACGATCCTGCCGATGCCGCCGCCGGTATCTGTAATGCGCGCCGCAACCGCGATCCGCACGCGGGTGCTGCCGCCCTCGCTGTACTCCTTGCCGAAGGCGCCGTTCTGCGGCGACAGGATCGCCACCAGCGGCGCCCGGGAATTGCTCAGCAGCGCTTCGATATCGAGCTTTGCGGCTGCGGCTTTCACCAGCCCGCCCGGATCGCCCTGGATCTTGGCCGCGACGAGATCCGGCCGGTGCAAGGCTTTGCGCAATTGCCCGGCGGTGACGTAGCGGGCTTCCTTGTCCGGGCCCTGGTTGATCTGCCAGCCCACGATGTTATCGGCGCCGGGCGAGCCGGTGTAGAAGCCTTCGGGCGTCCACATCACCCATTCGCCGTCCGCCCCGCGGAACAGGGTGACGAGCAGCTCGCGCGTCTTGAGGTTCCACAGCCGCAGGGTCTGGTCGGCCGCGCCCGAGACGAGAAAGCGGCCATCGGGCGAGGGCGCGACCGCCCAGACATCGCCCTCATGGCCCACGAAATCGCCGAGCGTGTTGCCCGCGCGGTCATAGGCGGTGAGCACGCCATAGTTGCCGCCCGAGACGACTGTTTCGCCATCGGGCGTGAAACTATAGGACCGGTGGCTGTCGCCTGTCGTGCTATCGCGCTCGATGGAGGCAACCGCGCGCCCGTCCTTCGAGATGTCGAGAATGGCGTCGTAGCCATAGGTGCCGCCCTTGCGATGGCTAAGCGAGAAGCCGCCAAAGCTGGCCTGCGCGCGGCGGAAGGCACCAGCCTCTGCCTCGGCAAGCGCAACAGGCGCGCCAAGCGCGCCCTCGCCCAGCGGCAGGGTCAATGCCTGCTCGAACCGGGCCGTAACCGCGCAGTCGGGTCGTGCTGCTGCCAGGCATTCCCCCAGCCGATGCGCCGCCCATCGGCCGAGAACCCCGCCGCCCAGACCGGCTGCCCCTGGCCGGCGAGCCGCAATGGCTTGCCATCGGGTACCGGGCCGGGGCTTGCCCGAATGCGGGTCCCAGAGGTGGATCTCCTCGTTGTCGCCGCCGCCGGTCGCCGCCCAGCGCCCGTCCGGGCTGAAGGCCGTGGCGATCACGATATTGTCGTGGCCGGTATAGGTGACGATCTCCTTGCCGCTGGCGATGTCGTAGACTTGGCCGCCGTAGGACGCCATGGCCACGTTGCCCGCAGCTCGACAGCAAGAGCTTGCCATCCGGGCTGAAGCTCAAGGAGCCCACCACCGTTCCCTGCCTGGCCAGTGTGCGCAAAAAGCGCCCGTCGCGCGCGTCCCACAGCCGGATTTCGCCGGACCGGTCGCCGCTGGCGATGGTGCCATCCGGGGCCACGGCAAGGCTTTTCACCTTATCGCCATGGCCGGTCATGTGCGCGATCTCCTTGCCATCGGCCACGCGCCAGAGCCTCAAGTCGTGGTCGTAGGAGCTCGTCACAGCGCGGCTGCCATCGGGGCTGAAGCCAACGGCGTAGATATCCTCCTTATGCCCTTCGAGCCGGTGCAGCGCCACCTTTCGCTCTACATCCCAGATGATGGCGCTTAGGTCTCCGAGGCCGCTCCCCGAAATCAATTTCTTGCTGTCCAGCGAGAATGCGAGGCCATTGACGACCGATCTGTGCCCCTTCAACAGCGCCACGAGCTTGCCGCTCGCGAACTCGTAGAGGCGGATATCCCCGCAGCAGGGAACGGATGCCGCGGACTTGTCCATCCACCCCCCCGCCGCCAGCCATTTGCCGTCCGGCGACAGCGCCATGGCGTAGACCTTGCCCGCATCGCCCGGCGCGCTCTCGCCCCGGATCGTGCGCACGGTCTTGCCGCTCGCCAGATCCCACACGCGGATGGTCTTGTCGTTGGAGGCCGAGACGAGTTGCCTGCCATCCGGCGTAAACGCGATGCCCTTGATCTTCGCCATATGCCCGCCGGTGTCGAGCTGCAGGAGCGGCCGCTCCTCCGCCGCCGCCCGCGCGCCCGCCAGCAACATGCACACCAAAATCGCAATCCAGCGCATCGCCGCCTCCCGCCGCCAATATTGTGCTTAGTTCTAGCCGCACATCGTGACGGAACTCCGGCAGGGTGGCGCCTATCGCTAGCGTTACTCCCCTCACCCTGTCCCTCTCCCCCTGGGAGAGGGGACGGCCTCTCAACGGGCACAGCGGGACTCCCTCTCCCAAGGGGAGAGGGACAGGGTGAGGGGAGATCCGCTCGTTCATCACGCCATCCACTGATTTTAGCGCCACCCATGGCGATTTATGAACAGACGGTTCCTATCGCGTAAGGCGCTACTATAGTTAATGCGCGGATGGTAAACGCGCACCCGGCATATTTTCCGCCGCCGTCTTTCTGCAAATCTTTTCCCGCTTTAGGTCGATTTCTGCGACTCCAAAACCCTATTAAATATAAGCGCAGTTTTGAAATTAACCCTAAGGCCCGGCCGAGCGAGGTGCGAATGTGCTATTTTCTGTATATACCTCAACGAGTTGCCGTTCACGGTTGCAACTTAGCGCTTCATTAAAACACCTGTGCTAATATGGCTCAATATGGAAAAACGCATCGGAATGCGGTAAGCAGAGTGCACAAGAGGTTAATTAGAGTTCGAATCTTTGGCTATCGGCCGAGGGAAACTGAAGGAGATTCGCATGAATGCGAGCATTTTACCGCGCTTAAGGCTGTTCGGAATTGCGAGTATTCTGGTGTTGGCCGTTTCCGCCGCGATGGCGCAAACGGACGAAAGAACGCCTGGCCGCTGAAAAGCCCGAAAGCGCCGCGAAAACCGGGGAAAAGCCAGAGGCCGGCAGCAAGAAGCCAGCCAAGCCTGTGGGGACGGGCGGCTACGCGACAGAGTCCGAGGCGAGGGCGCATTGCAAAGGCGAGGTGGTTTGGGTCGATGAACATCACTTCAACCACTATCCGGGCTCCCGCGAATATGGCCGCAAGCCCGGCGCCTTCGTCTGCGAGAAGGGCTAGTATGCCCCGCGGGAAGTCCTGCCCCATATGCGGCTGGCTCAGACAGGACTTCCCGCGGATCGGCGTACTAGCAGCTCTTCGATTCTAGTACAGCTTATCGGAGGCAAGTTCGCCTGAGAGCGTGCGGCAAATGGGGTGCGAACTTGCCTCCAGCTGTACTAGTCTAGCGCGGAGAAATCCACCGCTGTGGATAATTCACGGCCGCTTGCCGGGGGGAACTCCGCCGGAGCGCACCCCCGGCTCGAATGGACCGGCCCCGTCACGGGCGGCTGGCCAAAAATGCTGCACTCTGGAACGGCCGGCCCAGGCCCGTCCACGGCATTTCTTTCTAACCAACACCGCATCTGGCGCCTGTGCATGCCCTGTTAAATTCCTGTGACGGGCGCCCAAGTTTTCCCCAGTTTCTGGCAAGCTTCACGCAACTTATCTTGTTTCCAGGGGTCCTTTGCCACAAGATATGGTTCCAGTTCGGGTAGCTAACCACTAAAGATAGATGCGGGTTGTTGCATCCGCGTGACACCAGCAAGCACCCGAATCGCCTAACCTCTGGACTTGCCGCTAGCGGGGAGCGCCCTTCAAGGAGGGTGCGGCGGCATTTTTCCCGCCGGCCGTCCAGGCGGCTCCCTTCCAGTATAAACGCTCTTCATCGCTAGTAGCCAAGCGCAGTTAGTGCGCTGCCGTGTCCCTGTTCAGGCCGGGCTGCGGGCGATGCTGTGTCTCGTTCTGAGCCTGTTTTGTTCTGCGTTCCAGTCATCATCAAAAGCCAAAGGGCAGGCGCACTGCGGCGTGCGCCGGGGGCAGGAGAATTCTCGATGCGGATCGAACGGCGCTTCACGAAAAACGGTCAGTCTCCCTATGCGGATATCGCGTTCCGCGAGGCCACGAGCGAGATCAAAAATCCCGATGGAAAGCTCATCTTTGAGCTTGAGGGTTTTCTCGTTCCCGAGCAGTGGAGCCAGGTGGCGGCGGACATTCTGGCGCAGAAATACTTCCGCAAGGCAGGCGTGCCGGTCCGGCTCAAGCGCGTCGAAGAGAACCGCGTTCCGTCTTGGTTGTGGCGGTCGGTGCCCGATACGCGGGCGCTGGCTGAGCTGCCCGAGGCGGAACGCTACGGCCCCGAGACGGACGCGCGGCAGGTTTTCAGCCGCATGGCCGGCGCCTGGACCTATTGGGGCTGGAAGGCCGGCTACTTCACCGCGGAGGAGGACGCGCAGGCATTCCACGACGAGCTTTGCTACATGCTCGCCATGCAAATGGCCGCGCCGAACAGCCCGCAATGGTTCAATACCGGCCTGCACTGGGCCTATGGCATCGATGGCCCCGGCCAAGGCCATTATTACGTGGATCACGAGACGGGCGAGCTGGTCCGCTCGGCCAGCGCCTACGAGCATCCGCAGCCGCATGCCTGCTTCATTCAGTCCGTGCAGGACGATCTCGTAAACGAGAATGGAATTATGGACTTATGGGTCCGCGAGGCCCGGCTGTTCAAATACGGCTCGGGCACTGGCTCGAACTTCTCGCGCCTGCGCGGCGAGGGCGAGAAGCTGTCGGGCGGCGGCAAATCTTCCGGGCTGATGAGCTTCCTCAAGATCGGCGACCGGGCGGCCGGTGCGATCAAGTCTGGCGGCACCACGAGGCGCGCGGCCAAGATGGTGATCGTGGACGCCGATCACCCCGATATCGAGGACTTCATTAGCTGGAAAGTGCTGGAAGAACAAAAGGTTGCAGCGCTGGTTGCAGGCTCGAAGGCTTGCCAGAAGCATCTGGCCGCGATCATGAAGGCGTGCGTGAATTGCGAGGGCGAGGGCGAGGATTGCTTCGACCCGGCGAAGAATTCGGCACTCAAGCGCGAGATCAGAGCCGCTCGCGCCGCCTTCGTGCCCGACAATTATATCCAGCGCGTCATTCAATTCGCGCGGCAGGGCTTCAAGTCCATCGCCTTCCCGGGCTTCGACACCGATTGGGAGGGCGAAGCCTATCGCACGGTCGCGGGCCAGAACTCCAACAACACCGTCCGCGTCAACGACGCCTTCCTGCAAGCCGTTGAAGAGGATGGCGATTGGGAGCTGAAAGCGCGCATGGGCGGCAAGGCGCTCAAGACCGTGAAGGCGCGCGCACTCATGGACCAGATCGCCGAGGCGGCCTGGGCGAGCGCCGATCCGGGCATGCAGTTCCATACCACCATCAACGATTGGCACACCTGCCCCGCAAGCGGACCGATCCGGGCCTCGAACCCCTGCTCGGAATACATGTTCCTCGACGACACCGCCTGCAATCTCGCTTCCCTCAACCTTCTAGCGTTCCGCCCCTCGCCCCAGTCCTCTCCCCATGGGAGAGGGAGTTCGCTCGCGACCGTTGAGAAGGCGTCCCCTCTCCCATCCGCATCCGCTTGCGGATGCGGATACTCGAGCGGCAAGCTCGCCAAGGCGAGCTTGCTGGGAGAGGGACAGGGTGAGGGGAGAGACCTCTCCGCCATTATCGACGTAAACGCGTTCGCCCATGCCTGCAGGCTTTGGACGATCGTTCTCGAAATCTCCGTGACCATGGCGCAATTCCCGTCGAAGGAGATTGCGCGGCTGTCCTACGAATACCGCACGCTGGGGCTGGGCTTCGCCAATCTCGGCGGCCTGCTGATGGTGTCCGGCCTTAGCTACAACTCCAATAAGGGCCGGGCGCTGACGGCGGCGATTTCCTCGCTGATGACCGGCGTCTCCTACGCTACCTCAGCGGCGATGGCGAAGGAGCTTGGCGCATTTGCCGGCTATGGCCCGAACGCAACGCACATGCTTCGCGTGATGAGAAATCACCGGCGCGCGGCCTATGGCCGGGACAACGGCTACGAGCAGCTATCGACGGCGCCGGTTCCGCTCAAGGACGATGCCTGCCCGCAAGCCGATCTCGTCACCGCCGCGCGCGAAGCCTGGGACGAGGTCATCTCGCTGGGCCAGGAGCACGGCTTCCGTAACGCGCAAGTCTCCGTGATCGCGCCGACGGGCACCATCGGGCTCGTCATGGACTGCGACACGACCGGCATCGAACCCGATTTCGCGCTGGTAAAGTTCAAGAAGCTCGCCGGCGGCGGCTATTTCAAGATCATCAACCGCGCCGTGCCCGAAGCGCTCAGGACGCTTGGCTATGGCGAGGACACGATTGCGGCCATAATAACCTACGCTGTGGGGCGAGGCACGCTTGCCGATGCGCCGCACATCAATCACAAGACGCTCGCGGCGAAGGGCTTCACGCCAAAAAGGATCGCGAGCGTCGAGGCCGGCCTTGCCAGCGCCTTCGACATCAAGTTCGTGTTCAACAAGTGGACGCTCGGCGAGGATTTCTGCACCGGCAGCCTTAAGCTGACGCCGGAGGGGATGAACGCGCCGGGCTTCGACCTGCTCTCCGCAATCGGTTTCTCGAAGGCCGAGATCGAAGCCGCGAACGAGTATGTCTGCGGGGCGATGACGCTCGAAGGCGCCCCTGGCCTCAAGCCGGAGCATCTTCCCGTCTTCGATTGCGCCAGCCCATGCGGCAAACGCGGCAAGCGCGCGCTGTCCTGGCAGAGCCATATACACATGCTCGCCGCCGCCCAGCCCTTCATCTCGGGGGCGATCTCGAAGACCGTCAACATGCCGAATGCGGCAACGGTGGCCGAATGCCGCGAAGCCTATATGCTTTCCTGGAAGCTCGGGCTTAAGGCAAACGCGCTCTACCGGGACGGCTCCAAGCTCTCGCAGCCGCTTTCGGCGCAGCTTCTCTCCGAGGACGGCGAGGACGCAGACGCCATTGCCGCAGCGCCCCAGGGCAGGCGTGCGCAGATCGTCGCCGAGCGTATCGTCGAGCGCATCATCGAGCGCGTGCGCCTCACTGCGGAGCGCGAGAAGCTGCCGAACCGGCGCAAGGGCTACACCCAGAAAGCCGTCGTCGGCGGTCACAAGGTCTATCTGCGTACCGGCGAATTCGAGGATGGCCGCCTCGGCGAAATCTTCATCGACATGCACAAAGAGGGCGCTGCCTTCCGTAGCTTGATGAACAACTTCGCCATCGCGATCAGCCTGGGCCTGCAATATGGCGTGCCGCTCGATGAGTTCGTGGAGGCGTTCACCTTCACCCGTTTCGAGCCGGCAGGCTACGTGCAGGGCAACGAGGCGATCAAGAATGCGACCTCGATCCTCGACTATATCTTCCGGGAGCTGGCCGTCTCCTATCTAGGACGCAACGATCTGGCCCATGTCGATCCCTCGGCCATCGGCTCGACGATAATGGGCGGCGGCGTTGCGGAGGATAAGCCCGGCCAGAAAGCGTCCACGCCCGTTCTCCTGGCAGACCGCCTGGTCAGCAAGGGGCTCACCCGGGGACTTCACCACAAGGTCGTCATTGTTCAAGACCAGACCCAACTTGAGCGAATCGGCAGCGCCAATACGTATGAAACGCACGGTGCCCTTGCTTATGCCCTGCGTGCGGAGGACGACGGGCTTTCGCCGGGGGCCCCCGATGCAAATGCGCGCGATGGGGCGAATGCCGCGTTTTCGGCTTCCCATCTGTCTTTTCCGAGTGCAGCAAGGCCTGGAAAGGCTGAGCTAGCCGCTGAAGCGCGCGCGAAAGGATACGAGGGCGAGGCCTGCGGTACATGCGGCAACTTCACCCTCGTTCGCAACGGAACCTGTCTGAAGTGCGATACTTGCGGCGGCACGACTGGCTGCTCTTAAGCTTGAACCCCGCAGCAACGCCCGCGCCCCAGCCGGCGCGGGCGGCCAAGGCCCCGGATCCCAGAAGTAAAAGTGCGAAGCGGTTTTCCGATAAGGCGCACGGCAAAACAACAAGCTAAAATCGGCTTTTGATTCTATCGAAAGCGGATAGGCTCTAGGCCGCTATCCGGGCAAGGGCCTTGCCCCGGGGACTTCACCACAAAGTCGTCATAGTTGAAGACCAGACTCAACATGAGCGAATCGGCAGCGCCAATACGTATGAAACGCAAGGTGCCCTCGCTTATGCCCTGAGTGCGAAGGACGACGGTCTTTCGCTGGGGTCCTCCGATGTAAACGCGCGCGATGGGGCGAGTGCCGCGTTTTGAGCTTCCCATCTATCTGTTCCGAGTTCAGCACGGCCTGGAAAGGCTGAGCTACTCGCTGAAGTGCGCGCGAAGGGTTACGAGGGCGAGGCCTGCAGTACATGCGGCAACTTCACCCTCGTTCGCAACGGAACCTGTCTGAAGTGCGATACTTGCGGCGGCACGACTGGCTGCTCTTAATATTACGCCGCAACGCCTAAGCCCGCGCCGCGATCGGCACGGGGGGCCCGCCGCCTCAGACGCTAAAAGGGCTGAGAGCTGAAACATGACGCTCTGGACGATGAAACCCGGCCAAGACCACGACGTCTACACGGTGGTCTACCTTCTGAAAGATGCACTAAGATCCGCGCTAAGCGATGCCTGGTTTTTTGAACGAAACGCTCTGCAAAAGGCCGACCTTAAAGGCGCGGGGCATGCCGAAATCGCGGCAAAGCTTGGCCGTTTCCGCGATAGCTGCAAGAACTTCGAAGAACGCGAGGCGCTGATGGTGACGAAGCTTCTGCGAGCCCGGACCTGGGCCGCAGAGCTTCGGAGGCTCGAGCCCGAGTTTCAGCTCGACATCGACCGCTTCCTCGATGCGACCGAACCCTGCGAGGAAATCCAATCCGGGTTCTTGCGCAATGCTCAGCGCATGTTCAACGGCGGCGCGTCCTTCGTGCGGTTTCTCTCGCAAAGGAAGCCGGAGGCGGGAACCGGAGACACTGCCGCCGGGCACGCTGCGGACACCTCCTATCTCGTTGGTGGCCGGAAGGCACTCTACGAACTGCGCGCGGCTTGCGAGGCTTTTCTCACCCAGATCGACGGCGAATACTTCGCGTCGGATCCGGAGGAGATAGGCCCGGTGGCCGCGGCTGTGCCGTATAGGGAAACGCAGCCGGAGCCCTTGCTGCTAACCGAAGTCGTGCACTGATCCCAAATCCAAGTCATCGCACCGCGAAGACCCCCTCATGCTGTCCCTCTCCCGCAAGCTCGCCAAGCCGAGCTTGCGTCTCATACCAGCCATCGAAGATTTTGACTCCTTTGCCGGGGCGTGCTGTGCCCCAGTGTCACGCTGTGCGGGAGGCTACCGGTTGCTGATGAAATTGGGTTCGTTTGGCAAAAAGCCTGTTTCTATATAAGTAGATAACTTTGGCCGTCTGAAAGAACGGCCAACGACAAAGGTGTGAGGGCTTTTGGCGGGCCTGGTGTGCACCGCTCTAGGGACCTCGCCTTTTGCCGTGGGGCGGTTTCGGCAGCCGGGCTGGCGAGCGCCCCTTTCGGATCTTAAGCGACGGCTTCGCGGGAAGTACCGCAAGACCTAGCGCGCCTTCTGCAGCAACGCCCGCAGCGTTCGCGCTAACGGCGGCTTGCTCAAGCGCAAGCGGCGTATCCGTAACCACAGCCTTTTCGCCTGCCAGCCTGTGCATGAGCCAATGCAAACCACTGCCGCGGACATCGTGATCCGACATGAAGCCTGCGATGCGGGGCACGATCTCGTTACGATAGCGCGATCCGTTGAAAATGCCGTAATGGCCGACGCCCACTTGCGTGTAATGCATCTTCTTGGAGCGGGGTAGATTGGTGCAAAGATGAAGCGCCGCCTCACATTGGCCAAGCCCCGTTATATCGTCCTTCTCGCCTTCGATCGTCATAATCGCGGTGCGCCGGATCGCGGTGAGGTCGATCAGCTGGCCGCGGTGGAACATCTCACCCTTCGGAAGCTGATGCTTGACGAAGACCCGATCTATCGTTTGCAGATAGTATTCCGCCGCAAGGTCCATCACGGCCAGGTATTCGTCATAAAACTCCTTGTGCTTGTCGATTGAGTTGCCATCGCCCCGGACAAGATGGAAGAAAAGGTCCTTGTGTGCGTTCACATGCCGGTCGAGGTTCATAACCATGAACCCGGTTAGCTGGAGGAAGCCCGGATAGACAAGCCGCCCGTGGCCCGCATTCGGCCAAGGAACCGCGGTGATGACCGTCCGCCGGAACCAGTTGGTGCCTTTCTCCACGGCAAGCCTGTTCACTGCGGTTTGGCTAATGCGGGTGTCAATCGGCCCGCCCTTCATGATGAGACTGCGGGGAACGGCCGGGCTTCCGCGCGTTTCCATCAGTGCGATGGCAGAAAGCACCGGAACCGCAGGCTGGCACACGGCCATTACGTGAACGTCGCCCTCGAACAGCTCGATCATGGCGGTTGCGTAATCGATGTAATCGTCGAGATCGAAATTGCCGTCGCGCAAGGGCACGAAGCGCGCATCCTGCCAGCCGGTGATGTAAACGTCGGCGTGTGGGAGCATCGCCTCCACCGTTCCCCGGAGGAGCGTGGCGAAGTGCCCAGAAAGCGGCGCAAATATCAGAAGCCGCGGTTCGTTAGGCGTGCTCCCATCCTTGAGATGCTTCTTGAAGTGGATGAGATTGCAAAATGGCCTATGCCAAACCGTCTCCTCGGTAATGGTGGCTGGCACGCCCCTTAAGGCGGTGTGCGAGATGCCGAAGGACGGCCTTTTATAGCGGCGCGTGGTTCGCTCCAGAAGCTCGGCCGCCGCCGCCGCGTTCCGCCCTATGTTGGTGTAGGATAGCGGATTGAATGGGTTGCGCATGATAAAGCGTGTGGAATGCGCGACCGCTCGCGCCGGAGACATGGCCGCCTGGCCCAGCTCATACAGATGGTAGAGCACGTGATCCCCCTATGTTGAGTGAACGCTTCACAACAAGACCACGCTACGAGCGCCCTCCAAACCGTTGCGATTATACCGCGCTGACTCAGCTAGCCTGACACACCCCCGGGTCACTGAGAATTGATCTTTGGTTGAGCATTCGCCTAAATCAGGAGCTTTTATCTCGCGAAATTTGCTTTTTTATCACATCCACGATAGTTTCCGGCGGCGTGTTGAACATGAAATGAGTTAAGTAATTCCCGTCTTTGTCCATGAGATAGACGAATACCGAGTGGTCGACGGTATAATTCTCCGAGCCGCCATCCGCCTTTCTAAAATAAACACGGTAAGCCTTCCCGGCGCTTGCGACTTCGTCTTGGGTGCCGGTCAGGCCGGTAATGAGCGGGCTGAAATTCTTAACGTAATCCGAAAGAGCCTGCGGCGTATCGCGAACGGGATCGACCGAAATGAAGATTGGCGCGACCTGCTTCGCATCTGGACCGAGCTTATCCATGACGTCGGCCATGTTTTGCATCTCGGTCGGGCATACGTCGGGGCAATGGGTGTAGCCGAAGAAGACGAGCATGAGCTTGCCCCGGAAGTCGCGATCCGTGACCCGTTTCCCGTCCGTGTCGGAAAGGGAGAATGGACCGCCGATCAGCGCCTTGCCTTCCGTCCGGGACCCCTCCGGCGCAAAGCGGATCGAATAGGCTGCGGCAAAGCCAGCCACAAACAAGGCTATAACGAACAAAACCGGGTTGATGCGCGGCATTAGCTCTCCTTCACTTTCCCGGCTCCGGCCGGCGCCAGGCGGGATCTGCCAGATGACATGGTTCTAAACCATTGCGGCTTAATATACTGGCGGTTTCGCGTTCCACCTCATAATTGTTACCCACGCGTTTACGTTCTCGGATCACACGATGGCAAGCTCGCAAATTGCGAACGATGGAAGCCGCCTCCGGCTCAACACAACGATCAAGCTCAGATGGTTCGCCGTCGCCGGGCAGGCCGCCACCGTCCTTTCAGTCTACTATGGCTACCGTTTTCCCCTGCCGATGCAATTATGCATTGCGGTTATTTCGCTTTCCGCCGCGGCGAACATTATCTTGAGCGTAGCCAGTCCGCGGTCGCATCTCCTGCCTGCCCGCCAGGCTGTGCTGCTGCTGAGCTTCGACATCCTGCAACTGGCGGCGCTGCTTTATCTTACCGGGGGGCTCGAAAATCCATTCGCCTTTCTGCTCGTCGTGCCCGTGGCGGTTTCCGCCTCCACGCAGCCTCTCCCTATGACTGTGGCGCTCACAGCCCTCGATATCGTGCTGACAACGCTTCTGGCAAAGTTTCACTATCCTCTGCCTTGGGCCCACCAAACACCCCCAGCGCTGCCGCTGCTCTATATCGCCGGGATTTGGACGGCGCTGGTTGCATGCACCGGGTTCATCGCGATTTATGTGTGGCGCATCGGGCAGGAGACGCGCCAAATGTCTCAAGCGCTGACTGCTGCCGAGCTGATCCTGGCGCGCGAGCAACGCCTTTCCGCGCTTGACGGGCTGGCGGCGGCCGCCGCCCATCAGCTCGGTACCCCGCTTTCGACCATCGCCCTGGTTGCAAAAGAGCTGGAGCGGGAGGTGCCGCGCGAAAGCCCCTGGCGCGAGGACATTGCGCTGTTGCGGACGCAGGCGGCGCGCTGCCGCGACATTCTAAGCGAGCTTTCGAAGAGCGGGCCGGGCCGTGAGGACGACTATTTTGCACAAATACCCCTGAGTCACCTCATTGAAGAGGTTGTGGCTCCGCTGCGCACGCCGGGAGTGGAAATAAACGTCAGGCTCACGGATGCCGCGCCCTCATCCCAGCCGTCGGGCGAGCCGGTGATCCCTAGAAATCCCGGGCTGATCCACGCTCTTGTCAATCTCGTCGACAACGCGGCCGACTTCGCAAAAAGCACCGTGACCATCGATGCAAGTTATGACCAGAACAAGTTGCGCCTTCGCATCGCCGACGATGGGCCGGGATTCTCGGCAAATATCATTAACTACCTAGGCGAGCCCTACGTAACGAGCAGACCGCGTGGTTACGGCCGCAATGAGGAGGCTGGGATGGGCCTCGGCTTCTTCATTGCGAAGACGTTTTTGGAGAGATCCGGGGCCACAGTCGCCGCCGAAAACCGCACTCCGCCCGCGACAGGCGCGATGGTACAGATCGTCTGGCCACGCGCCAGGCTTGAATCCGCGGTATAAATTTGACAATCCGTGATTTGGGCGTGAAACTGCGACACTATGTATAGGGGTGCGACAAAGTAGCAATGGAACCAAAAATGGGCACATTCGCCGCTGCGCAGGGCGACAACGCCGGTAACTCGCTCTTAGACAACACGCTCTTAATCGTAGACGACGACAAACCGTTCCTCACCAGGCTTGCTAAGGCGATGGAAGCCCGAGGCTATCACGTGCGTACCGCGGATTTTCGGAGGCCGGCAAGGCTGCTATCAAGCAATCGGCTCCAGCCTACGCGGTCGTAGACATGCGCCTTGACGACGGCAGCGGGCTCGAAGTCATCCGGCTTCTGCAGGAGACGCGTCCGGAATGCCGTGCGCTCGTGCTTACCGGCTACGGCAACATCGCTACGGCCGTGACCGCGGTAAAGCTCGGGGCGGTGGACTATCTGTCCAAGCCCGCCGACGCCGAGGATATCCTGGCCGCGCTCACCGCATCGGCCGAAGCGAAGCCGAAGCCGCCGGAGAATCCCATGTCGGCCGACCGCGTCCGCTGGGAGCACATCCAGCGGGTTTATGAGCTGTGCAGCCGCAATGTGTCGGAAACCGCCCGCAGGCTGCATATGCACCGGCGCACCTTGCAGCGCATCCTCGCCAAGCGCGCGCCCAAGTGATCGCAGGTTTAGGGGGCTCCTGAGCCTCCTACCCCGAAGCAATCCAGAAGCGGCAAACGCGGGCGCCAGTTTTTGAATGGCCACGGCCGCCAGGGCGGCCTCGCGATGACGGTCCCGGACCCACGCGATCCGGACCTTGGCGCCTGGTATTATGGCGCCCCCGCCTTACTGGCCGCGGCTTTCAGCAGCTCCTTGAGCTGCTCTGGCATTGGATAAGCCAGGTTGACATTCTTGGGCGGGATTGGACTTTCGAACCATTTTGCGTAGAGCTTGGCGTACTCGCCGGACGCCATTGCCTCTGAGAGCGCACCGTCGACCAACTCCTTGAATTGGCTGTCGTCCTTGCCGAGCATCAGCGCATAGGGCACTCCAGGATAGGCGTCGCTCAGAAAACCGAACCCGTCGGGATTCTTGGCGTTCGCCTTCAGTGCGACCAGGAGCACATCGTCGGCGAGGAAGGCCGAAGCCTTGCCAGACTCAAGAAGCTTGAAGGACTCCGCGTTGTCTTTCGCTTCCAGGATAGATAGGCCGAGCGAACGGTCGCTACTCAACGTGAGTACGAGCGAAGTTTCGCCGGTCCCTTGCGTCAGCACAACCGGCTTGCCCTTCAGGTCCTCGGTGGAAGCGGGCGAAATCGTCTCGTAATAAGTGCCGCGCCTTCCTTCCCGCTCGACGCGCAATCTGCGTGGAGCGATCCACTTTAGCTCAGACACAAACACCGGCTCCGAAAAGGCCGCTTGCTGGGCCAAATCCGCGCGCATCGGCGCCGGCGCGCAATCCAGGGCGATTGCGCCGCTTTCAAGCTGCTGCGCCGCGCCGGCTTGCGTAACCGCTTGGTAATCGATCTTCAGTTCCGCCAGCCCGAGCCTCTCCTTTATCTTGCTTACCACAGCCGCGCATAGGTCCAGTGCAAAGCCAATCGGCTGCTGGTTATCGGCATAGGACATCGGTATCGAATTCTCCCGGTATCCGACCGTCATCGAGCCCGAGTCCTTGATTTTCTGGAACGTATCCGCTTGTGCCGCCTGAATCGCAAAGACGGCCAGAAGGATAACCGCGATCGTTTTTGGCAAATTCCGCATAACTGCTTTCCCTCAAACCTGAACGCCGGGCCAGCACGACGGCGCCGCCGTTCCTGGCGGCATCGTAGATAAAGGCCGGTTGTGAAAGCTTTTAAGGGGGAAGAGCCCGCTCGCCAACATCCAATTGTCCACTATAATAACGCCGGGCGTAATTGTTGACCGCTCCGGCGTCGTCCCCGCGAAGGCGGGGACCCACCTTTCCGCAGGCTAGTGCATTGTTTACACATGGATTCCCGCCTTCGTGGGAATGACGCTACAGCGGTCAAAACTTTTGGCCGCTGGTATAAGAGCTTTATGGATTCTGGATGCCCTACGGGGAGCGTAGCGCCGTTTAAGGGCTCAGCTGCTTGGGCGCTGTACTATTGCTTGAAAGCGCCACTGCCAAGCCTGCGCCGCCTGCAATCGCGGCAGCGCCCGCAATATCAGCCAGCGACCGCTGCGGTGCCTCCGGCAGCAAAAAAGCCGGATCCTTGGTCGCTGAACGAACCGGAGCCCTCAGCCGGCCCTGCCGGAGGGGACGCAAGCACAAGCACAGTCTGCCCAGGGGCGACCGTGACGGAGGCGCCGTTGTCGTAGACAATTTTTGCGGACCCGGACACAACTTTAACGCGATCCCCCGGAACCACTTCGTTGTTCCACCCTACGGCTTGATTATTAACCAGCACGGTGCCTTGCACATCGCTCAAATGCGTTGCGCGCGCGCTTGTTGCCGCCAATGCGGCGAGCAGGAACGCAAAAACCCGTACTCGCAACATTCCCTGCTCTTCCCGCTGTCAACGCAACTTAAGAGCTTTTTTATCAATTCACATAAAATTTAGCAACTCTTCTCATCAAAAACACGCAACCTAGGCGCGCATTTTGTTTGGATTCGTGGAGTTTGCGCCACGGATTAGCCCGCGCCAGCGAGCGCTTCGGCCTTCGCAGCATCGAAGGCTTTTGCATCGACCTTGAGGTAGGCCAGCTTTTCCTCGGCGATCACGACCGCCTCGGCAACGCCGCGCATTTGGCGCAAGCTCGCGGCAAGGCTTTCCGCCTGAGCCGCCTGGGTATCGGAAATCCGCATCAGCCGCGTGGTAAGGTAGCTCGGCTGCCGCATCGTAACCGCGGCGGCAAACCACAGAAGGGCGAGGACCGCAGTCATGACGAATACGCCGGTATCGCCAGCTCTTTGATGTGCCCAGCCGCCTATGACGCCGCCAAGGAAGATGCCTAAGAATTGCGAACTCGAATAGACGCCTGAGGCAGTGCCCCTGGCGTCGGCCGGCGCGGTCTTGGTGATCAGCGATGGCAAGGTGGCGGCCATCACGTTAAAGCCCGAAAAGAAGATCGTCAGGGCTGCAAGCAGCGCATAGAGATTATGCGCCGCGAAAACCAGCATGATCTGGCTCGCCACCAGGGCCGCCACGGCACCTACGAAAACGGTTTTCATGAGACGGTATTTCTCAGCCGCTATAATCGCCGGCACCGTTACCAAAAGCGAGACAATCAACACCGGCAGATAGACGGCCGCCTGGTCCCGGGTGGTTACGCCCAGCGCCTCGTGCAGCAATCCGGGCACCACCAGGAAACTTGCCGTGAGCATCGCGTTTAGTGCGAGCGAGCCGAAATCCAGGCGTAGCAGCTCCGTGTCCTTCAGCACGGACGCCAGCATCGCCAGGCACAGCTTCTGCCTCGCGATGGACATGCAGGCCGTGTGGGTCCGGCACTACGAACTGTGTAATTGCTATACCAAGCAGCGCAAACAGTACCATGAGCCAGAAAATGCCCTGCACACCGGCAAAGCTGGCTACGATAGGTCCAGCGACTATGGCAACCATGAATGAGAGGCCGATGGTGACGCCGACCGCCGCCATCGCCTTGGTCCGGTTTTCTTCGGAGGTAAGATCCGCCACCAGCGCCAGGATCACCGAGCCAACCGCGCCCGATCCTTGCAGCAGGCGCCCAACGATGACGCCGTTGATGGAGGCCGAAAGGGCTGCCACCGCGCTGCCGATACCGAAGAGCGTCAACCCCAAAACGATCAAAGCCTTGCGCCCGATCCTATCGGAAAGCACGCCAAAAGGGATCTGCAAAATCCCTTGGCTCAGGCCGTAGATGCCGAGCGCCAAGCCTATCTTATAAGGTGTCGCGCCGGAGAGCTCCTTGGCATAAGTGGCGAACACCGGATAGATCATGAACAGCCCCAGTAGCCGCACCGAAAACACGGCGGCTAGGGAGCTAATGGCACGAAGTTCATGTTTATCCATTTCGTCTATTCCAGGACAGTCTGTTTGCAAGTTGGGCCCGCGGGAAAGATAGGCGTTGGGCAGGACAATAACGATCCGTGGGCCCAACGCAATCCGCAAGGCAACTGGCCGTTAACGCCCGGCGCGCCCTAGAGGGCTGGAAACTATAAATAAATGGAAATGTTTCCCGCCTCCTCATCTCAGAATGCCGGTGCGCCGGTCAGCTCGAAAGCTCCCGCGACCGGCGGGCGGCGGCGGCAACGGTTTCCCCAATCAGCGTCTTCAGCGAAGGCTCGCCTATGAGCACCTTGAGCCCTGCCGCGGTCGTGCCGCCGGGCGAGGTCACATTTTCGCGAAGTTGCGCGGGCGTGAGCGGCGAACGGTAGAGCAATTCGCCAGCCCCCGTCACGGTCGCGCGCGCGAGCTGCGCTGCGAGGTCCGGCGGCAGGCCCGCCGCGGCGGCGGCATCGGCTAGGCATTCTGCCAGATGGAAGACGTAGGCCGGGCCCGATCCCGAGACCGCCGTGACAGCATCTATGTGGCTTTCGTCGTCGATCCAGGCCACTTCGCCCGCCGCGCGCAGGAGTGCGTCGCAAAGAGCGCGGCGTTCCGGCGTAACTTGCGCGTTGGCGTAGGCCGCTGTGATGCCGCGGCCGATCTCGGCGGGCAGGTTTGGCATCGCCCTGACGATGGCCGTGCCTGGCGGGAAATGGGCGGCGATGGAGGCCACAGTGCGCCCCGCTGCGATTGAAAGCACGGCGGTGTTGGGTCCGGCCAGCGGCGCGACCTGGGCCAAGACCTCGTTCATGATCTGCGGCTTTACCGCAAGAACCATCGCATCCGGCGCGGAGCGGGGCTGTGAGGGGATCGCATGCTCCTTAAGCAGCGCGGCGGTTTCGGGGGACGGACTCGGCTCGGCCACGGCCAGCGATCCAGCCGGAAATCCCGCCGCGAGCCAGCCGCGCAAAAGCGCCCCGCCCATCCGGCCCGCGCCAATCAGGAAAATCGAGTGTGCCGCCTCGCCCATTGCGCCTTCGCTCCTTATGCCGTTCAAGCCCATATGGGCTGCCGCTTAAACAATGCCTTAACCCTATTTCGTGCGGGCGGCCCGGATTTTCTTTGCGGCGGCGGTGCCTTCCTTTGTGGCGCTATGATAGGGGATGCGCTTTTCTAAAAGTTTAATGCCTTTTAAAGCACTGATTTTACGGTGTAATTTCATGCGGCGGCGGGCCGGGCCGCGGGACGGATGCACCGTTTTGTGGTTAAGATTAAAACTGCCCGTATATTTAATAGGGTTTTGGAGTCGCAGAAAACGGCCTAAAGCGGGAAAAAATTCGCAGAAAGACGGCGGCGGAAAATATGAAGGCCCGCCGTTTACCATCCCGGCATTAACTATAGTAGGGCCTTACGCGAATCTAACGATCTTTTAACCGGGGCTGGAGCTCTTGGCACCCCCTCACCCCAGCCCTCTCCCGCGAGGGGAGAGGGAGTCCGGGCGTGCCCGTCGAGAAGGCGTTCCCTCTCCCCTCGCGGGAGAGGGACAGGGTGAGGGGCCTTTTGCTGAAGCATTCAGCGGGATTTGGCATGAGGGGGTTTTAGTCGCCTCCATTTAAGGCGTGACGGACTCTGCCGGAATGGCCCGGATCAACCGCCGCTGGGCGGCACCGGTTCCGCTGGTTTTTCCGGGTGCGCCGCCGCTGCGCCTTCTGGAGCGTTCTGCGGCTCTTCCGGCTTTGCAGGCTGAGCAGCCGCTGGGGAGTGCTCATCCGCGGCCTTCTTGGGTTCGGCCCCTGCGCCCTCATCTTGGGCTTTCTTGGGTTCTTCCCGCAGTGGAGGCTGAATGGCGGCTTCGAAGCGTTCGTCTTCGGCCTTTTTGGGCTCCGCCGCCGGTACGGCTTGGACGGCCTCGTCTTGGACTTTCTTTGGCTCCTCCGGTTTCACCGGCTGCGTTGCCGCTTGAACGCCTTCGTCTTGAGCTTTCTTAGGCTCCTCGGGTTTCACCGGCTGCGTTGCCGCTTGGACGCCCTCGTCTTGAGCTTTCTTGGGCTCCTCCGGTTTCGCCGGCTGCGTTGCCGCTTGGGCAGCCTCGTCTCCGGCTTTCTTGGGTCCTTCCAGCTTTACCGGCTCCGCGGCGGGACCGGCGGCTTCAGCCGCCGCTTTCTTGGGCGCTTCGATCAGCGTCTCCCGCTTCGCCTTTGCGATCGGCTCCATCGCAGCTTCAGAGGCCCGGAACAGGAAGCTATTGGCCGAGCTCGTGAACAGGTAAGCGCCGCCGGAAGCCTCCTTCTTGAACTTCAAGACGATGGGCTCGCCCGCGATCCGCTTGACCGTGACCACGATGCTTGGCTCGTTCACCTTCGCGAGCGCTTCGGCGCCCTTGCCTACGACCGCGTCGAAAGCGGGAAAGCTTAGCGCACCGATGAGCCTATAGGTCGCGGTCTCATCCTGTTTTTGGTCCTTCTCCAGGCCGCTCAAGACGAACTTTCCGTCTTTGCGCTCGAGGATGGCGCCGGCCACGTCGATGCTTGCAATCTGGTCTTGCGGGATATTCAGGGAGCTGCGGTCCAGCCAGTCCTCGCCGCGCGTGCCCGCTTCGTAAGTTGCGAAGGCGACGCTGTAGACATGGCTGTCAGAGCTGGCGCGGGCACTGACTTGCTTGAAGGCTGGGGAGGTTCCGAGCAGGATTTCGCCAACCGCGCTGCCGCCGCTCTTGAGCACGATGCGGCGCTCATAATCGGCATCGGTCACTTTAAAGCGCTTCGCTGCCTCCGCCGAGGAGGTGACCGGCCAGCCTTTCTTGAGGTCCTTGAGCTTGGTGAGCAGCCCGCTCACCTTCGCTCCATCGGCAGGGAAGCCCAGGAAGGAGGGAACGGTCCATTTTCCATCCACTTTTACGAGCGCCATTGGGGTAGCGCGGCCTCGGCGATCTCGATGCCGTCCACCTTGGCGGGGTCGAACGCCAGCAGCGGCTCCTTGGCCTTGAAGGCGTTGTAATCCGGCCCCCCGGCCCAGAGGATAAGCGCCAGCACGACCTGAAGGCCCAGTACGGCGGCTAATTTAAAGCTGAGACGATCCATGAGGGTCAGGCTCCGTTAGTCCCAAGCATTTCGACATATTTGCGGTTCGAGAGTTGCCGCATGCGGCGGCGGACGAAGTAGACGATGCCAAGGCCGAGCAAGGCCAAGGCATAGTTCAGATATTCCCACACGGGTTGCTCGCCCGCCTTCACGGGGCTGAGCGTGCGCGAGAAGAGGCCGCCGCGCGCCCGGAGCGCCAACAGCCCGCGATCCTCCAGGGACCAATCGACAAGGTTCTGCGCGAAGCTCAGCGGCGTCAGATATTGCGTGCGGTCGACCTGGGAGAGGAGTGAGAGAATATCGTCCGACAGGAAGGTGCTCGACCCGATCAGGATGATGCGCGCGCTTTCCGGTGAGCGCTCGATCACGCCGGTGATGGATGGCTTTTCCGCGTCCTTGTCTCCGGGCGCGTCGCCGGGTTTGCTCACGGCGCCGGGCTTGGCCGCGGGCTTGGCATCCTTCGCCAGAGGCGAAGGCTTGCCCGCGAAGTAGGACTTGAACTGGCCTTCAATCAGGACGCCCAGGGTCTGCCGCCCCGGCTTGCGGCCTTCCTCGAAGCCGGTGTCGGGATGTGCATCGAAATCGGGCACGACGTTTGTCGAGGCCGAAACCCAGGAACCGCGGGAGCTTTGCAGGAGGCGGGCAACCTTGAACTCTCTCGTCTTGTCGTCGTCGACGGCAATCGGTGCGGCCCAGGAAAGCGTGAGCTGCCTAACGCCAACCATCGGCGTGTCGCCCTTTGCAAACCCATCCTCGCGCACATCCGGGAAATACGGGTAGTCGAGAAGCGTGATCTGCGGGACGCGCATGCCCGCCACTTCGCGTTCGACCGGGATCGCCAGCGGCGAGTTTTGCGGGTCGAGCACCATGCCATCGCTTAAGCTAAGCCCGTGCGACTTGAGCCAATCCTCAAGGCCGGAGGGCGATTTGTTCACGCTGACATTGCCGCCCTGCATCGACACCTCTAAGGGCGATGCCGCGATCACGACTGTGCCGCCCTTCATCAGGAACTGGTCGACGGCAAACAACTGCGTAGCGTCGAGTTTGCTTGGGGCCGCTAGGAAAAGGATGTCGGCGTCCTCGGGAACCCTGCCGGTATTGAGGTTCGCCTTCTGGACGGCGGCGCTCTCTTTCAGCTTGGCTTCAAGCGTCTGGAAGCTGGGGCCGCCGCCGCCCTCGATGCCGAATTGCGGCATGGGCGGCGTAACCGGCGGTGTGTAAAGCGCTACGTTGCGCAGCGCGCCCGGCCGGAAGCGTTTCAGCTCGGCCTCGATGTTCTGTTTGAGGCCCGCCTTGTCCAGCGATTGCGGGATCGCAACCTTCTCGACCTTGCTGCCGCTCTTGAGAACGAGGCCGAACCAGAACTGCTTCGGATCGAGAAGCCCAGCCTGCAGCGGACGCAGGCCATAGGCCCGGTCGAGCTGCTTGGCAAGGCCCTCGCCGCCCTCGTCGGGATTGACGATCTTCGCGCTGAACTTGCCGCCGCTTGAGGCGCGGTAGCCCTCGATCAGCTCGCCCATATCCTTTCGCAGCTGCGGCAGCGGGTCCGGAAGCTTGTCGTCGGCGGAGATGTAAGCTTCCAGCTCAACGGGGCTGGGAATGCTGCTGAACACGTCGCCGGAGCCGCGATAGCTGTCGAGCACCTTCTTGATGGCGCGCGTGATCTCGAATTCCGGGTCGCGCAGGTTGACGCTGAGGCCAGTTTCGCCGGCCTGTTTGACCTCGATGAGGTCGCGGAAGCTGAGCGTCTGGAACTCAGCTGCCATATTTCACGAGGATATTGAAATAGGAGTTGGTGACGGAGGCCGAATATTTGTTCTCGGTCTGGAACGGCACCGGCTTGATGTTGTACTGGCTGTTCGCCTCGGACTTGAGCGCCGGCTCTTCTGGGGATCGATGAACTCGACCCTGACCTGGCCATGGCCTGCGATTTCATACTCCTTGAGCAGATCGCGAATGCGCGGCACCAGGGGCGCGAGCAGCGGATGGGTTTGCGCGCTAAAATAGCCGCGGATCAGGAGCGGCTCCTGCACCTGCCGCAGATAGGATTCCGTCTCGCTGGAGATGGAATAAACGGCGCCTTCGGTGAGGTCGGCGCGCGCCCAAGTGAGCTGGCCCAGCCAGAAATTGCCCGCGATGAGATTGGCCGCGGCAAGCGCCACAGCCAGCCGCCATTGCGAGTGCTTCTTGCTCTGCCCTTGCGCGGACCACCGGAGGCTTTCCAGCGAGTAGAGATTGAGGACGAGGAACACGCCGAAAATGCTGAGATAGTAATAAATGTCGCGGAGATCGATGACGCCGCGCGCGATGGAGTCGAAGCGCGAGCCGCTGCCGAGAAGCCGCAGGAACTCGCTGCCGCTATTGCCGAAGAGCGAGGTCAGCGACTCCGATCCGGCCACGTAAAACGCCCCGCAGATGAGCGAGGTGACGATAAGGCTTACAATCTGATTGTCGGTGCGCGAGCTGACGAAAAGCCCGATGGAGATGTAGGCCGAGGCGAGCGCGAGCGTCGCGATATAGCCGCCCGCCACCGGGCCCCAATCGAGCGGGCCCAAGATCGCGACCGTTATAGGTAACAGAAGCGTCAGCGCCAGAGCGATCGCGACAAGCGCGAGGCAGGCCAGGAACTTGCCGGTTACGAGGTCCACCGTGTGCACCGGCGCGGTCAGCAGGAATTCGAGCGTGCCCGCGCGCCGCTCCTCGCTCCACATGCGCATGGTCATCGCGGAAACGAGGAAGATCAACAGGATGGGCATCCACTCGAACAGCGGGCGTACATCGGCGATGTTGCGCGCGAAGAAACGGTCCACCCAGAAGAAGATGAAGAGCAACGCGGCCAAGAACACGCCGATGAAGATGAAGGCCGCGGGCGAGGAGAAATAGGCGGCAAGCTCCTTGCGGGCGATGCGGAACACGCCGCGCCCTGGCCCGGCCGGAAGGTCCGAGAAGAACGCGGCAACGCCTTCCCGCGCTTTGCCAAGGATTTTGATTATGATCTCAAGCATGGGCCACCTCTTGGGCTTCGGCGCCCGCTGTTATCTCGGCGAACATTGTTTCGAGGTCGCGGGTCTCGGCGTGGAGGGCGAAAAGCTCCAGCCCGTTATTGTTGATCGCGCGGGCAATGCGCGCGGCGGCTTCGTCCGCGGCATAACCGTTGAGGCTGAGGCCGTAAGTGCTGGCCTTGCTCGTGGAAGAAAGCGTCTCGATGCCGCTCACCACATTCAGAGGCGAGAGGATCGTTTCGACAACATCGGGCTTGCCGTCGGTGACAAGCCGCAGCCGGCTGCCGCCGCCAAGCTCGCTTAAGGCTTTGTCGAGGGCGACCTTGCCGCGGTTGATAATGATGACCCGCCCGCACACCGCGGCCACTTCCTGCAGGATGTGCGTGGACAGCATCACCGTCGCGTTCTGCGCAAGCCGCTGAATGAGGGCGCGCATATGCTTGATCTGCGACGGGTCGAGGCCATTCGTAGGCTCGTCGAGGATGACGATCTTCGGATCGTGCAAGATGGCTTGCGCGACGCCCACCCGCTGGCGGTATCCGCGCGAGAGGCTCGATATCGGCGCCATGATCTTGTCTTGAAGCTCGGTCGCGGCGATGGCTTCCTTGATCGCGGCCGCCTTCTCGCCGTTGGCGATACCCTTAAGCTCCGCGGCATAATCGAGAAAGGCCGCGACCGTCATCTCGGTGTAGAGCGGGCAGTTCTCCGGCAGGTAGCCCACATAAGCCTGGGCGCGGCTGCGCTCGCTTTCGATATCGCAGCCGTTGATGGTGACGGTGCCCCCGGACGGCTCAAGAAAGCCGGTGAGCATCTTCATGATCGTGGTCTTGCCGGCGCCGTTATGGCCGAGCAACCCCACGATTTCGCCGTCCCCGATTGTGAAGCTCACATTATCGACGGCGGTGAAGGATCCATAATTGCGAGTGAGATTCTTTGCGGCGATCATCGCAGCTCCAGCGTCGGCATTAATGGCGAATCGGTGAGAGGCGTAGCCTGAGGAAGATGACAGCCCTATTGCGGCTGCTTGAGGCAAAAAAAAGGCTAAGAGATTACAATTGCGAAAGATGATGGCCGTGGCGACGGCGCCGGGCGGGTCCGGGCTTGTGCGATCGTACACGGCGGGGACAATGGCGAAGTTTGGCTCAAACGCAGCGCAAGACAAATTCGACGGGCCTCGCCTGCCAGTTTTGGCGGCCGGGGCCGCCACACCTTCGCAAACCCATTAACCAAATATTTGATATTGGCGCTTCTGCACGGCATGTTGCCTAATGCGGAATTACGTTTGGCGGAAGCAAGCCTGGATGGGGAATTCTCGGCTGATGATCTTGACACTCGCCGTTTCCGGCTACAGATCGATTCGCAATTTGGTTTTGCCGCTTGAGCGTCTGAACGTGATCACAGGCGGCAACGGCACCGGCAAATCGAGCCTCTACCGTGCGCTACGGCTGCTCGCTGATGTGGCGCAGGGCCGTGCGATTGCCTCGCTGGCCCTGGAAGGCGGCCTGCAATCGACGCTATGGGCTGGTCCGGAGACCCTGTCAAAAGCGATGAAGCGTGGCAACGCGCCTGTGCAAGGAACGGTGCGGCGAAACAGCGTGGCGCTTAAACTCGGTTTCGCGAGCGAGGATTACGGCTATGCCATCGATCTCGGCCTGCCTATTCCGCATCAGTACCGGAAGGGCGAGCCATCGCTCTTCAACCGCGATCCCGAAATCAAAGCGGAAGCTGTGTGGGCGGGCGAGACTTTAAAGCGTTCAAATGTCTTAGCCTCACGCGTCAACCAATTTGTTCAGCTTCTTACCGAAGACGGCCGCAGAGCCGTCCCGGTTTCGGACCTCGCATCATACGACAGCATGATGACGCATGCAGCCGATCCGAAGTCTGGCCGCGAGTTGCTTGTGCTGCGTGAGCGCATGCGGTCATGGCGGTTCTACGACCACTTTCGCACGGACCGGGAGGCGCCTGCGCGGATTTCCCGGGTAGGGACTCGCACATTCGCCATGGCAAGCGACGGAGCCGATCTAGCAGCCGCGTTGCAGACGGTCATAGAAACCGGTGACGATCAACGCTTGAGTGCCGCGATCGGGGATGCCTTCCCAGGCTGCTCCATCGGTATCAGCGAAAATGAAGGCGTCTTCGAATTGTGTATGCATCAGCATGGACTTTTGCGGTCGCTGCGCGTGTCTGAACTCTCCGACGGCACGCTGCGATATCTCCTGCTCGTGGCCGCGCTGATGACGCCACGTCCGCCGCCGCTTGCTGTTCTGAATGAGCCCGAGACAAGCCTGCACCCCGATCTTATCGCGCCGCTGGGGCGGCTTATCGCAAATGCGTCGCAACGCAGTCAGCTCATTGTGGTGACTCACTCCATGAAGCTCGCCGGACTGTTGCGTGAGACCGGCGGTGCTGTCCGTGAACTCGCTAAAGAGACCGGCGAAACCGTCGTCAGGAATTTGTCACCGCAGCCATGGGTCTGGCCCTCGCGCTGATATTGTTCCATTAAGCCTTCGAAGCGCAATGCCAGCCCCCCGGCTGCCTAATGAGCGGCGGCTGGGCCCGGAACTGCCTTATGACAACCTCTACGGAAGGCGCGGTTGCCAGCACCGGCGCCAACATCTATTCTTCTGCCCAAACCGGCCGTGAGAGCCGCTTTAAGGAAACGCCATGGACGCGAGTGTGCGAAGCGCCCTTCCTGACGCGCGCGGGGATGGCGGGCCATTGCTGGTTTGCGACCGGATTTCACGCAGTTTCGGCGGCCTGCATGCGCTCAAGGGCGTGTCGCTCGACGTGCGGCGCGGCGAAATCTTCGGCCTCGTTGGCCCGAACGGCAGCGGAAAGACCACGCTCCTCAACGCGATTGCCGGTTTCTTCCCGCCGCAGGACGGCAAGATCCTGTTCGAGGGCAAGGACATCACCGGCATGCGCCCGCACCAGGTGGCGCGCCTCGGCATCGCCCGCACCTTTCAGAACCTGGCGCTATTCCGCGGGATGTCCACGCTCGACAACATTCTGATGGGCCGGCACATCCACATGCGTCCGCGCGCGCTGGCGGCAGCCTTTTATTGGTGGTGGGCGCGGCGTGACGAGGTTGCGCAGCGGCGCAAGGCCGAGGAGATCATCGACTTCCTCCAGCTCGAAGCCATCCGCGACGAACCCATCGATGTGGTGCCGCTCGGCCTGCAAAAGCGCGTCGAGCTGGCGCGCGCGCTCGCCGCCGAACCGAAGCTGCTTATTCTCGACGAGCCGATGGCGGGCATGAACCAGGAGGAGAAGGAATATATGGCCCGCTTTATACTCGACGTGCGGGAGGCGAGAGGCACCACGGTTCTCATGATCGAGCATCACATGGATGTGGTAGCGAGCCTGTGCGACCGGATGGTGGTGCTGAACTACGGCAAGTCGATCGCGGCGGGCGAGCCCAAAGATGCGCTGGCCGAACCCCGCGTTGTCGAAGCATACCTCGGAAAGCGGCATGCCCATGCTGCATGACGTCCAAGAACGCCCGGCAGACGTGGAGGCCGCATCCGCGCTGACGCCGCATTCTTACGGGGAGACGCTGCTGTCGCTGCTCGCCCGGAATGCGAAGGAAGCGCCGTCGCGGATTGCCATCCGCGAGCGCGAATTCGGCATCTGGCGCGAATATAGCTGGTCCGCCTATCTCCACCAGGTGACGGCGCTTGCGGCGGGCCTCGAATCCTTGGGGCTGAGCCGGAACGAACCGGTTGCGGTCATTGGCGACAACCGTGCGCGGCTCTATTTCGGTATGGCCGCCGCGGCGATGCTCGGCGCGCATGCGTTGCCGCTTTATCCCGAAACCCCAGCCGCGGAGCTTGCCCAGTTCATCGGCGCGAACGTGCGCATCGCCATCGTGGAGGATCAGGAGCAGGCCGATAAGCTCCTGGAACTGAGGGCGCGGCAGGGCTCGCCTCACATTATTATATATGACGATCCCAGAGGCGTTTCCGCGTACCCTGCCCATAATCTCCTCTCCTATGAAAGCGTGTTGGCCGAAGGCGAAGCCCGGCTTAAGAGCGCGCCGGAGCTGGCTGGTGAATTGTTGGAGCGCGCCAGTGCAGAGGATTGGGCGGTCTTGCTTCATTCCTCCGGCACGACGGGCAAGCCGAAAGGCGTGCCGCTCAAGCACAGGCATTTGATCGCGGCGGTGCATCAGGCCGCGGAGGCGGGTTACTTCCATGAGCGCGATACGCTTATGGGCTATCTGCCGATGGCGTGGGTTGGCGATTACGCCTTCTCGGTCGCGGCCACCATTGCGCTGCAAGGCACGCTCTGCATACCGGAGCGGCAGGAAACCGCGATGCACGACATCCGCGAGATCGCGCCCACCTTTTTCTTCGCCTCGGCGCGGAGCTGGGACAATCTGCTCACGCGGCTGCAAGTGCAGATCTCGGAGTCCACGCCGCTGAAGCGCCAGCTTGTGCGCCATTTCATGCAATTCGCGATGGAGCTCGAAAGAAAGCGTCTGGCAGGCGGGCGCGCAGGGGTGGCCGGGGCCATCTGGAAAGCCGTGGGCGAGGTTTTTGTCTATGGCCCCATCAAGGACCATCTGGGCCTGACCCGCGCGAAGCGCTGCTACACGGCGGGCGAAGCGGTGGGCGAAGATACCTTCCTCTATTTTCGCGGGCTTGGGCTCAATTTGAAGCAGTTCTACGGGCAGAGCGAGAATTGCGCGCTGACGGCGGCGCAGCGCGATGGCGCGGTGCGGCTGCATACGGTGGGGCATCCGCTAGCGGGCGTCGAAATCCGTATCGGCGAAGCGGGCGAGATCCTAATCCGGGCATCGAGCGTATTCGACGGCTACACAGGCGGCGATGCGACGGCCGCCAACGCGCTGGCCGATGGCTGGCTGCACACGGGCGACGCCGGCTATCTGGAGGAGGATGGCCAGCTTGTCGTGCTAGGCCGGGTGAGCGAGCTGCAATACACCGCTTCCGGCGAGCGCTTCATCCCTACCTATATCGAGAACCGGATCAAGTTCAGCCCCTATGTGCGCGACGTGGCAATCGTTGGCGCGGGCCGGGATTATCTCGCGGCGCTCGTTTGCATCGACATCGAAGCGGCCGGCCATTGGGCGCAGGTCGAAGGCGTAGGCTACACCTCTTACGCCGATCTCTCGCAGAAGCCGCAAATGCTGAAGCTCATCCGGGGCGTGATCGCGCATACCAACGAAGTCTTGCCCGAAGCGCTCAAAATCCGGCGTTTCGTGAACCTGTGCAAGGAGTTCGATCCCGACGACGGCGAGGTTACGCGCACACGCAAGCTGCGCCGCAACGTGATCGGCGCCAACTACGGCAAGCCCATCGAGGCGCTGTTCGGCGGCCAAGACAGCGTGGTTGTGGATGTGCCCGTCGTCTACGAGACCGGCGAAAAAGGCACGCTACGGCGCACGCTCGCGATCGTGCCGGTGGAGGGAGCTTGATGGATGGCGCTAGAATTAGGGGGTGGCGTGATGAACGGGGGAATCTCCCCTCACCCTGTCCCTCTCCCCATGGGAGAGGGGACGCCCTCTCAACGGCTGCGAGCGAACTCCCTCTCCCATGGGGAGAGGGCTGGGGTGAGGGGAGATTCCCCCGTTATGTCACCGCCCATGCCGAGGTAATCAAGTGATGGATTGGCTGTTCCTGGGTGAGCTTGCGATCAACGGCGCGCTCACGGGCCTGATGTACGCGCTGTGCGCCTTGGGCCTCGTCTTGATCTACAAGACATCCGGCGTGGCCAACCTCGCCCAGGGCGCGCTCATCATGACGGGTGGATATCTCGTGGTCTGGCTCGCCATGGGCCTGGGCCTTCCCGTGCTCCTCGCAATCCCGATCGGGCTCGTTTGCCTTTTCCTGATGGGCTTCCTGATCGAGCGGCTGGCATTGCGCAGCATGATCGGCCAGCCGGTCATCATGGTCATCATGCTGACGCTTGGCCTCGAAATTCTGCTTCGCGGCCTGGTCCCAGCGCTTGGAGGCTCGGATTTGCAGCGGCTGGACCTCGGCATCTCCCAGAAGCCGCTCATCGTCGCGGATATGTTCATCAACCGCGCCTATCTGTTCGGCGGCGCCGTGGCGCTGATTGCCATCGCGCTATCCGCGCTGTTCTTCAACTCGCGGCGCGGCGTAGTCCTGCGTGCGGTCTCGGACGATCAGCCGGCTTCCTGGGCAGTTGGCATCCGGGTCGAAAACGCCATCGCGCTCTCTTGGGGGCTTTCAGGCATGACGGCCCTGCTTGCGGGCGTGCTTTGGGGATCGGTGCAGGGCGTGGACTGGACGCTGTCGCTGCTGCTGGTCAAGGCGCTGGCGGTTGCGATCCTGGGCGGCCTCGACAGCATTTTGGGCGCGCTCGTGGCAGGCTTGGCGCTGGGCGTCGCCGAAAGCGTCATTCCGGGCTATATCGACCCGCTTGTGGGCGGCGGCACGCGCGACGTGGTCGCTTCGCTTGCCATCCTCTTCACGACAATCGTGCGTCCCTACGGCCTGTTCGGGCGCGAACTGATCGAGAGGATATGACGCATGTTCTACCGGCTCGCCGGAGTCTATCGCACAACCTACGCAGGCGACCGCGCCATCCTCAAGATTCCCGCCGACCGCTGGCAGGTCTTGTTCCTGGTCGCGCTGGCACTTGCCGCGCCCCACCTCGTTTCGAGCCTTTATCTGTCCGGCTACTTGCTGCCCTGGCTCATCTGGAGCATGGCCGCTTTAAGCCTCAACCTGCTCGTGGGCTGGGCGGGGCAGATCCATCTTGGCTATGCGGCAGTGATGGCAATCGGCGCATACAGCACAACCCACCTTGTCCGGGCCGGAGTGCCGTTCGAAGCCGCGATAATTGCGGGCGGGGTCTTGTCGGCGAGCATCGGCCTTGTTTTCGGCTTCGCATCGCTGCGCGTGAAGGGCCTCTACCTCGCCATCAGCACGCTTGCCATGCAGTATCTGGTCGATTGGACCATCAACCACGTCCCGGCGATCTCGGGTGGCAGCCAGGCCACGTTGCAGGTGCCGGGCTTTACTTTCTCGGCGTGCCCATCGATAACGATTTCTCCCGGTATTATCTCGCGCTATTCGCCTGCACCGGCGTGGCGGTCTTCCTTTTGAATGTGCGGCGCACCGCGTTCGGCCGGGCGCTGGCCGCTGTGCGCGAGAAGGACTACGCTGCCGCCGTACTCGGAGTGAATACGTTCTATTTCAAGCTGATGGCGTTTTGGGTGAGCTCGCTCCTGGGCGGCATGGCGGGCGCGCTCTTGGCCTTTTGCTATTACCGCGCGGTGACGCCGGAGCAATTCCACCTCGATGTCTCCATCCAGCTCCTGGCCATGGTTATCGTTGGCGGGCTCGCGAGCGTTACCGGCAGCTTCCTTGGCTCCGCGCTGGTCTTTTTCGCGCCCATCGTCTTGAACAACACCGCGGGCGCTCTCGCGGACGGCCTCGGTTTGCGCATCAGCGGAGAGCTGCGCTCGCAAATCCCGCTTATTCTCTATGGCGGGCTGATCGTAGGCTTTTTGCTGTTCGAGCCGTTGGGACTTGCCAAGATTTGGGATAATATCCGGAATTACTTCCTGGTCTGGCCATTCCGGCACACCAGGCATTCCTGAGGCATCTATCGCCCTCCGGCCATAAGTCTGTAGGAGACGGCCGGAGGTTCTACCTAAAGTAAAAAACGTAAAGGGAGGATTTCATGAGACGTTTTGTAGGGTGCTCCGCACTTGCGGCCTTGCTCCTGCTAGCGGGCGAGGGCGCATCGGCGGAGACAAAACCCATCAAGGTCGGGACAGCGCTCGATTTCACGAAGGTATATACATTCGTTTCCAACGAATATAGCCAGGGCCAGCGCGACTACATCGCCTATCTGAACGGGCGCGGCGGCATCAAGGGAACGCCGGTTGAGCTTGAGGTCGTCGACACGGGCAACGAGCCGCAGCGCGGCATCGAGGCTTACGAGCGCTTCAAGAACGATGGCGCGGTGCTCATGGATTTCCTCTCGACGCCGGTTTCCCGCGCCGTCGTTCCCCGCGCGCTTGCCGATGGAATGAACGTGATCACGGCGTTCCACGGGCGCTCCGATGCCGCCGACGGCACGGTATTTCCGACGATATTTCCCCTGACCCCGGCCTATTGGTCGCAAGCCACGGACATCGTGAAGTACATCTCCGATAAGGAGGGCGGCAATCTCAAGGGCAAGAAGATTACCCTCGTCCATATCGACAGCCCGTTCGGCAAGGAGCCGATCCCAGTCTTCGAGGCGCTCGCAGAAAAGCTCGGCTACGCTTTCTCAGAGGTTGGCTATCCTTCGCCCGGCAACGAGCAGTCGGCGCAATGGACGCAGGTGCGGCACGACAAGCCCGATTGGGTAGTGCTCTGGGGCGCCGGCGGCGGCCAGCCCAATTCGTTGCGCGAGGCGCTCAGAAACGGCATCTCGCCGGATAAGATCGTCTCCGTGATCTGGCTCTCGGAAACCGATATGGGCATCGCCGGCGCGGATCAGGCGAAAGGGGTCTCGCGCTTCGAGGGCGTGGCCTTCGGCGAGATGCCGCTTATCAAGGCTATCAAGGCGGAAGTGATCGCGACGGGCAACGGGGCTGGCGACGCTAAAAAAGTTGGCAGCACCTATTACAATATCGGGGTTGCCACCATGGCCTTGTTCGCGGAAGGCGCGCGCATAGCGCTCGACAAGGAAGGCGCGCCGCTGACGGCTGCCAAACTGAAGAAGGGTCTCGAAAGCATCAAGAACTTCACGGCCGATGGCCTGATCCCGCCTGTGACGATCACGCCGGAAGACCACCAGGGCGGCGGCCAGGGCCGGATTGCGACCTGGGACGGCGGCACCTGGAAGGCGGACACCGGCTGGTTCTCGGCCTATCAGGACGTTGTGTGGAACTTGGTGAAAAAGACATCGGCTGAATTCAAGACAGCCGGCCAATAATGCCTGCCTTGCTGACCGTTCAGCGGTTTCATCCGTCATCGCGAGGCGGCCCTTGGCCGCCGTGGCGATCCAGAAATTGGCGTGACATTTGTTGCCTCTGGATTGCTTCGGGCTCTGCCCTCGCAATGACGCAAACCGGCAAATAGAGAGCCTTCAATGCTCGTCCTCAACAATGTCGAGGTGATTTACGACAAGGTGTTCCTTGCCATCAAGGGCGTCTCGATTGAGGCGGGGGCGGGCGGCATGGCCGCATTGCTTGGGGGCAACGGCGCAGGCAAAAGCACAACGCTGAAGGCGATCAGCGGATTGCTTGCCCCCGAGCGCGGCGAGGTCACACGCGGAAGCGTGAGCTGGGCGGGCGAGGACGTCGCGCGCCTGCCCGCGCCCGAGCGCGTGCGGCTGGGCATCGCGCACGTGCTCGAAGGCCGCCGCGTCTTCGAGCACTTGACCGCCGAAGAGAACCTGATCGCGGCCACATCGATGCATCGCAGCGGCGCCAAGATCGCCGCGCTCAAAGCCCGCGTTTACGAATATTTTCCGCGCCTGCATCTGCGCCGCAACGCCAAGGCCGGCTACCTCTCGGGCGGCGAGCAGCAGATGCTCGCCATCGGCCGCGCGCTGATGACGGAGCCAAAGCTGCTTCTGCTCGACGAGCCGAGCCTTGGCCTGGCGCCCGCGCTCGTGGATGAGATCTTCGCGATCGTCGCAAGGCTGAACCGCGACGGCACCGGCGTGCTCATCGTCGAGCAGAACGCGGTCGCAACCCTCGATGTGGTGGACCACGCCTATCTCATCGAGAACGGCCGCGTTGTCATGAGCGGGACAGCGGCGGAGCTGAAGGCCAACCCCGATATTCAGGCGTTTTATCTGGGCGGCGCCGGGGCCAAGGATTACACCCAGGTCAAGCATTACCGGAGGCGCAAGCGCTGGCTGTCTTAGGGAGTACGCTCCCTGGCGGCCTGTGCTCAAAGAGAACGGTCAGTGAATAGCGGTTCGACGCACGCCGCGCGTAGCCACCTTGCGCAAAAAGCCGCGAGATCGCGAAATTGCAACCAGGCGCGGTTACCGAGTTAAAACCATTCTGCCCCACTTTGGTGCGATCGAAACTGCCGTGCGGGAGACTGCAGATGCACATTTCAAGGCTATTTCACGGAATAAGCCTTCCCATTTTGATGGGCGCAATCGTCACAGGTTTTGTGCTCTGCACTTCGTTCGTTCTTTTTTCGATTACGGAATCGGAGCTTCGCAGTGGCGAAATAAAACAGGCCATTTCCCGCCAAGAACGCGACATAAAGGTTGCGGCGACACACCTTGCGCAAAAATATCCAGGCGTGGAACTTGTTTGGAGCGGCGGTGACAAACTTGCCAAGATCGTTGTAAACGAGCTGCCGGATGTAAAAGATAACCGCCTCGTCGACGAAGTTTCACAGGTAACCGAAGCCCTTACGACAGTTTTCTCCTATAGCGAGACGGAAAACGACTTTGTTCGCGTTTCCACGACCGTCAAAAAGAAGGACGGAAGCCGGGCTACCGGCACGAAATTGGGAAAAAGCAGTGCCGCCTTTGACCCCGTGATGCAAGGAAGGGCCTTCCTCGGCGAAGCAAATATACTAGACGTGCCGCACTATACGGTTTATCAACCAATATTCAACAGATCTGGAAAGATTACCGGCATCTTGTTTTCGGGAGTCGCAAAGTCTACCATTACCGATCTCGCCGATAATATTACAACACAAATTTTGCGCTTGTCGGCAATATTGACAGTCACATTGGCCGCACTCGGCTTTCTTCTGGCTCGATGGCTCATATCCCCGCTGACACAATTTGCCCGCATGGTGCAAAAGGATGGGCTTGCCGATCATTCTGCCAAAATTCCTTTTACGGAAAGAAAGAACGAACTTGGTCTCATCGCACGGGCCTTCGAGCACTATCGCGACTCCATAACCGAACGCACCTGGCAATTGGAACAGGCGCAAAAGGAAAACCTCGCCGCTCATTCGCGGGAGCAAGTGCGGCTCCGCCGGTTCGAGAAAACTCGCAAGAGTTCGAAAAGAACATCGTCGCCGTTATCGCCGCTTTGAGCGAGCAAATGGACCAGCTCAAGGGGTCGGCCGAAACCCTATCGGAGGCCGCCGAAGACCTCAACCTTCGAGGCGGCCAACGCGGCCAACGTCTCCGCGAGTGCTGCGGAGAATTCCCATGCGGTGTCGGCGGCGACGGAGGAGCTGAGCTGCTCGATCAGGGAGATTGCCGCCCAGGCGCACCGCACGAACGCCGTTGTCGAGGCGGCCACTCAAGAGGCGGACCAGACCAATAAGGATGTCGCGAAGCTCGCCAGCGCGGCCGAAGAGATCGGCTCGATTGTGGCGGTCATCCGCAGCATCGCCGATCAGACCAACCTTTTGGCGCTGAATGCCACCATCGAGGCGGCACGCGCGGGCGAGGCGGGCCGCGGCTTTGCGGTCGTTGCCGCCGAGGTCAAGGAGCTTTCGGCGCAAACGGCCAAGGCGACGGATGCGATTGCCGAGCAGATCCACGCGATACAAAGCTCGACCGGCGCCGCGGTGGACGCCATCCAGTCGGTTTCGGGCAAGGTGGCCGAGATCCAGTCGTTTACCGGGTCGATTGCGGCGGCCGTTGAGGAGCAGACGGCGGCGGCCCAGGAGATCGCGAGCAATGTGGCGCTTGCCGCCGGGGCCAGCGAGAAGGCTTCGGTAAGCTCGAGCGAGGTCTCCAAAACCGCAACGCAGACCAAACAGCAGTCGGGGTCGGTCTCCAACGTGTCGCGGCAACTTCGCTGGTGTCTCCTCCGAGCTTTCGGCGGGCAGTCTCGGACTTCCTAGGCTCAATTTCCTCCGACATTGCGGAAGCCCACATACGAGGACGAACTGTCGCCCAGTTCGCCCAAGCCGCTTGAGCTGCTGGCGCGCGGGGGAATACTCCGCAGCGTCATACCGGAATCCGGCAGATCGCTTCGCATAGCGCCCGCAAAAGACCCCCTTACCCTGTCCCTCTCGGCAAGCTCGCCAAGGCGAGCTTGCCGAGGGCTGGGTGAGGGGGGCTTCGCGATCTGTTCAATCGGGTTCGGTATCGTTCAGGCGCAGAAGCGTGTGAAAAAATTAGCCGCGCCCGCTGCTGTGATGGCCCGGCTTGAACGGGCCATCCAAGAAAAAGCGCGTTTCCACTTGCCATCGCAATCGTAACGGAGCGGCGTAGCGCTATTTCGCGGCAGCGGCGATGAACTCGATCTCCACATGCGCACCGCCGGGCAGCGCAGCTATGCCAATGGTGCTGCGCGCTGGGTAAGGCGCCTCGAAGAAAGTCTCGTACACCTTATTCATGGCGGCGAAATCGTTCATGTCCGTGAGAAAGACGTTCGCCTTCACGACATCGCCCACGCTCAGCCCCGCGACGGCGAGCACCGCCGAAACCCCTTTCAGGAGTTGCTCCGTCTCCGCCGCGACCCCACCTTCCACCAGCTTGTTCGTGGCCGGGTCGATGCCGAGCTGGCCCGACATATAAAGAAGGTCCCCTGCCCAAACGGCGCGTGAATAGGGTCCGAGCACTTTTCCAAGGGCAGGCACGTCGTTGACTGCACGGCGAGTCATGGTTCGATCCTTCGTATGTTGATTTGAAGCTGGTTGTAAGTGAAGAAACTCTCCCGGCCAACAGATATGTGCAGAGGCTTGAGCGGCGCGTGGATCGGGATTACCGTCATTGCGACGGCGAGCGTAGCGCGGCCGCAAGCAATCCAGAATTCAAGTTTGCGGATTTCGCTGTGGATCGCCACGGCGGCAAGAGCCGCCTCGCGATGACGGCCGGAGATATGCGCCCGCATCGCACCGGCGATGGCAAAGGTTATCGAACCAGCATCAACCGGGCGCTCCGAGTATGTAGACCGGCATGCAAAGCAGAATTGACCGGCTATACGCTTATTCAGCGGCGGCGTGCTTCGGACGCGTACCGGCGCTGTAGTCGGCCATAAGCGTCTTCGTGATCTCGCCTGGCGTGAAGCGATATTGCCCGATCTCGGAGACCGGCGTCACCTCGGCCGCGGAGCCGGTGAGGAAGCACTGCTCGAAATCCGCCAGCTCCTCAGGCGCGATCCGCCGCTCGACGACCTCGATGCCGCGCTTTTTGGCGAGCGCAATCACTGTGCGCCGCGTGATGCCATCTAGGAAGCAATCGGCGATTGGCGTGTGCAGCTTGCCGTCCTTGACGAAGAACACATTCGCGCCTGTCGCCTCAGCGACCCGCCCCTGCCAGTCGAGCATGAGCGCATCGGCATAGCCCGTGTCGATCGATTTGTGCTTTTCAATCGTGCAGATCATATAGAGGCCCGCCGCCTTCGCGCGGCTCGGCGCGGTCATGGGATCGGGCAGGCGATAGTCCGCCCAGCGCAGGCGGATGCCCTTGAGCCGCTCCTCTTCGGGGAAGTAGGAGCCCCAATGCCAGCAGGCGACGGCAACATGGATCTTGGTATTCTTCGCCGCGACGCCCATTTCTTCGGCGCCCCGCCAGGCGATTGGGCGGAGATAGCCGTCCACCAGCCCCTGCGCCTTGATGGTATCAAGGTACGCTTGGTCGAGTTGCGCCACCGTGTAGGGAACTTCGAAGCCGATGATCTTGGCTGAGGCATGCAGCCGCTCGCTGTGCTGCGTGGACGCAAAGACCTCGCCCCCATAGATGCGCGCGCCTTCGAAAACGGCGCTGCCGTAATGGAGCGCATGGGTCAATATATGCACTTTCGCATCGCGCCACGGCACCAGCGCGCCATCCATCCAAATGAATCCATCCCGTTGGTCATATGGAACGAATGACATAGCTATCTCCGATGCTTCGATCTTGTTTCTTGAGAATTCGCTCACGGCGCGTAACGCACGCGGCGGCATTCCGGCTATCGAATAGCTAAAGAGTGGAGCAAAGCGTGTCAATATCGCTACGTCCATTTTGCGGACTTTGGCTCCCCCTCACCCTGAGTACGCCCCGCGGGAAATCCTGACCCATTTGCAGCTGGCACTGACAGGATTTCCCGCGGATCAGGCGTACTAGCAACTTATTGAATTTAGTACAGCTTATCGGAGGCAAGTTCGCTTGCGAGCGTGCGGCAAGCGGGTGCGAACTTGCCTCCGGCTGTACTAGCCGCGCGTTGAGCGCGGTAAAGAAGAGAGCGTCAATTGTACAAAACCGCCGTGAAAACCGGAAAAAAAAGGTTAATGTGGATTTAACGGAAGGGCGATGAAACGTCCATTGAGACGTTGTCTTGTCCGCGCAATCGCCCTAAAGGTGTAGCCTTAGCATGGAAGCATGACAGCCATGACAACGCTCGATATCGAAAAGTCCAATTTGCCCGACGACGCCCCGCACCTTCTCGTGGTCGACGACGACGAACGCATCCGCGACCTTCTCGGCAGTTATCTGCGCCAGAACGGCTTCCGGGTGACGCAAGCGGAGAACGGGGCTTCGGCGCGCGCGCAAATGGAGGGGCTCGCCTTCGACTGCATCGTTCTCGACGTCATGATGCCCGGCGAGAGCGGCTTCGAAGTCGCCGAAAGGCTCCGGAAGGAGTCCGACGTGCCGATCCTGATGCTGACTGCGAGGTCCGAGCCCGAGCATCGCATAAAAGGGCTGGAGCTTGGCGTCGACGACTATATGCCGAAGCCGTTCGAGCCGCGCGAGCTTCTGCTCAGGCTGCAAAACATCCTGAAGCGGCGCTCTTCGCCCCAGGCCAAGGCCGGGGAGGTCCGGTTCGGGCCTTTCTGCTTCGATTTGCGCCGGAACGAGCTTAAGCGTGGCGACGAACCGATCCGCCTCACAGATAAAGAGCGCGAGGTACTCCGCGAGTTCGCGTTGAGCGGCGGCGAGCCAGTCTCGCGCGAGGATCTCGCCAAGCTTGGCGAATATGAGAACGAGCGGGCCGTCGACGTGCAGATCAACCGTTTGCGGCAGAAGATCGAAGCGGACCCGGCAAATCCGGTCTATTTGCACACGGTGCGAGGCAAGGGCTATGTCCTTTACCTCGATTAGCAACGGAGAGCGCGGCCATTTCACTAGTACGCCCCGCGGGAAGTCCTGCGCCATATGCGGCTGGCTAAGACAGGACTTCCCGCGGATCAGGCGTACTAGCAGACTATTGAATCTAGTACAGCTTACCGGAGGCAAGTTCGCTTTCGAGCATGCGGCAAATGGGGTGCGAACTTGCCTCCGGCTGTACTAAAGCTCTCTGAAGGCGTCTCTGCCGCACCGGCTCCCAAGCTGGAAAGTGCTGAGCGAATACAGCCGGAGCGTGGCGGCGGACTTGGCCGTCTCATGCGGCGGCTGGCCTGGCTTGGCGCAACTTTCGGATCGTGGGCGCCGAAGGGCCTCTATACGCGGGCGCTGATCATCATCATTGCGCCTATCGTCATCCTTCAAACGATTTTGACATTCGTCTTCCTCGACCGCCATTACCAGGTGGTGACGGGCCGGCTTTCGGTTGCCACCGCGCAAGAGATCGCCATGCTGGCCGCAGCATACGGCTGGGCCAAGAATAACCCCGCTGAACTCGACCGGCTTAGCGACATGGCTCGCGATCACCTCGGTCTTATCGTGCGCTTCACGCCTGGGGACGAGCTGCCTATCGCAAGGTCGAGGCCTTTTTTCGCGCTTCTGGACCGGCGCTTGTCGGCTGAAATCCGCGGTCGCATCCGCAGGCCGTACTGGATCGACACGGTTGGATCGTCGGCACATGTCGATATCAGGATCAAGCTCGACGGCGCGGTGATGCGGGTGCTCGCGCCGCGGGCGCAGCTCGTGCCCTCCAACACCCACATCTTCCTCGTTTGGATGCTTGCCTCCTCAACCGTTCTTCTCATCGTCGCTATCCTGTTCCTGCGCAATCAGATCCGGCCCATTCAATCGCTTGCCGATGCCGCCGACAGGTTCGGCCGTGGCAGGCCGGCACCTCCCGATTTCAAAGTTCGCGGGGCGCGCGAGGTGCGGCTCGCCGCGCAGGCGTTCCTCGAAATGCGGGACCGGATCGAACGCCACGTCGAGCAGCGTACGATCATGCTTGCGGGCGTGAGCCACGACTTGAGGACAATCCTGACCCGTTTCCGCCTGCAACTCGCGATGATGCAAGGCCCTCATATCGGCAGCTTGAAGCGCGACGTGGACGAGATGCAGGAGATGCTGGAAGACTACATGGCCTTTGCCAAAGGGGATTCCGGCGAATCGGTGCGGCGGGCGAACGTGAAGCGCTTGCTGGAGGAGGTGCAAGCCGGAGCTGCGGCCCATGGCAAGACGGTCAAGCTTGAGGTGCGGCAGGACCCGCTTGTAGTGGCGCTTAGGCGCAACGCCTTCAAACGCTCTATCGTGAACCTCGTCTCCAATGCCTCGCGCTATGCCAGCACGGTCTCGATCCGGGCACTGAGATCCAAGGGCTGGCTCACGATCACGGTCGAGGATAACGGCCCCGGCATCCCGGCGGACAAACGCGAGGAGGTGTTCCGGCCTTTTCACAGCCTCAACAAGGCCCGCAACCAGAACGTCAAGAGCTCCGGCCTCGGCCTCGCCATCGCGCGCGACATCGTTCGCGGGCACGGCGGCGACATCACCCTCGGCGACAGCGTGCTCGGAGGGCTGAAGGCGGTAGTCCGCATTCCCATCCAGCAGGCGGCGGATTAGAGTTCTCCCGGACCGCCCAACGTCAGCCTCCCGCTGGAACCTTAGCCGTCATCTTCGCTTCATGTAGGAAGCGGGAGTGCGATCATGGAAACAGTGGAGGAGCGGCGTGCCAGCGCCCCCGATGCAAAAGAGAATCTGGAAGCACAGCAGGAAAGGCCGGAACGCGAAAAGCCCGCCGCGCCATCCTTCGGGGAACGCAAGAGCGATACAGCCGGCGCGGGAGAAGGTAGCGCCCCCAGAAAGGGCCTTATCCGCCGGCGCCCCCTCCTGACGCTGCTGGCTCCCGCGGTCATTGTTGCGGTTGCCGCCGTTGGCTATGACTGGTGGACGATTTCCAGCCAATACGTGACGACCGAGGACGCCTACATCGAAGCCCGGTTCTACAACGCGAGCGCCAAGGTCTCGGGCTACATTGAGGACGTACCAGTAACCGACAATCAAAGTGTCAAGGCCGGCGAAACGCTGGCGATTATCGACCCCCGCGACTACCAGGCCGCGCTGGCTCAGGCCGAGGCCACTCTTGAGCAGGCCAGGGCTGCGATTCCCAATATCGACGCTCAAATCGCAGGCCAGCAGGCGCAGATCGCGCAAGCCCAGGCGCAGATCAGCGACGCGGAAGCGGCCCTGATATTCGCGGTACAGCAGAACGACCGCGCGCAGGCGCTCGTTAAAACCGGCGCCGGCACCGTACAGACCGCGCAACAGACCCATTCGCAGCTTTTGCAGGCGCAGGCCACTGCCGATAGGGCGAAGGAAGCTCTAATCGCCGCGCAAAAGCAATTGGCCGCATACAAAGCGCAGCGGCTAAGCGCCGAGGCCAGCATCGATCAAGCGAAGGCCCAGCGCGATCAGGCCCAGCTGAACCTTTCTTATACGGTGGTCAAAGCCGAGCGAGCTGGAACGGTCGCGCAATTGACCGCTTCAAAAGGTGAGTTCGCGCAGGCTGGCCAGAGCCTCATGACCATCGTGCCCACGGAGAAATGGGTTGTCGCCAATTTTCGCGAAACCGTAATTTACGAGCTTCATCCCGGACAGAGCGTCGATATCCACGTCGATGCTTACCCTAACCGCACGTTCAAAGGCCATGTCGACAGCATTCAATCCGGGTCTGGAACCGCGTTCAGCCTCCTGCCGGCCGAGAACGCAACCGGAAACTTCGTGAAGGTCGTGCAGCGCGTTCCGGTCAAGATCGTTTTCGACAAGATGCCCGATGTGGTGCTGGGGCCCGGAATGTCCGTCGAACCCTCGGTTCATCTCCGATGACGGCGGTTCCGGCGGATTCGGAGCGGCGCGAGCAAGAGCGTTTGAGCCGTTCTGCGGCGGGCGGCCATAACCCTTGGCTGATTGCCGGTGTGGTCTCGATCGCGACCTTCATGGAGGTGCTGGACGTCACCATCGTCAACGTATCGCTGGATCACATCGCGGGTAGCCTTGGCACCTCCTACGAGGAGTCGACCTGGATCTCGACCAGCTATCTCGTCGCCAACGCAATCGTCCTGCCGCTCAGCGGCTGGCTTGCGACAGTCATCGGCCGCAAACGCTTCTATATGCTTGCGGTGGCGCTTTTCACTGCCAGCTCTGTTATGTGCGGCCTCGCCTGGAGCCTCAATTCCCTGATCCTGTTCCGGGTCTTGCAGGGCGCTGGCGGCGGAGGCTTGGCGCCGAGCGAGCAGTCCATTCTTGCCGATACATTCCCTCCCGAGAAACGGGGCCAGGCGTTTGCCCTTTATGGCCTCGCTGTAGTCGTTGCCCCTGCGATAGGGCCGACGCTTGGTGGCTATATCACCGACACGGCGTCATGGCATTGGATCTTCTTTATAAATTTGCCGATGGGGCTTTTCTCGCTCTTTCTTGTTGGCAGCCTTGTCAGCGAGCCTTCCGCTTCGGAAAAGGAGCGGCGTGAGCTTTTAGAGCGCGGCATAACCATAGATTACATTGGCTTCCTGCTCGTCGCGCTCAGTCTCGGCTGCCTTGAGGTGGTGCTCGATCAGGGCCAGCTCGACGATTGGTTCCATTCAAGTCTCATCACAGCGTTCGCCTTTATCTCGGCGATATCGCTCGCAACTCTTATTCCCTGGGAGCTTACGCGCAAGCAGCCGATAGTCGAATTGCGCATCCTCGGTCAGCGCCAATTCGGGATCTGCTTTTTCGTCATGCTGCTCTTTGGCGGCATCGTCGTCGGCACCACGGTACTCATCCCCCAAATCGAGCAAACGCTGTTTGGCTACTCAGCGTTGCTTGCGGGGCTTTCATTGTCCTATGGCGGAGCTGTGCTGCTGCTCATCATGCCGATTGCGGGGCAATTTGCGGACAAGGTTCAGCCACGGTGGCTCATTCTATTCGGCTTAATCGTTACCGGCTTTGCCATGCTAAACCTGACAAATCTGACCCCCGATGCCGATTTTGCCTGGTTCGCCTGGGCGCGCGTGTATATCTCGCTCGGATTGCCTTTCGTATTTGTGTCGATCACCTCCGCATCCTATTTCGGCCTCAAGCCCAACCAATCGAACCAAGCCTCGGGCTTGATCAATGTCGCGCGCAATCTCGGCGGAAGCATTTTCGTCGCGATGACCCAAACGGCGATCCAGCAGCAGGAGCAATTCCACAACTCGCATCTGGTCCAGTACATTACACCCACGAGGCCGCAATATCAGGATGCGCTGCGCTCGGTGACGCAATACTTCATCGATAAAGGCTCTTCCGCCGCGGAAGCTTCTGGACAAGCGACTGCGTGGATTGGCCAAACCATAGGCCAGCAAGCGCAGATTCTTTCCTACATCGATACGTTCTGGCTTCTGTCTGCGATCTGCTTCGTTTCAATCCCAATCGTCCTCCTTCTGCGGAACGTAAAGCTTGGCGCGGGCGGACCAGCTCACTGACCGTCATTGCGATCCCCGGCGCGCATTCCGCAGCACCGGCCGGCGGATTCCGTCCCGTTACCGCTCGCCGGCCGTCTTCAGCCGCAGGATCTCGCAGCCGAGCGAAGCCCCGGGAATACGGTCGAGCTTCTCGACGGTGACGCGCACCTTCTCTGCGCGCCTGTGCGAGAGGCAATGCGCAGCGATGCGTTCGGCGAGCGTCTCGGTCAGGAGAACATGGCCTTGGGCTACGATCTCCCGGATGCCATCGATAATGAAATCGTAGGAGATCACGCTAGACAGGTCGCCGGGCCGGTGTCCGCACGCCGCTGCCCACAGCTCGACCGTAAAGCGCACGCGCTGCGCTAGGTTTTGCTCCTCGCTCCACACGCCGATGCGCATCGGCAGAACAAGATCGCGGATACAGATTTTGTCGTAAGCGCGCTCTGCTTCCGCGTGCTCAACCGGCAAGGGGAGAAGCCGCCCTGGCAGCACCGATGGTTTTAAAGGCATGGAGCGCGTCTATGCGAGAGATGGTGAAGCGATAGCCGGGCCCGGCCGGCACGGGAAGATATCGCTCGCTGCTCGCGCCGATGCAACGGACTTTAGCGCAGAAGCACAAAAAATCCGTAGACCGCCAGAACCACGATCCCGACGGAGATAGAGAGCGCTGCGAGTTCGCGACCCGTACAGCTTTTCTCCACGGCCGGTTCTTGGGCCGGTTCCTGCTGTGCTTGGGCCGGCTGCGCTATGGCTTGCGTTATTGGCGCCCGGGCGGCTGGAGCCGGAGACTGCGGCGCCCGCGCTCTCGTTTGCGTGTGGGCCATTTGAGGGCTGTGCTGAGCCGGCGATGGCGAGGAGACGGCCTCGAGCTCGCGGGCCAGAAGATCGCGGGTTGCGGCAAACGGCGCGTGCTTCGGTCCCGGCCGCGGAGCGGGCCAGCCCGCGGGCTGTTGCCTGAAGGGCGCTTGGGGGCTCCGGTTTAGATCAACGGAGAGATTATCCGCTGCCCTGTCGAGGATATCGCGCCACTCAGCCATCGAAACTACCTTACACTACGCTTCACCTGCGCCTTTCCTAATAGCGCATTATGGCAACGCTGAGGAAGAATTTAGACCTGTTTCGTTAATACAACCGCAAGCATATTGCCGGATGCGATTTCTACTAAATTTTAGATGCTATAGACGGAACGTATTCGCCTAGTAATACCTCATCCGGTTGAACAGTTCGCGAAGACCCCCTCATCCTGTCCTTCTCCCCAAGGGGAGAAGGGACCCCAGAACTATCCGCAGCGGCCTCCCTCTCCCATCCGCATCCGCTTGCGGATGCGGATACTCGAGCAGCAAGCTCGCCAAGGCGAGCTTGCTGGGAGAGGGCTGGGGTGAGGGGGTCTTTTGCGGGCGCTATGCGAAGCGATCAGCCGAATCTGGTATAATTCACATCCGTGGTGGCGTGCGGCAGCTCAATCCGAAACCTTGACCAGCAGCTTGCCGAAATTTGCACCCTTTAGCATGCCGATGAAGGCTTGCGGCGCGTTTTCCAGGCCCTCGACGATATCCTCCCGGTATTTGAGCTTGCCCTCGCGGATCCAGCCGGCCGCATCGCGCAGGAAATCTTGCGTTTGGTGGGCGAAGTCGTAGACGATGAAGCCCTGCATGCGCAGGCGCTTCGTGAGAATAGCCCCCATCAGCGCAGGCGAACGGTCTGGGCCCTCCGGCAGCGAAGTGGCGTTGTAATTCGCAACCAGGCCGCACACCGGCACACGGGCAAAGTTATTCAGAAGCGGGAACACCGCGTCCCAAACCGCGCCGCCGACATTCTCGAAATAGATGTCGATGCCGTTCGGGCAGGCTGCTTTCAGCTCCTCCTTAAGGCGCGGCGAGCGGTGATCGAGGGCTGCGTCGAAGCCCAGCTCATTCTTGAGGTAGTCCACTTTCTTCTGGCCGCCGGCGATGCCCACCACCCTGCAGCCCTTGATCTTGGCGATTTGCCCAACCGCTGAGCCGACGGGCCCCGCCGCAGCGGCAACCGCAAGCGTTTCGCCAGGCTTGGGAAGCCCGATGTTCAAAAGCCCGCCATAGGCGGTCAAGCCGGGCATGCCCAGCACGCCGAGCGCCGCCGATATGGGCGCGGCCTTGGGGTCGAGCTTCCGCAGCTCGCCACCGTTCGAGGCCGCGTATTCCTGCCAGCCACCAAACGCCAGCACGATGTCACCAACGGCATATTCCGGGTTGTTCGAAGCAACCACCTCGCTCACCGTGCCGCCGCCCAGCGGCACGCCTATTGCAAACGGCGGCATGTAGGATTTCGCATCGTTCATGCGGCCGCGCATATAAGGATCGAGCGAAAGATATTTGGTCTTGAGCAGCACTTGCTGCGCGCCGATGGCGGGGATGGGCGCCTCGGCGAGCTTGAAATTCTCCGGCGTAGGTTCGCCATAGGGGCGGGAAACGAGGATAATCTGACGGTTTTTGCCTTCGGCCATGGCGGGTCTCCTCTGGGACTGCTTTTCGCGTTGGATGAGAAGATGAGCCTTCCGGGCTTTGCCGTCTAGACCACCGGCACGGCGTCAAATTGTGTCCGGACCGGCAGGATCGTGCCGCAATCGCCTATATTTTCGCCGCGAAGTAACCGTAATAAGAAGTTTAGACTTTTGTGGCACTTAACAGTGGCGTAACCACCTTGTTTTGCGGATGATGTCATGAAACGGATTGCGATGATGGCTCTGTTGGCCGTTCTGCCCGGAATAACCGAGGCCGCCGAGTTTCCTCTAAAGCGCGTCGTGCTGTCCACTTCGGGCCTCGCGCAATTCACCCATTCGGGCGGTCTTACGGCCGGCGCCGTTGTCGAGCTGCCGGTGCGGCTCGATCAGGTGGACGACGTTCTGAAAAGCCTGACGGTGTTCGACAGCGCCGGCGCAATCGGCGCGGTGAGCCTCCCCGGCAAGACGCCGCTGGTGGAGATATTCCGCGACCTTCCATTCAGCCAGCAGGCGCTTGAATCGCAATCGGCCCTCTTGAATGCGCTGGTGGGCGCCGAGGTCGAAATCGAAGGCAATGTGGTTGCAACCGGCCGCGTCTTCCGCATCGAGGAGGAGCAGGTTCAGCTGCCCAATAATGGCGGCCAAACCGTCAAGCATCGCCTAACGCTCGTGACCGCCAACGGCTTTGTGCAGGCCATACTGGAGGACGTGAGGGCGCTGCGTTTCACCGATCCGCAATTGCGCGCGCAAATCGACCGCGCCTTGACCGCGGTTGCCCAAAACCGCGCCAAGGATCAGCGCACGATCTCCATCAACTTTGGCGGCCAGGGCGAGCGCCAAGCCGGCTTCAGCTATGTGGTCAGCGCGCCCGTGTGGAAAACGGCGTACCGGCTTGTGCTGCCCAAAGAGGGTGGCAACGCGCGCCTGCAGGGCTGGGGCGTGCTCGAAAACCTCACCGGCGGCGATTGGAAGGATGTGGAGCTGACGCTCGTTTCCGGCAATCCGGTAGCGCTGAAGCAACCGCTTTACACCGCCGTATTCGTGGACCGGCCCGAAATTCCAGTCTCCGCTTCGGCCCGGATCGTGCCGCGGAAGGACGATGCCGAGGAGCAGTCAAAGGAGCTGAGTTTCTCGGCTGGTCTCCCGGAAGGCATGCCCCATGCAAAAAGTGCGATGCGTTCGCTTCAAGCAGCCCCCGCCCCTGCTGCCCGGAAGCCTTCCCGTGGAGTTTACACTGGATTAGGGCAGGATTTTGCCGGTGCTGGAGGCGACGTCAATTACGAGCGTCTCGAAGAAATGGGCTCGCCCGCTGTGAAGGCCGAGGCCGAGGAAGCCGCGACGCAGGTGCTCTATCGCTTCCCCTCGAAGGTTACGCTTGCGTCCGGCGCCACCATGATGATCCCGTTCGTGGACCACGAGATCCCGGCATCGCGCACTTATCTCTACCAGCCCGACATCAATCTGCACCGGCCACTCGCCGCCATCAAGCTGCGCAACGATGGCAACTCGGCGCTGCCCGCCGGCCTTGTCACGGCCTTCGAAACGGGCGCCGGCGGCGATGTCAACTTTGCCGGCGATGCGCAATTGCCGCTTCTGCCAAAGGGCGCCACGCGCTTTGTGACATTCGCGCTCGATACCAAAACCGCCATCCGCCGCTCGGACATGGGCGTCAAGCAAGTCAGGCTCGGCAAAGCGGTGCGCGGCGAGCTGTCGGTCACTGTGAAGTCGCTTTGGACGGTTGATTATGAGATCACGCCGCCAGTGGAGGAGGACCGCGAGGTCATCCTAGAGGAACCGCGGCAGGACGGCTGGAAGACGGCAGGGGACAGCAAGAACAACGTGGAGGAGACGCCCACCCGGCTCCGCTACACGGTCCTCGCCCCCAAAGGAAAGACCGCCAAGGCGACGCTTTTGCGCGAGCACATGGATTATGAGAGCATGAGCCTCTCCTCGCTTGCGCCGGATCGCATTGCGGCGGTCATCTCCGGACTTGAGAACCAGACGCCCGCGCTCAAGGAGGCGGCCGCCAAGCTTGGTGCGCTCGCCAGCGACGTGGCCAAAGCTAATGCGCGTAGGCGCGAGCTCGATGCCGAACGCAGGAAGATCGCCGAGGACCAGGATCGCATCCGCAAGAACCTTGCGAGCACCGGTTCAAGCTCCGATCTCGGCCGCCACTACCTCGATACGCTCAAGGGCCAGGAAGACCGGCTTGCCGCAATCGATACTGAGGAAAAGGCCTTCGAGCAGGAAATTGCGGGCAAGATGAAGGAGGCGGAAGGCCTCGCCCAAGCCCTCGTTCTGTAATCGTCCCCATACTTATACCAGCCGCCAATGTTTTTAGCGGTCTGTTAATCATGTCCGATAGGTGGGGTCTCCCAAATCCCGCGGTTTCGGGCGCGTGAGTGCAGTACGATGCGTTTACCTTTCGGTGCGGCGTGCTCGCTTGCGAGCCGCGCCCGGCCCGCGCTGCCCGATGCTGCAGTCTACCGCCCGGCAGCAGTCCCGGCCGTGCTCCCAATCCTGCAAATAACGCCATGGCAAGCCTCCTGGCCGCGTCCGCACCTTCCCATGACACAATGGTGGACCATAGCTCCTTACCGATGCGCTAACGCCGCACAGCGCAATCGCAGCAAACTCAATTGTCATGGCCCGGCTTGACCGGGCCATCCAGGAAAACCCAATGCACTCAGTGCATTACTGGATGGCCGGGTCATGCCCGGCCATGACGGCAGCGGGTGCGCTCGTTTTTTCACACGCTCCTGCGCGGGAATGGCGCTGCGGAAACGCGGCCGGCGCTGTGAGGAAGAATCGAAGCGGCGGAGCGCAGGCAAACACTCGCACGAGGCGGCCTTCTATTTGCCATGCCCGGCTCGCGCTGGCCCTTAAAGCCAGCGGTGCTGTATTTCCATGCAAATAATCTTTCTTGCATACTGTGGCACCTGCATTTTTTAAATACCCGCAAACCAATATCTTCTACCAATACATCGCCCGCGGGCTTGACTTTCTCCCTCCTTCGGCGCGCTGCCAAGAAAAAGCGATTCCGGCAACACATAAGCCGAATACGGACGAATAAGTCATTGATATTACGCGATTAACTGTTGCTTGCCGTTAACTAATTCTGCAACCTCAGGTTTGGATTTGTGGTTAACCCGCGCAACAATCTAATATTAACGGGTATTTTGGAATCGTGGAATTCGACCTAAAGTGGCAAAAGATTCGCAGAAAGACGGCGGCGGAAAAGATGGCGCCTGCCGATTAACCAACCGAAAATTTACCATGGTACGTTCCTACGGCTATCTACCCGCCGCTTTACACCGGTAAAGCGGGCGATAAGCGCTCTTACGAACGCATGATCCCCGAAACCACACCAAGCGATCAAAATCTTACGCTCGATACCCCGTGCCCCATGTCGCGGTTGGGTCGGAAAGAGACATTCAAAAATTTCGAACGAAATACCGCAGAACCTCAACAAGCGGAATTCGGTTTCTTGCCTTTAGAGCGCGCTGTGAACTCACCATGGGTTTCAAAATGACCTTCATGCCCCCTGGGCGAAGTTAGATGTATGACGCAGGGTCACCCTCCGCGCTGGCGAGGTGCCCAAGGCGCACCAATCCTAAAGCTGAACAGAGACTTGCCAGTTAAGCGATTTCGAGCGCGCGAGGATTTCGGGAACCGATGATAACAGGACGGCGCCTGTAGCTTTGTTGACTAGAAGACCTTGTGCCGATCGCCCAGCGCCTCAGACGCGAGGATTTCTCCTTCAGTGAATGCGAAAAAGAACCCGGTGAAGTCTGGCTGCACGCGTACTTGATTGGCTGTCTTGATCTCGATAAAGGTCATTTTTGTAAGATGCTCTCGCACCGAAGTAACATCGGAAAAATCGACCGTACAGCCATTAGGCAGTGCGATGGCGTCAAAACTTGACTTCTTGATAATAGTACCTGTTTCCTGCAGCGCCGCCATCAGGTTGTTCAGTTGCCTACCCTTCGGCCGAGGAACATATTTGGTGGTGTCGGACAGGATTCGGGCTTCGCCTGCAGCGCCACTCTGGTTAGCAAGTCTCAGGATGTGCTGACGCTTGAGGTTTACGAGTTCAGTCAGATCTAACACCACCGCCTCCTGCTACGGACTCTTCATTATGGCGTTATGACGGGCCTTCAAAGCATCGATCTGTGGCTTGCCCCTCTTATAAACATTGTCCCAGCCATCATGCGAGAGCCACCACGGACCACTTGGCTGCAGTTTGCTCCTAACGATATTTTGATCCACCCACGCCTGTTCGGCGGGCGTTGGCGAGTGACCGAGAAGAAGGCAAGCCAGGGTTGCCTTGTCTGAGGAATAACCACCCATGGTGTAAACGTCATCAGGCCTCACGCTCTCTATTTCCAGAACCACTTCGGATTGCGAGGGTCCGTACTTTCCGATGCCGTCGTAAAATGCGGTAATTTGTGGCTTAAGACGCTTCACCGCATTTTGAAAGTCCTGATCGGCATAAAGAGCATGCAATTTCGCGACCACCTGATCAGGCTTTGGTAGTATGCAAAAAATGATGCCTTGCCATTCCTCAGGTGGAACGCCGCCCTTGAGTTTCATCGCGAAGTCTAGGTCGATGGTCCATGAGGATATCAACTCCGGAAGCCGGTCTTTTGCCATTAACTCCCAAAGTGAGGTCTCGCCCTTTTTAAGCGCGATCTGGCGGAAGCAGATGAGACCACAGCGACGATAGCGTATGTCCAGCTTAGCAGCTTCGTTTTTTAGGGCTTCCGATCTCCGCTGCCTTTGGCGCGCTGAGCTGTGTCCCCGCTGCACATCGTTTACGGCCTGCAAAAGCGACAAAGGAAATCTATTAGGCATGTTGCGCCCTAGGTTTTTGCCCACGTCGTGGAAGGCTGCGATCTGGTCGAGGCTACTATTAAACCAAATTAGTCGAAGGAGAAGCGGCACCGGCCCGGAACAGCAGCTCGTCCCCCAATAAGAGACATTCTCGAAAATAGGTCCCAAGTCCGCTCACGGCCTGTAGCGTCGAAATTCCAACCCACACCGCCATCTGGCAGCATGATTGTTGCGTTGCAATAATCATGCTGCCTCGATATCGGTCTGACTAAAATCATTACCTTTAAACAGCAAAGGTTCCGCTGTCGCCTTTGCCAGCGCGTAAGCAAAGCAGTCGCCGAAATTGAGACCTGCCTTGTGGCGGCCTTTGCCGAAATCGAGAAAGGCCTGCCGGGCAAGTTCCCCGTGCTCGATCGTCACGGGCTCGATAGCGATGGCCGCCCGCCGGAAAAAAGTCTGGGCCTGTTGCATTCCCTCGGGCCCGAGCTGGCTTTCGACAACCATCGCCAATTCAACATAGTTTGCCACGCTTATCCGGCAGACGCCGGTATCGTGAATAAGCTGTGCGAAAGCCTCAGCTTCTGGCTCCCTGTAAAGGATGGCGACCAGGGCAGATGTATCGAGGATCATTCCGGCAGACCGTTTTCATCGTAGAGGAGTTCGCCATGGCTGACATAGGGGCGCTTCACATGAGCAGCCGCCCGGTCAGCAATCGCCAGCAACTCTTTCACGCTCGCCTTGCCCCTTTGGCGTTCTATCTTGGCGAGGCGTTCGCGCAGGGCTTCGGTGACTACGCGGGTCATGCTCTCGCCCGTGGCGCGGGAAATTGCCTGCGCGAGCCGATGTGCTTCGGGGTCTTTGATGTTAAGGCTCATGGCCGGTCTCACGTTCTGCAATTCACTTCAAAGTTCTACCATTCTACCTGATGGTTCGATGCACGCCAAGGTCCGTCAAGCTGCGGCACCGGTTTCGGCTCGACCTTCAGCATGAGACGTGCCGATCCAGGGTCGAAATGGCCGCTTTCGGCCCGAGCAGGCGGGGAAGATTTGCACCTTTCAACCACAGTTCGGCCCACGGAATATTAATTTCGAATATCCACACCAGAGCCAGTAGTTGCCCTGCTGGCCTGGTTGCAATTTTCGGCCTCCGGTTGCGCCGCGTTTCTGGCCAGATTTGCTGTTAATTAATATAGCAAGTTAGGAAGGTGCCGATGGAAAGTGAGCGATCATGAAGCCTTTCCGATTCCGGAAAAGAATTGCCATCACGGTTGCGGCCGTCTCACTGGCTTGGATGCCGCTTGCGTCCCGAGTACAGGCTGGAGAGATCGTCATAGCCACAAATGACGGCCCCCGGACGGCTATCGTCCTGCCCGCTGGAGAGGGGCCACACCCAACGGTGATCGTGCTGCACGGCGCGATGATGACAGCGAGAATGGCGGCACGCATCTCTGGCTTCGCCGAGCCTGCCGCCAGGGCTGGCTTTACCGCCGTCTTTCCCCAAGGGCTGATGCTGCGATGGCATGACGGGCGCACCGGTGGACTCGATGGACCGGACGATGTCGCTTTCTTACGGACCTTAACCGCCCGGCTGATCGCGGAACGCATCGCGCTGCCCGCCCATATCTATATCGCTGGCATCTCCAATGGCGGCATGATGAGCTTCACCATGGCCTGCCGGGCGGGAGACCTGTTCCGCGGCCTTGGTACGGTAATAGCCACTATGCCGGCAGGCATCGAGCCATGCGATCCGCCGCCGATGCCGGTCGTTATGGTCAACGGCACTGACGATCCGCTGGTCCCCTACGAGGGCGGCAAAGCCGGATTCCTCGGAGCTGCCGGCGCGGTCTGGAGTGCCAGGCGAACGGCCGAGCTATTCGTCCGGCGGAATGGCTGCGAGGTGAGCAACGCTCAGGAACTGCCGAGGCGCGGACTTTGGGAGGGAACAAGCGTGACAGAAATCAGCTGGAGGCGATGTAACTATCACAAACCGGTGACGCTGTATCAGGTTAAGGGCGGAGGGCATCAGATCGCAGGCCGGCCTTCTTTTTTACCCTTCCTGCTCGGCCGCAGCAATCGCGATATATCGGCCGCTGAAGCGATTATGTCCGCATTCGCTCGCGAAGATGCTAGCGAAGGGGAGCTTTGAGAAAGGCTCCCCCAGATGAGCTCAGTATCGCGCACGGGTCGAAAGCTGTCTTGCATGGTTCGCCAAAGCCTCCCGGCCCCGCCGCTTCAGTGCATGCGATGAGCGAACAAGAATCGGACACTACTGAAAATGGTAAAATTGATCATTCAAATACTTGATGATGTCCTGCGTCTCGACTGCGGAAAAGCTCTTATTGGCGGCATGACTGCAGCGGTCTAATTGCTCTTCCAACGCATCCAAAGACCGAATCTTATGGTCCTTGCGAGAATAGACGCCAGTATCGTGGCATCGCATGCAATTAGCGTCAACCAAGCGCTTCCCGGCGGCGCTGTCGCCCGGCAACGCCGCGGCGTAAGCGCCCGGCGTCAGCAGGATCATGAGCGATACGCACAGAATTCTCTTCATGCCTTACCTCTTGCGGTTGGCAATTAGCCTAACACATGATGTGACGTCAAGCATCGAACTCCGCAGGTTATCGGTCAGCGAGCGCCAAAAATGGCAGTGTAGACCGAGCGGAAATCACGTCCGCTTTTGTTTAGGGCTGTTTGCGAACGTGGTCTGCCATCGCGATTGATTGGGGAAGCCGGGAAACTCTGCTCGGGTCTTTGTTTAACCGTGCGGCTTACCGGAAAACCGCTTCGCACCTCCGGGTCAAGCCCGAAGGCATGCTTTTCCGGATGCACTCTAGGCGCTGGCGGCGGCGATGCGCTTCAGAAGTGCCCCGTGAATGGCCTCGTTGCCGCAGACGATGGCGCCGGTTTTGAGCATGTTCTGGCGCCCATCCGGATCGGAGACGAAGCCGCCGGCTTCGCGGACCAGCACAATACCAGCCGCCATATCCCAGGCTTGAATATTGCGCTCCCAGTAGCCGTCGAAGCGCCCTTGCGCGACCCAGGCGAGGTCCATCGCGGCGGAGCCGGTCCGGCGGATGCCCGCCGCATCGCGCATGACGGCGGACAGCTCGGCCAGATGCTGCTCGTGCCCAGGCTTGCCGCGATGCGGGATGCCGGTCACGATCACGGCGTTATCGAGGTCCGGCCGGCCCGCGACACGCAGGCGCCGGTTGTCGTTCAGGAAGGCGCCCTTGCCGCGCTCTGCCGTGTAAATGTCGCCGCTGGCCGGGTTGTAGATGAGGCCCGCCACCAGCTCGCCCTCGCGTTCGAGCGCGATCGAGATAGCGAACAGCGGAATGCTGTGCAAAAAATTCGTGGTGCCGTCGAGGGGATCGACGATCCAGGTGTGCGTCTTGTCCGGCCCCTCTACGAGCCCGCGCTCTTCCATCAGAAAAGAGTAGCCGTGACGCGCCTTGCTCAGCTCCTCGTACAGGATGTTCTCGGCGCGGTGGTCGGCGGCGGAGACGAAATTCGCCGGCCCCTTGACGCTGACCTGGAGATGCTCGACCTCGCCGAAGTCGCGCGCCAGGCTGCGGCCCGCCTTGCGGGCGGCGTTGACCATGATCGTCATCAGCGCGGATGCTGGCATGCCGGCTTACTCCATTTAGCGGTATTACAACGTCATCGCGAGGCGGTGCAGCCGCCGTGGCGATCCAGTGCAGCTTGCACCACGCTCACGTCTCCTGCCTCTGGATTGCTTCGCTGCGCTCGCAATGACGGCGGCACGCCCCCTTATTCGGCGCGTTTCACGTAGGCTATTTCGTTCGTGTCGACGACGATCTTCTCGCCGGCGGTGACGAAGGGCGGGACCATGACGCGGACGCCGTTCTCCAGCACCGCGGGCTTGTAGGAGGACGCGGCCGTCTGGCCTTTCACCACCGGATCGGCTTCGACCACGGCCAGCGTGACCTGGTCGGGCAGGCTGATGCCGATGGGCCGGCCCTCGTGCATTTCCACGACCACCTTCATGCCGTCCTGCAAAAACGCGGCGCGCTCGCCCACGAACTCCTGCTGCAGCTCCATTTGCTCGTAGGTGCCGGTGTCCATGAACACAAGCATGTCGCCCTGGGGGTACAGGAACTGGAAATCCTTCTGCTCAAGGCGGACTTTTTCTACAGTCTCGGACGAGCGGAAGCGCTCATTGAGCTTCGAGCCATTGATGAGGTTTTTCAGCTCCACCTGATTGTAGGCCGGACCCTTGCCGGGTTTTACCGCCTGGGTCTTCACGGCGATCCAAAGGCTGTTGTTATGCTCTATGACGTTGCCGGGGCGAATTTCGTTGCCGTTGATTTTCATGATTTGCGCTCGCGCGTGAGAATTCGTTGCGCATGGTGTGGCGGATGCGCAGGCGGGCTGTCAAGCCGAGTCGTTCGAAAAGTGCTTGCAACCGCGCCTGAAGCGGCAGGTATCGCCGGCACGGTGCAAAAAACCCTGCCCGGACCGGCGCACTTCGAAACCGCAAAGTTTTTCGCGGATGGGCCGATTCCAGAGCTGGAGCGATGTGTGCGGCTGCACCTTTCGAACCGGGCCCGGCAGCCCGGTTCGAGGTCTTCCTTCCCTACGCAATTGGAGACTTGGCGGGCCGGGCTCCGCCAAGCCAGCCTACCAGCTCACGCAGGTGTCATGACTCCCAGCACTAAAGACCGGCTGGGGCGGTGGGACCTTTGTTCACAGTCGATAGTGTTTTGTCTTTAAAGGTGCCAAGGAGCGTGCCGAGGCCTTGACGTAAGAATTGGTAGCCGATTGAATTCGGATGCAGACCGTCAACCGGCGAATAACCGGGTCCGGGTAGGTCGTTATCTTTAAGATTCCCAGTTATGTACATGTTCGTGTACAGCGGTGCCGGGAATAACCCGTTGCTGCTGTTGGTAAACAAGAATGCATCGCAAACAAAGTAGTAGCCGCGCGCTTCGGTGATGATCTTGTAGTACCACACGACCGGTTGCCACTGGGTCCACTCCGGAGCGGCTAAGGTGTTCGGGGGAAGGCTGAACTCGGCTTCAAGGTTTAGTTCGACTTGCTCAAGGATTGGGTATATAATTGGCGTAGGGGAGTGGACAAAGACTTTAGTGTTTGGGAGTTGTGCTTTAATGGCATCGAGGAATGCCGCCATGTTGTTAACTGGACCTCCATTATATGTTTGGTAAGAAACTGTAATTAGGTCGTTAATGCCAATCCGTATGAATATGTAATCAGGTTTCAGCTCGACAAGCTTGGTGAAGCTCCGGTCTACATAAACGTCCTTGCTGCCGGCAGGAGGAGGGTTGCCGCAGGGCAAGGTGTTGGCAGGGGTCGTCGTGTCTTGCGAGCGCGGCAAATTCCAGCAAGCTACCATGTCGCCAGACACGCCGTAATTATAGACGGTCGCTCCGGGAAACACTTCATCGAATTGGGCCTGATAATTGCGGAAGGACTTACTTAATCCTTCGGTAATGCTATCTCCCCATAAGACCACTTTCTTTCCATTGAATTCCAGTTTAGGAGTTGGGGTGGAATACTCCATAGCGTAACCCAGATCGGTCAATATCCGTAAATCGGAATATGCAGCCGGTTGGACAAGGCATGTGGCGTAGGTATAGGTGCCAGATAGTGTACCGTTGCTGCACTGGCGTTTCTGAGCGGTGCAGGTTTGGCCATACGGTACAAAGAGACTGGCGTAAGCTGTAAATTTCTGGCCGTTCGGAATTGTTTCTCCGTTGAATGTGCATGGCGTTTGTGAAACTTGCGCGGCAGGTGCGGCGGCTACGCTCACAGTATCCGAGGCTGTGGATGTAAGAACCGAGGCTGTGGAGCTAAGACCCTGCAACTCAAACACCGCGCCGAAGCCGCCCGATCCGCCGTAGGTTGCCGTTCCATAAAACGTGCCATTCACAGGGGATATCGGCCAGCTTGGGGATTGCCGCCGCTGTTTCCGCCTGGGAAGTTATAAAGCACGTCCAGGGTCCAGGCTGCCGGGCCGGAGGCTGGCGGGGATAGGCTGTAAGCAGCGCCGTACGCACCCTGGGTGCTTCCGCCGTTGTTGGTTACTCCGTAAAGCTTGCCTTTAGCATCGAAGATCAAGGAGCCGGCAGGATTGAACAAGCCGCTTCCCGAGAAGTCGAAGAGAACTTCCTCGGTCCAGTTTATCGAGGGGCCGGCTGGCGGGCTCACTTTGAAGACCACGCCGCTATAGCCCCCGCTGCCGCCCGTCCATGTTGTGCCATAAAGCGCGCCATGCTTGTCGAGAGATCAAGCCGCTCTGAGGATTTGCCCCGTCGGAGCCGTTTTGACCTTTGAACCTGTACAGAACGGTCTCCGTCCAAGGGTCCGTTTTGATGGAGGCAGGAGCAAGCTTGAAGATCGTACCGAAACCCTCGCCCGTCACGGAACTCCCGCCGCCACTCGTGGTGCCGTAAAGCGCACCCTTTGTATCGAAAACCAGGTTTCCCATCGGCATCGTGCCATCCCCGTGCCCCTTGAAGCTGTACAGGATGGTTTCGGTCCATGCCCCTTTGGCGGAAGCTGGCGGCGTAAGCTTGAAGACAGTGCCGTTATTCGAGGCGCCGCCATACTGAGTTGTGCCGTAGAACGCTCCGTCTCTCTCGATCAGGCCCGCTAGCGGCTGATAGCCGTCCGATTGGCTGGGAAGGAAATTGTGCAATACCGTTTCCTGCCAGGCGCCCTTGCCCGAAGCTGGCGGCGTCAATTCAAAAACAACGCCAGCGTTGCCCGAAACATCCGAGCCTCCCAATAATGTCGTGCCGTAAAGCGAACCATGCGGGCCGAAGATAACATTGCCCGCCGGGAACCTGCCGTCGGCGCCGCCCGAGAAGCTATAGAGCACGGTCTCGGTCCAGGTCCCCCCGGTGGACGCCGGGCGCGTCAATTTGAATACGGCGCCGAAGCCCGCTCCCCCGGCGTAGGTTGTGCCGTAGAGATCGCCTTTTGCATCGGCTGTCAAACTGGCCTGCGGTTGGGCGCCGGATGTGTTTGTGAAACTGTACAACGTTGTCTCGGTTGCGTGCGCGGGCGTTAAGCCGGCTGCACCGATGACAGCACAAGCTGCCGGGAAGATGAGGCCGGTGGATGCCAGCCGGGCGCGTTTCCGGATTAGGCCGCGTATCAGAAACATGGAAACTCCTTTAACAGATCGTACGATGGAAGCTAAAGCTCCATAGAACTCAGCACATGCTTACGCTGCTTGCTTGCGGCGAAAAACTGGAAACAAATCTTGCAAGCTGAAAGTAGAAGCCGGTGGCCAAACCGCCACAGATCGCCGCTGGCCGACCGGCTGACAGCGGCAGCTCTGTTCCGGCCAGCAACGCGCTATCTGTGCGGAGGGCACGTGGCGTTGGCCGGGTTGACTTTGTTTTGGTGGAGTTTTTATCCCAAAACCGGCGGCCGCTTTTGGGAAATTCAGGCTTAGGACGCCCTGCGGGAAATCCTGACCCGTCATTGCGAGCGGAGCGAAGCAATCCAGAGGCCGGAAGCACAGCGGCAAATCTGGATCGCCACGGCGCTAAAGCGCCTCGCGATGACGGCGCTGCGCGTCAGGACTTCCCGCAGGCCACTAGGAAGCGGCCCTTATATCCAGCAGCTCGATGTCGAACATCAGCGTGGCGTTCGGCGGGATGGCCGGGAGCGAGCCCTTCGAGCCGTAGCCCAGCTCCGGCGGGATGACGAGCGTGCGCTTGCCGCCAACCCTCATGGTCTCGACACCCCGTTCCCAGCCCTCGATCACGCCATGCTTGCCGAGCGTGAACGAAAACGGCTGCTTGCGGTCCCTGGAGCTGTCGAACTTCGCGCCCTTGACGCCGTTCTCATAGAGCCAGCCCGTGTATTGCACGACGCAAACTTGACCGGGCTTCGGGGTGATGCCGGTTCCAACCTTCGCATCGGTGATTTGCACGCTTGGCACCGGGGCAGCCACTTGCGCACTGCCCGTGCCGGATATTCCCCCGCTGCAGCCGGCCGCCGCAGCGGCGATGGCGAGCGCGAAAAGAATGTCGATGCGTGGGAAAGCCGGGACACGCAAATTGCTTACTCCTTGATATTTCGCCGGGATCCTTTGATTAGTCCAACTGCTGGTGACGCTCAAAGGCTTTTTTGAGGCACAGGCGCCGCCAAATATCCCATTTCCCCGCAGGAGAAAGGAGCGTTTGGCGCCGCGCGGGTTTCACGCCCTCAAGAGGGCAGCCCATGCACGATGTCATCCGCAAGCCAAGCGCCGCACCCGTCATCGAAACCCGTGCGCCGGCGCGGCTGGACCGCCTGCCATGGGGCCGGTTCCATACGCTTGTCATCGCGGCGCTCGGCATCACCTGGGTGCTCGACGGGCTGGAAGTCACGCTCGCGGGCTCGGTGGCGGGCGCGCTCAAGGCAAGCCCCGTGTTACGGTTCAGCGATTCCGATGTAGGGCTGGCGTCGAGCCTTTACCTCGCCGGGGCCGTCAGCGGCGCGCTTTTATTCGGCTGGATGGCGGATCGGCTCGGCCGGCGCTTGCTCTTCTTTATCACGCTTACGCTCTACCTAGTGGCCGCGGCGGCGACCGCCTTCTCCTGGGATCTCGCAAGCTTTTGCCTGTTCCGCTTCCTCACCGGTGCGGGCATCGGCGGCGAATACAGCGCGGTGAATTCGACGATCCAGGAGATGATCCCGGCGCGCTTCCGCGGCTGGACAGATTTGGCGCTGGGCGGCACGTTCTGGATCGGCGGCGCGCTCGGTGCCGGCGCCTCGATCCTGCTTCTGGACCCCGCCCGCTTCAACCCGGAAACCGGCTGGCGGCTCGGCTTTTTCATCGGCGCCGCGCTGAGCCTTGTCATTCTTTTTTTGCGCTCGTGGATTCCAGAGAGCCCGCGATGGCTCGTCATCCATGGCAGGGAAGCCGATGCGGAGGCAATCGTGGGCGAAATCGAGGCCAGCTTCCGCGCGCACGGGGCGCAGTTTCAGGATGCGTCGCAGCTCAAGCCCATGCGCGTCCATCCGCGCACGCACACGCCGCTGGCCGAGGTCTTCCGCACGATCTTCGTCACCTATAGAAGCCGCGCGTTGGTTGGCCTCACGCTGATGGCGTCCCAGGCGTTCTTCTATAATGCGATCTTCTTCACCTATGCGCTGGTGCTGACGAGGTTCTATGCCGTGCCGGCGCAGGACGTCGGCTGGTATATCCTGCCGTTCGCGCTCGCCAATGTGCTGGGACCTATCGTGCTTGGGCGGCTGTTCGATGTCATCGGCCGCAAGCCCATGATCGCGGCGACCTATTCGATCTCTGGCGTTCTGCTCGCGTTGAGCGGCTGGCTGTTCGCGGCTGGCTCCCTAAGCGCCACGCAACAAACAGTTGCATGGGCCGCGATCTTCTTCTTCGCCTCGCCCGCGGCCGGCAGCGCCTACCTTACCGTCAGCGAGGTCTTCCCGGTCGAGATCCGCGCGCTTGCCATCGCCGCGTTCTATTCGCTGGGCACGGCCATCGGCGGCGCAGGTGCGCCCTATCTGCTCGGCAGCCTCATAGAGACGGGATCGCGCATGAGCGTTTTCGGCGGCTATCTCTTGGGCGCCGGCCTGCATGGTCTTCGCCGCCATCGCCGAGCTTGCTTGGGGTGTCGCCGCCGAGCGCAAGCCGCTCGAATCGGTCGCCCAGCCCCTGTCCTACGCCAGCGAATAGGGGGCTTCACGCCGCCGTCATTGCGAGCGCCTGTCATGACGCCAGGCAACAGGCGCAAAACTCCGGGCACACGGTCTCTTTTGCTGTTCCGCTGCCGTCGTCCCCGCGAAGGCGGGGACCCATGCTAAGTATATGTAAGAGCGATATATTTGGCTGACATGGATGCCCGCCTTCGCGGGCATGACGCTCATGCAAGGATCACGTTCGCCGTTCATCGGCAGGCACTTGCCCGGACTTTTGCCCCTGTTACGAGGCCAGGGCTCAACTTCGCGGCGTCGTTAGCAATTCGCTCGAAGACGCCATTCCAATCGCCCCTGGCGCTTTGACGATAGAGAGCTCATGGCCGGATACCATGGACTATCGGAGCGATCGAGCATCCACCGCCAATCCGGCACCCATTTGAGAGCCACCCAAACCGGACGTCCAAGAGCGCCGGCCAAATGAGCAATTGAGGTGTCCGATGTAACGATCAGATCGAGGCATGACATCGCAGCCGCTGTGTCGATAAATGCGTCCGGGCCAGCGTCGAGGTCCGGCCCCAGCGTCTCAATTCTCAGTTCGGTGCCTAATTCAGCCAATTGATCCAGACCGTGCTCCTTCTGAAGTGAAATCAAGCGAACATGCGGAATAGCAGACAGGGTTCCGAAGCATCGCAACGGAATTGAACGGCCAATGTCGATTTTCCGGAACGGATTTCCTTGCCAGCAAATACCAACCTTCAGACCGTGATCGCCGATCCGTTCCCGCCATTTCGTAATTAATGCCGGTTCCGGGCGCAGATACCGGATATCCGCCGGAATACAATCGAGCGTGGTTCCGAACGCCGCCGGTAAGCTCGCCAACGCGCATTGATAATCGAAAACCTCGTTTGTGGGATGCTCGCCGGTCAACCGGATGGCTGGACTGAACGATTGCAGCAGGCGATGCAGGGACCGCCGTACAAGAAAAGCAACTTGCGCTCCACGCCCGGATAATTTCGTCAGATATCTGGAGAATTGGATTATGTCTCCTAAGCCCTGCTCCTCGTAAACAATGACGCGCTTGCCCGAAACGTCTTCTCCCTTCCAAGCCGGATACGGCGCGTTTAACTTGCGTCTCCTGGCCTCCTTGCGATCCCATCGGGACTCGTAGCCGGTCCACCCCGATGGAAAGTCGCCCAGCAGCAAAGCAAGACATCCCCGATTGAAGGCAATTCCGGCATGGTCCGGCTTGATCGCCAGCCCTTTGCCGTAGCTTGCCAGCGCCTCATCGAAACGCCCGAGGTCTGTCAGCGCAACCGCGCGGTTGTTGAGCGCCTCGGCGTGGTCCGGCTTGATCGCCAGCGCCTTATCGCAGCTCGCCAGGGCCTCCTCGGGATGCCCGAGCTCCCTCAGCGCGCTGCCGCGATTGTTGAGCGCCTCGGCGTAGTCCGGCTTGATCGCCAGCGCCTTGTCGTAGCTCGCCAAGCGCCTCCTCGTAGCGCCCGAGGTCAGTCAGCGCATTGCCGCGATTGTTGAGCGCCTCGGCGTAGTCCGGCTTGATCGCCAGCGCCTTGTCGTAGCTCGCCAGCGCCTCCTCGTGGCGCTTGAGGTCAGTTAGCGCAATGCCGCGATTGTTGAGTGCCTCGGCGTAGTCCGGCTTGATCGCCAGCGCCTTGTCGTAGCTCGCCAGCGCCTCCTCGGGGCGCTTCAGGTCAGTCAACGCATTGCCACGATTGTTGAGCGCCTCGGCGTAGTCCGGCTTGATCGCCAGCGCCTTATCGCAGATCGCCAGAGCCTCCTCGGGACGCTTGAGATGCAACAGCGCGCTGCCGCGATTGTTGAGCGCCCCGGCGTGGTCCGGCTCGATCGCCAGCGCCTTGCCGTAGCTCGCCAGAGCCTCCCGGGGACGCTTGAGATCCATCAGCGCATTGCCGCGATTGAAGGAAGCCTCCGCGTAGTCCGGCTTGATCGCCAGCGCCTTGCCATAGCTCGCCAGAGCCTCCTCGGGACGCTTGAGGTTTTGCAGCACGATACCCCGATTGCAGGCAGCTTCGGCGCAGTCCGGTTCGATCGCCAGCGCCTTGTCGAAGCTCACCAGAGCCTCATCGAAACGCCCGAGGTCCATCAGCACATTACCGCGATTGTTGAGCGCCCCGGCGTGGCCCGGCTTGATCGCCAGCGCCTTGCCGTAGCTCGCCAGAGCCTCCACGGGACACTTGAGTTCCCTCTGCACATTACCGCGATTATTGAGCGCCTCGGCATCGTCCGGCTTGATCGCCAGCGCCTTGCCATAGCTCGCCAGAGCCTCCTTGTAACGGCCGAGTTTGCTCAGAACGGTTCCCATGTTCGACCATGCCGCCGCCGACCTTGGATTCGTTTCCAATGCAGCGCGGATGAGCTCTAGCGCTTCGCCGTTCCGGCCCTGCTGCGACAGGAGTACGCCCAGCAGATGCTTAGCATCGAAGTGATTTGGCTTTTTGGCGACAATTTCTTCGTAACCGCGCCCGGCCTTATCGAGAATACCTTGCTGGTGAAGTTTTATGGCGTCCTGTAGGGCCCATGACATATCCCGCTGGCTTTTGCCCGTAGGTAATCGCGCCTGTTTCACGTCCTTGCTCCCGGCAACATCCTAATCGCAGCCTTCACATGGCCGTAGCGTTCGAGCGGCTTGTGGCGGTCATCGGCCCGTATAGACTCTTCGAAATAATCGCGCGCCACTCTTGCGCGAAGTTGCCGCCAGTGGCTGGCGCCCAAGCCGCCCCGATCAGGCCCGGCTACGAAGGCGGAAGCAATCTAGAATCGGCAAATACAAGCGTGGTATAATATCATTAAGAAATTAAATGCCTCTCAAGCTAAAATTGAAGCCATCGTCTCGCTGCCAGAAAGATCCCATGCGGACAACGATTTGTGTTTGAAGCTCATTATTTGGCGGCGGCGGCCCGGCTTCGCCTCGCGCTCCCGGAACCAAGCGATGCTAATTAGGGGGTGACCGGCGGTGAAGGAGGTGCGTTTACACGCGGAACCACCGCCGCCGGGCGAGCGGTTCCGGGCCATTTCGGCCTTCCCCGTCCGCGCCCCCTCATGATAGAAAGATGCAGAGTGAGGCAGGACAGGGGAGCGCGGCCGTGGCGCCGATCCGCGCGATTTTTGCGATTGCGATGTTTGTTATCTGCGCCGCGGCGCAGGCCGAACCGCGTCTGGCGCTGCTCATCGGCAATCAGGACTACGCCGCCAAGGTCGGCCCGCTCAAGAATCCGCTGCGCGATATCGAGCTTGTCGGCGCGGCGCTGGAAAAGCTCGGCTTCACCGTCACCAAGCTCGCCAACGCCAGCAAGGCACAGATGGACGAGGCGATCCGGCGCCATGCGGACCAGGTGCGGCGGGCGGGGCCGGGCGCGATCAGCTTTTTCTACTATTCCGGCCATGGCGCTGTGAACCCGGAAACGAACGTCAACTATCTCATCCCCGCCGATCTCGATAGCGCCGATAGCGACACGCTGTGGTATCGCTCCGTCGAGCAGCCTTACCTGATCGAGCTGCTCAGCCAGCGCGCCAAGAACGCCACGCATTTCATCGTGTTCGACGCCTGCCGCAACGAGCTGAATATCGGCGGCGAGGCGGGCAAAGCACTGGGCGCGGACAAGGGCTTTGTGCCCGTCGGCGATGTCAGCGGCATCTTGATCGCTTACGCCACCGCGCAGAAGAAGACCGCCGCCGACACGGGGGTGTTCGCGCGCATCCTGGCGGAGGAGCTAGTCAAGCCGGGCGTCGAGGCGTTCGCGGTGTTCCGCGAGGTGCAGGTGCGGGTGAAGGACGCGATGCACCAGGAGCCGTGGATGTCGCTGAATTACATCCCGCGCATCTATCTCGCCGCCAAGGCGCCTGAACCTATCGCTCCCAGCGCGGCAGCACAGCCCGCGCCGCTCCCGGCGCTTTCCGAGGCGGCGGAAGCCTGGCGCGTGGTGAAGGACTTGGAGAGCGAAACAGAGCTGCTGCTGTTTATCGAGCACTTCGGCCAGACCTTTTATGCAAAACTCGCCCAAGCACGCCTCGCCGAGATCAAACGCCAGAAGCTCGCGGCGGCGAAACCGGTGCTGGAGGCGCCGAAGCCCGCGCCGCCCGCGATCCAGTATGAGGATAGAGCGCAACGGCTGGTGCGCACCTTCGCAGGGCATACGGAGTGGGTCCGTTCCGTTGCCTTTTCCCCTGATGGCAAGCAGGCTATTTCGGCGAGCGAAGATAAGACGCTCAAGCTTTGGGATATCGCAAGCGGACGGGAGCTCCGCAGCTTCAGGGGGCATGCGGGCCTCGTGCTTTCGGTCGCCTTTTCCCCTGACGGCAAGGAAGCTCTTTCGGGGAGTTTTGACAACACGCTGAAGCTGTGGGAAATCCCAAGCGGCAGAGAGCTTCGCACCTTCACGGGCCATACTGCGTGGGTTTATTCGGTTGCCTTTTCCCCTGACGGCCGCGAAGTCCTATCTGGGAGCCATGACAAGAACTTCTCAAGCTTTGGGACACGGTGCGCGGCAAAGAAATTCGCACCTTCACCGGGCATACGTCCTCTGTCTATGCGGTCGCTATCTCCCCTGACAGCCGTCAGGCCCTTTCAGGAAGCAATGACCACACGATTAAGCTTTGGGATATCGCAAGCGGCAGAGAACTTCGCACCTTCACGGGTCACACAGGCTATGTCTTTACGGTCGCCTTTTCCCCTAACGGGCGCCAGGCCCTTTCGGGAAGCGACGACCACACGATCAAACTTTGGGATGTGGCAAGCGGCGCAGAGCTACGAACTTTCAACGGGCATACGGGCACCCTCGATTCTGTTGTCTTTTCGCCGGACGGCGGTTTCATTGCCTCAGCAAGCATCGACCACGGGCTCAAACTTTGGGATGCGTCGAGCGGCCGGGAAATTCGCTCCTTCATCGGGCATACTAGCGGTGTCTTTGCTGTTACCTTCTCCCCCGACGGTCGATTCTTGCTCTCCGGCGGTGAGGACAAAACGCTAAAGCTGTGGGACATCGGCGAATGGACGCAGCCGCAGGAAGCGCGCCGCTGACCCAGCGTTCTTCAGGCGCCTCCACTCCGAAATATTATGGCCACCGCTATCGCCCGGAATGTCCGGCTATGATAGATTATGCCCATGCAAGACCGCGAAGAAACTCTGCCCTCACCCCTCGTCACGGTCTCGCCCGATTGGCTTGGCGGCGAGCCGTGCTTCACGGGCCGGCGCGTGCCGGTCAAGGCGCTGTTCGACTATTTGAAGGCCGGCCACACGCTCGATGAGTTTCTAGCCGATTACCCAAGTGTGTCCGAGGCGCACGCCGTGGCAGTGATCGAGTTGGCGAACCGCGCCGTGGCCGTTCCCGCAGCGGCGGAATAGCGCGGCGGCGAGGCATGGTCAAAGTGCTTCTGGATGCTTGCGTTCCGCATTGGCTCAGAAAAGAGTTGCTGGCTTTCGAGATCGAGACAGCCCATTTCGCGGGTCTGGACCAGCTCTCGGACAGCGAGTTGCTCAAAGCGATTGACGGACGCTTCGAAGTCCTGGTTACGCTCGATCGCAACCTGACCTATCAGCATAAGCTTGCCGGACGTTCGATTTCGGTAATCGTCTTGCGAACCGCTGAGCAAACGCCAGCGGCCTACCGGGCTCTGCTTCCGGCACTCGGTAAAGCAATCGAGAATGCGAAGCCGGGGGCCGTGCAGGTTATCGGTCCGTAGCGGCGCCGTTACGGCAAGCGTGATCGCACGGCGAACTTTTGTGGGATGTTCCGGAGTAAACGCAGCCGCAGGAAGCGCGCCGCTAACGCCAGCGCTGGCTATGCCCCGCTTCCAAGATACGGTTCGCCGCTCAGCGCGCATGCTTGGCGGTGCCCTTTGGCAGGGGCTCAAGGGTAATGCGCAAACGATGGCCCGTGGCCTGGGCATAGCTGCGCAAGGTTTTGAGCGAGGCCCGGTGCGCTCGCGCTTCGAGGCGCGCGACAACGGATTGCGCCGTGTTCATCCGCTCCGCGATCTGGCTCTGGGTGAGGCCGGTCTGGGCGCGCGCTTTTATCAGCGCTTCGACGATGGCGAATTCCTCGTCGAGCGCATCGTAAGCTTCCTTATAGGCCGGGTCTTTGTGCCACCCGGCAAATACCTCCTCCGCGGGGATGAGCTTGGCCTTGGCTGGCGGCCTGGATTTCGCGGTAGCCATTTCACACCTCTCCGGCGCGTTTTTGCGCCAGCTTGCTTTTTCAGCTGCGCTATCGCGCTTCGCGCTACTTGAGCGCAATCTCGTAGGGCGGGGTCTTCTGCGTCTTCTTGCACAGCACAAAGCGGGACCAGGTAACAATTGCCGGCAAGCATTTTTGCCAGCATGATGAGCCGGGCGGCACTGAGAGGCCAGAAATAATGCGCTACGCCATTGTCATCGAAAAAGCGGACGGAAATTACTCGGCCTACGCGCCGGACCTGCCGGGCTGCGTCGCGACCGGCAACACGCCGCAAGAGGCCGAAGACAACATGCGCGAGGCGATCCGCTTTCACTTGGAGGGGCTGGCGGAGGACGGCCTGCCCATGCCTCCCGCGCAGAGCACCCTCGCCTATGTGGAAGCGTAGCGTTTGAGTGCGCCCTCCGCATTCCGCAATTCCGTAGCGTCATTCCCGCGCAGGCGGGAATCCATTTCTGACGTAGGAACAAGGCCCTAAATGGGTCTCCGCCTTCGCGGAGACAACGCTGCGGTGAAATCGCTCCCCGAGCTGGCTGGGCAAGCGCCTCACCGCCTGGGCTCCCGGAGCAGGACAAGCGCCACGAACGCCCGGCGATCCGCTCGCGCCGCCCGGCCCAAATCCGCGATCGCTTGCGCCGCATCCACTATAAGCGTCATCACATCGGCGCGGGAGTAAAGCGACTGAGGATCGTAGTCCGCGCTGTGCCGCTCATCCTGCATCGCCGCGAACGACTCGGCGAAATGGACGATCTGAGGCGGAAAGCCTTTGTTCCTGGCCTGTCTGCAAGCGTTCTTTGCAACGCCATGCTCAAGTGCGCGGTAGACCTGAACCCATGCCGCCTGGCTGCGGTCACGGCCGGGGCCCGCAATCGTGTCCGCGCACTCTTTCGCCAACGCATGGAACATCGCGTAATAGGCCGCGCTGAGCGCCCGCTTGAGGTCCACCTGGCGCGGCTTGTGCTGGCTCGCCTTCGCCAGGCGGTTCGCCTGTGCGATCAGGTCGGAGGCCTTCACGGGTATTTTGTCGTCTGCTGCCGCTCATCGAAATGATGCCGGATATGCGGGAAGCGATCTTCGCCTACTTTTTCGAGCGCGTCGCGCATCTCGGTGGTCAGGCCAACGGTTGCGCGTACATCTATCGGCTTTTCCGAGTAGGTGTATTCGGCGTCGATCCGCAACACGGGATCGCCATCGCGATCCTCGCCGGCGCGGATGGTGGCCCGCTTGAAGCCAAAACGCCCCATCCGCGCCTTGAGCACGCCTTCGATAGCACCGATTACTTTCTTGTCAATGGTTTCGCTCTTTCTAGCCATGGCGCAATAGTAACAGCTCTCGCCACGCGAACAAAGTGGAAGCAGGGCAGCGCCGCCCAGGACAGGCGGCGATCATAGCCCGTGGGAGCGCCAGAACGCACGGACGTCCTCTGGCGAAGCCCGCTCGCCGCGCGCGATTTCCGCCTCGGCTTCGTTCAGCGCGGCGACTTCATCGGGATGCAGCGGCTCTTCCGAGGCAAGCTCCAAAAGGAAGCGCCCCAGATCGTCTTGCGTCTCGGGGGGCAGACGCCGGACGGCATCGATGGCTTGTTCGAGAAGCGTTGTCAGGTATGCAGAATAAGCGGGCGAGGCGATTTAGTCCAGAGGACGGCTGGGCCGAATCCGCGCTTTTCCCCGTAGCTCCGGGCACGTTTGCCCGACTTGCCGCTCCCGGCCCGGCACCGGATAAGAGGTCCAAGCGTTGGGGAAGCCGGGAACTTTTGCTTAGGTGCCGTTTCTGGGATCTGCGTTTGCGAGAGCGCTTATCGTAGCGTCTTACCATGCTTAATTTTGGCTTAGTTAACGGGCACCCGCCAACTTTTCTGCCGCCGTCTTTCTGCGAATCTTTTGCCACTTTCGGTCGAATTCTGCGATTCCAAAATACCCGTTAATATTAGAATCTTGCGCGCGTTTACCACAAATCCCAATCTACGGTTGCGGAATTAGTTAACGGCAAGCAACAGTTATTTACGTGATATCAACGACTTATGCGTCCGTGTACGGCTTATACGCTACCGGAACGGCTTTTTCTTCGCAGCGCGCCGAGGGAGGAAGAAAGTCAAGCCCGCAGCGATGTAATTAGCAGAAGATATAGGTTTGCGAGCGCATAAAAAATGCGACCGCTACAGTATGCAAGGAAGATATTTCGCAGGGAAATACAGGCACCGCTGGCTTTAGGGGCCAGCGCGCGCCGGGCAGGGCAAATAGAAGGCGGCCTCTTGTAAGATATTGCATTGGTTTCTGTGCTGCGTTTCTTCCTCCAGCGCCGGCCGCGTTTCCGCAGCGTCATTCCGCGCAGGAGTGCAAGACTCCGCAGCGTCATTCCCGTGAAGGCGGGAATCCATTTCGGCTGCCAGAACAAGACCTTAGATGGGTCCCCGCCGGAGTTTAGCCCCGCGAAGGCGGGGCCGGGACGACGCTGCGGCGCTGCGATCCGTAGTGGCGGAAAGCCTCTTCCGGCGGGGAAAGCGATTGCCCTGCGCGGCGTTAGCGCATCGGTAAGGAGCTATGGGCCATGATGGCGTTATGGGAAGGCGCGAGCGCGGTCAGGAGGCTTGCCATGGCTTTATTTGCAGGATTGAGAGCGAGGGCCGGGGCGGCAGCCGGGAGGCAAGCGGCGGGACCGGGCAGCGCGGACCGATGCGGTTCGAGGCGAACGTCCCTCGCGCGAAAAAGTAAACGCGTTACGCCGCGCCCAGTTACCGGAAATCGCAGGATTGCCCGGCCATCCCCTATCGAACGTGACTAACAAACCGCTAAAAACTCATGGCGGCGGCGGGCCTCTCATACGGAGTTCCCCCCTCACCCCTGTCCCCCTCTCCCGCAAGGGGAGTGGGGAACGCCCTCTCAACGGGCACGCCCGGACTCCCTCTCCCCTCGCGGGAGAGGGCTGAGGTGAGGGGGCCTTTTGCTGAAGCACACCGCCGGATTTGGTATCATTCCTCGCCGGGGCGCTTGCGCAGTTGCTTCACGGCGCCGCGGGTGGCCTTGGCATGAAGGCGGCGCTGTTTGCTAGCGCCGGTGGGACGGGTTGCCACGCGCGGCCTCGGCGCGGCGGCGGCCTGCATTATAAGTGCGGCGAGCCGGGCGCGCGCGTCGGCGCGGTTGCGCTCCTGCGACCGGAAGCGCTGCGCAACGAGGACAAGCACGCCGTCCTGCGTCATCCTCCGGCCGGCGAGCCTGGCGAGGCGTGCCAGCACATCCGGCGCCAGCGAAGGCGAGCGCGCCGCGTCGAACCGCAGTTGCACGGCCGTCGCAACCTTGTTCACGTTCTGCCCGCCGGGGCCGGATGCGAGCACGAAGCGCTCCTCGATCTCCTCCTCGCCGATCTCGATTTGCGCCGTAATCCGCATGTCTGCCTTATACGGTTGCGGAGCGGTTGCGGAAGAAGAGCGCGAGCGCCATCCCTGCGAAAAAGCCGCCGATGTGGGCCATATAAGCGACGCCGCCCGCGGTATCGGCCGCTTTCGCAAACTCGCCCGCCGCGCTGACGAATTGCAAGGCAATCCAGCCGCCGATGGCGATCAGCGCGGGCAGTCTCAGGATGCCCGCGTTCGTCAGGATCTTCACCGTACCGCGCGGGAACATCAGGATGTAAGCGCCGAGAATGCCCGCAATCGCGCCCGAGGCGCCGAGGTTCGGCAGCGTCGAATGCGGCGCGAACGCCGCTTGCGCGAGCATCGCCAGGACGCCCGCGAGGATATAGAAGACGAAGAAGGGCAGGTGGCCGAAATTGTCCTCCACATTGTCGCCGAAGCTCCAGAGGTAAGCCATGTTGCCGATCAGGTGCAGCCAGCCGCCATGCAGAAACATCGAAGTCAGGAGCGTCAAGAGGTGCAAGGCCGGGGACGCGAAGAACTCGGCCGGGGTGAACGCCCACTGCTTCACGAAGGTCTCGCCCAGGTTCGCCTCTGCGAGGAAGGCCACCACATTGGCGATAATCAGAAAATAGGTCACAAAGGGCGTGGTGCGATGCTCGCTTTCGTCGGTTCCAACGGGAAATACCATGGCAGGCTCCTCAAATGCAGCGGTTATAGAAGCGCCGTGAGTAGCGCCGCGCGCCCCGCCGTTGATCCGCGCCGAGCTTAGCAAAAGCTTCGGGGGCTGCATACTGGCCCAATTTCCGCTGAGGCTAGTTCAAGGGTCCCTTCTCCCATGGGGAGAAGGACAGGATGAGGGGAGATTCCCTCGTTCATTACGCCGTGCGGCGCACGTTTCAAGCGTTTCAGCCAATTCGGCGATTTTTTCAGCCGGCCAAAGCTGAGCGCGGAAAGTTTCTTGAACGCATCCGGGCCAGCCCTTAGGTTCACGCAAACGCGCGCGCTGCTGCCAGGAGGCACCATGACCCAGACCACAGGCCGGATTTTCGACGATATCGCCAAGCTCATGACCGATGCCGCGGGCGCCGCGCAGGGGATGCGCAGCGAATTCGAGACCGCGGCAAAATCGCAGGCCGAGCGCTTCTTGCGGACCATGGATATCCCGCAGCGCGAGGAGTTCGAGGCCGTGAAGGCCATGGCGCTGAAGGCGCGCGAGGAAAACGAGCACCTGTCGCAACGCGTCGCCGACCTTGAAGCGGCGCTGGCTCGCCTTCAAGGCACAACGCAACAATCTTAGGTTAAGTCACCGGGTTTGGCAATACAGTTCGGCAACACCCTGCCTTTTATTGCCAAGCTGCCCCTGTTTTCCCCGTGGAGAAGCCAGCGGAAAGATTGCGCAATTCCTGCGGATCACCGCACTGAATAGGCATGCGGCGAAATCGAACGGATGCAGCGAAGGTTGCTAGAGGGCCCGTTCGAGAATTTTGCTGCGGCATTCATGAGGGGACATAAATGATGACCGCTGCGGGGCAGGACTATAATCGTCTTTCACACCCTGTCGATCTTATGGAGCATATTGCTTGCTTGCAGGATTGGGTTTTCGAGCGTTCGAGTGAAGATGAGTTGACTGTTTCCGTGGCGGGGGCTTGGTGCGATTATCATATCTCGTTCAATTGGCGCGACGACCTGGAAAGCCTGCACATGGCGTGCGCTTTCGATTTCAAGGTGCCGAAGACCAAGATCGCGGAGATTTACCGGCTGCTTGTGCTCATCAATGAGCAGCTCTGGCTCGGCCACTTCGACGTGTGGTCTTCCGAGGGGCTCTTGCTCTACCGGCAGGGGCTCATGCTGAACGGGGCGGAGCCGACGGCCAAGCAGTGCGAGGCGCTGCTGCAAGCGGCGCTTGAAACCTGCGAGCGCTATTATCAGGCGTTCCAATTCGTGGTTTGGGCCGGAAAGCGGGCGGAGGACGCGCTCGCCAGCACGATCTTCCAAACCGAGGGGCAGGCGTAATGCGAAATCCGGTTGAATAGTTCGCGAAGTCCCCCCTCATCCTGTCCTTCTCCCCGAGGGGAGAAGGGACGCCTTCTCAACGGCTGCGAGCGAGACTCCCTCTCCCCTCGGGGAGAGGGCTGGGGTGAGGGGGCTTTACGGTCACCAGCGCAAGCATCGGTAATGTGGTTCCCCGATGAGGCAAACTGCGCAATGCCCTCTTTTTCAAACGCCTTGACCGTGGCGCTGGATTGCCCGTAATTTCAACGCGGGACATAAGAGGGTGACGGGCGTGACAGTGGAAACGCCGGATTTCGACGCACTTTCCGGCAAGCTCAATCAAATGCTGAGCGCTTTTGGATCGGCGCGTCTTCGCCGGGGGCTGACCGCCGACGAGGTGCTAATCTTCCTCGCGGCCGGCCAGCTCAGTCTCACGCCAGACGAGGAGACCCAGGCCGCAAGGCCCGTAACCTACGTCGCGATCTCCTATCTCCTCAATATCCCGAAAGAGACGGTGCGCCGGAAAGCGCAGCACCTGATCGAGCTTGGCCTAGTCGAATGCACGCCGCATGGGATCACAGTGGCGGACGCCGGCAACTGGCATTCTTTCGCGAGCTCCCTGCTGCGGATGTAAGCTTCGGGCCACCGGAGAGGGGTAGTTCCGGCGCCGATTCAGGGCGCGGTTACAGGTGCAAAAGTCCGGGCAGACCTGCCGATGAACGGCGAATGTGGTCCTAGCATGAGCGTCATGCCCGCGAAGGCGCATAGGCGCTAACTTGGACGCCGGATGGCGTAACGAACTCGCAACTCTCCCCTCATCCTGTCCTTCTCCCCATGGGAGAAGGGACGGTGTTGCACGCTCCGAACGCTATTCAGGCGTCCCCTCTCCCATGGGGAGAGGGACAGGGTGAGGGGCGTGACCGTCGATCATGGCAGGACCGTGCATCCGGTATGCGCCCATGCGCGAATGCGGGCATCGATGCCCGCCAAATACTTCGCTCTTACATATGCTTAGCATGGGTCCCCGCCTTCGCGGGGACGACGGCATACAGCTTGGCTTAACGGGGCAAGTCGACACAGCGCAGGCAAAATTAGCAACCTCAGCGAGCGTATAATTGCCTCGCACAACCCTAGGCTGTGGCCGCAAAAGCATATATGTGGCGCAAAAACCTCAACTTACGTGAAACTAATCGTGAAACCCATTCTGGGTTCAGTTCCCCAACACATTCAAGAAAGTTCTGCTAAGTTCAGTTCACACGGCTGATCTTTGGGCACCGGCATAGTTGGTTCCTAACCTGGGCAGGTTAGGAGCTAGGGCCGCAGAAGGCACGGGGAAGCCGGATTTGGCACTTTGGAGGGGGTTTTATGAAAAACACCATTAAGCTCGCGGCTCTCGGCGCTGTTGCGCTCGCCGCTTCTTCGTCTGCAGCACTGGCCGGCTCGCAACTGCCTCCCGGTATCTCGACCGGTATCGCTCTTGGCGCGGCTCTGCCGGAAGGCGTCTATGACATCACGATTGGATTCGTGCAGCAAGGGAATACCAGCACCAATGCGGCCTATCAGTTAGGTGGCGGCGCCCCTGCCAACACGCCGGTTGCCGGTATGGAGGCCATTATCCCGGTGTGGCTGATCTGGTCGACGCCCTGGCAGATCGCCGGTGGCCACATCCAGATCGACGGTACGATCCCGTGGGCAAGCATTGACACCGCTGCTGTAGACCATCCTCAGCTGGACGCATTGGCTGGCTCGCAAGGCTGGCTTAACGGGCTGGTAGAGTCTTCGATCAAGTGGAACCTCGGCAATGGCTGGAACTTCGCTATTGGCGGCGGCGCGTGGCTCGGCAGCGATAGCTCGCTCCTTGGCATCCAAGAGAGCCGCTTCATGGGCCAGGCCGATGTCGCTTACATCGCCGGCGGCTGGGAAGTTTTGGGTAACTTCTTCATTGGTCAGGGCGCTAGCAATAACCTCTTCTCAAACGGCGTACTTTATAACCCTGCATGGTTCAACTACGACTTCACGGTGGCCCGTAAGTTCGGCAAGTTCACGATCGGCGCCATTGCTTATGGCTCGCAGGATCTTGAGAACGGCAACATGGTGTGCCCGCTCGCCTCGGCAGCCACGCTCAACGGCGTCCCCGCTTGCAAGCAGAGCCAGTTCGCGGTTGGCGGTCTCGTCGGCTACGACTTCGGCAGCTTCTCTGCGACGTTCAAACTGTCGCAGGATGTCGCCGAGAGCAACTACGGCGTGCTGAACACCACCGGCTGGCTGACGATCGTGAAGCCGCTTTGGAACCCTGAAGAAGGCCCGCTGAAGTAAGCTAGGCTAGTATCCAGCATTCGAGCCAGCGGCGAAAGCCGCTGGTTTTTTTTGCTTGCCGCGATGTTTCAGTCTTTGAGCCGGCTTGCCGCATGGGCGCTAACATAACGGGGGAATCTCCCCTCACCCCAGCCCTCTCCCAGCAAGCTCGCCTTGGCGAGCTTGCCGCTCGAGTATCCGCATCCGCAAGCGGATGCGGATGGGAGAGGGAGCTCGCTCGCAGCCGTTGAGGGGACGTCCCCTCTCCCATGGGGAGAGGGACAGGGTGAGGGGAGATTCCCCCGTTCGTTACACCATCCGCTATTTTTTGCGCATATGCGGCTTGGGCCTGCGCGCCCGCGAAGTTTCCTCCTTGAACCGCCTCTCCCCCCAATCTTAATGGTCAATGCATGGATGTGGCCTAAATGCCGCAGCGCGGGCTAAACCAGAACGCATAACCCAATTTGGGTCCAATTCGCCTTCACTAAACCGCAGGTTGTGTTAGGTTCAATTCACACGGCTGATCTTTGGGCACCGGCATAGTTGGTTCCTAACCTGGGCAGGTTAGGAGCTAGGGCCGCAGAAGGCGCGGGTAAGCCGGTTTTGGCACTTTGGAGGGGGTTTTATGAAAAACACCATTAAGCTCGCGGCTTTCGGCGCTGTTGCGCTCGCCGCTTCTTCGTCTGCAGTACTCGCCGGCTCGCAACTTACGCCCGGTATCTCGACCGGTATCGCTCTTGGCGCGCCTCTGCCGGAAGGCGTCTATGACATCACGATCGGGTTGGTGCAGCAAGGGAATACCGATAGCACAGCGGCCTATACCTTACAAACTCCCCCTGCGACTGGCGCCAACACGCCGGTTGGCGGTTTGGAGGCCGTTATCCCGGTGTGGCTGATCTGGTCGACGCCGTGGCAGATCGCCGGCGGCCACATCCAGATTGACGGTACGATCCCGTGGGCAAGCGTCGACACCGCTGCTGCAACCCATCCTCAGCTGGGCGCATTGGCTGGCAACCAAGGCTGGCTTAACGGGCTGGTAAAGTCTTCGATCAAGTGGAACCTCGGCAATGGCTGGAACTTCGCTTTTGGCGGCGGCGCGTGGCTCGGCAGCGATAGCTCGCTCCTCGGCATCCAGAATTTCTCGCTTCATGGGTCAGGCCGATATCGCTTACATCGCAGGCGGCTGGGAAGTTTTGGCTAACTTCTTCATCGGTTCGGGCGCTAACAATAACGTCAACTCAGGCCTGCAGAGCTTCCTGGGCGTCCAACTTTATAACCCTGCATGGTTCAACTACGACCTGACGGTGGCCCGTAAGTTCGGCAAGTTCACGATCGGCGCCATTGCTTATGGTTCGGCGGACCTTGAGAACGGCAACATGATGTGCCCGCTCGCCTCGGCAGCCACGCTCAACGGCCTCGCCGCCTGCAAGCAGAGCCAGTTCGCGGTTGGCGGTCTCGTCGGCTACGACTTCGGTAGCTTCTCTGCGACGTTCAAATTGTCGCAGGATGTCTCCGAGAGCAACTACGGCGTGCTGAACACCACCGGCTGGCTGACGATCGTGAAGCCGCTTTGGTCGCCTGAGTCAGGCCCGCTGAAGTAAGCCAGGCTTGCATTCAACATTCGCGCCAGCGGCGAAAGCCGCTGGCTTTTTTGCTTTCGCGATCCAGAAGCTGCCAACGGGGCGCCAGTTTCTCGATTGCCAAGGAAGCCAAGGCCACATCGGCATGACGGTTGCACGAAGCTACCTCGCGATGATGGAAGAGGGCAGTCAGGTCGAACCTGCCCCAGCGTTGCCGGACCTGAAACAATCCGGCGCGCGGCGGCTCTCAATCTCGTTCCAGCCACATTTCTCGAAAATAAGGGCTCAACCGGTTCTTTTCCGGTTGACGGACGATCCCTTGGGTTTGAGGCCTCGCCGCGGCAAACGTAAATGGATTCAGGGCGGTTCTTGCCGGCGGCCCGAGGGGAGATTAGTGTTCGGCGAACGGCTTACTCGATTCCCGGGTTCCAGGATGACCTTGCATAAACTTACTCGATCCGCTCGGCTGACCGCCTCCGCCGGGGCGCTCGCGAGCTTCGTTGCAATCGGGCTCGCTACGCCCACGCCCGCCCATGCCGAACTCAAGCTTTGCAATAGCACCTCCAGCCGGATTGGCGTCGCCATCGGCTATAAGGACAAGGACGGCTGGACCAGCGAAGGCTGGTGGAACGTCGACAGCCAGTCCTGCGCGCTTCTCATTCAGGATAAACTTCGCGCGCGCTTCTACTACGTCTACGCCTTCGACTACGACAAAGGCGGCGAGTGGGGCGGCCCTATCCCTATGTGCACCAACGACGTGGAGTTTACGATCAAGGGCATTGAGAATTGCGAGGGGCGCGCCTTCAAGAAGAGCTTTTTTTTCGAGGTCGATACGCAGGAGCAAACCGACTGGACGGTCAAGCTGACGGATCAGTCTGAGCCCGCGGCCACTCCTCTGCAAAGCACCACAAGTCCCGCGGCAGACCAGGCGCCGGCTCCCGCCCAGGCCGCAGCCGTGACACCGCCGGGGTCGAGGAAGAGATGAAGCGCGAACGCCGGGTTAAGATCGTCGCCACGCTTGGCCCTTCGAGCTGCCAGCCGGCCGCCATGGAACGGCTCGTGCAGGCTGGCGCGGACGTGTTCCGCATCAACATGAGCCATTCGAGCCATGAGGATCTCAGGACCTACGTTGCATCCCTTCGCGAGCTTGAAGACAAATACGGCCCCATCACGATCCTGGCCGATCTGCAGGGCCCAAAGCTTCGCATCAGCTCGCTCGCCGAAGGCCAGATCCGGCTTGAGCGCGGCCAGCGCATCGTTTTCGACGCCAATCACGCCCCCGGCAACCCCGAGCGCGTCGGTCTCCTGCACCCCGAGATTTATGCGGCGGCGGAACCGGGCCACACGCTTCTCATCGACGACGGCAAGCTCAACTTGCGGATTCTTTCGGTTGCTCCTGGCCGGCTGGTAGCGGAGACCGTCACCGGCGGGATTTTATCAAGCCGCAAGGGCGTCAATCTACCCGATGCGATTTTGCCGATGGGCTCGATGACCAACAAGGATCGCGAGGATTGCGAGGCGGCCCTCGATGCCGGCGCCGATTGGATCGCGGTTTCCTTCGTGCAGCGCGCCCAGGACATCCTTGACGTGAAGGCAATAGTCCAGGGCCGCGCCTGGGTCATGGCGAAGATCGAAATGCGAGCGGCCGTCTCCGCCATGAGCGACATCCTCGACGAGGCCGACGGCATCATGGTGGCCCGGGGCGATCTTGGCGTCGAACTGCCGCTGGAGCAGGTGCCGGGGCTGCAAAAGCAGCTTCTCCGCGCGGCACGCCATCGCGGCAAGCCGGTCGTGGTGGCGACCCAGATGCTTGAAAGCATGACCGCCTCTCCCGTTCCGACGCGCGCGGAAGTGTCCGATGTCGCCACCGCCGTGTTCGAAGGCGCCGACGCCATTATGCTTTCCGCCGAATCCGCGACCGGCAGTTATCCTGCCGAGGCGGTCGCTACCATGGACCGCGTCGCCCGCGAGGTCGAGAAGGACCGGAGCTACGAGAGTATCCTGCATTTCAGGGAGTCGAGCGCCAATCTCACAACTGCGGGCGCGATAAGCGCAGCAGCGGCATCGATCGCGGAGACGCTGAACCTCAAAGCGATTGTGTGCTACACCGCGACGGGAACGACAGGGCTTCGCGTCGCGCAGCAACGGCCGCGTCAGCCAATTCTGGTGCTGACGCCGGTCAAGACCACCGCGCGCAGGCTCAATCTGGTTTGGGGCCTGCACTGCGTGGAGACCACGGACCCAGCCAATACGGCGCAGATGGTCGGCATCGCGGAGACCGAGCTAAAGGCTGGCAACTACGCCAGCGACGGGGATCGCGCCATCGTGTGCGCCGGCGTTCCATTCAAAAGGCCGGGCTCAACCAACATGCTCCGCGTCTTTACGCTAGGGGAGAATGGCGCCCGGCACGGTTAGTGCGAGGCGCGGTGCGCATTGTGTGGCTACCGCCGCTCAGGCCACCGATTCTGGACCGCAACATGGGGCGATCCCGGCAACAATCAGCCTTGGCGGGCCTTGTAGCGCCGGACCGTCTTGTTAATGATGTAAAGTCGGCCGCGCCGGCGAACGACGCGGTTGTCGCGATGACGCGTGCGGAGCGTCTTGAGCGAATTCTTGATCTTCATTGCCGATACCTTCAGCGCCCACCGCGTGCCAATCAGCCGCAGGAAGCACAAGCCGTGAGTTGAGTTTGCGAGCGCGAATGCCCTGCGCCAGTCGCACTGTTGCTACCATGGATTTTCGCTCTTTCCAACCCCCCCGCGCGAAATTGGAAGCCATTCAAATAAGCGCTGGCGATCCGGCGCGCTTGCGCTTATATTTTGCGCGGTTGTGGCTACGCACACGCTCCATTGGGAGTTGCCATACTGGACGATGGAACGCGCGCAGCCGCCAAAGGCGATGTTATGCGTATGAGTTGCTTTGTGAAACGGGCGCGCCTCTTCTCCGCCGGAGCCATTTGCCTCCTCGCGGCGCGCAGCGCTAGTGCGGACGCAGTTTCGATCCCCGTTCTGCCGGATCGCGGTTCCGCTGCGCTGACCTTCTTATCTCTTCCGGCCGGCAGCCTAGCGGAGTCTCCACCGCCCCTTAGACGCACCTGGTCTAACGAGCAGCTACGCGAGCAGCATCTCCCGCCCCCGGTAGTTGTGAAGAACCCGTTCTTGCCTCCGGGGCGGTAGCGAACGTCCCCGGGCGCAGTAATTTTAAGCGGGGCCTAAGCTGCCTTTTCGATTTCGGCGAGCTTGTTGTCGACCTCGCGCAACTCGGCCGCAAGGCCGTGCAGGCGGGTCAGCAGCTTCTCGGCGATATGTTTGGCTATGCGCGGCTTGGCTTCCATCACGCCGCGAACGGCAGTCCTTGGAAGCGCCAGCGCGCGCAGCCGCTCGCTGGCGGTCACAGTGACGCCATGTACGGTCTCAACGAGCATTGCAAGCTCGCCGGCGAGTGTACCAGGCCATAGATCGTCGTTCAGGGTTTGCCCCTTCTCGATTCTGGTACAGCTGGCCTTGCCGGTCAGGATCAAGAAGGCGGTGTCGCCTTTCTCGCCTTGCGCTATTAGCTCTTCGCCTGCGACGAAGAACCTCTTTTCACCTGCGTTTGCGATTGCCTCAAGCTCATCTGCGGTCAAGCCGGCAAATAAGGGAACGAGTTGCAAAAGCTCGATTTTCGAGTCGAGCATTGGATCCACCCATGATTGGTGACTGGGACTCCTTTTACTGCAACTAAACTAGAGCGAGTTTGTTGCGATTCGGATGCGCGGGCAATGTAGCGGAGGTTGAAACATCGGGAATGTCCCCTATCGTCTGCGGTTCCAGCTTGGCTCTAGCGGCAGGTGGGGCAGGTGCGGGAAGCCGGCGGCCTGTGGTTCCGGCGGGGGTTGGACGCCGTAGACTAGGGGCGCGGAACTCTCGATACAGGCGAGAACATGGTCGAGCCGCCGGAGATCGCCAATGAAGCTTTGAAGCCGGACAAGAAGATTATCGGAGATTTTCGCGGCGATGGCTGGATCCTGCCGCATGACACTTTTCAGGACATCGCGCTTGAACGCGAGCGCCCGGACCCGCACTTTGGCCTGAACGGTCAAGGAATGAACGGTCTCAACCAGCATGGCCAATTCGGCAACGAGCGAGCCGGATTCAATTTTCTCGCTAGCAGCCGGTGTCCCGGGAAAGTCGAGGCATCTGGCAGTGCCAGTTAAAATCAGGTAGGCGGTGTCGCCCTTATAGTTTTTTGCGATCAGGTTGTCGCCGGCGTCAAAGTATGCTTTTGCCGTTCCGTCGAGGATCGAAGAAAGCTGCTTCCTGCACAGGCCTCGAAAGATTGGCGTGGTCTCAAGAAGCTCGATCGTTTGGCCGAGCATGGCGGCGCAACCTGATGATTTAGGGGGACAACTCCTTCTACCTAACAGCGACAGTTCAGCTTATCGTTGATTCCCGGCTCTGCGCTCAACCGTAGGTACACATATACAGCCAGAATTTCCTCTGGTGGTGCGAGGATTACACAATGGGCTGCGGCGATGTTCAGGGAATAAGCTTATAGCCGCCCGATTCGGTGATGAGGAGCTCGGCGCGGGAGGGGTCGCGCTCGATCTTTTGGCGCAGCCGGTAAATATGCGTTTCAAGAGTGTGGGTTGTGACGCTGGCGTTATAGCCCCAGACCTCGTGCAACAGCACGTCGCGCGAGATGACATTCTCCCCGGCGCGATAGAGATATTTCAGTATCGACGTCTCTTTTTCCGTCAGCCTTACTTTGCTGCCCCTTTTGTCTATAAGGAGCTTCGCGGCCGGGTGGAAGGAATACTCGCCGATTGAGAAGACGGCCTCCTCGCTATGCTCGTGCTGCCGGAGCTGCGCCCGGATGCGAGCCAAAAGAACGGCGAAGCGGAAGGGCTTGGTGACATAATCGTTGGCGCCCGATTCCAGCCCCAGGATCGTGTCGGAGTCGGTGACTTGCCCGGTCAGCATGATGACGGGATGCTTGAAATTGTTCTTGCGCAAAAGGCGGCAGGCTTCGCGGCCGTCCATATCGGGCAAACCGACGTCAAGAATGATAAGGTCGACGTGACCGGCTTTTACCGCGGCGAAAGCCTGAGCGGCCGTATGTGCAACTTGCGCCTGGAACTCCTCATGCAGGGCAAGCTGTTCGGCCAAAGACCGCGCAAGGTCTTGATCATCGTCGACAACCAATATATTGCGCGTATTGCTCATTATTGCCTCCGATAAACGGGCCGTACCTATATTTGTGATTTAAGAGACGAAACGGATTTACGCAACTGGCGGTTTCGCGTGCCCAAACATAGTTTAGCGCAAAATAGGCCGGACAGAATACGAAAAAGTGCCATGGCGCGGGTGATTACGCTGTCGGATCGCGAGACCGCCGGAGTCCTGCGGTTTCAGAACCTACAAGTTCCGGTGGCGCTTGGAAAGAGCGGAGTGCGTGCTTTCAAGCGCGAGGGCGATGGAGCCACCCCACGCGGACTTTGGCCGGCGATATGGGTCTATTACCGCCCAGACCGTTTGAAGCGGCCCCGCACGCCATTACCGGCCCTTCCCCTGCGCCCTGGGCTCGGCTGGTGCGACGCGCCGGGCGACCGGAACTACAACCGCCCCGTCCGGCTGCCCTATGCGGCGAGCGCCGAAACGCTTTGGCGCGCCGACGGCCTTTACGACGCAATCGTTGTGCTCAATTACAATATCGGCCGCCGCAGCGCGGGGCGCGGAAGCGCAATCTTCGTCCATGTGGCGAGCCCCGGCTTTTCGCCAACTGCGGGATGCATCGCCTTGAAACGGGAGCACCTGCTACGGTTGCTCGCCGTTCTGCCACGAGATGCACGTTTCGTTGCAGGCAAGAATTTGCCTGCCAATCAGCGGGGCCGGCGCGGGTTCAAGTAGAGGTCGGTCTCCTGCTGTGCCAGCGCGAGCTTTAGCGCGCCGGCCGTGACCCTTTGCGTTACGCTGTTTACGTGGCGGCGGGCGGCGTGATTGAACTTCAGCATCGCGCTGACGAGTTGCAAAACCGGTGCGAGATGGGCGGGTTGCGCGGCGTCGATGCTGACGTCCCAGCGTCCGGCGACATCGAAGAAATGGCCGCTGAGGCGCCCGATTTTCGCGCCGGTCTGGTCGTAAAGGGTGTAATCGCCGCCGAAGTCGATCCAGTCCTGCCGCAACCGGTAAAGCCGGGCCTCCCCGTCCTCCATCAGGAAGAATGAGAACTGCTCCGGCATGCCCGGCCACTTGCGCGCAGAGCGCTCAAGCTGGATTACCTGATCCATGCCGTCGAGGTGTATGGAATAGGCTATGACGGGGAAGCCGCCGGCACCGGCCGAAAGCTGCACGCTGCGGCCCACGAGCATGTCCATGCTGGCGCGCCAATTCATCGAAGGCGTGAAAAGCTTCAGCACGAGCCGCTTCTCGCCGGGATTTTCGGATTTCCAGAGCGCTTCGCGATAGGTGATGAGGCCGGCGCGCTCGCCACCCTCAAGTATCTCGCCTATGACGTCAGCGTCTTGCGTGAATTCCCGCGATTTGGCGCGGTGCCGCGAATGGACGAAAAAGCCCATTTCCACGTCGTGCAGATTGGTCCACCACATATTGACTGTGAATGTGCGCTCTGCCGCTTTCGCCATGCTTGCCCCCGAAAATAGAATCACTTTGCAAGTCTGCGGGCAAGCGGCGGTAAGCGCGACAAGGGAAAGCGCGCAATCCACAGCTGGTTTTCCGGGCGCCTTATACCAGACGCGCCTTTGACCGTCATCGCGAGGCGCCCCTTGGCCGCCGTGGCGACCGATAATTAGAGCCTATCCGCTTTTGATGGAATCAAAAGCTGGCTCTAAGTTGTTGTTTTGCCGTGCGTCTTATCGGAAAACCGCTTCGCACTTTTCCGGACGCACTCTAGCGGTAGAAGCGCCACATGCGCTCGATGGTGCGGTGGATCTGCTCCGCTGGCGGTGCGAAAGGCTGTAGATTGATGCGCACGATATTGTCGTAGCCCATGCTCCAAGGGAGCCGCATCAAAAGCCGCCAGATGGGAAGCCTGCGCCAGTCGGCAAGCAGCGCGGACTGCGCCGGCTGCTTGAGCTTGATGTGAAGTTCCTCCATTTCGAGCGTGCGGACGGAGTAGGTGACAAGGCTTACCTCCGAGATGGCGCGCCAGGCGATAAGCCCGAAGCCGTCGATGAAAAGCCCGTACTGGTTTGCGCCAAGGCGCACCCGGCTTTCGGTGAAGGGAAAGAAATAATAGGCCGAGCAGCCGGCAAGAATGGCCAGGATCGACAGGAGCTGATAGCCCCAGGTCAGCCACGCCGCGAATGCCGCGGCGGTGATCGCAGCCAGCACATGAAAACGCGCGGCCTCGGCGCGGTTATAGGGAAGGATGAAGCCTTCCTGCAAATAGTCAGGCAATCCAGGCCGCCGCGCCATAAATACTCTCGTCCCAAGCCTTAAAGGCCGGCTCCCCAGGTCAGCCCATTTGCGCGCGATGCCTCAAAAAGTGATCCGCAAGCACGAGCGCAACCATCGCCTCCCCAACCGGCACTGCGCGGATGCCCACGCAAGGATCGTGCCGGCCTTTGGTCTGGATATCGGTCTCATGCCCTTGGGCGTCGACGGTGCGGCGGGGGCTCAAGATCGAAGAGGTTGGCTTCACAGCGAAACGCGCCACAATAGACTGGCCGGTCGAGATGCCGCCCAAGATTTCCGCCGGCGTGGTTGGAGAGGAAGACCGGCTTGCCATCGGAACCGTTGCGCATTTCGTCGGCATTTTCCTCGCCCGAAAAAGCGGCGGACGCAAAACCCGCGCCGATTTCAACGCCTTTCACCGCGTTTATGCTCATCAATGCAGCAGCGATGTCCTGGTCGAGCTTGCCGTAGAGCGGGGCGCCGAGGCCGGGCGGCACGCCAACCGCTGCGATCTCGACGACGGCGCCGCAGGAGGAGCCGTTCTTGCGCACCTCGTCGAGATAGGCGGCCCAGCCTTGCGCCGCACCGGGGTCGGGGCAGAAGAAGGGGTTGCGGTCTACCTCGTCCCAATCCCAATTGGCGCGATCTATCTTTTCCGCGCCCATTTGTATAAGCGCGCCGCGGATTTTCACTCCCGGCAGCACCTTGCGCGCAACCGCTCCAGCGGCAACCCGCATCGCGGTTTCCCGCGCCGAGGAGCGGCCACCGCCCCGGTAATCGCGAATGCCGTACTTAGCGAGATAAGTGTAATCGGCATGGCCGGGCCGGAATTTGTCTTTGATTTCCGAGTAGTCCTTGGAGCGCTGATCCTCGTTTTCGATCATGAGCGCGATCGGCGTGCCGGTGGTGACTTGCACGCCGGCCTCGTCCGGGAACACGCCCGATAGGATCTTGACCCGGTCCGCCTCCTGGCGCTGCGTCGTGAAGCGCGACTGCCCCGGCCGGCGCTTGTCGAGATAGGGCTGGATGTCCGCCTCCGAGAGCGGGATGCGCGGCGGACAGCCGTCGATTACGCAACCGATTGCAGGCCCGTGGCTCTCGCCCCAGGTGGTGATGCGAAATAGATGGCCGAATGTGTTGTGGGACATGGTGCGGCGGCCTTGTCAAAGCCAGGTCATTTGTTCTTGCCCGTTTTCTCGCTCAATCAACAGCACCTTATCCTGGGGCACGTCAAGTTGAAGCAGTTCTCGCGGCGGAAGCCTGAGAAAGTACGCGCGAAGGCAGCGGTTTATACCGCCATGCGAGACAACCACGGTGTCACGGGTGACGCTTTCGAACCAGCCGAGCGCGCGGGCGGAAAGCTCGCGGAGGCTTTCTCCGCCCGGTGGCGGGAAGTTCCAAAGGTCGGCCTGCCCAGGCGCGCATAATTTTCGGGATCGCGCTCCGCGACTTGCGCCATGGTCATGCCCGCCCAGTCGCCGAAACGGATTTCCTCCAGGCGAGCATCGGTACGATAGGCGTCCGGCGCAAGGCCCATCGCTTCGCGCACGATTTCCATGGTCTGGCGCGCGCGGAGCAGCGGGCTCGACACGAAATCGAAACGCGATGGGTCGCTTATCAGCTCAGCCAGAACGCCGCCGTTGCGCTGCGCCTGCGAGCGTCCGAGCGCGTTGATCGGAATGTCGAGGATGCCCTGAATGCGCCTGGCCGCGTTGTAATCGGTCTGGCCATGCCTCAAGAAGTAAATCGCCGCCACGTTCGGCCCCCGGTGTTGCCAAGCACTACTTCCCCGTCCGGGCTTTTGGGCCTTTCGGGTCGCCTTCTGATAACGTGTTTTGCGAGCGCGCGCGCCGCTTTTCTAGTTTGAGACAATTTAACATAGGTGTTTTGACAAACCATTAAAAAAATTGTGTAGGATTAAGTCATTGATGTATATGGATAAAATACGTCGCTGCTGGACGCGGCTTTGGTTAATTTCAAATCTGTCCGTATATTTAATAGTATTTTGGAGTTCGCAGAAATCGACCTAAAGCGGGAAAAGATTTCGCAGAAAGACGGCGGCGGAAAATATACGGGGGTGCCGTTTACCATCCCGGCATTAACCACAGTAGCGTCCTACGCGAAACGAAGGATGCGTTAAGGCGCAAAGGCGGCGAACCTTCGCAAAAAACAGGCCGGGGAGCCGAAGCCCGAACTTTGCGTGTCCGCGCCGCCGTGAGCGGACATCGTCAGACTTGAGCCACAAAATCTGCATAGAAACTCCCTCATTGTAACGGGAGGGGCTCGGGGGATGACAAAATTGCGCGCGATGGTGCCGGTGTTGGTGGCGGCGCTTTGCGGAACGGCGATGGCCGCTACCGCTCCGGCGGGAAGCAAGCGCGACTGGCAAGACTGCTGGGCCGTGAACGTTGAAACGGCCGTGCGCGGCTGCACCGCCGTCATCGGCCGCAAAGGGGTGGCGAAGGCGACCCGCGTGGGGGCGCTGGTCCGGCGTGGGCGGGCGTACTCCAAAACCGGCTCCTGGGACCAGGCACTCGCGGATTTTAGCGAGGCGATCCGCCTGGCGCCGAAAAACGACGAAGCCTATGCCATGCGCGGCGGCGTCTACCGGGCCAAATACGACGAGAAGCGTGCGGAAGCCGATTTCGACAAGGCCATCGCCCTGGCGCCTAACGACGGCAAGCGCTACACCCCGCGCGGCTGGCAGAAAAGCTTCCTCAAGGGGGACCAGGCGGCAGCCCCGGATTTCAATAAGGCCATAGAACTGCTCACCAAGGCCGTTTCCAGCAAAAAGGCGACCGCCGAGGATTTCGTTTTCCGTTGCGGCTCCTATACAGGCATACACGACTACGATAACGCCATCGCCGATTGCAATAAGGCCCTACAGCTTCAGCCGGGGCTAGACAATGCGCTGACAACCCGAGGCGCCGCTTATTATACAAAGCAGGATTACGGCTCCGCCCTCGCCAGCTTCGACGAAGCCATCGCCATCAACCCCGATAGTGTTATCGCCCGAAATTTCCGGGGCTGGACCTATTATCAAAAGGGGGACTTGGACAAAGCACAGGCCGATCTTGACTACGCCGTGCGGCTCGATCCCACTCACACTGACACCCTCGTCGGAAAGGCGCAGATCGCGGTGAAGCGCAAGGACCCTGCCGCCGCGCTAGAGCTGTACAATCAAGCTATCAGGCTGCAACCGGATAGCTCTTACACATATTCGAATCGCGCCGCGGCGCGCAAGGCCAACGGCGACGCCGATGGCGAGATTGAGGATTTCACCCAGGCCATCCGGCTTGCTCCTGGCAACGGGGACTTTTATGTCCTGCGCGGCTACGCCTACGTATTGCGCAAGCAAAATTACGATGAGGCTTTGGCCGACGCCAACGAAGCGCTGAGGTTGAAATCAAACGGTCCTTACGTTTACCACCTGCGAGGCACTGTCTACGACAGATTGGGCGATTACGACCGCGCCATCGCCGACTTTTCCGAAGCGATCCGCCTCAAACCGGATTTCGCAAACGCCTACGTCGCGCGCGGATGGACTTATGACCACAAAGGCGATCACGACCGGGCCATCGCAGACCACGATCGGGCCGTGAAGCTCGATCCAGGAGCGGCAAACGCCGCAGCACGCGCCCTAACCTACGCGGCCGCGGGAGAGTACGACGAAGCTCTTGCCGGTATTAACGAAGCCATCCGCAGCCACCCCGAGGATTACCGCAACTACATGATTCGTGCCTATATTTACCAACAAAAGGAAGATTGGGAGCATGCAATTCCCGACTATACACAGGTGATACGCCTAAATCCCGATGCCGGCGCCTCCGAATACTTTATGCGCGCCTTGTACTATGCCAGATTTCACGAGCAAGATAAGGCCATTGGCGACACCGAAAAGGTGATAAGCCTAAAACCGGAGCCGAAAGTTCTTGCCAATAGTTACGTGATACGAGGCCGGGCCCACAACGAGCTGGGAGATTTCAAGCGCGCCATAGAGGACCTCGATGCCGCTCTTGCCATAGACCCAAATCTCGCCGCGGCGCATATACACCGCTCCATCGCCTACTTCTGGCAGGGTCAGACGGAAGAAGCCCTCAAGGAATGCAACGAGGCTATTCGCCTGGACCCGAAATTCTACTCGTTCTACGCAACCCGGGCGTTCATTTACTTGGAGATGGGCAAGGACGCCGAGGCTCTGGCCGATGCGCAGACCGCCCGGGAGTTGAAGCCCCGCGACAATTCCGTGTTCGAAATTCGCGGCGTGGTTTATCTCGCCATCAACAAGCCGGTGGAAGCCATCGACGATTTCAACGAGGCGATCCGGCTCGGGTCCAAATCGCTGCGGGTCTGGGTTAGCCGCGGCGAGGCTTACGAGAAGCTGGGCTCCAAAGGGGCGGCCCTGGCCGATTACCGCAAGGCGGCCGGGATGCCGGCTTACGCCCCGCCGCTGCGCAAAGCCCGCCTGCGCGCCACAGAACGCATCGCAGCGCTTGAGGCCGAAATCGCGGCCTCAGCGCCGCGCAAGCAAAACATTTCGGCGCCGTCTGGCGGCCCTGGCCGCCGCATCGCCCTCGTCATCGGCGAAGGCGCCTACCTGCATGCGCCATACCTAGAAAATCCGCCTCGCGATGCGCAGGCCATGGCGGACGCCCTCCGCCACCTGGGCTTTGCCGAGGCCGCCGAGCTGCGCGACACCGGGCGGGGCGCCTTGCAGAAAGCCATCAAGCAATTCGCCATCAAGGCGGCGGATGCCGATTGGGCCGTGGTCTTCTACGCCGGGCACGGCCTTCAGGTCGACGGGCATAATCTGCTTATTCCAATCGACGCCAATATAGACAGCGGCGTGCAGATCGAAGACCAGACCGTCAGCCTCGACGAGGTCATGAGTGCGGCGGCGGGCGCGCACAAGCTGGGGCTGGTGATGCTCGATGCCTGCCGCGACAATCCGTTCCTCAATCACCTCATGCAGGATAAGAGCGGCAAGCACGCATATGGCGACGGCCTGGCCAGCGTCGAGCCGGGTCAGGGCGAACTGGTGGCCTTCGCTACGCGCGACGGCCGAACAGCGTTGGAGGGCTATGGCGAGCCGCATAGCCCGTTTACTGCGGCGCTGCTGCAGCACATCGATGCCTCGGGCTTGGAAATCCGCGTCATGTTCGGCAAGGTGCACGACACGGTGGTGAGCGCCACCGGCAGGACGCAGGAACCTTTCGTCTATGGCTCGGGTCCAGGCACCGAGCTGTATTTCAAGGCGGAAGCGCAGTGAGTTATACCACATCCGGTTGATTGCTTCGCATAGCGCCCGCAAAAGACCCCCTCACCCCAGCCCTCTCCCCAAGGGGAGAGGGGGAAGGCTGCGGAGCCATCCACAGCGGAGAGGACAATTCTGGCGTTCCCTCGCCCCTTGGGGAGAGGGACAGGGTGAGGGGGTCTTCGCGAACTGTTCAACCGGGTCTGGTGTCACCCTTTTTCCGGACGCACCCTAACGGACGCCAGCCGGCCGGGCTCGCGGTTCGAGCTTATCCCGGTTCGCGCTGAGATATTCGCTGAAAGCCAGGTCCGCCCCCAAATTATGCTCGTAGAACCAGTTCTTTAGAAACACCAGGACTTGCCGGGACAGCGCGTCCGGCTCACGCGCCAGAAACTCCTTGTGAATTTCGATGACCGTGAGTCTCAAAGCCAGATGCTGCTGCCGGTGACTGTCATAGTCCGGGTAATTCGCGCGCAGCAAAAGCGTCTCCTCATGCAAGAAGTGATAGTTCACGTAAGCGATAAGCCCATCCAAGACGTTGCCAAGGACCTTGCGGGTGTCCCCGGCTTCGATGGCATCGTACAAATCGTTGAGAAGCTCAAGAAGCCGCCGGTGATCGCGGTCGAGGTCCACGATGCCAATGTTGAATTCATCCGACCATTCCGCAAAAGGCATGTTGCCATTCCTTCCTGGCGCCTCCGCGGGCCACGCTTCCGGCAACCGCGAGCGGGTGAGCGCGGGCGGGCACAAGCTTATGTTCTACGCCGGTTGCGTTTAATGCCCATTAATATGCATGCTTGCATCGAGTTTAGTTGCACCGCAGGCAATTATATGAAAATGCCTTCAGTTGCAGTCCCGGCGCGCCCGCGAAGGGTCAGCGCTGGCGCTTTGCAATCGGTTTTGCTTACAGGAGGGGTGTATGCGTTATCTGACTATTCTTCTTTTTGGCGGCCTTCTCATTGCTCAATCTCATCCGGTCTTCGCTGCGCCGGAGTGCAAGTCGGTATCGAAGGCGAACTCTGCCGGCAAAGTCCAGAAGGTCGAAATTTGCCTCAAGAAAGGAACGTTTAGCCAAGGATCGTTCAGCCCAGGTCCGGGCGCCCACGACGTTTATACCCTGTCGTTGAACGGGACCAAGGTATTCGAGAAAATCGACGATCAGGTTGTGAACTTCAGCACAACTTCGGACGGAAAAACCGTCGCTGGCGGCTGCAAACCGAACCTTGGCAAGTATCAGGGCATGCCCGTCGAGGTGTCGCGCACCTGCACGGTCACCGTGAACGGAGAAAAAGTGGGAAGCATGCTGTTCACGTTCGATTGATCCCGGCCGCCCGCGGCCTCGACCGCTCCGCCGCCTATTGGCGTCATCCCGCACGCAGCGGTGCGCTGCTGACACGGGATCGTTACGGGAGCCGACGTTCGTTACGATCCCGGATAGCCGCAAGCGGCTTCCGGGATGATGGTGCGACCGTTCAGGCCGGTCCGGCGCTAGGCCAGCCCGTGCGCGGCCTTGCTGCGCTGTTCCTGCTCCTTGAAAGTGCTGAAGCGCGGCAGGAACTTGTCCCAGTCGATCATATGGGCGTCGATCTCGGGGCCATCGATGCAGGCGTGTTTACGCACCAGCTTGCCGTCGATTGTGACGGGCACCATGCACGCGCCGCACATGCCGGTGGCGTCGACCATGATCGAGTTGAGGCTCGCCACGGTTTTCACTCCGTAGGGCTTGGTGAGGTCGCTGACGGCGCGCATCATCAAGGGCGGCCCGATGGTGACAACTTCGGCGATGTCGCGGCCTTTGCTGCGCTTACCGTCTTTCAGCATCTCCTCCAGCGGGCCGGTGACGAAGCCCTTCACGCCGAAGGTGCCGTCGTTCGTCGCGTAGATCACGTCGAGCAGATCGCCGAACTCGGCCTGCAGCTTGCCGACCCGCTCGTCCGGCCCGGTCCAGAACAAGAAGTCCTTGGAGCGGAAGCCCGAGATCAGCGTGACGTGGTTGCCCAGCCGCAGGTGCTCGCGGGCAATCGGGTACACGGGCGGCAAGCCGACGCCGCCCGCCGTGAACACCACGGTCTGGTTGGGGGCGTACTTATGCAGCTCGCTTGGCCGGCCGAGCGGGCCTGCGATGCCGGCGAACGCGTCGCCAATCGCCATTTTGTTCATGAGCAGCGTTGACGTGCCCATGCCCTGGATGACCAAGTCGATGGTGCCGGCCTCCGCGTCCCAGTCGGCGAGTGTCAGCGGGATCAATTCGCCATTGTCCCAGGCGAGCACGCGGACGAACTGGCCGGCCTGCGCCGACCTCGCCACCATGGGCGCGCGCACCTTGAACTCCACGATGCCGCCGGCCAGCGCGATCTTCTCGACGACGGTCTGCGCGGCCTGCCCCTCCTCGGTGTAGCGCGCCGCCTTGGCCACCCGCTCCTTGATTTGCTCTTCCGTGAAGGGAATGTTGCCGACGATCTCGCGCGCGGCGGCCTGGCCGTCGCCTGCTGCCCGGATCGCCGTAGAGCCGCCGCGGGCTGCGTCGCCGCCCGAATAGACGTCGGGGATCGAGGTGAGCTGCGAGCCCTCGCCGAGCTCGATGGTGCCCCATTTGGAGGTTTTCAGGCCGGGCTCGGCGTCCTTCATGATCGGGTTCGCCGTGTTGCCCAGGGCCATGATGACCAGGTCGACCGGCACGCGCTCGGTCTCGCCAGTCGCGACCGGGCTGCGCCGGCCCGATTTGTCGGGTGCCCCGAGTTCGTTGACGGCAAGCAGCGCGTGGTTGACGAAGTGTGTCTTATCGTCGCCGATGAACTCGATGGGCGCGCGCAGCGGCTTCAGGTTGATGCCTTCTTCGAATGCGTGGTGGAGTTCCTCGACGCGGGCCTGGCATCTCCGACTGCGTGCGCCGGTAGACAATGGTCACGTTGGCGCCGAGACGGCGGGCCGTGCGGGCGGCGTCCATCGCGGTGTTGCCGCCGCCGATGACGAACACTTCCTTGCCCTTGGTATCGGGCAGCGGCGTCTCGTACTTGTCGTCGAGCGCTTGCATCAGATTGACGCGGGTGAGGAACTCGTTGGCCGACATGATGCCAAGGAGATGCTCGCCGGGCACGTTCATGAAGGTCGGCAGGCCGGCGCCGGTACCGACGAAGATTTTCCAGAACCCGGCGTTCTTAAGCTCCTCGATGGTCGCGGTCTTGCCGACGATGAAATTCTTCACGAAGCGGCCGCCGAGCAGGTTGATCTTGCCAACCACGTCGTCGATAAGAGTGTTCGGCAGGCGGAACTCGGGAATTCCGTAGCGCAGCACGCCGCCTAGTTCGTGGAACGCCTCGAACACCGTGACCGGGAAGCCCTCGGCCGCCAGCAGATACGCGTTGATCAGACCGGAGGGGCCGGAGCCTACCACCGCGATCGGCGGCTTTTCGGCCTTCGCCCACGGGCTTACCACGCCGGCGAACCGCTGCTCGGGCGACGGCCCGGTCAGCTTCTCGCGCTGCGGCAAGTACCACTCAAGCTGGCCGATCTCGATGGGCCGCTTGGTTTGGGTGCAGACGCCCTGGCACTGCAGCTCTTGCGGACAGACGCGGCCGGTGACGTCCGGCAGCGGATTGCAGCTCTCGATCAGTTCGAGCGCCTGGCGGAATTTGCCCTGGCCGAGCAGCTCCAGCATCTCGGGGATGTGGATCTTAACCGGGCAGCCGCCTTTCGGCTCCTTCTTGCCCTGGATAATCACGCCGATTTCGCACGGCTTGTCGGAGCATTGCTTGTCGCGCAGCACTTCGAGCCACACGAACAGCTCGACCTCGCGCGCCGAATAGCCGAGCGCCATGTAGCCGAGATAGCCGGTGTTGACGAGCTCGAAGTCCTTCGTGCGCTCCTCGGCCGGACGGATGTAGGGCGGGATAAAGTTTTCCGCGGGCCAGCCCTCGGACAGGCCCTTGAACATCGGGTAGCGGTCCGAAAGGTGCTTGTCGATGGCACGGATGAGCTTGCGCTTGTTTTTCAGCGGTATCGTCCAGACGAAGCGCTGCAGAAGCACACCCACCTCGTCTTCGCGCAGCAGGAGTTTCCAGAACGTCCGGGTAAACTCGGCGCCCAGTTCCTCCTGCTGGAATTCCCAGGCGGCCGCGCCCATGCCGTCGGACAGGAACATCTGACGGAAGGCCGCCGGGTCGCTCTGCATGCGCTTGCGCAAGAAACCGAGCTGCTGCTCGACCGGATCCAGAGTCATATCGTTCATTGAATGATCTCCGCGTCGCAGTTGGCGGCAACGCGGCGCACGCGCGCGCGCAACTCAGGCGTGATGGCGATGTGTCCGAGAGCGCCGGGGATAAGATGGCCGACCTCTTTCTGTGCGCCGTCTACCGTGATGGTGGTCTTCTCGAACAGCTCGCTGACCTCCTGATAGCAGGTCTTGCAGTTGGTGCAGTCGGCGATGCGGTCCTCGTCGAAGGTGACGAGCGGCTTGGAGCCGTTGGCCTTGCCCGCGCCTTGTGCCGCAGGCATCGCGGAGCCGTTGGCGCTCAGCATCGCCCCGCCAAACACTCCCGAAACGGGCGCGCCGGACGATGCCGCCAATTCGGCCATCGCCTGGACGATGGCGTCGAGCGAGGTTTCACGCTGCTCTGCCGCCTCTTTGAGCTTGGCTTGCAGCGCTTCCACCTCGACCCGGTGTGCCGCGTCCATAGCCTCGGCCGGCTGACCGGCGAGGAATTGCAGCGTGCGCCAGTTCTTGCGCCGCTCCTCGGTCAGGTGGATCACGGCCGGGCCCACGGCCATTTTGATCAGCCGCTTATCCGCATCGGTGGAGAGCACGTAGGGTGTTTTGCCCTCGCGTTCGGCCGCGCTGAGGTTGATGTACTCGTGCACCGGCACGCCGTCCGCATCGGCGGCAAGCCGCTTGAAGTGCTTCCTGAAGCGGGCCTCGCCGAGCGCGAAGTCCGCCGGCGTGAGCGGATGCTGGATACGCTGGGCGGCGCCGTCCGCGTCCACGTAATTCAACGTGACCTTGGTCCAATCCTCGTCCTTGGAGGGATTGCCGTCTAGCGACAGCAAGTTGCCGCTCTCGCGCGGGTCGCGGATGAACAGCGGGCTCATGCGGCTATCCGAGGCGAGCTTGGCCTGACTGCGCGCCGCGTTGTCGCCGATGCCGTGTTCCGGCTGGCACGGCGTATACAAGTCGAGCACCGCCGGGCCTTTGTTGTAGTTCAGGAACTCCAAGAGTGCCCGGAAGAACACACCCTGTACCGCCGTATTGGACTGCGCCACGTAGGTGTTCGGATGGAAAGAGGCGATCAGCCCCAGCTCCTTGCGGTCCTCTTGCTTGCCGGCATGGGCGGAGCCGACGCGCGAGAGATCGGAATCCTGCGCCGTGAAGCTCGCTGTGGAGGTTTGGCCGCCGGTGTTCGAGTAAGCGCCTGTGTTCAGCACGACCACCTTGATCGGCGTGTTGGACGCGAGCACGCGGGACAGTGCGCCGAAGCCGATGTCGTAGGTCGCGCCGTCGCCGCCGATGGTGAGTACCGCCGGCAAGAGCGCCATTTCCTCTTCGGAGAACTGCGTCCAGTTAAAGTACCGGAAGAATTTGTCGTGCTCCGCAGGGTTATAGGCGTCATCGAGGTCGAGCCTGGCGGTGCGCAAGGCGCCGAAATCGTCCGCTGCCGTCGCGGCCAGGCCCTCGAAGATACCTTTGGCCAGCGGCTGTGCGTCCTGGAACAGGCTGTTCACCCACGGATCGGTGTACGGGTTGAACGGGAACGTCGAGGCGTACACGCTGCTGCACCCGGTCGAGTTGGCGACCACCGTGCTCGATGGACCGTTGCCGGTGGGGCCGCTTTCGAGCTCGAACAGCCGCCGCTCCAGCGTCTCCATTGTACGCGCCATGCGTTCGGCGCGGGCAGGATCGGCCTGGATGGCGGCGCGCTTGGCGTTCAGCCGGTCGATGAGGCTCTCGACCTCGCCGATATGATCCTTGTTGCGCTCGTTGTGCAAGGCGCGGTTGGCCGCGATCACGACGCGGATCGCCGTCACTTCGCCGCAACCGCGGCAGGCGCCATGGCCGCCCGTAACGGCGTAGTAGTTGCTGAGGTCGAGCATGAGCCGCTTGGTCTTCGCGGCCCGCGTCGATGCGCCTTCGTAGAAGCGCTCCGGTGTCTTGGGCGTACGGTTCAGGAACTCGAAGGCGGCCTGCATCGATTCCAAGAGTTCCGGCGTCTGCTCGCGTTCGACGAGCGATCCAGGACCGCAGACCTCGACGCATTCGAGGCAGCCGCTGCACTTCCACGGGTCGATGGTGACGGCATACATGGCGCCGCCGCCCGGCTCCGACTTCTCGATGTTGTCGAAGAACGGCTTCGTTTTCGCGACTGGGAACACTGAAAGCGCGCTGGCCAGGCTGCCGAGATCGGCGGCAAGCTGGGCATCGCCGCCCGCAACGCCGCCCGCCACCTCGGCCGCCTGTTCATGGAACAGCTTGGCGCCCTTCTTGACCTTGCGGTACGCCTCGCGGATCGCAGTCCCCATCGCGGGAACGGCCGCGCGCGCAGCCTCGCGCCGCGCCTCCGGCAGATCGAGCGTCCCGAGCGCCGTCAGCAGCAAATCGGGGATATCGTGTATTGTGTTGGGGATCGCGGCATCCGGACAGACAATGGCGCAGTCGAGACAGCCGCCGCAGAGATCGGCGATGAACTCCGGCACGGTGCGGCGGAACAGCCCCTTGTCTTTCCAGGCCGCGCTGCCGGCCGGCATGAACATGCCTGTGCCGGGCAGAACGGGCGCTTCGGCGATGGTGCCGTTGCGGAAATGGGAGGCAACCGTCTCATCGTAGTATTCGGCATCGAGGAAGTGCGAGCTTGCCGCCAGCTTGCCGACGCCGGATATCTCGGCGGAAATCGCGACGGTGCGAGCGTTCGCTTTGGTGCGGGCGTCAGCCTCGGTGCCCGCACCCGCGAAGGCCGGATCGTTGTAGTTGACCTTCTGCGCCGCCTCAAGGCCGTCGCGGATCACCGCCATGTTGCCTTCGACGATCTCGCCGCCCTTGGCGCCGAACTTCTTGGCGATCTGCTGGCGGATTTTCTCCAGGATCGCGTCCGAAGCAGCACCGGCCGTAACCCGTTCCACACGGCCGCACACCGCGCCGATAAAGGCAATGCCCATCATGCGGGTTTCGAGGTCCTGCGTGGGCGCATGCTTCTTGGCGACGTTGAAGGCGTCGATGACGAAGAAGTTAAGGGATTTGTCGCGGATGGCCTTGCGGGCAGGCGCGGGCAGGCTACGCCACGCTTCGAGCGGCGTCAGGTTCGATTGCAGGATGAACGTGCCGCCCTGGGCCAGCCCCTTCAGCGGATCGGTATGGCTGAACACCTTGTGGTCGGCCGACACCACGATCTCAACATCCTCAAGCTCGGCATTGGTGATCTTCACCGTCTCCGGGCTCAGCGTGATGTAGTAGTTGGTGGGTGCGCCGCTCTTCTCCGAGCCGTATTTCGGCGAAGCCTTCGAGTGCAGGCCGAGCACGCCGGCCAAAATGTCGGTCAGGAGCTTGCCGGTAGCGACCGTGCCGTAGCCGCCCACCGAGTGGAAGCGGATGCGGAACGCCTGGGGCGGCAGGAGGTTCGGATTGGTCTCCGTCTCGAGCGCCATCAGCTCGGTCTCGGGATAGGCCGCCTTCAGCTTGTCCTGCAGGGCCGAGAGCTTCGGGCCCGGGTTTTTGGAGAAGAATTGCGAGCCGAGATAGACGAACGGGACGTTGTTCGTCTCCATGTTCTTGAAGGCGGCGATCAGGTGGCGCGGCTGCAGGTCGTGCGCGCCGAGGCCGAAGATCGCGGTGGTGAGCTTGGGCAGGCTCGTAATCGCCGGGATGCCGGGATGGCGCTCGCCGGACGCATTCTCGACGCCCTTGAACAAGGCCTGCGTGACCGCCGTGGTGAGCGCGGTTACATCGGAGCGCTCCAGCACCGTGACGGCCTTCTTGCCAGCGAGTGCCGCAACCAGCTCTGCCTCCGGGAACGGCTGCAGCACTTTCACAGAGACCACGCCAACCTTCTTGCCCTGGCTGCGTAGATAGGCCGCGACCGCTTCGGCGTCGTCGGTCACGGAGCCGAGGCCAACCATGACGTGCTCGGCGTCGTCGCACATGTAGGTCATGACCGGCTTGTACTCGCGGCCGGTGAGGGTGGAATATTCCGCCATCGCCTCGCGGACGAACCGCGGCACGTCGCGCACGAAGTGGGTGCGATGATCGGCCGAGCCGGCCTGGAAGTCGGGCTGGTTCTGCACGCCGCCGGTGAGGCCCGGATTGTTGATGTCGACCAGCGCCGGCACGAGCTGGCGCGTGCCTTTCTCGAAAGCGTTGAGCCACTGCCGCCGCCATTGCCCGCGCAGCTCCTCAGGGACCCAGCTAAGCGTGGCAGCAATGAGCCCGCCGGCATTGTCCTTCTCGACCGCCTCGGCGTTGGCCGCGAAATAAGCCTTCACCGCGGCGGCATTGGACCGTCCGATGGCGGCCTCATGCTTCTTCAGGTATTGTTCGAGCTGGAACACGCGGCCCTTGGCGCCGAACAGGATCTCCTGCGCCACCGTTGGGGCTTTGATGCGCCCGGCCGGATCGCCGAGGAACTCGCGCAGCAGCTCGGGCTCCGGCATCAGGGCTTCGCTCATCATGTGGCTGGTGGCAAAGCCGTCCATCGCGTTGGCGACCGGGATCATCGAGGTGGCGCTGATCTTGTAAGAGATCGCGGCGAGATCGGCCGCCTCCTGCGGGTTCGACCCAAACAGGATTGTGTAACCGGACTGCAGCAGTGCGTAGACGTCGTCGTGGCCCGCCATCACGTTGAGCGAGTGCTTCGACACCACGCGCGCCGCGACTTGCAGCACGAAGCCGGCTGCCCGCTTGCCTGCCGTCACGTAGTGCGACTCGAGGCCATACAGGATGCCCTGGCTCGACGAGGCGTTGGATATGAATTTGCCGCCGGTCAGCGCCGCGCCGAGCGCGCCCGATTGCGCGGAGTGCTCGCCCTCGGGTTCGAAGAAGAACGGGTGCTTGCCCCAGACGTTGCAGCCGCCGCCGGCCCGGAATGCCTCGTAGATTTCGGAGATTTCGGTCGAGGGAGTGATCGGATATCCGATGACGCCTCCGCACACATGGCCCATCACCTGCGCGACGGCGCCATTGCCGTTAATGACTGTGGGTATGCCAGGGTATTTCGCGTTCATTTGCTGCGTCCGTCTGCTTCGTGATCCTACCGTCGAGCAAGCGTTACGCTGCTCATGTCCATGACGCGAGGGGGCGAACAGCCGCAGCCACTTCCAAAACACGGCGTTCCCCTCTGGCCGCTTTTTCCGGCTGGCGCGCGGAGGGTTCGCGCCCCGGTATCCATCGGCCTATGATTGAGTTGAGGATCATTACCCTCAAGGGTGCGATAATGCACCAATTATTATCAAATCTCCACCCGCCAGCTTGCCCGCGGGCGGGCGGTGCCTGCACGTAGTATAGCGGTCAGCTGGATTTTACGCCAGCCGCGCCATCAGCGCTTACACGAAATGCTAACGCGAGCTTGTGCTTCGTTCAAGTTGGTCTCCATCAGGTTCAGCTCGCACTCGACGTCCTGACTGCGGAACACCTTGCGCTCGCCGAAGGAGAGGCCGAAGCCTTGCCGGTTCACGGCAACCTTCACCTGGCGCGGGCCGACCGATTGCAGCGCGAGCTTCACGCCGATTTCGTCATATTGCTTTTCCTGGTCTTTCTTCAGCATCACATTGTCGTAGAATACGACCGCCGGCTGATGCCCGGCTTGCGACATGGCAACCGTGGTCGCGGCGGGGGCGGCTGGCTGCGGCGCTTGCGCGTAACCCCCGCTCGAGAGCGAAGCGAGCTGCGTCTGGCACCTTCCGAATTGATCCGAAGCCGCCGCGACGAGCTGCTGGAGCTGAGCGATCTCCGCGGCGACGTTCGCGCCGCCATCGCCGCGCCCGCGCCCGCCATCTTCCGCGAGCCTCGACTTCAAAGACTCGATGGAAGCGGAGAGCACCTTGATCTGATCCGCCACCGAAGCTTGTGGCCTGGGGTCCGGCCTGACATTGGCGGATATGTTGCGGACTTCATCCATAAGCGCCTTTGGAACCTTGGGCTCGCTGTTTTGCAGCGTCATCACCGCGGAGCGAAGCTCCTCGGCAATCGCGCGGCGGGCAACGGGCTCCTGAGCCTGAACCGAGGCGCTGAGCGCGCGGATCTCGTCGACGAGCGCCTTCGGCGCCTTGGGCTCCTGCTTTTCAAGTTTGGTGCTGAGCGCGGCGATTTCCTCGCGGATACTCTCCAAGGCTGGCGCATTGGCGGGCGCCGCAGCCGCGGTCACGGCGTCCGGCGCACGGGCGGGCTGCGCAGCTTTGAGGGCATCGATTTGCCGGGCCAAGAGTTTGATCTCATCCACCAGCGGCTTCAAGCTTTGCTCGGGATCGGCAACGGGCCGGGCTTTCAGGGCCTCGATTTGACGCGACAGCGACTTGATTTCTTCCAGCACAGCTTTCGGGCTTTGCTCGGGCTCCGCCGCAGGGCGGACCTTCAATGCATCCACCTGCCGGGCCAATGCCTTGATCTCGTCCAGCACGGGCTTCACGCCTTGCTCAGGTTCTACCGCGGGCCGGACTTTCAAGGCTTCGACCTGGTGGGTTAGCGCCTTTATTTCCTCCAGCACGGCTTTGCCGTTTTGATCGTCGCCGGCCGCGGATCGCGTTCTCCACCCATCGAGCTGATGGCTCAGGGCCTTGATCTCGTCCAGCATCGGCCTTGTGATCTGGGCGGGGTCCACGGCAGGAACCGGTTTGACGGCCGCAAGGCTTTCAACCTGCTTCGAGATCGAACGGATATCCTCTTGCAGGGGCTTCAGCGAAAAACCGCCGGTAGAAGCGTTGACGACCTGCTCCTTGATCTCGTCAAGGTTGCCGCGTCCCGCAGAATAGCCAGCGTAAAGCCTGGCTGCCCCGGCACCAATGAGCGATACGATGCCCACCGACGCAAGAAAAGTAAGCGCTTTAAAAGGTTCCATGGCTCCCGGCTGCCCCGATGCAGGAAAATTCTAGTGTGGACTTTCTTATTGAAATTTAGCCATTCGATGGCTGAACCACGGCAATATCCGGCGCGTCTTCCGCTTTCATGCCGACGATATGGTAGCCTGCGTCGACATGATGCACCTCTCCGGTGACGCCGCGGCTCAAGTCCGAAAGCAGATAGAGGCCGGCGCCGCCGACATCCTCGATCGACACCACGCGCCGGAGCGGCGAGTTCAGCTCGTTCCACTTGAGGATATAGCGGAAGTCGGCGATGCCCGCGGCGGCAAGAGTCTTGATCGGAACGGCCGAGATGGCGTTGACGCGGATCTTTTGCCGGCCCGATCCTCGGCGAGGTAACGCACGCTTGCCTCCAGCGCCGCCTTCGCCACGCCCATCACGTTATAATGCGGCATCACCTTCTCGGCGCCATAGTAGGTGAGGGTGAGCAGCGAGCCGCCGTCCGTCATCAGCTTCTCAGCCCGCTGCGCGATTGCCGTGAACGAGTAGCATGAAATAAACAGAGTGCCCGTGAAGTTCCCGGGCGTCGTATCGACATAGCGCCCGTCGAGCTCTTCCTTGTTCGAATAGGCGATGGCGTGCACCACAAAATCGAGCGTGCCCCAGCTCTCTTTCAAGATCTCGAAGACAGCGTCGATGGAGTTGCTGTCGGCGACGTCGCAGGGCAGGACATGCTTGACGCCCAGTTCCGCGGCAAGCGGCTCCACGCGCTTTTTCAAGGCATCGCCCTGATAGGTGAAAGCCATTTCCGCGCCTTGCTCCGCGGCGGCTTTCGCGATCCCCCAGGCGATGGACCGGTTGTTCGCGATGCCCATCACCAGGCCGCGCTTGCCCTTCATCAGATGTCCTGCTTGAACCACGTTTGCTCCCCGTGTTACCGGCGTTGCATCCTACACATTAACAAGACGCCGTAAAGTGCTAGCTTTAGAAAGTGTTTACGGCTGGCGGCCCCGCGCATTCGCGTGCGCTTTGGCTGTGCCGGAGGGCTGGCATAAGCTTGGGGTCTGTACGAAATATACCGGAGCCGCTGCTTGAGGTGGACGATGCACGAATGGACCGAGGTAGCGATACGCCTCTTGGCTGCGACCTTGATAGGCGCTGCCATTGGCTTGGATAGGGATCTGCGCGGCAAACCCACCGGAGTGCGGACCATGGGCGTTGTTGCGCTTGGCTCGGCCACGATCGTGCTCGCGAGCCAATATCCGGCGCACATGGCCGACGTGGCCGCGGGAAGCCGCGTAATGCAGGGAATCATCACCGGCATAGGCTTTCTCGGCGCAGGCGTGATCCTACGCGATCCGGGTGTGGAGAAGGTCCGTGGCCTGACCACCGCAGCCTCCATCTGGCTCACCGCCTGCATCGGCGCGGCCTGCGGAGCAGGAGCATGGCCTATCGTGCTGACCTCGGCCGTGCTCGTCGCCATCCTGTTGGGCTTCGGAAGGTTGCTTGAGCAGGCTTTCGAGCGCCGTTTCCCCCGAAAGGTGCCCGATGAGGGGGACGGCCCCCAAAGCTAAGCAAACATTCCTGGCTTGCCCAACGAATGCGTTGGAGCCTGCTACGGGTCGCTTGCGGACGTGCCGGTTTTCTCGCGATCTCATGCGCGCCACGGCGGCTTCGGGATCCTGATGCGGTCTTCTCCGAACGGACCAAGGCAATCCCGCCCTTGACCCTGAAGAGACATTCGGCGTGCGCCAAACGCCGCCAAATCTGAGTTTTACAACGCCCGTGCACGCCGCTAATAATGGCGAGACCGCGCTGGAGGTGGCCTCCTTGAGCGGCCACGTCAAATTGACAAACATCCACCGGGGATAGAGATATGAGTTTCTGGAGAAAGCTATTAGGAGAAAAGAAGTCCGGCGCAAGCCAGGTTCCGGCAAAATCCGTCCCAGATAAGTTTCTTATTGACATGTTTGGAGTGAGACCAATTTCACGTGGATGGGCATATGAGGGAGCCGTGGTGCCGATACCTCCGGCGGCAATGCCGGACATTCGCGCGGTCAGCACCTTTTTCACTGAGCAATTGGTGCCAAGCCTTAGGTCGAAAGGCATGACGCTTGGGGGCTTATGCCTTATCATCGGTGACGTTGAACACGTGATTGTTCTGGGTGCATCGGGAAAGCCACCGATCGCGTGCAAGACAGTCATGAAGATTAGAACTAGGGACGATATGGTGGAAGTGGCGGCAAGCTTGGTCATAGCTACCGGCTTAAAGGACGTGCTTCTCTCGGATTCCCTCATTGTCCTGCACTAAGCGAAATCGCCGTATCGTACACGGACCTGCTGGTGGCAGGTATCTAAGCCATTGCGGACAAGCTGGGAACCGTGCGGTGACAGCCTCTACCGGTACGGCGAGGCCGAGGTGCCGGTGAACAATGCGGGCGCGCGTAGAGTGCCCGGCCGCACCATCCTTACCTAGGTTTTCTGTTCTCGTGTCCAGTCCATGATTTTGGAAGCAGGGCGGTTCGGGGGGCGGCAAACGCTTGCCTTGCATTTGTGTATCAAAACCGATACAGTGGCGATTGTGAAGCTTATCGTTTTCCTTGGTGACAGCCTCGCCCGCTTGCGGGACTTTCCGGACGATGCCCGCACGCGTGCGGGCTACGCGCTTCGTGAAGTTCAAAAGGGTCGTGATCCACCGGACTGGAAGCCGATGAAAACGATTGGCCCAGGTGTGCGGGAAATCAGGATACGGGAAACGGCTGGCGTTTTCCGGGTTATCTATTTGGCGACAGCGGGCGATAGCGTTGCCGTCCTGCACGCTTTTCAGAAGAAGACGCAGCAGACGCCGCAAAAGGACATTGACTTGGCGGTGAGCCGCTTGCGGGCATGGAAAGGCTAGGCAATGGAAGTTCAAACATTTGCGGATGTGTTCGACGCCTTGGCTGATACTCCGGCCGAGGCTGCAAATATGAAGGCGCGGGCGGACCTACTCAGTCTCTTGGTAGAGCGCATTAAGTCCTGGGACTTGCCGCAAGAAGCTGCGGCGGCCCGGCTGGGGATCACTCGCCCGCGGCTGAACGACTTGATGCGAGGCAAGCTTAGCAAATTTTCTCTGGACGCCTTGGTTAATCTTACCACGGCGGCGGGCTTGGTCTTGGAAATCCGTGTGGCGGTGGCGGCTTGATATCGGCTGCCGCCGCTGCGACACTGGGCTCGCGGATCTGCAAGCCCGTCTCGCCGCCGCCTGAGCGGGCCAGCGAATGTCTGGTTTTGTGGCCCAGTCTGTCCACCGTCGTCCTCCCCTTAGATCGCCCGCTATGGGATCTGAAAGCAAGCATCGCGGCTTGAGCAGTTTTTGAGACCCGCCTCTTCCGCAACCGGCCTCGAACGGAAGGAAACGATAGAGCCTTTGCTTAATTATACTTACCTATATAGAAGCGGCATTTTTGCCGAACGAACCCAATTTTCCCCTGTGAAATCAGCTTCCGGCCTTATGCGTCAAAATTCACCCTACCGTCCATTACCGTCACGATGGCCGCTAACGCTTGGGAAGGCCATGCGTTGGGGAAGCCGGGAAACTCTGCTTAGTGCGGCGTCCCGCAATTGGCTGCACGAAAGTTTGCGAACGCTATGGCCTAGCTGCGCGGCACGCATTTTAGAATATAGATATTTGGAACATAAATATTCGGTCTGGCATTCAGTGAAAGTCGTTCGCTCAAACACCGACTCCGCTCAGACGGAGCTGCTGTAGCGAGTGAATAAGCTGCGGGCCGGAGAACTTTCATGCCCTATCAAATCAAAGTAAACGGCCAGGACAAAATGGTGGATGTTGACGGCGACATTCCGCTGCTTTGGGTCTTGCGCGATGTGCTTGGCATGACCGGCACCAAATTCGGCTGCGGCATTGGGCAGTGCGGCGCGTGCACCGTGCATATCGCCGGCCAGCCAACCCGTTCCTGCATCACCACCATCGATAGCGTGGGCGCATCGCCTGTCACGACCATCGAAGCCATCGGCGAGACTGCTGCCGGAAGAGCGGTTCAGAAAGCCTGGATCGCGTTGGAAGTGCCGCAATGCGGTTATTGCCAATCGGGCCAGATCATGTCCGCGGCCGGCTTGCTGGCGAGCAATTCCAATCCGGGCGACGCCGATATCGATGCAGCGATGTCCGGCAATATCTGCCGCTGCGGCACATACCAGCGCATCCGTGCCGCGATCAAGCAAGCGGCGCAGTCCTCCGCCCGTCTCGTAAAGAAAGAGCCCGTCCATGCTCAGTGAGCCGTTCACGCAAGCTGCCAAAGCGACTCCGGATGAGCCATCGTCCCAAGAGGAAAATGTCTCCCGCCGAACATTTTTGAAAGCCAGCACGGCTGCGGGCGGCGGTCTGCTTTTAAGTATCGCGTTCCCCGGGGCGGCGCGGCTTGCTTCGGCCGCCAGAGCCTCTACAGCAGATGACTTTGCGCCCAACGCCTTCATCCGTATCGGCCGCGATGGCCGTATAACGTTGATCGTGTGCCAGGTCGAAATGGGCCAAGGCACCTATACTTCCATGCCCATGCTCATCGCCGAGGAACTTGAGGCCGATCTCAACCAAGTCCAAGTCGAACAGGCGCCTCCCAGCGACAAACTCTACGCCAATCCCCTGGTCGGGTTCCAGGTAACTGGCGGCTCGACCTCAGTGCGGGCCTTCTGGAAGCCGCTGCGAGAGGCTGGGGCTGCTGCCCGTATGCTCCTTGTCGACGCCGCGGCGCAGACCTGGGGCGTGGAGCCCTCGTCCTGCCGCGCCGAAAAGGGCTATGTGATCCACAACACGACCGGGCGCATGCTTGACTATGGCGCGCTCGCGGCGAAGGCGGCAACGCTGCCGGTGCCTTCTGCCAGCGGCATAGTGCTCAAAGATCCGAAGGACTTCACGCTGATCGGCACGCCAGCCAAGCGGGTCGACACGCCTGATAAGGTCAACGGAAAGGCGCAGTTCGGCATCGATGTGAGATTGCCCGGCATGAAAATAGCCGCCATTGGCATTTGTCCGGTGCCTGGCGGCAAGCTCAAGGCCGTCAACGAAGCCAAAGCGTTAGACGTGAAAGGCGTGCATCAGGTTGTGAAGCTCGACGATGCCGTCGCCGTGGTCGCCGATCATATGGGAGCGGCGAGGAAAGGTCTGGCCGCGCTCCATGTCCAATGGGACGATGGGCCGAACGCCAAACTCAGCACCGCCGGTATCGTCCGCGAACTCGATATGGCCTCGCAAAAGCCTGGCGTGGTCGCACGCCAAGATGGCGATCTGGATAGCGCATTTGCCGGGGCAGCCAAGAAATTCGAGGCAATCTACCAGGTGCCGTTCCTCGCCCACGCCACCATGGAGCCGATGAACTGCACCGTGCACGTCCGCCCAGACGCATGCGAGGTCTGGGTTGGGACGCAAGTCCTATCGCGGGCTCAAGCCGCCGCCGCCGAGGTGACTGGCCTTCCCAGGGAGAAAGTCAAGGTTCACAACCATCTGATCGGCGGCGGCTTTGGCCGCAGGCTCGACATCGATGGCGTGATCTGGGCCGTAAAGATCGCCCAGCAGGTCGATGGCCCGGTGAAGGTCATTTGGACGCGCGAGGAGGACATTCAGCACGATCTGTACCGGCCCTATTATTACGACCGTCTCTCGGCGGGCTTGGACGAACGCGGCATGCCCATCGCTTGGACGGATCGCGTCACCGCCTCCTCAATCTTGGCACGCTGGGCACCGGCCGCTTTCAAGAACGGCCTGGATACCGACGCCGTGGAAGGCGCGAAGGAGCCACCTTACGAACTTCCCAACATCCTTGTCGATTATGTCCGGCAAGAGCCGCCGGGCATCCAGACAGCGTTCTGGCGTGGCGTGGGTCCCACGCACAACATCTTTGTGGTGGAAAGCTTCATCGACGAACTGGCCGCAGCCGCAAACAAGGACCCGTTCGAATATCGCCGCGCGCTTCTTGGAAAATCACCGCGCGCCAAACGGGTTCTCGAACTGGCGGCCGAAAAGTCGGGCTGGGGGCAGAAACTGCCAGCGGGCCAGGGACGCGGCCTATCGGTGCAGCATGTTTTTGGCACCTATCTTTCCGAGGTTGCCGAGGTTGAGGTGGCGAAGGACGGCTCGGTCCGGGTCAAGCGCGTCGTCTGTGCCGTCGACTGCGGTCAGGTTGTCAACCCGGACACGGTCAAGGCGCAATTAGAAAGCGGAGTGATTTTCGGCATCACCGCCGCGCTTTACGGAGCGATCACCCTGAAAGACGGCCGTGTCGAGCAAAGCAATTTCGACAATTACCGGATGCTTCGCATCGATCGGGCGCCGGCGATCGAGGTGCATATTGTCGAGAGCACGGAAGCTCCCGGCGGCATGGGGGAGCCTGGCACCTCCGCACTCGCACCCGCGGTTGCCAACGCGATCTTTGCCGCAACGGGCAAGCGCCTGCGAATGCTGCCAATCGACGCCGCCGCGTTGAAGCAGGAGGTGTGAACCGAATAAGGACCGAAGCCTCTATTGAATTCACCCCGGACTTGAGGGGGGAGAAGATGGCCAAGAAGGCAAGCGTCACAACGAAGCGGTTCCAAGGCACACGTATCGAGGCCGAAACCCCGCTCTCATTCGAAGAGGTCCTGAGCTCTCTGCGGCAATCGATGGGCGACGCCAGAGCGCCGGGCGCCGTGGCAGCCCCGAAGGCGGCGATTACCCAGGCCGAATATATCCAGGACGTCGAAGACCTCGCCGGGGAGAGTGGATTCATGCTCTTCCATGAGATCGATCATGGCAGTTGGTTGCCGGCATTCGGGATCGACCGGCGCGCCGTACGCTTGATTCTCGGCAATCCGCTGCTCGCCATCACGATGATCCGGCACGACATTACGGCGGCTTTGTTCGCTCCTGTGGAGGTCTTGGTGACTGAGCAGGAGGGCGGACAGGGCACGGCAATCACCTACGTGCGCCCATCGTCTCTTATGGTCATCGATGAGAACGCGCCCTTACGCGAAGCCGCCGAAGCGCTCGACAGGAAGCTTGACGCCCTGATCGCCAAAGCAACCGGAGAAGAGTTCAGAACACACACTAGCGAGGAGACGTCACATGATCCGTAAAGCGAAAGCGGTTTGGCGCGGAACTGGCCGGGCCGGCAACGGCAATCTCTCCACCGATTCCGGCGTGCTTGCAGAGACGCCGTATTCTTTCTCGACCCGCTTCGAGAACGGGAAGGGCACCAACCCCGAAGAGCTGATCGCTGCCGCCCATGCCGGATGCTTCACGATGGCGCTGGCCTTTGTGCTGCAGGGCGCCGGCTATACGCCTACAGAGCTCACCACCGAAGCTGCAGTCACCCTTGAGCCAGAGGGCCAGGGATTCAAGATCAGCAAGTCAGCTTTGACCCTGCGCGCCCAAGTGCCGAACCTGGACGAAGCTGAGTTTGCCCGAATGGCCGGCGAAGCCGAGAAGAACTGCCCAGTCTCCAAGGTTCTCAACGCCGCGATCGCATTGGACGCCAAGTTGATCTGAGGCTTTAGAGTGCGTCCGGAAAAAGTGTGAGCGGTTTTTCCGATAAGACGCACGGTTAAACAAAAACTTAGAGCCCCGCTTTTGATTCCATCAAAAGCGGATTGGCTCTAGCGGGCGGCCAGCACGCCCGGGTGAGGAGGACCGCAATGGTGCGAACCCACCAGCCGGGTCAAGCCGTTTTCAGACCCGTCCTGCCCGAAGACATTGAGTGGAAGCCGTTCCCGGCGTTCCCGCCTTCGGTGCGCCTCGCCGTTGTTGTGGGTGAGCCCTCGGAGCCCGGCCCCTACGTGATCAGGGTCAAAGTGCCCTCCGGCGTGAAGCTCATGCCGCACAGACACCCGGAGGACCGGATCTACACAGTCATGTCCGGCGTTTTCTATATCGGCTTGGGCGACCGGTTCGAGGGCGATAAGTTGGAAGCGTATCCGCCTGGCAGCATCATCGTTCTGCCTGGCAATACGTCCCACTTCCACTGGGCAAAGTCCGGCGAGTACGTTACCCAGGTAACGGCCATAGGTCCCTTAGGCATCGAATACTTGAACCCCGGCGACGATCCGCGTGAACAAAACCGGCGGCAGCCACACGCACCTTAAAGGCCGGAGCCACATTTGCCGCCTCCGGCTCGCGGCACTCAAATCTTCGGGAGTTGCGAATTATGGGAAGGAATTGCTTTCTTTATTTGAAAATTTTCGCTAAATTAGAAAGTCTGAGGATAGGGGCATCTGGAAGGCTTATAAATTATGAGTCACGCTTCGAAGCTGGCGATGCTGTTCGCCTTTGCTCTTTCCGCTGGCCCAAATGCGGCCAGCGCTCATCCTGCCATTTTGGGGAGCGCGCCGGGCACCCAGGCAGCGGCGCCCATCGTGAAAGCTGGCTGCTACTACGAGGGCTGCGATTATCCGCGGTGGCACTGCTGGCGCCCGCGCTGTGGCTATGGCTATGGCTACGGCAATGGCTACGAGGGTTACGGGCGGCCCCGTTATTACGGCCCGGAAGGCGACTATTATCATAGCCGGTACTACAGCCACTATCGCTGGGGCTCCTATCACCGTTATTGGCGGCCGTGGTGCTGCGGCTACTCCGGCTGGGGCGATTGATACAAACTGACGGAAAAACGGCTGCATACGTCACCAATTCGCCACGCTTCCTCCGCAGTGCCGCCCTGCTGTGCGGGCATGTTCACTTTCCGAGCAGAGGCTGGCGCTGGATTGCCTTAACTCCCCCCCCTTGCCCAAGGCATCCAGCGCCAGTAGCGCCCACCTTCCAAAGCACCACTGGAAAACTTCGTAGCCGCGCTTGACATCGACGCAAAGCCCGCTACGTTCTGGCTTCGTTCTCATTCAATCTGTGAGTTTTAGAAAAATGAGTAAGAAGCCGGTCTGCCGCCAGATGAGCGGAATTCTCCCTTTGTTTTTGTTTGCCGCGGCTCTGGCCATTTTTGCGGGGCCGCCACATAAGGCGCTGGCCCAGGCCGACCGCGGCGGCATGCCGGGCGATTTCGATTATTACGTTCTTGCCCTCAGCTGGTCGCCCACCTATTGCAGCGGCCAGGGCGGGAGCGATGGCGGCGGCCGCAGCGAACGTGACAGCCAATACGGCGAAAACCGCGGTTACGGCGGCGGCGTATATGGCGGCCGGCAGTACGATGACAGCCGCGGATATGGCAGACGGGATTCCGGCGAGCAATGCAGCGGCACCCGGCCCTATGCTTTCGTGCTGCACGGGCTTTGGCCGCAATACGAGCGCAAGGGCTGGCCGGAAAGCTGCCAGACTGGTAACCGCCCTTGGGTTCCCGGGGAGACAATCGAGCGGATGCTGGACATCATGCCCAGCCGCCATCTTGTGATTCAGGAATATAAAAAGCACGGCGTGTGCTCGGGCCTCGACCCGCAGCAATATTTCGACGCCGCCCGGAAAGCTTACGGCAACATACGGATTCCGGAGCAGTTCCAGGATCCGCAAGCGCCGCTCAAGGTAGCGCCCGAGGATGTGCAGAAGGCTTTTCTCGACGGCAACCGGCAATTGAGCGCCGATTCGATCCAAGTCGTGTGCTCCAGGGACTTGTTGAGAGAGGTCCGGATCTGCCTCACCAAGGATCTGGCGCCGCGGCCCTGTTCGCGCAATGAGCAAAACCGGCAGCTTTGCAGTTACAGCACCGTAACGATGCCGCCTGTCCGGGGCGGCGGAACAGGTCCGCATGGCGGCCCATCCTTCGGACGCAGCGAATGATTTTCGATGAGCGAGGCAGTCTCGCGGCGGGGTCAATATGTCTTCCGTCAAGGACCCCCGTCTCTTTGTACTTCCGCAGTGGAGCTTCAGTTCCGGATTGCGAGTTAAGGGTTGACGCTTATTTGCAACATTATCTCAGGTAATCGAGTAACGGCTCCTGCTTTAAAAGAGGCGCATAACCCGCAAACGCTAGCTATGCTGGCGCGAGCGGGCAGCCATTTGGCGGTTTGAAGCGGACCGGCGGTATCCGCAGCTTGAGGTTGACGCCGGCGCCGCGCTGCCAGAGTATGCGGCCAGCTATTTAATGCACTGGCCAAACAAGCTCGCAGGCTGGTGGTGTGACAATCCGGGGAGCATATCATGACTGCGCATGACCGAGGGGCTATTCAGCGTTTCTGGCAGGCGATGCGGATGCCCAACCTGCGCATGCCACTTCTGCGGACGCCTCTGCTGGGTATGCAAAATGCTGACGCTCCAGAGGCGAGCCTTCATTGGCAAGACGGAAAAGGGTTCATGAACACAAAGACGCCGCAGACCAAAGCCGGCGAGGAGTTCGCTGCCGCGCTAAGGGAAGCCATTCTTGCGCGCCTCACCTACACTATTGGCAGGGAGCGGGAAACAGCGCACGAGCGGGACTGGTTTCTTGCGACGGCGCTCGTCGTTCGCGATCGCATCGTGGACCGCTGGATTGCGGCGCAGCAAACAGGCCATGCCGAAAACCAGCGGCATGTTTATTACCTGTCTCTTGAGTTCCTCATCGGCCGGCTTTTGATGGATTCCCTTAGCAATTTGGGCATCACCGCAGAAATGCGGGCTGCCCTGGCCGGCCTCGATGTCGACCTCGACACCTTACGCGAGATCGAGCACGACGCAGCCCTGGGCAATGGCGGCCTCGGCCGCCTGGCGGCCTGCTTCATGGAAAGCATGGCAACGCTCGGGATCCCCGCCCATGGCTACGGCATCCGCTACGATTTCGGTTTGTTCCGCCAAGGCATCAAAGACGGCTGGCAGCATGAATATCCGGAGGAGTGGCTGGAGTTCGGCAATCCGTGGGAGTTCCCGAGACAGGAGATCAGTTACCCGGTCGGATTTGGGGGCAGGGTTGAAGCGGTGCAGCCCGGCGCGGTGGCTCAAATCTGGGCTCCCTCCGAGATCGTCGAAGCAGTAGCCTACGACACGCCGGTTGTCGGCTGGCGTGGCAAATCCGTGAATACGCTCCGGCTGTGGCGGAGCCACGCGGCCGATCCCTTGCGTCTGGACGTCTTTAACGCGGGCGACTATGTCGGCGCGCAAAACGATCAGGTCCGGGCCGCCGCCATTTCGAAGGTGCTCTACCCCAGCGACTCGACGCCGGCAGGCCAAGAGCTTCGCTTGCGTCAGGAGTATTTCTTCGCCTCGGCCTCCCTGCAGGACCTCATCCGCCGCCACTGGCGCCAAAACGGCGATATCACCAAGCTCGCCGATAAGGTGGCCATCCAGCTCAACGATACGCACCCAGCGATCGCCATCGCGGAGCTGATGCGGCTGCTTGTCGATGTCTACGGGCTTGAATGGGAAGCCGCGTGGTCCATTACCCACGCCACTTTCTCCTACACAAATCACACGCTCTTGCCCGAAGCCCTCGAAAGCTGGCCGGTTTCGCTCGTGGAGCGGCTTCTGCCGCGGCACATGCAAATCATCTACCTTATCAACGCGCTTCACCTCGATAAATTGCGCGCCGGCGGCCACAGCGACGAGCAGTTCCTTTCAAACGTTTCGCTCATATCGGAATATGACGGCCGCCGGGTGCGCATGGGCAATCTCGCGTTTCTCGCCTCGAACAAGGTCAACGGCGTGTCGCAGCTCCACACCGACCTCCTCAAGGAGACGGTGTTCCACGACTTCAACACCCTCTATCCAGGCCGCATCGTCAACAAGACCAACGGTATCACTTTCCGGCGCTGGCTATTCGAGGCGAACCCGGGCCTGACGAAACTTATCGGTGAAACGATCGGCCCGGAATTTATGGACCGGACGGAGGCGCTCGGCGAACTGGAGAAATTCGCAGACGATGCAGGTTTTCAGAAGCGTTACGCCCGCGTGCGCGCCGCAAACAAGGAAGCGCTCGCCAAGCTTATCGGCGACCGGCTTTCGATCAAAGTGGACCCGGCAGCGCTTTTCGATGTCCACATCAAGCGCATCCACGAGTACAAGCGCCAGCTCCTGAACGTCCTGCATACGATTGCGCTCTACAACGAAATCCGCGCCCACCCGACGTGGGATTTCGCACCGCGCGTCAAGGTCTTCGCCGGCAAGGCCGCAGCCAGCTACCATCAGGCCAAGCTTATCATCAAGCTCATCCACGACGTGGGCCGTGTGGTGAACAACGATCCCGCCGTCCGGGGCATGCTGAAGGTGATTTTTTTGCCGAATTACAATGTGAGCCTCGCCGAGGCGATCATTCCCGCATCCGACCTCTCCGAGCAGATTTCGACGGCGGGCATGGAAGCCTCCGGCACCGGCAACATGAAGTTCGCGCTCAACGGTGCGCTTACCATCGGCACGCTCGACGGAGCGAACGTCGAAATCCGCGACCATGTGGGCGAGGATAACATCTTCATATTCGGCCTGACGGCGCCCGAGGTGCAGGAGCGGCGCTCCAAGGGGATCGACGCACGCGAAACCATCGCCGCTTCGCCCAAGCTCAAGGAGGTGATCGACGAAATAGCCACGGGCGTTTTCTCTCACGACGACATTGACCGCTATAAGCAACTCGCGGACATTTTGACCTATCACGATCATTTTATGGTCACCGCCGATTTCGAGGCTTACTGTTCGGCCCAGAGCGCCGTTGCGGATCGGTGGCGCGATTCCAAATCGTGGTGGCGCACGAGCATATTGAACACGGCGCGTGTGGCCTGGTTTTCCTCGGATCGCGCGATACAGCAATACGCGGACGAAATCTGGTGCCCGCCCGCCGCGAAGGAGTGATATACTTATCCACGACTTCGAATCTGCCGAGTTGTGTCCGCGCCGCGGCTTAAGGCCGGCGCAAGCTGAATAGTATGCGTTCCGGCACTTAACAGGGTGAGGGCAAAAGCATGACCGGGGACCACTGGCGTGCGCGAGACGAGGACGTGTCCCGGATCGGCGCGGCAAGGCATGGCGATCCATTCTCGGTGCTCGGGCTGCATATCGTCGAGGGCGGAGCGGCCGTTCGCGCATTCGTGCCCGGCGCGGGGCACCTTGAGGTATTAAGCGCCAGCCATGACACCTTCGAGCTTGAGCGCCGTAGCGGAGATTTCTTCGAGGGCTTTCTCCCCGGTGAAACGGCCCGTTTCTCCTATCGCTTGCGAGCCTCAAACCTCGGCGGCGCTTGGGAATTCGCCGACCCGTATGCCTTCGGCCCAGTTCTGGGGCCGATCGACGATTATCTCTTGGTGGAAGGCACCCACCGCCAGCTCTATGGCCGGCTCGGTGCCCACCTGATCGCGCATGAAGGCGTGGACGGCGTGCTTTTCGCCGTTTGGGCGCCGCACGCATCGCGCGTCTCGGTGGTGGGCGATTTCAATCGCTGGGACGGGCGCCTGCATCAAATGCGCAAGCGCGTCGACAGCGGCCTATGGGAGATTTTCGCGCCCGGCGTTGGCGAAGGCACCAATTACAAATACGAGATCGTTGCCGCCAACGGCAATCTGCAGCCGCTGAAAGCGGACCCAATGGGGTTCGGCGGCGAGATGCGGCCCTCGACGGCCTCGGTTGTTACAAACACCGATAATTTCGCCTGGCACGACGAAGCCCACATGGCGGCGCGGCTAGGCGCGGGCGCCCGGCAAGGGCCGATGAGCATCTACGAGGTGCATCTGGGCTCCTGGCGGCGCGGCGGCTGGAATAGTTTTCTCTCCTACGACGATCTCGCCAGCCAGCTTATCCCCTATGTTGTCGATATGGGCTTCACGCATATCGAGCTGCTGCCAGTATCCGAGCATCCGCTCGACGCCTCCTGGGGCTACCAGCCCATCGGCCTGTTCGCGCCCACGCGGCGCTTCGGCGATCCGGCCGGCTTCCAGCGCTTCGTCGATGGCGCGCATATGGCGGGCCTTGGCGTGATCCTCGATTGGGTGCCGGCGCACTTTCCCACCGACGAGCACGGCCTCGCTTACTTCGACGGCGCCGCCCTCTACGAGCATCCCGATCCGCGCCGCGGCTTCCACCCGGATTGGAATACCGCGATCTACGATTTCGGCCGCCGCGAGGTCGCGAATTTTCTAACCGCCAGCGCACTTTACTGGCTCGACCGTTACCACATCGACGGTTTGCGCGCCGACGCTGTAGCCTCGATGCTTTATCTCGATTATTCCCGGAAAGCTGGCGAGTGGCTGCCGAACTACGAAGGCGGCAACGAGAACCGCGACGCAATGCGCTTCATGCAACGCACGAACGAGCTGGTTTACGGCACGTTCCCCGGAACACTGACCGTTGCCGAGGAGTTCTACCTCCTGGCCCGGCGTGTCGCAGCCGACAAGCTCCGGCGGCCTCGGCTTCGGATTCAAATGGAACATGGGCTGGATGAACGACACGCTTTCCTACATGACGAGCGATCCGGTCCACCGCAGCTACCACCACGGCAAGATGACCTTCGGCCTGCTCTACGCCTTCTCCGAGAATTTCGTTCTGCCGCTCTCCCACGACGAAGTGGTGCACGGCAAAGGCTCGATCGTCGGCAAAATGCCGGGCGACGACTGGCAGAAGTTCGCCAACGCGCGCGCCTATTACGGCTTCATGTGGGGCTATCCCGGCAAGAAGCTCCTGTTCATGGGGCAGGAGTTCGGCCAGCGCGACGAATGGAACTCCGCCCAGAGCCTCGACTGGCACTTGCTCGAATACGGGCCGCACCGGGGGCTGCAAGCGCTGGTCCGCGATTTGAACCGGCTGCATCGGGAGAAGCCAGCGCTCTACACGCGCGATTGCGAGCCGGGCGGCTTCCAGTGGATCGTGGTTGACGACGCGGCCACTTCGGTCTTTGCTTGGTTGCGCTGGGGACCGCCTGAGTCGCGGCCGGTTGCGGTGATCTCGAACTTCACGCCGGTGCCGCGGCACGGCTACCGTATCGGCCTGCCCTATGCCGGACGCTGGCGGGAAATCCTCAACACCGACGCCAGTGTGTATGACGGCTCCGGCATGGGCAACAACGGCGCGGTGACGGCCGCAAACCATCCCAGCCACGGCTTTCCAGCTTCCGTCGAAATAACCGTCCCGCCGCTTGCAACAATTTATCTGGAGTTTGATCCAGATTAATTTCCAGCCTTAGCGTAGCGTTACGCTACTTGCACCAATCGACGGGAGGCAAAGATGAAACAACAAAGAACATCTCCCCTAGCACGCCACGCGATGGCTTACGTCCTGGCCGGCGGCCGCGGCAGCCGCCTGATGGAACTGACAGCCTGGCGTGCGAAACCAGCGGTCTATTTCGGAGGCAAGTCCCGCATCATCGATTTTGCTTTGTCGAACGCCTTCAACTCCGGCATCCGGCATATCGCCGTCGCCACGCAGTACAAAGCGCATAGCCTGATCCGGCATCTCGTGCGCGGCTGGAACTTCTTGCGCCCCATCAGCAACGAGAGTTTCGATATTCTCCCTGCAAGCCAGCGCGTTTCCGAGGACTGCTGGTATCTCGGCACCGCCGACGCGGTTTATCAGAACATCGACATCATCCAAAGCCACAGCCCTACGCATGTTGTCGTCCTGGCGGGCGACCACGTCTATAAGATGGACTACGAGCTCATGCTGCAACAGCATGTGGCGCAAGGCGCGGATGTCACGGTTGGCTGCCTGGAAGTCCCGCGCGAGGATGCGACTGCCTTCGGCGTCATGGATGTCGACGATCAGGACGTCATCCGCAGCTTTATAGAGAAACCAGCCGATCCGCCCGCAATGCCCGGCAAACCCGACACTTCGCTCGCCAGCATGGGAATCTATGTTTTCGATACGGAGTTTTTGATCGATCAGTTGCAGCGCGACGCCGCCGATTCGTCCTCCGCGCACGATTTCGGCAAGGATATCATTCCCTATATCGTCAGCAATGGGCGCGCGGTGGCGCACAGCTTTCAGCGCTCCTGTGTGCGTTCCGAGGCCGAAACAGGTTCCTATTGGCGCGATGTGGGCACAGTCGACGCCTATTGGTCGGCCAATATCGACCTGACCGCCGTCGTTCCGGAGCTCGATATCTACGACGGCGATTGGCCAATCTGGAGCTTTAGCGAGATAACCCCGCCGGCGAAGTTCGTGCACGACGAGGATGGCCGCCGCGGCATGGCGATTTCGTCGCTGGTGTCCGGCGCCTGCGTCGTTTCGGGCTCCTTGATACGGCACACGCTGTTGTCCACCGGCGTCAGGGTGAATTCCTACGCGCTTGTCGAGCACGCGGTGATATTGCCCAAAGTGAACGTGGGCCGCGGCGCGCGGCTGAGGAACGTCGTCGTGGACGCCGCGGTGCAGATCCCCGACGGCCTCGTCGTCGGCGAGGACCCCGAAGTGGATGCCAAGAGGTTTCGCAGAACCGAGCGGGGCATCTGCCTGATTACTCAACCAATGATCGACAGGCTGATCTGATGAGGTCTCTTCCGGAAAGCTGCGAGATAACAATCCGCGGTGCGCGTGGCTTACCCCTCATCCTGTCCTTCTCCCGCAAGGGGAGAAGGGACGCCCGAATAACCCTCAGCGCTAGGGGCGGGGCACATACCCCTCTCCCCTCGCGGGAGAGGGGCAGGGGTGAGGGGGCCTTTCCAATAGCTAGAGGTTTGGCGGAGGCAGCAGTATGACCCAGCTTAAGGTGCTCTCGGTCGCGTCCGAGATTTATCCGCTGATCAAGACCGGCGGCCTGGCCGATGTGACCGGCGCGCTTCCGCTGGCGCTGGCGAACGAAGGCGCCGATATGCGCACCCTCATTCCGGGCTATCCTGCGGTGCTTGGCGCATTGCAGGAGGCGCAGGAGATCACGGCATTCCCTGGCCTGTTCGGGTCCGCGCGGCTGCTCGCCGGCAAAGCGCACGGCCTCAACCTTTTCGTCCTCGACGCGCCCTATCTCTACGGCCGCCCCGGCAACCCTTACATCGCGCCGGATGGCACCGACTGGCCGGACAATGCCTACCGCTTCGGAGCGCTCGCGAAGGTCGCCGCCGAGATCGGCCTTGGCTTGCTGCCGGCCTTCAAGCCAGACGTTGTGCACATGCACGATTGGCAGGCCGGCTTGACCGCGGCCTATATGCATTACAGCGGCAAGGCGGCGCCCGGCACGGTCATGACCGTGCACAATCTCGCCTTCCAAGGCCAGTTTCCGGCGGAGCTGGTGATGCCGCTGGGCCTGCCGCCCGCTGCCTTCGCCTGGGACGGGGTCGAGCATTACGGCCAGATCGGTTTTCTCAAGGCAGGGCTCCAGCTCGCTGACAGGATCACCACCGTATCGCCGTCCTACGCCATGGAAATCATGCAGCCCGAAACGGGCATGGGCTTCGACGGCCTGCTCCGGGCGCGCGCAGCGGCGGTGAGCGGCATCCTGAACGGCCTCGACACCGCGGTGTGGGACCCGGCCAACGATCCGCTGATCGCGAAGACCTACGATGCCGCGCATCTGGACGCGCGCGCCGCAAACAAGGCCATCTTGCAAAACGCCTTTGGTTTGAGTCAGGAGCCTGGCTCGCTGGTTGCCGGCGTGGTGAGCCGCTTGTCCTGGCAAAAGGGCCTCGACCTGCTGCTTGAGGCTTTGCCAACGCTCGTCGGGGAAGGCATGCAGCTTGCGCTGCTGGGCTCGGGCGAGGCGGAGCTCGAGGCGAAGTTCCTGGCCGCGGCCGGGAGCCACCCTGGAAAGATCGGCGTAAGCATCGGCTATGACGAGACGCTTGCGCATCGCATCCAAGCCGGCGCGGACGCGCTACTGGTGCCGTCGCGCTTCGAGCCTTGCGGGCTGACGCAGCTTGCCGCGCTCCGCTATGGCGCCGTACCGGTGGTGGCGCGGGTCGGCGGGCTTACCGACACGGTTATCGATGCCAACGAAATGGCGCTCGCAACCGGCGTCGCAACCGGCGTGCAATTCGCTCCGGTCACGAGCGATTGTTTGGCAGCCGCTTTATGGAGAACCGCTAGGCTTTTTCGCGACCGGGCCGCGTGGCGGACCATGCAGAAGAACGGCATGGAAACGGATGTCTCCTGGCGCCGGCGCGCGCGCAGCTATGCGAACCTTTACCGCGAATTGTGCGGTTCCAAGGGCAAGGCAGTCTCTTCCGAAGCCGTGCTGGTCAAGGCTCAGAGCATCGAGCCGGCGCGTTCCGGAAGCGATCAGCGCAAAACTGCGGCCATCGAGCCAGCCGGTCCCGAAACCGGGAAGGGCGTAATCGCCAGCATCGCACCTGCTTTCGACGCCGGGAAGAACAAAGCCGGGGGCATCGAGCCGGCCGCTTCCGAAAGCGATAAGGCCAAAGCCGTGAGCAGCTTGCCCGCCAGTCCCGAAAGCGGAATTGGCAAGGTTGCAAGCATCGTGACCGCCGGTATCGAAGCCTTTAGGAGAATTGGGCCTGCCAGCTCCGAGACCGGTAGGGACGAAGTTGCCACAATTCAGACGGGCGGTTTCGACACCGGGAAGAGCAAAGCCGGGGACGTCGAGCCCGCGAGTTCCGAAACCGGCAAGGCCAAAGCCGTGAGCAGCCTGCCCGCCAGTCCCGAAAGCGGGAGGGGCGAAGTTGCCAGAATGGAGGCAGCCAATTTAGAGGCCGTGAAGAGCAAAGTTGCGGGCATCGAGCCGGCGGGTTCCGAAGCAGGGAAGAGCAAGGCTGCCGGCATCGAGCCAGCCGCTTCCGAAACCGGCAACGCCAAAGCCATGAGCAGCTTGCCTGCCAGTCCCGAAACCGGTAGGGGCGAAGCTGCCAGAATGGAGACAGCCAATTTAGAGGCCTCGAAGAGCAAAGTTGCGGGCATCGAGCCGGCGGGTTCCGAAGCGGGGAAGAGCAAGGCTGCGGCCATCGAGCCAGCCGCTTCCGAAAACGGCAAGGCCAAAGCCGTGAGCAGTTTGCCGGCCAGTCCCGAAACCGGGAGGGGCGAAGCTGCCAGAATCGAGACGGCCTATTTAGAGGCCGTGAAGAGCAAAGTTGCGGGCATCGACCCGGCGGGTCCCGAAGCAGGGAAAAGCAAAGTCGCGAGTATCGGGCCCGTTAGTCCCGAAGGCGATAAGAGCAAAGCCGTTAGCAGCGGGCCGGCCGGTTCCGAAACCCGGAAGGGCGAAGCCGTCAGAATCGAGACGGCCTATTTCGAGGCCTTGAAGGACAAAGTCGCGGGCATCGACCCGGCGGGTCCCGAAGCAGGGAAGAGCAAGGCTGCCGGCATCGAGCCCGCGCGTTCCGAAAGCGATAGGGGCAAAGCCGCGAGCATCGAGCCTGCCAGTCCTGAAACGGGGACGGGGACGGGCAAAATTGGGGGCATGGAGGCGAGCGCTTCCGAAGGTGAGCAGGACTATATTATGAGCATCGCGTGGCGGGACGATTGAGCGAAGGCTCGCCCGAGCCGCTTGGCCTGACGCTCGATGGTGCGGGCGCGAACATGGCGGTTTATTCCGCGCACGCGGTCGCGGTTGAGCTGTGCCTTTTCGACGCCCAAGGCAAAGCCGAAATCGAGCGTCTCCGCCTGCCGGCCCGGACAGGCAACGTCTTCCACGGCCGTTTCGAAGGGATCGCGGCAGGGCAGCGCTACGGCTTGCGCGCCTACGGCCCATACGCTCCTAGCGAGGGCCACCGGTTCAATCCGGCCAAGCTTCTAGCCGACCCCTACGCGCTTATGCTGGACCGGCCTTTCGCCTTCTCTCCGGCGATGCTGGACTTCCTGCCCGGCGCGCCTGCCGGCGATTTGAGGCCAGATAACGCCGATAGCGCGCCGTTCATGCCGAAAGCGATTGCGATGACGCCGCGCCCGGCTGTCCAGCGCGCCCGCGCACAGCGGCCCTGGGCTGACACCGTCATCTACGAGTTGCATGTGCGCGGCTTCACCAAGCTGCATCCGGGCGTGCCAGAAGCCATCCGCGGCACCTTCGCCGGGCTCGCCCATCCAGCGGCAATCGGGCATCTGGTCAAGCTCGGCGTAACCTGCGTCGAGATCATGCCCGCCGCCGCATGGATCGGCGAGCGGCACCTGCACGCGGCGGGCCTCACCAATTATTGGGGCTACAATCCGGTGACGCTGATGGCCCCCGACCCGCGGCTCGCGCCGGGCGGCTGGGCCGAGGTTGCCGCGAGCGTCGCAGCCGTGCAGGCCGCCGGCATCGAAGTCATCCTCGACGTAGTGCTCAATCACACCGGCGAAGGCGACCAGTTTGGCCCCACCATATCGTTGCGGGGTCTCGATAACGCGTCGTACTACCGGCTCATGCCGCACGACCTGCGCGTGCCCGCAAACGATACGGGTTGCGGCAATACGCTGGCGCTCGACCGCCCGCCTGCCGTGCGGCTCGCGATGGACGCGCTTAGGGCCTGGGCAACGCTCGGCGGCGTGGACGGCTTCCGCTTCGACCTCGCCACAACGCTCGGACGCCGCGCCGATGGCTTCGACCCCGCCGCGCCGCTGCTGATGGCGATAGCGCAAGATCCGGTTCTGCGCGACTTGCGCCTCATCGCCGAGCCTTGGGATTTAGGGCTGGGCGGCTACCGCATCGGGGCCTTCCCCGCGGGCTGGGGCGAGTGGAACGACAAATTCCGCGACAGCATGCGCAAGTTTTGGCGCGGCGACGCGGGGCTTTTGGGCGAGGCGGCGACGCGCATCTCCGGCTCCTCCGATGTTTTTGGCTTAAGCCGCAAGCCTTCGCGTAGCGTGAATTTCATCGTCGCGCATGACGGCTTTACGCTGGCCGATCTCGTCTCCTACGAGCGCAAGCACAACGAAGCGAACGCCGAGGAAAACCGCGACGGCACCGATGCCAATTATTCCTGGAACGACGGCGCGGAAGGCAAAGCCGCCGATCCCGCGATCTTGGCGGCGCGCCGGCGCGATCAGCGCAATCTGCTGGCAACGCTCCTACTCGCGCGGGGCACGCCGATGCTTGCAATGGGCGCGGAGTTTGGCCATTCGCAAGCCGGCAACAACAATGCCTACGCGCAGGACAACGCCATCGCGTGGCTCGATTGGGACGCGGCGGACAAAGCGCTGTCCGCATTCACGGCGCGTCTTGCGAAATTCCGCGCGGCGCATCCGGCGCTGACGCAGGACCGTTTCCTTACGGGCGAGGCGCTCGACGGCACGTCGATCCCCGATGTGGAATGGCGCCGGCCCAGCGGCGAGCCGATGCAGCCGGAAGACTGGAATAATGCGAGCGGCCGCACGCTCGCCGCCGCGCTCTACGCACCGGAAGCGAACGGGAGAAGCGCGGATCGCATCTTCGCCGTGCTGCATGGCGGGCGCGAGCCTATCGAGGCGGTTCTTCCGGAGGCCAGCGACGGCGCTTGCTGGCGCCATTGCCTGGACACGGCGCGCGAAGATGGCGATGCGGGCGGCGCAGTTTATCCCGGCGGCGCGGCGGTCAAAACCGAGCCGCGCTCGGTCGCGGTTTTCGAGGAACAGGCCGCCTCCGGCGGGGTGGGGCAGCGCGGCGTTGCCTCCAAGCTCCTCGACCGGGTGGCGCGCGCGGCGGGCATTCATTCGCATTGGCACGATATCTACGGGACGGAGCACATCGTTCCAGATGCAACGAAGCAGGCGCTGCTCGCCGATATGGGCTTTGCTTGCGTCAGCAATGCGCAAGCGTGGGAAAGCCTTGGCCGCCTTGCCGATTGGGAGAACCGGCGCTTGCTGCCCGCCACGCTGTCCAGCTACGAAGGCGAGCCGTTCAGCCTGCGCATCGCGCGCGGTGGCGGCCGCATGCCCGCCGCACTCGTTTTGGAGCGCGAGGACGGCGGCACCGAACCCATCCGGCTCGACCCCAGCGCCCTCGAATCCGGAAGCGCCGCCGCCTTGGATGGAACGCGGGTAGACACAGTGCTTGCGAGGCTGCCGGCGCGTCCTGCCGGGCGTTACCGCATCTTCGCCGAAACCGCCCCCGAAACAGCCTGCCATCTCACGGTTGCGCCGCGCCAGTGCTTTCTACCTGAACGGCCGGCTTCAGCCCCTCGCTTATCCGGCATCGCCGCGCAGCTTTATGCCTTGCGCAGATCCGGCGATCAGGGCGTTGGCGATTTCACGACGCTCGGCGAGCTCGCGGAAATGGCCGCGAACGCCGGCGCCGCCACGGTAGGGCTCAATCCGCTGCATGCGCTTTTTCCGCAAAACCGGAACCGGGCCAGCCCCTATTACCCTTCCGACCGGCGCTTCCTCGATCCCCTCTACATCGACGTGACCGCGCTCGAAGGGCCGCGGACCGAAGCTGCCCTGGCAAGGTATTCGGACAACATGGCGGCACTCTCAGCGCTGCCGAATGTGGACTATCCTGGCGTTTGGGAGCTGAAGCGCGCCGTCCTCAAAGCGAGCTTCGCGGATTTCAACGAGCTTTACGGACGTTCGCCCATTTCCGCATCCCGTGATTTCGAGGGCTTCTTGGCGCGTGGCGGCGAAAGCCTCGAGCGGTTCGCCTGCTTTGAGGCGATTGGCGAAATCCGCGAGGGCGAGCCGTGGCCCCGCTGGCCCGTCGCGTTGCGCGACCCCGGCCCCGCCGCATTGGCGGCATTCACAGAGAAGAATGCCCCGCTGGTGCGCTTTCACCTCTATCTGCAATGGCTGGCGGATCGCCAGTTCCGCGAGGCAGCCGCGCGCGGCAAGACCGGCGATGCATGGCTCGGCTTCTATCGCGACCTGGCCGTGGGCGCGGCTCCGGATGGCGCGGAAGTCTGGGCCAACGCCGGTCAGTTCCTGGCCACAGCCTCCGTCGGCGCTCCGCCGGACCCGTTCGCGGAAGGCGGGCAGAATTGGGGCCTCAAGGCGCCTAATCCGCTAGCCTGGCGCCAGTCCAATTATCGCCTGTTCCGCGAGGTGCTCGCCGCGAACATGACCGGAGCGGGCGCGCTGCGCATCGATCACGCGATGGGGATTGCGCGGCTCTTCGTCATCCCTGAGGGCGCTGCCGCCGATGAAGGCGCTTATCTCGCTTTTCCCGAGCGCGATCTCATCGCGGAGCTTGCCCTTGAGAGCGCGCGCGCGCGCTGCGTTGTGGTGGGCGAGGACCTAGGCACGGTGCCCTGGGATTTCCGCGCCACCATGGATGCGGCCAACATCTTGAGCTACCGCGTGCTTTGGTTCGAGCGCGAGGGCGCGGCGTTCCGCCCGGCGGAAGCGTATCCGCGCAAATCGGTTGCCTGTGTGACCACGCACGACCTGCCGACAATCGCTGGCTGGTGGCAGGGCGAGGACATCCGCGAGAAAGAGGCGCTCGGGCTTATTCCGGCCGAAGCGGCGGACGCGGCACGCAAGGAGAGGCTTGCGTCGAAGCTTGCGTTCTTGCGCGCGATTGGGCTTGAGAGCGCGCCGAAGTATATGCCGCCGCTCGCGTCCATCGTCGCCGCGGCGCACGCGTACATCCAGCGCACGCCGTCGCTCATCGCCATCGCCCAGCTCGACGACCTCGTTGGCGAGTTCACCGCCGTCAACCTTCCAGGTACGGACCTGGAGCGGCAGAACTGGCGGCGCAAGTTGCGGGGAACAATCGGCAATTTCGCCACAGCCATCGCCGCATTCCATATGCGCGGCCTCTCCTGAAGTTGGCTGCGAGCGGACCCCCAAAGAGTGAGGAGGAGCATCCGCTTCTGCAAGCTTAGCTGAAATTGTAGGAGCTTAATTGAAACGCGTCTAAAACCAACCTGGGTGCTCAGCCCGAGGGAGACTGTCATTGCGCCGCATAACATGTTAATTTTCGGATCAGGCTGATTTGCTTTACAAACAGGACGCCCGTGGCACGAAGCGACCTCCTTCTTTCGATTGTCCGCGCCGGTGCTGCCGGTGATCGCGCAACGTTGCGTTCCTCTGTTGAGGCCGTGGTTGCCGAAGATCAGTCAGTTTTCTTGCATGCTGTATAAAAAATAGCCAGCCATAGTTATCTCTTATTTTACTCTGCTTTCTGTAGTCGGCAATTGTTTGGCCGACGGAAACGGGATTTATTGGAATGGGCCCTAAAGGCACATTTCCTAGTATTCCTGTCACCACGGTCTTGTGAATTTTTGGCTCAACCTCCACGATTAAGGACCAGACGTCATCATTTAATACTCTCTGAATGTCTGATAGGGACGTCCCATCACCAATATGTTTCATAAGTTCGATCATCTTCTTACGAAATGACTTTATGTGCTTATCCGTTCGCAGTTCAAATATAACGTCCCACGGCATGGACTCAAACATCGGCAGAGCTGCAGCTCTAATTTTATTTCAGCAAGTACATTAGCAGTGATGATCGTGCCCGCCACGTTTATCCCTCCCAATCTAACTATATTAATCTTCCCGCAAATCAAATCAGAGTCCTTGTTCCTTGGTGCCTAGAAACCTCCAGAACCAAGGATCGACGGAGACTTTGACAACTCGATTTTCATTGGGGCCTCCATAACCACAATGAAAGAACAATGCCCTCTTTAGGACTTTTGCTGCTTGCACAATATCTTCTGGTCCACGGGTTCCACCCGTTTTATACTTCCAGTGCCTCGTAGTCTTCCGGATCGACCAGTAAAAATCCAGATGATCACCATTTTCTTTTTGCTCAATATCGCAACAAAACATTACGCTTGCGTCATGTATATTTAATAGGAAGCAGTGTTCCTGGTAATGACCAGCAACACGTTTCATCCAAATATCAGGATCGTTGCACTCGACTCTATATGTTACTTTATTGAACCTGAAGTTAAGCACATCGAGATTATCAGGTATGGCAAGCATGCTTACCTCGATCTGTGTCCTTTGAAGTTTATATGGTCTCACGGGATATTCATGCCTTCTAATATGAGTGTTTTGGTGGACAAGAATAAGGCCGCTCCAGGATGCTCACAAACGTTAGCAAGCTGCTCAACTTTTGGGAGCTTGTAGCATCTTGAATGTGGGCTACTGGAACGCTGGCACCGGAGGCATCGCTAACGTTCGATGTGACGCTTCCTGCAGTCTTAGCCGCCAGCGCGGGGCTGCGAGAAGTTAGGGCGACACTTGCCTGGTTTACGCCAATCCTACCTGGACATCTGGCGTATCGCGCCGTGAAGCTGAAAATTCCCTCGCTTGAAGCATCTTCACTGGAAGCTGCCGGAGTTGGAACGACAACGGGGCAGCCGTCCAACTCTCAAGCGGAGAGTGGAACCGTCGTTCATCGCAGATGGCGCGATGCACGCATAGGCGACGCTTTAGTTGGAAACACGATCCCAGTTCAGGTGCAACGAGAGCGGGATCGGGGCACGCCGATTGACGAGGCCATTTCCTTCGCGCTCGCAGTCACAATTGAAATGCCCGCGGCTATTCAGGTTTACGATCAGGTTCTAGCTGCCATTCAAGTAAAACCGCGAATTGCCTTAAGGGCTCCAGCGTAAGGAAATCGCGAGCGCATGCCGCGGTTGGGCAAGCCAGCCTGAAGCATAGGCTGGCTGTAAACGGATGGTAAAGACCCGTAGGCGCCGCTCTATGGTTAATGCCGGCGTGGTAAACGGCACCGCCTCATATTTTCCGCCGCCGTCTTTCTGCGAATCTTTTCCCGCTTTAGGTCGATTTCTGCGACTCCAAAATCCTATTAAATATATTTGCAGTTCGCGGATTAACCAAAAGCGCGCCGCGCGTAGCCAATTTTTACTATCAATATCAATGCGTTAGCGTCTTGAGCCGCGTTAACGCCCCCTTAAGGCGCTATCGCCTACAATTCTACTCACCCAAAAGGGCCAGGCGGCCCACTCCAGCCATTAACGTCTCACCTGCGTTTCGCGGGGCGTTGGAGTTATACCATCGGCGCACCGGCCGCGAAAAGCCGCACTCCATCCCAAATAGGGCCACGATTTATGCTCCCAATACCGGGCAGGTATTTAAGCTCGGAAGCGAAGGCCCATGAAAATTTGCAAGGCCCTTGCCACTGCTGCGATTGCCGCAGCTCTGGCGCTCTGTTTTTCTGCATACACATCAATGGCTTGGGCTCAAGCTCGCGTGGCGGTCGCCGGCGGCGAAGTGGAGGGGCTTTGGCAGGACGGCGTGCGCGTCTTCCGCGGCATTCCCTACGCCGCGCCTCCCGTAGGGGAGCTACGCTGGCGTGCGCCGGCGCCGGTGGCGGCCTGGAAGCGCATCCGCCCGGCCTATGCCTTCGGACCCGCCTGCCCGCAAGCCCCCAGCAAGGACATCCCGCTTAGCGATATTAGCGAGGACTGCCTGACCCTCAACGTCTGGACGCCCTCACGGCGCCCAGGAGCCCAGCTCCCGGTGATGGTCTGGCTGCACGGCGGCGCTTTCGAGAGCGGCTCCGCGCGGATGCCGATCTACGATGGGGACAACCTCGCCACGCGCGGCGTGGTAGTGGTCACGCTCAACTATCGCCTTGGTATTCTTGGCTTTTTCGGGCATCCGCAGCTCGACGCGGAGGCGAAGGCGGAAGGATTTCCCACCGCGAATTACGGCCTTCTCGACCAGATCGCGGCGCTGCAATGGGTGAAAGCCAACATCGAGGCTTTTGGCGGCGATCCCTCCAACGTCACCCTGTTCGGCGAGTTCGCCGGCGGCATCAGCGTGCTTGCGCTCATGACGGCGCCCTCCGCGCGCGGGCTATTCCACAAAGCCATCGTCCAAAGCGGCGGCGGGCGCTGGATCGCGCCGTCGCTCGAGGCGAGTAGCGGCAGGTTTCTTTCGGCGCATCAAATCGGCGAGAAAGCCGCGCACGCCTTCGGGCTCGCGCCTGAAAATGCGATTGCAGGCTTGCGCGGCAAGCGTTGGGAGGACCTGCTGGAGAATCTCCGCGGCGCCGGAGTTGAGGACCACACGCCGTTTCTCGACGGGCAGTTGCTGACCGGCCAGATGGAGGCGGTTTTCGACAGCGGCGGCGAGGCTCCCGTACCGCTCATTGTGGGCTCCAACAGCTATGAAGGCGTGCTTCTGCGCAAAGCCTTGCACGTCACGGAAGCCGATGTGAAGCGCGCCGCGGGCTCGCAGCTCGACGAGCTATCCTCGATGTACCCGCCGCAGCTCCTAATGACGGACGGCTTCCTCGCCGACCACATCTGGGGCGACGCCCATTTCGTCGAACCCGCGCGCATGATCGCGAGAGACGTCACGCACAAGGGCCTGCCGGTCTATCATTACAACTTCGATTTCCAGCCGCCGCTGCTGCGGCTTCTGGGCGGCTCGCCGCATGGACTTGAGGTGGCCTACGCGCTTGGCACCCTGCGGAAGGTGGTTCCCTTCCCGCTTAACATGCTGATGCACCGGCATAATTACGAAGTCAGCCGGCTGATGATGCTGTACTGGACCAACTTCGCCAAGACCGGCGATCCCAATGGCGGCGGCGCGCTGGACTGGCCGCGCTTCAAACAGGACGACGAGGAAACGCTGGTTTTCGGCAACGAGGGCTTATCCATCGAACGCGACTACCTCAAGGACCGCCTCGACCTCTTCCAAACCATCGTCTGGTGACGGATAGCCCCCCACTGCAACCGTGCGGCGGCTCCGCAGAGTCCCGCCTCAGCCTGTCCTTCTGCGCGCAAACACGCCTTGGCGTGTTTGCATCTTTTGCTGCCGCACCCGCAAGCGGGTGCGGACGGGGGCGTCGTAGCTAATGCGCTGTAATTAGCCGGATTTCGTATTACTTCCGGCCGAGATCGAACATGCCGTAGAGGTCGTCAATCGCAGGGCTGTTGACCGGCACGTAGGGGTTGCCGGCATCGTCTTGGGATTTGGCAGATTATCCCGGCTGCGGGCGCTTAGCGGCGCAAGGCCCCAGTTCCGCTCGATGAATTTCACCACCGAGGCGTGATCGGCGTAGCTGTGCACAACGCGGCCGCCCGTAGCGTATGGCGACACGGCTATGAACGGGATGCGCGGCCCGTCGCCGAAGAAATCCAGCGGCTGGATGAAGCCGGAATTGTAATAGCCGCCGCCTTCGTCGAAGGTGACGAAGATCGCGGTATCCGCAAACAGCTCCGGCTTGGCCTTGACGCGCTCGATAACATTGCGCGCGAACGCTTCGAACAGGCCAAGCTTCGAGCTTTCGGGATGCCCATCCGTCCACACGTCCGGCTTGACGTAGGACACGGCGGGCAGCGTGTTCGCTTCGATATCCGCGAACAAATCCCGCACGTCCTTTAGATGCGCGGTGCGCGAGGCCGGATCGGCCATGATCGAGGTCTGGAATTGGAACGGATTGCATAGGTTGCAATAAAGCGATGTGTTCCCGCTCAAAGCGGCATTATAGCCGCCCCCGTAGTAGCGGAACGAAATACCCTTTTCGCTTAGCGCGTCGCCAATGCTGCGCACCGTAGAAGGCGGGAGCGCCTTTCCGCCCGTGTCGAGCGAGCCATCGGCCTTGTAGCCTGGATAGAGGTTGTTAAGCGCGTAATAATGGCCCGGCTCGCATTTCGGGTCCGGCTTGTAGGGAAGCGAGGCGAGATAGCTCAGAATAGGCGCCGCTCCGGGCTGGGCTGCGTCCGCGCATTCGGTAAACCAGCCATCTTGCGTGAATTGGCCGTCTGTCCCGCTTTTCGGATTGGGGTTGGCAACGGCGAAGGCAGGGACAGGAATGGCGCCGCCCTTGCCGTCGCTGTAGTAGAGGTTATCGGCCATGGCGATATAGAAATGCTCCACCATGGTGCCGCCCATCTCCGCCTGGTGGTAGTTGTCGCTCATCGTGTACTCGTCAGCGAGCGCTTTGAGATAGGGCGCATCGCCCTGCAGCATGTTGTAAAATGCCATCGAGGTTCCGCCCTGGACGCGGGTGGAGAAGGCATCGGCGGTGTAGGGATAGAGATCGTTCAGGCAGCCGCTTGGGTTGCTTGGCGTGGCATTCGCGGTGCTGCAATCGGATTGCTGCCACATCTGGTAGAAGCGGTGAACGGGATCCCCTGTGTAGGAATCGTAGGGCAGGTTCGGCCCAGTAAGCTGGAACGGCCCATTGGGAAGATCTTCCGCGCGGCTCACGCGCACATCGTCGCCCTGCGTGTCCGGCAGGCCGGTAGCGCCAGTCGTCAGCAGATACATGTCCGCGGGCGCGAGATCGGGCTTCGGCCCGTCAGGGAGACTGATAAAGGGCGGCCACTCGGTGCCTGGCGTATTTGGGGTGCCTTCAAGCTGAGGCGGCGGCAGGAAGTCATAGGGCGTCTTGCTCTGGGCGGCGATAAAATACGCCGGTGGGGCAGACGCCCGATATTGCCGGGCCAGTTCGAAATGCGTGCCGGGCTTACCGTCTTCGGTCACGATGCCCTTGGACAAAAGATTGGACACCGTCTCGCCAGGCCGCGGCTTGTAGACGCCGAAAACATGGTCGAAGGTGCGGTTCTCGCCAATGATAACGATGAGATGCTTGATAGGGCTTGCCGTCACGGGCGCGCCATCCTGCGTCCCGCGTTCTTGAGCGTAGGCAGCTGCCGCTACGGATACAGCGAGCACACCCGCCAAAGTGGACAACAGCACAGACTTCCGTGTTTTAGAGGGCATACCGGAGCTCCGAAAGCGGGCAGCAAATTGAAAGAAGCGTATTACTAAGGCTTTGCCTGGAAATAAGTGCGGTCATATGGCGCCGGAATTTTGTTCGCCCGCAAGGCACGGAAAGGAGCGCATACCCAAGCGCTCAAGTAGCGCCGTGCGGTAGCGCGTCGCTAAGAGGTATGTAACCCTTTCCGGAACGCAGCGGGCGGACAAAAGGACAAGCCAGATGGCGCAGTTATTTTTGGGCAAAGCCTTAGCACGCGCTTGTGACACCGGAATGTTTGCCTGCGGGTTTTGGGCGCGAGACCGATAAGCGCACTACCTCCTCTTGCGAAATTACCGTGATCCTTTATAAGGTTGCGGCCGACGGGGATGGGGCACCCCCGAAACCGCCTTTTGGCTGATGGCTCCTGCTGCAACGAAAGCGGGTATTTTTGTGCCCGCCTTCGATACGCGGAGCGCTCATGCTGACCTATCTCTACATCGCTCTTGGCGGCGCCATCGGCAGCGTTGCACGAGCCTGGATGGCGAACGCCGTGGTTCGCGTGCTCGGGCCGCATTTCCCTTGGGGCACCATTTTCATCAACGTCTCGGGCTCGTTCGTCATCGGCCTGTTCGCCGCGCTCACGGCAAGCGAGGGACGCTTTTCCGCGACCCCCGATGCCCGCGCCTTTGTGATGATCGGCATCTGCGGCGGCTTCACCACCTTCTCGTCCTTCAGCCTGCAAACCCTGGACCTGGCCCGCGACGGCAAGCTCGGCGCCGCCTTCGCGAACATTGCGCTATCGCTCATCCTTTGCCTGCTGGCCGTGACCGCGGGCTATGCGAGCGCCGAGGTCATCAACAGGGGCGCGCCACAGCCAGGAGTTCTTGGGCGCAACGGCCAATGGCGGCGTGGTTCTGGCGGTGCTGGACCGGCCGGAAAATGTGGGTAGCGTGCTGTCAAACGCGGCGCGGCTCTTGAGCTTCTGGGGAGACAAAGGCACGCTTGAGGCACTTGCGGTGCGCAACCCGCCCGTCGCCGAGCTGATGGAGGCCGATCAAGCCCTCACCCATGCGCAGGAAGCGCGCCTCAGAGCCTCCGAGGAAGCGTGGGCGCGCGAGGTAAGGTCCATGACGCGGCGCTGGGAGGAGCAAGCGCGGCCACTAAGGACCGCCAAATTTATCGAAACCGAAGGCGACATCGCTCATCTCGTGGGCGAGCTTGGCCGGATTTCCAGCGCCGCGGTTCTGGGCAGCGCGCGCGAACCCGGCAAGACCCGCGACGCGCTCCACGCCGCGCTATTCGATACTTCACGCCCCGTCCTGATCGTACCGCCCGAGAGCAAAGGCGAATTCGGGCGCGTGGTCGCGGTCGCCTGGAAGGACGATGCACGCGCCCCGAAAGCCGTTCTGGACGCCATGCCGATCCTGGCCAAGGCCGAAGCCGTGCATGTGCTGCGCGCCCGCGTGACCGAAGCCGTGGTCCCAGCCCTGCTTCGCGAGCATGGCATCCAGGCCTTGGCCCATGCCGTACCGGGTCACGATGGTCCCGTAGGCGCGCAGCTCCTGAAACTGGCGCATGAACTTGGCGCCGATCTTCTGGTGATGGGCGCCTATGCCCATGGCGAATGGCGGGAGGCGCTGCTGGGCGGCGTCACGCGCTACATCCTCGATCACGCCAATCTGCCGGTGCTGATGCGGCATTGACGGGGAGCGGTCAAAGCGCGCCGAGAACCTGCTGGAGCGCGGCGTCGATGTCCTGCCCCGCCGCTTCCTTGGCGTTGCCAGAACTGGTGTCGAAGATAGCGGCGCGCAGCCTCGCGTCCGGGTAAATGCGCTGCAGGGCGAGCCTGTAGCAGGCGAGCTGTGCGAGATGGGCGGGTTTGACGGCGCCGTCCGCCGGGAGGCTGCCCGATTTATAGTCGAGGACGGCGCAGGCGCCATCGCTCAAGCCGATGCGGTCGGCCTGGCCGAGGATGGCCGCTACTGGCTCGCCCTTGGCGTTGCGCACCGTCACCGCGAGACCGGCTTCCGGCAGCGTGTGTCCGCCCTCCGGCGCGAGCGCTCCCTTTGCAAGCAGCGAAAGCACATGCAGGACTGCCTCCTCCCTTTGCTGCGCGCTAAGCTCGCTGGCGAAGGCGGCTGCCATGAGCTTTGCCGCTTTCGCGCGGTGCTCCGCGGGCAAGGCAGGCAAGACCTCCAAAAGCCGATGGATCAGTGTTCCGCGCGTCTGCGCCGTCTCGCGATCAACCCCTGCGCGTTGCGCGAAAGCGGCTGGGCCTGCTCCGGCGGCCTCCACGATCCGGGAGGGCGAGAGGATCGGATGCGGTTGCTCCTTTGGCGCAAGCGCCGCCAGCCACGCGGGAAGTCCCTCCCCATCCACATGAGCCGCGCTCAAGGCCAGCGCGCCGGTCTCCTGCCATTGCCCCGTCCGCCAAACGGCCGGCCCACAAAATCCTGCGCTTCCTTGAGCGCTGGCGCCAAAGCATTCCGGATCGTCGCATACCAGCTCCCCGCCGGCAGCGAGCCATTGTGAAAGCCTGCGATGTAAAGCCGGTCGCGGGCGCGCGTCATAGCTACATAGAGAAGCCGCCCTTGCTCGCGCTGCTCGCCGGCCTTGATGGCGTCCTTTGCGTCCGCGATGGGCCGCAATCCGCCGGTTCCCTTGACGGCCCAAGCGGGAATGGCGGGCGCGCCGCTGTTATCGTCCAAGAAGAAAACCGGAACCGGGGAGGCGCTCTTATTGCCGCAAGTGTCGGCCAGGATGACGATGTTGGCTTCGAGGCCCTTGGCGCCGTGCACCGTCATGATGCGGACCTCGCGCGCGGCCTGGTCCATCTCGCGCTTCACCTCGGAAGCGCTTTTTCGCGCGAAGGATACGAACTCCGCGAGGCTGCCTTGCGGCCGGGCGCTGAAGGTCTCGGCCAGGGCCAGAAACTCGTCGATTGCATCGAAGCATTCCGCCCCGAGCCGCGCGCCAAAAGCTTTGCGCCCGCCGTCCGCTTCTAAAATATGGGCATAGAAATCGAAGGGGCTGAGCTTTCGCGTCAGCTCGCGCCACTTCGCTAACTTGCCCGCGTGCGCCCTGTAGAGCGTGTGAGAGAATTGCTGCGAGGCCGCAGCGTCGTCCCCGCGCAGGCGGGGACCCACATGAGAGCTTGTTCCAGCCTCAGAAGTGGATTCCCGCATTCGCGGGAATGACGCTGCGGAGTCACGCTCGCTGTATCTGGGATCGCGCTCCAAACGCTGCCAAAGCGAGCCCTCGCGGCCATAGGCCAGCTTGAAGAGATCGTCCTCGCCAACCCCGAACAACGGGCCTTTCAGCACGGTGGCGAGTGCCAGATCGTCCTCCGGCTGAAGCAGCGCGTCGCCGAGCACCAGCAAGTCCATCACCGCGAGTTCTTCGGTGAGCGCGATCCGGTCCGTGCCAGCCACCGGGATGCCCTCGCGCTTGAGCGCGGCTTGCAGCAGCCTCGCCATGGGCTCGCGCTTGCGGAGCAGGATGAGAATATCGCCCGGCTCGATGGCCCGGCCTAAGGACGCAAGGCCCTCGCCGCTATCGAGCCAATGCTTGATTTGCGTGGCGATGCGCCCAGCCAACACCTCCGCGGGTTTCGGCGCGGGAGATGCCTCCGCATCGGGCTCCCAGACGCTGCCCTTTTCCGTTTTCTCGCCGCGCTCCGGCTGCCATAGCTCGACAAGCCCGCCAATGCCCGTGCGGTAGGCCAGATGGCGCGCGGCTTCGTCTTGCAGCAAGCCGTCGTGTGAATTATCGTACCGGTGAACGTGCAGAGCGTCGTCAAGATGGTGGAAACTATCGTCGTCGTGATAATACCAATGACGATTATGATGCTACAAAGGCGGTTTATGCTAGCAATATTCCCACACCCATTGATCGACGTGATCTTTGCAAACTTTTCGAAGCATTTGGACCCGTCAAATCATTTGAATGTGTCTTTACCAAGGGCATTGCCTTTGTAGAATTTGAGACGGCCGAAGCTCAAGCTGCCGTTCTTAAGGCTAGTCTCACCTTTAATGGTCAACCCATAAAAATTGAACCTCGTCGTCCTCCCACCCTTCGTAAGGATGGTGGTGGAACCTCTCATCCTCGTAATACCAATGGACGTCATGCTCATCGTGGTGGAAATGGTAATCCTGCCACTACCTCTCTCAGTAACACTGTTCAAAAACGTGCTAAACCTACCGAGCAATAGTCCAACTTTCTCCTCAATAAATTGTACAAGAATTCGTGCCAAAATATAATGCAATATAGAGATCTTATCTTGAGAAGGAAAGCAGCAATCCATGCACGATTCTCTTTAGTGTGGATTAATGTGATTGGTTCAACTTTTGAGCTGTTCTTGGCTGGTTGAGTGAAAGAATTATAGGAAAAGGGACGCCCCTCCCCTTTAATTGAAGAGATTATTCGAGACTAATTCATGCAGTCTTATCCTTCAAATCCGTACAAAGCTAGGCCGCCTGGTGAACCAGTGCAACCACAAGCTGTTGTTAATCCTTACGCTCTGCAGAGTGGGTCCCCCATTGCCAGTGGTCCTCCTCATCATCACATAGGAGGGTATTCGCCACAACCGTACCAAGTTGCCGCTCCTCCTCATCCACAAATGGCTGGTATGGCGGCACCAGCTCCTTATGGGACCCCCACAGTCGGTCATGATGGATATGCTGGTCAATATTACTCTTCACAACCAATGATGGCACAAGCCTCATCTCCCTTTCAACCGCAACAATCGACCTTTCGAACAATGTCGCCTCCCCAAATGTCACGACCGGCCTTAATCCCTCAGGCTGCCCCAATGGCAGCTCCCAAAATTAATTCAGCTCAAATGCCGGATTATGTTGCAGCTCAACAGGCGGATGCGGCTCGTTTTTGTAGCGAGCATGTTCAAAGTATGTTTAGAAGGTAGTATGCTAGTTGATACTGCGGCACCCTTACCCACTACACCTGCTCCCATTTACGATGATGGCAATTGTAGTCCTCGTTTTGCGCGCATCACCACCTATCATGTACCGATAAGTGAAGATCTTTGCATGACCTCCAAGATTCCTTTGGCTATGGTTATACAACCTTTTGCTCGAGCCCGTCCTGGGGAATCCTCCCTCCCCATTGTCAATTTTGGTGAAAATGGTCCGATTAGATGTGCTCGATGTAGAGCTTACATTAATCTCTTCTGCAAGTTCCTTAATGGTGGAAGAGTTTACGAACTTTCGCGGCTATTCGGCTCGGATCGGCCGCGCACGCTCGAAGAACTCGAGGGCCTCACGCGCCGCTAGCAACAATGAATGCCTCAGGTACGACCAACTGCTATATCAGCCAATTCAAAGGAAAAACGGCGCGCGGACGAGGACGATTTTACAGGTTTTCTCGCCGCTTTCATTTCACGCTTGCCTGGTCTGACTTCCCTTCTGGATTAAGCCTATCGCCCGGTCAGGTGCCGAGACGGCGCTTCTCTTTTCGGGTTACGCGACGTTTCGTCCACTGATAGGGTATTCCACAGGATTAACCGGCCTGTCATTTCTGCCAATATACGAGGACGGACGTGGCTCGTATCGTGACTCCCCAGTATCGATAAGTCTACAGCGGGGTGATCACGATATGAGGAATTCAGAGAAGAGTTCGCCGACTCGCATTCTGCTTCAACTAGGCATAATTTTCCTGACGTTCCTCGCACCAGCCGTTGCACCGGTGACAGCCCAGCAAGTCACGGGCAAATTGGGCTCCGCCGATGCGACGACGACGATTGACGGGAAGCAAATTCCGCCGCCACCGCCAAAATTTGGCGGTGTGATCAAAGAAAGTGCCAAGGATTCGACGCCCTGGTGGCCGCCGCGCATCGTGCCGCCGAAGGGTGCGCCAAACGTGCTACTGATCATGACGGACGATCAGGGCTATGGTGTGTCGGGCACGCTGTTGCAGCACCTCAGCGAAGGCTGGCAGTTCGGCACCCTGCTGAAGTCGCAATTCATCATTCCGGTGCCGGCGCAAATGCGGTCTCCCGGCGAGACCTGGTACCAGGGAACGGCCGACGCCATATACCAGAACATCAACTTGGTGGAGCAGGCAGACCCGGACGCGGCAGCCATCTTCGGCGGCGACCACATCTACCGCATGAACCTGAACAACATGCTCGACTACCACCTGGACAAGGGCGCCGAGGTCACGGTGGCGGTCATCCCGGTGGACAAACGGCATGCTTCCGAGCTCGGCGTCGTCGAAGTCAGCGAAGCCGGCCGCATTCTGGCGTTCCACGAGAAGAACCCCACGGCGCCGACCATGCCGGGCGATGACACCCGCGTCTATGCCTCCATGGGCAACTACATCTTCTCCACGCGCAGCCTGCTCCGCCTGCTTGCCGAAGACGCGGCCGAGGAATCGAGCAGCCACGATTTCGGGCGCGACATCCTGCCCAAGCTGGCCGGCAAAGCGCAGATTTACGCGTACGATTTCCAGGACAACCGCATTCCCGGCGAAACGGCCGATGCAGAGCCCTACTGGCGCGACGTGGGAACCATCGAAGCCT